>JAEZGH010000019.1 GCA_023417065.1 Bacteroidota bacterium
AAGATGTTTATTATCGCTATACGAAGCGCCTATATACCCCGGGTTTCACAAATCCACATATTTTTTCAAAAAATCTTTCAGGCAGACACACGATTTCTCCTCATTTCGCCCCGCCCATCCGAGGTCAGTTCTCCGGGGTTTGTCCACTCTTTGTCCGCTCTTCCTATTAGTTTCCTGGTTTCTGATTGCAGATTTCTGATTTTTGGTTAAGTACGTTTCTCATCTCTGGTCTGTTTATCCTTTAGGATTTGCGAGAGATTATTTCTTGTAGCAGATTTCCAGATTCCGAATTTTAAGTGTGAAACCCGTCCCCCAGTGTCCGCTTGTACCCGCGACCTTATTACCGGACAGGCGACCGGTGGCTTAGGATAGCACCTCCGCACGTCTTCAAACCGCAACAGACATACGTTGAAACATCAATTATTTCATAGAGATATCCCGTATATATCCCGTATATGTCCCGTATATAAGCCGTATATATCCTGTACTTATATAGGTACGGCTTATGTACCGTTGATACCCGGCTCGGGCTAAGGATATTTATATTGAAACAATTAGTGGTTGTTAAATTTAGTGTACAGGAAACTCATTCAGCGGTCTATTTTGCATCGGCGACGTCAGACGACTTCGCTTCTGCAACGTGGATGGAAGCGACAAACATATCGTCCCTGCGGGACGGAATGCCGTTCAGGTTTTTAGCAATGATTTCGTGCATCGTTCAATCTTTGTGAGCGACGAAACATATTGTCGCTATGTGACGGAAAACACAGGGCGCAAATCGAATAACGGCTCGAAATCCTTGTTCTTGCCTGAACCTGAACTTGAAACACTTGGAACTGCTTCCACGAAGCGCTGCGCTTCAAACGAAATTGAGCTCGTCAATCAGAAATCAGAGACCAGAAATCAACTCACCCCGGCTTCCTGATCCAAATAAATCAGCCCATTCGAATGCTTGTGCATTATCGTCGACGGTACTTCCATGCTGATGGGCCCGGAGAGGGTAGCATTGACGATCGGGGATTTCTTCGCGCCGCTGGCGATGAGCAGAGCGGTGCGTGCATTGAGGAGATGTTTCAGACCCAAAGTGATGCCTTTGGTGAGGACGGTGTTTTCACGGAAGTATTTTTGCCCTACTTCACGTGTGGTGGGAGCAAGTTCCATCACATGGGAATACAAATCAGGTGATACACCAGGTTCGTTTAGTCCGACGTGACCATTTAGCCCAATGCCAACGATGATCAGGTCAAGGCCTCCTGCGCTGCGGATTGCGTTATCCATTTTGATACATTCGGTGTGAAGGTCAATAGCCTCACCGTTGAAAAGATAGAACCTGTCAGGACTGATCTTCAGTGGTTCCAGCAACCACGTGCGGATGAAGTTACCGCAGCTGCCGGGATTGTCTGCTGCTATACCGACCCATTCGTCAAGTCCAATGAATGTGACGCGTGACAAATCAACCCGTTTTTCAGAGACCAGCGAAACAAACTCGCTGAATGCACCTTTGGGTGTTTCGCCTGAAGGAATGCAAATCACTGAATCGGGTTGTTGCTGAATCTGCTCAAGCATCAGCTGCGCCGTTGCGCGTGAAAGTTTGTCGTAGTCGTCGAATACCTTTACCGTCATAAGGGACTCATAAATTTCTTTGCAAGACTCTTGCCGTGTTGCATGTAATGTGATGCGAAGGCGTGCCCCAGGTCGAGACTGTCGGCAAGGGCCATGCCCGACAACACGGCAAGACAATATCCAGCGTTAAAGTTGTCGCCAGCACCCGTTGATAGCAGGGGGTGCGAAATGCGCGGTGCTTCGCGCGCCACGCACTCGTCTTTGGTCCAACCTATCGCCGTGGCGTGAAAATGAATAACAAGTGTGTGAATGTTCATGGCGTGGAATATTTCCTTTCCAATCACATGCATGTCCGTAGGAGGGTTCGGCCGATGTGTTATTGCACCGTACAGAATTCCCGCTTCGTTTCGGTTTAGTCCGAGGGTTACGTCAAACCATCTCGTAAATTCGTTTATCAAAGCGAGTGTTTCCGTAATTTCTTCGACGGATTTTTTTGAACAGTCTGCCAGGTCGAAAAACAGATG
Source organism: Bacteroidota bacterium (assembly GCA_023417065.1). Classification (GTDB taxonomy): domain Bacteria; phylum Bacteroidota; class Bacteroidia; order Cytophagales; family Cyclobacteriaceae; genus Ohtaekwangia. The sequence continues at coordinate 2,088 of JAEZGH010000019.1, forward strand.
AGGCCTCGTCGCATAGCTGATCCGTGGAAGGATGTCGCGTTGTATGCCGCGCCAGATGTCGGAAGCGTGGTCCAGTTCGGACCAGTTCACCATTCCAATCAGGTCTGCCTCGCGGAAGAGGTCGGTAATTTTGTCAATGCCAATAAGATCGGCGATCCGCTGCCAGTTAGTTGTATTCAGATTACTCATTTCACCCATGATCATCTTGCCGTCGCTGAATTCAAGGGCAGTGGATGAGCCCGGTTCCCCGAAGCTGTACAGGTTGCAGTTCTCCGGAAATGCAGCAAAGAGTGGATTGATGGTGGGGAAGCCCATTCCACCAATACAGTTTACGTTTTTTACCCAAGGCGCCATCGCCAGCGCGAGTATTGGCATGTTGCCACCGGGCTTTTTTATGGCTTCGTGAAGTTCGAGCGAGAAGTTTCCCGCGCTGCGTTCCACGGTATATTCGCCAAATTCCTTTAGTGTATTAAAGTATGTGGTTCCTGACGCTGATTTACTTCGGACGACGCGCTGGATCGAGTCGATGAATCCGTCGAAACCCAGCGTTGCTGTCTTTGTAGCTAGTAATGCTGTTTTTTCTGGAGTAAGCAGGTTTGTTCGTTCTGACTTCATGGTGCCTCACGTAAGCGGAAGTAACGCATATTCCCGCAGGAATGAAAGCATGCGATTCTTTCGTCATTCCGGCGTTCCCCACCTTCTGCACCAAATTAGTTGCGTGTCCGCAATCAGGCCGATTCATATTGCCCTTTTTTACGAGTTCAGTCCAAATCAAGAAAAATAGGGTTTCAGCGCGGGCAGGCAGGACTCGCTTTAGCGCTGACATCCAGTCGATCCCGTTTGCACAGAGAAATTTCTTTATAGTCAATTTGACTATTTGGTAAATTTTGTTCACCTTCGGACATACAAACCTTAATTGTAATGAACTATTCTTGGAAGGCTCCCAGAACGCTTTTTTATGCAACGACTTGCTTTGTTGCATTGGGAATGATGAGTTGCGGAGGTGGTAACACGGACACAAAGGCCGTAGAATCATCTGACGCTGCAACCCCAAAACACCGGGTGGATTCAGTTCCGAAACCACTTGTATCAGACATTTACACTGCGGATCCGTCCGCCCATGTTTTCAATGGACGTATTTACATCTATCCGTCACACGACATAGATGCAGGTACTCCTGAAAACGACATGGGTGACCACTTTGACATGCGCGATTATCACGTGTTGTCGATGGATCACATCGGCGGCGAGGTGACTGATCACGGTGTCGCTCTTGACATTAAAGATATACCCTGGGCTGCAAAGCAATTGTGGGCTCCCGATGCAGCCGAAAAAGACGGCACCTACTATCTCTACTTCCCTGCAAAAGATAAAGACGAAGTTTTCCGTATTGGTGTGGCCACCGCTTCAAGCCCGGAAGGCCCTTTCAAAGCGGAAGAAAAACCTATCGAAGGAAGCTATAGCATCGACCCTGCAGTCTTCAAAGACGATGATGGCGCCTACTACATGTATTTTGGCGGTATCTGGGGTGGCCAGCTCCAACGTTGGGCCACGGGCAAATATTCAGGTCCCAATGGATCGAAAACTGATCTTCAGAAAGATGATCAGCCAGCTATCGGCCCTCGTGTTGCACGTCTGGATGATACGATGAAGCAATTTGCTGAGCCGGTGAAAGAAATTCAGATCCTTGACGAAAATGGCAGCCCTATTCTAGGCGGAGACCATGACCGTCGTTTCTTCGAAGCTGCCTGGGTTCACAAATACAACGGCAAATACTATCTGTCATATTCCACCGGTGACACACACTATATCGCGTATGCTGTCGGTGACAGCCCTTACGGACCTTTCACTTACAAAGGTGTAGTGCTGAATCCTGTTGAAGGCTGGACTAACCACCATTCTATCATTGAACTGGATGGCCAGTGGTTCATCTTCTACCACGATACACAAATCTCGGGTAAAACACATTTGCGCAATGTGAAAGTGACTGCCCTGGAATACGATAGCAACGGTAATATCAAAACGATTGACCCGTATAAGAAATAGCTCTTTGTTTTAGGTCATACTTTGATTTGGGTTGAAAGGCGGTAGTGAGAGCTCCGCCTTTTTTTTCGGACTAACAAGTCCTGTGAAATTTCGGAATCGCTGGTTTTCAGTCATTGACACAGCAATTGAATCTTTGTTTATTCATGCTAATTGTGTTCACGTTTACGGGGTTTTTCCTTTTTCAACGTCTTATTGGTAGACGGAACTTATCCGGGCAAAAGCCATAATGTAACAATAAACCTATGAGAGTTTTACTTCGCACACTCTGTACCCTGTTGGTGATGATGGTTTCGCTTTCTTTCGAGAACGCTGACCGGGATTCACCCAAGTATCCATTTCAGGATCCCTCGCTTCCGATTGAGGTTCGCGTAAATGATCTGGTTTCAAGGCTTACTCTTGAAGAAAAGGTAGCGCAAATGCTCAACGCGGCTCCCGCGATTGAGCGCCTGGGAATTCCGGCTTACGACTGGTGGAATGAGGTTCTCCACGGCGTCGCACGGACACCCTATCGCGTAACGGTATATCCTCAGGCAATAGCAATGGCTGCGACATTTGATACTGCTTCGCTTTCGCGAATGGGACACTACTCTGCGCTCGAAGGACGTGCCGTATACAACAAGGCTGTGAAGGAAGGCATTGCTGGACAGCGCTACCTCGGCCTGACTTATTGGACGCCCAACATCAATATCTTCCGAGATCCCCGCTGGGGCAGGGGCCAGGAAACCTATGGCGAAGATCCATACCTCACTGCAAAACTTGGTCACGCGTTTGTTAATGGTCTGCAGGGAAAACATCCCAAGTATCTTAAGGCAGCAGCCTGTGCAAAACACTATGCGGTACACAGTGGACCGGAACCCTCACGCCACGTATTCAACGCTGATGTTTCCCCATATGACCTGTGGGATACGTACCTGCCTGCGTTTGAAGAACTGGTCGTTGATGCCGATGTTGTCGGTGTGATGTGTGCCTACAACGCGTTCCGCGGTCAGCCCTGCTGCGGCAGTGATATTCTGATGAATGATATCCTGCGCAATCAGTGGCAGTTTACCGGATACGTGACGTCCGACTGCTGGGCAATTGACGATTTCTTTAAAAACCATAAAACGCACCCTGATGCTGCCTCGGCGTCTGCCGATGCCGTTATGCACGGCACTGACCTGGATTGTGGTACCGATGCCTATATGGGCCTAATCAAAGCGGTGAAGGACGGAATGATTTCAGAACGTCAGATTGATGTTTCGGTGAAACGCCTCTTTACCATTCGCTTTCGCCTGGGATTGTTTGACCCTGTAGAAATGGTGGAATGGGCACAAACGCCTGAAAGCGTGCTGGAAAGCGAGCCTCACCGCGAGCATTCGCTCAAAATGGCAAGACAATCCATCGTGCTGCTGAAGAATGAACGCAACACCCTGCCATTGAAAAAGAACCTCAGGAAGATCGCGGTTATCGGTCCGAATGCCGACAACGAAATCGCCGTTCTTGGAAACTACAATGGTATCCCTTCTGAAATTGTCACTGCCCTCGAAGGAATCAAGGCAAAGGTAGGCGATGGCGTTCAGGTCGTCTATGAAAAAGCTTCAACCTTCACGAAGGATACGTTGCTGGTGTATACGAACAACTCCCAGCTATACGCCTTCGATGGCAAACCAGGATTCAAGGCAGAATACTTTAACAATACTGAATTGAAGGGCACGCCTGTTGTGAGTCATGTTGGTCCCGGACTTGAACTGAACTGGCAGGAAGGCCAGTCTGTGATTGAGAATATCCGGGCGATGAACTTCTCAGCAAGGTTTACTTCGGACTATACAGCACCTGAAACGGGTGAAATCGTATTTGAAGTTGAAGGCGATGACGGATATCGCTTTTTCATCGACGGTAAGGAACAGCTCGAGGCCTGGACGAGAAACCGCTGGGGAGCCAAGAACGTTCGTATCAAAACGGAAAAGGGGCGCACCTACCGCTTGGTACTGGAGTTTCACCAGCAGCAGGGCAAGGCCGGAATCGCCCTGCGTACAGGCAAGTTCCAGAAGACCGATTTCAAGGCTCTTGCCAACCGCGTGAAAGACGCTGATGCGATCATTTACGTAGGAGGAATTTCGCCGCAACTCGAAGGTGAAGAGATGCAGGTGAACGAACCTGGATTTGATGGTGGCGACCGCACATCAATTGTGTTGCCTGCAGTTCAGACTGAGACAATGAAAGCGCTGAAGGCAACGCGTAAGCCTTTGATATTTGTGATGATGACAGGAAGTGCAATAGCCCTGCCCTGGGAATCTGAAAATGTTCCTGCCATTATCAACTCGTGGTATGCTGGCCAGTCTGCCGGTACTGCAATCGCCGATGTTCTTTTCGGTGATTACAATCCCGCCGGAAGACTTCCTGTGACGTTCTACAAGAACGACAGCGACTTGCCTGACTTTAACGATTACTCCATGGACAACAGGACCTATCGTTATTTCAAGGGTACGCCGCTATGGGGCTTTGGCTATGGACTGAGCTATACAACGTTCCAGTATGATCAACTGGAAATCTCGCAGAATGTAGATGTGCACAGTCCTGCGGAGATTCGCGTACGTGTAACCAACACTGGCAAGCGCGATGGCGACGAAGTAGTTCAGCTGTATGTGTCGCGTAAAGTTGATGGACATCGTACGCCGCTGCGCGCGATGAAAGGTTTCCAGCGGATCACCCTTCGTGCGGGTGAGTCAAAGGTTGTGACCTTTAAGCTTGCCCCTGAAGATCTTGCTGTCGTTGACAACGAGGGCTATCAGCGTTTCCTTCCCGGAAAAGTTGAAGTTTATGTTGGCGGTAGCCAGCCTGATCAACAGTTACTGGCTGCAAAGAAATCTGTTCAGGGTACGCTTGAATTAGTGCAGTAGTTATCAGAGTTGATAATAATAAGGGTCTGGCTTCGGATGTCTGTTATACATCCAGGGCCAGACCCTTTTCTTTAGGGACTCGTTATACGTTATCCGGATGTGGATGGGTATAGCCACTTCGGTATGTTCGCGAGAGCGCCTGTGTCGCTTCACGATCATTTACGACTTCGCGCTTTTGAGCGTCATAGACCATAGGGCGACCGAGTTCCATCGAAAGATTGGCAAGAATACACGAGGCAGTTGAAATATGTCCCTCTTCAATATCTGCCACGGGGCGAACGTGTTTGTCGGTGATGGCCTCGAGGAAATTCAGCATATGACCTCTGGTAGCGGGCGCGGCGTGAAGTTCCATTCGTTCCTCTTTGAGATCCTCGGGATACTTCTCCCGTTCGTAAACAGCGTCTTTTTTTATTTTTTCACCTTCACCAACGGGTACAAAATCCATCTTGAGCGTGCTGATGGAGAGCGTGCCTTTTTCACCGAATATCTTCAGCGCCCATGGATACTCAGGGTCTTCAGGTGTACCCCACGTGCGGTGTTGCCATACGCAGTTAAGCTCGTCGAATTCAAACACAGCTGTCTGTGTGTCCGAAACATTGGCATTGCTTTCCTTTTGAACGTATATGCCTCCCGTTGAGGAGATTCGTTTGGGCCATCCAAGATTGAGCAACCACCGCGCGCCGTCGAGCATGTGAACACACATGTCGCCGACGATGCCATTTCCGTATTGTGTGTAGGAACGCCACCTGCTGTGCGGGAGGCCGTCGTAGGGGCGTTGCGGCGCCGGGCCTGTCCACAGATCGTAATCAAAAAACGCGGGTACGTCCTGTACGGCTGGATTTGCATTGAAGCGCATGTGGTAATAACAAACCATATCCACGTGCGAGATCTTACCAAGTAAGCCAGCTTCGATGATGTTCTTCTTTGCATCAATCCAGTGAGGCGTACTTCGACGCTGAAGGCCTACCTGAACTACCTTTCCATACTTGCGGGAGGCGGCGAGAATTGCCTCGCCCTCCATCACGTCGACGCTTATCGGTTTTTGCAGGTAAACGTGAGCACCTGCTTTCATGGCATCGATGGCCGAGAGGGCATGCCAATGGTCCGGTGTGCCGATCAATATAATGTCGAACTCATGAGAGGCCAGCATCTTGCGGTAATCCTGGTAGAGCACGGGAGCCTTTTTGGCTTTTGCTCTTTCCTTAACGAGATTTCCTGCCTTCTCAAGCATATTTCGGTCGGGATCACTCAGCGCTACGACCTCAGCCTGCGTAACCTGCATCAATCTGAAAAGATCATTCTTCCCATACCAGCCACTGCCGATTAGCCCGACACGCCAGGCCTTTTGAGGAAAACGAAGATCCATTCCATATGCGCCCAGGGTGGACATCGTGAGGGAAGCTGTAGCACCCTTGATGAAGGTGCGGCGGTTTATAAAGAAATCATTCATGGTCGGGTTGTAAGGTTTAGCTATCCAGAATAGCGATTATGTGCCAGAATTGCAAGCCTGCCGGGATAGCCGGCATACACCTGACGTATGCTGCTCCATTTATCCATGTAGCGTCTGGGAGTAAGGTCGCTTTCACTCGCGAGGTCATATTGTGAGAAACGCCGTGATTTGTAACTTAGGTCGGACAAGTGAGGGGCTGTTGGCGTGTGCCGTTGAGTATTTGATTCGATTTGAGATAATCCTCCGTATTATGAACGTCATTCCGAAAATGTTTATTCATCCACTGCAACATCTTGGCTCCCTTGTGGTGTTGGGCCTCGCTTTGATGTATTCTGTACATGGTTATGCGCAAACCTGGATGCAGTTTCCGAGAAGTACGCCGGAAGCGGAAGGGGTTTCTTCCAAGGCTATCCTGCAATTCGTCGAAGCGACGGATAAAAGCGAAGCTGAATTCCATAGCATAATGATACTAAGGAACGGGAAGGTGATTGCCGAAGGGTGGTGGTCACCTTATCGTCCTGATCTGAAACACACCATGTACTCCGTGACGAAGAGCTGGACGTCAACAGCAGTGGGGTTCGCAGTTGCTGAAGGATTGCTCAGCGTCGAAAATAAGGTCATTGAGTTCTTTCCTGATGAATTGCCTGATACAGTCAGTGATCATTTGAAGCAACTTTCGATAAAAAATCTGCTGACCATGAGCGTCGGACAGGATCCGGATCCCACACACAATATTGCATCCGGCAGCGATAACTGGGTGCGCGCGTTTCTTGCACGTGAGATTGTCAAACAACCCGGCACAACCTTCCTTTACAATTCCATGGCTACATATATGTTGTCGGCAATCGTGCAGAAAGTAACCGGTCAGAAGGTGATTGATTACCTCAAGCCCAGGTTGTTTGATCCGCTGGGGATTACGGATATCGATTCGGAGGTTGATCCCAGGGGGATCAGCACGGGCGGATGGGGGATGCGGGTGCGCACTGAAGATATGGCAAAACTGGGGCAGCTTTACCTTCAGAAGGGGAGTTGGAATGGAAGGCAGATACTTCCGGCAGCCTGGGTTAAAGAGGCGACCACTCGCCAGATACTGCAATCACCTGACGTCCCAGACAGTGTCCGCGAGGTGAGCGATTGGCTTCAGGGCTATGGCTATCAATTCTGGCGCACCCGTCACAGTGCCTTCCGCGCTGACGGAGCGTTTGGTCAGTTCATCGTCGTTCTTCCTGAAGAGAGTATGGTGATCGTCTTCACGGCAGAAACTCCGGATATGCAACGACAAATTAACCTCGCATGGGAATATATCCTGCCTGGAGTAAAAAAGCAAGCGTTGCCAACCGACAAGGCTGCGCAAAGAGCGTTGGATAAAAAGCTCCGCAGTCTTCAACTTGCTATACCCGAACGAGGTGTCTCGTCTGACCGCGAGAAAGCTGTTCTGGGAAAGGCAATCAGGCTTGAAAAAAATGAACTTGATCTGGAGGAAATTGTGATTCGTGCGAACGGTTCAGGTTATGAGGTTTCATTTAAAATCGGTTCTGATGTTTATCCGATCGAATTTGGTAGCGGGAAGTGGATTTTCGGTAAGACAGAAAAACATGGACCACACCTTTTCTCAAAAGCACGAGCGAAGTTCAAGGGCCTTCCGCCGTTCAAAGTAGCGGGTGCATTTTCCTGGAAGGATAACGATACGCTGGAACTCACCCTGCGTTATATTGAAAGCCCGCACACGGAACGAATCACGATTGCGTTTGACGGATCGAATGCGCGGGTGGTTACCGCTCCGAGTTTTGCCCCCGGAATGGCGGTGAACATTCCGGGTAAATATTGATCCATTGCGCCGATTTCGGCTCATTTCTTTTTGAACGAAAACATGCGTGTGACGTTGAAGCCGAAATGAATGTCTCCGTCGAAAAAGTCACCCGCGGTTTCCGTCAAGTAAGCCCTTTCCGTAAGGCCGCGCGTGTTGGTGAATACCAGTTGAAAGACGTGTCCGCCTGTTTCGATATCAATGCCGATCCCAAAGGGATTGTAATAAGGGCTGGAGCCAGGTACGTCGAACCGGTGATAATACTCTGCGGTGATCGCCGCGCTTTTGGATATCTTTATTCGCCCGCCTACACCCACAAGGGGTTGCGTGTTCTTTTCGATGGATTCATCAACCATGTTCTTGTGGACAATCGTGGGCATGAGCTGAAATGAGAAGGCCGCACTCACCTTTCTGGCCAATAGCACCTGCGTTGTATATGCCAGTCGATCATTAACGTCGATAGGGGATGAGAGGTCTTTGTTTCGCGGCGACATTCGCGCTGCGGCGGAAGCAAACAAGGTCGCCGTAAACGGGAATGTTTCGCTGCCGGATTTTTGCCTGATGACCTTGTAACGCAGATATGCATCAAGGGTTTTATCAACCGAATTGCGTCCGAAACCAACGCCAAGGTCATCATTGATTCCGTATTCGAAGCCTATCCGAACATAAGCCTGGTCTAGCCCGAAAAACTCATAGATACCCTGGTTGATTGTTTCGAAGCGGTGAGCGAAAATGAACTGCAGGTCACCTGCTGGAATCGTCTCGACGGTCTGACCGTTTACCAGTCGCTGTCCTTTGAACGTTGCTATGGTATAATTAACCTCCTGGTTTCCGGAATCAAGGTCGTTGAGGAGACTCTGACTCAAGCCCGGGACAAATGATGCGACGAGAAGGAAGGCAATAATACGTGTTCTCAAGACTTCGTGTACGTTAATCGTATGGTAACTTTTACTTCCTCCGCAATATTCTGCCACAGGAGTTGTGGGATGGCAATGCCGTAGTCTTCAAGACGTACCATAAAGCTGGAATCCATTTGATAGGCTTCGCCGTTCCTTCTTACCGTTCCCGGGATACTGACATCATGAGTGACTCCGTGAATAGTAAGCTTTCCTGTGGCGGTTACCTGTTGTTCACCGGACGCATTAGCGTTAAAGCCTCCAAGACTACCACTGAAGGTCGCATATGGATATTTGTCCGATTCCATATACTTCTCATTAAAGTGTTCCTGCATAAGTTTCTTGCTGAACCGGAAGTCGCTGATGCGGATCCTGAATGCGATTTCTCCGGTTTCGACGTTGAACAAACTTTGAATGTTTTTGTTTTCGGCCGAAATGTCTTCCAGTGGTGCATGAGAGAAGAAATCGACAACACCTTCCTTCACCGTGTACCGTTGTGAATAAAGCGCATGGAAATGGAGCAGTAGCAGTATCGCGGTGAGGAGAAGGTGTTTCATATCAGTTTTGTGGTGCGTTATCGTCGGCCCAACAAGCGATCTTATCCTTTAGTTCCTGCGAGAGGGGTGGTCCTCCCTTAGGCATTACGTTGCTCAGAACCGCGTTTTTTATATCAGCGGCACGTGATGAGGCAACGGTATACGTCTGCAAACTCATCGGCGCTGCACCACCTGTGACATGACATCCGCTCGTGGCGCAGTTGGCGTCGAGTATATTCTTTATTTCGCTGTCATACGTTACCCCTGTCGTCAGTGCAACGTTCTGAATCGATAGACATCCTTCGCTATCCCTGACAGTTACCGTGTATGTACCTGCGGGCAGTCCGGAGAATTCGGGTGTCGCTCCAAAGGCGCCTTCGTCCAGCCTATACTCATAGGGCGACGCGCCACCTGTAGTCGCAATGGTAATCGATCCGTCCGAAGTCTTGCAACCACTGTCATCGGTGGTCGCGGCGAATGCGAGGTTCGATGATCCTGCAACAATAGTAACATTCACCGATTGTTCACAATCATTTTTATCGCGTGCCCGCAGCACATAATTCCCTGGCGCGAGGCCTCTGAAAACATTGTCAGAAGTGAATGTTCCATTATTGACCGCATACTGGTATGGGGCGGACCCACCCGTGGCATTTAATGTTACGGTGCCATCGGAAGCGTCGCATCCTGATGGGGCCGTCGTTTCAGTCTCCAGCAAAATGTTTACCGAATTGCAATCGACCGGTTCGGGTTCGTCGCTGCTTGAACAGCGTACTATCGTCACCAACGTCGACAGGGAAAGGCAAACCATGACAGCAAGTTTTTGTCGTGAGATCATATTGAGGGTTTTATTGGGTCTTTAGGAATGAATACCGGGCACGCAGGAACATTCCGAATGTGCTTACGTCAAGCTTGCCTTCGCCCACGCCACTGAGAGGAATTTTCACGAAGGGCTCGGCTTCGATGTGGATCCTGTGACTGATTTGCCGGGAAACACCCAGGGAGATGTTCATAACCTTGAACCATTCGTTGTTTTTGTTCCTGACTTCCTTGTTATAGCTCGCCGGGCCGTAAGGGGAATCATAATAGAAGACGTAGCTTTCTTTCTTCATGATGTAGGAAGAAAGTCCGGCACCGGCAAACAGGCTGTATCGGCCCGTTCCGTTAAGCTGATAATACAGGTTCAATGGAATGTCAATGATCAGGCAATCGCCTTCGGCATCAGGGTAGGCATGGCCGTAGTATTCCACGTCGCGGGCGCGGTACAACTTCGTTGAGCTGATCACACCACTCATTACCGAGAGCCTGGCGGTAATGTGCACTGCAACCAACCCAGCGAAGTTCTTTCCAGGCTTGGTTTGTTCTCTGAAATTCACAGAGCTGAAATCAGGAGATAGGGCTGCAATCAGAGACAGACGGTATGTAGGTCTGCGCCCGTGGATCGCAGGTTCGTCGTTGGCTTCTTTGGGATCGGATACATGTTCACGGGTAAATGATGGGGACTTGGTGCTATCCGATACCACTTGTGCAATTATTTCTATTTGCTCGTGAAATGTTTGATCCGACATTGCCGCGAATCCATCAGCCTTATTTGAGACCGCGGGGTCTTCCATAGGGATGTTTTTACTTACTGTACCAGGCGGTGGAGGAGGATCATCGTGTTGTGGAATCGTCTCATCTGCTTTTGTTTGGTCAGCCTTGATTGTCGACGCGTCAGGTTTATTGGATTGATCGGTGCCGGCACCATGATCGTTATTCCTGTGGCTCTTCCTTTCCGAATTCCACACGCGGGGACGTGATTCCTCCGTCAATTTGTTAACGTGGGAACTACTGATGTGAATTTCATCGATGCCACGTTGTTCGTCAACAGTAGTTGTTTCAGGTACGATTACTGCTGCAGGTGCGGGCGTTCCGTTTTCCTCCGGAGGCACGATCTCCTCCAGCGGATTTGTATAATGAACATTGATCTCTTCATCGTAACTCACATTTGAGGTTAAATATGACCAGGTAAGGATTCCTGTGATGGATCCAGCCAGGAAAATCAGGAGGACGGGAAGGGCGCGACGGACCAATGGGGGCTTATCAGGGGTGGCGTCAGCAGCCTTGTTGAGCCGTTGCTGCATAGCACTCCACGCCGCCGGATCGAAGGGAGGCCGGTACTTTTCAGCAGCTTCCTGAAAATGCTTGTCCAGATCGTTATCCGACAGATTTTGCATAGTGTTTACCTGACTTTATTTCGATCATTTTGCGAAGCGCAGCGCGTGCTTTAAGAAGGTTCGACTTTGACGTCCCTTCTGATATGTTCAGCATTTTTCCTATTTCCGGATGCGTGTATCCGTCAATAACGTGAAGGTTGAAGACAGCGCGGTAGGCCGGCGGCAGATGGCTGATCATTTCAATTAATTCCTCATGGGCGAGATTATCCAGGCCGGAAACATGGTGGCCTTCTGAATCCGGCTGTATGGTGATGTCCGCATGGAAATAATTCTTCTTCTCTTTGCGGTAATGGTCGATGGACGCGTTGACCATGATACGGCGCACCCACCCGTAGAATGACATGGATTCGTTGTACTGATCTATTTTCTGAAACACGTGCATGAAGCCGTCGTTCAGCACTTCCTGGGCTTCGCCCTTCGAATAGCAATATCGCATGCAGATACTCATAGCGTAGGAATACATATGCTGATACAGCAAGCGCTGACTCTCACGGTCGTTCCTCTTACAGCCCTGAATCAGTAGCAGCATACGCGCCGGGTCTTTCGTATGATCGATAAAATTTGCCACAGGACGTAAGTTCTTCGCTAAGGGTTGCCAGAGGGAGAAGAAAATGTTCTATAATATACCTATTTCGGAAAGCGCCCCCAAAACGAATTATTGACGCTCCTGAATAGGAAGCTTCGGCAGATGTGGGGCGAAAATTTTCGCATTCCAGGTCAGTTTCGATCTTTTGACCTGTAATTTTCACCGCCACCGTGCGACCTATTCGACAGTTATCAGCCGGAGCTCCTGTTGAAAATTGTAACTGGCTAACCCTTAATCTATGGTAAGAACTTTTTTGGATCATGGTTGGAAGAAGTGGACGCGATCGGTGTCGTTTACAAAAGAGATGGCGACGACCATATTTCTCGGGGTCGTTACCCTGATGATAGCGGCGTATCTGCTTGCTTTTGGATTCTTCCTTCCTACATTACTAAAAGATGCATTGAATCAGGCGGATCCTATAGGATTCCTTCATCGCCTCCTGATCTATTATTTCCTTTTCGACTTCGTATTCAGATATCTTCTGCAGAGTGTCCCGGTGGTTGAGATACGGCCCTATCTCCACCTTCCGATAAAGCGTTCAGGGATTATTCATTTCTTGTTGGGGCGATCATTGTTTCATCCGTTGAATGTATTTGTGCTGTTGTTGCTTGGACCGATGGCCTTTATGACGGTGGCTCCCGAACAGGGAATGGTCGTCGCATTGTGCTGGATCGGAGGATTCTGGCTGATTGCGTTTGCAATACATTTCCTGGTCATGCTATTCAAGGTTAAACTGGATGATACGCTTTGGGGTATTATTCTGCTGGTTACAGTATTCTCGGGGCTGGGCCTCGCCGACTATTATGGATGGTTCAAATTATCCGACGTTTCGAAACTGATCTTTGACAACGCTCTCGCCGGTCCTTCGTTCCTAGCGGGCTGTTTCGCGCTGGTTGCATTAATCTATGGTATTGCGTTTCTCATCTTTCGCAATAGCATTTATGCTGATGAGGTTCCGGGTCAGGATAAGAAACAATATGGCTACGGCGACTTCACCTTCCTTCGCAGCCTCGGTTCAATGGGAGAGTGGATTAACCTGGAGCTGAAACTCATCCTGCGCAACAAACGCCCGCGGACGCTTTTGTTTCTGAGTGCATTCTTCCTGTTGTATGGAATGATTTTCTATCCCAACCCGATGTATACAGAGGAGATGCCTGGCTTCCTGCTTTTTGTCGGCATATTCGTAACGGGAGTGTTTATGATTAACTATGGGCAGTATTTGTACAGCTGGCAGAGCTCGCACTTTGATTTCACCCTCACTAAACCTGTGTCGTTGCGTGAGGTCGTCAACTCAAAGTACTGGTTGCTGGGTGCGGTTTCTGTGATATGTTTTTTGTTGACAATTCCTTATGTGTTTTTTGGATGGCATATTGTCCTCACCAATGCCGCAATGCTGTTCTTTAACCTCGGGGTTAATGCCTTCATAATAATGAATCTCGCGATGTGGTCGCCAAAGAAGATCGATATGACCAAAGGTGGTGCGTTTAACATTCAGGGTGTAGGCGCAGCACAGTGGGTGATGGGCTTGCCGATTTTCCTGGGACCGTACGTGTTCTATCTGCCTTTAAGCCTGATGGGATATCCGCTCGCGGGTACGCTGCTCGTGGGATTTGTGGGTCTGCTGGGAATTATGTTCAGGCCGTGGCTCCTGAATATGACGGCACGCCGACTCCAGCAACGCAAGCACGTTATTGCAGAAGGTTTTAGAAAGGATTAATCAACCAGGAAAATTAAAGACATGATAACAATACAATCACTGAAGAAAGCATACAAAGGTGTAACGGTAGTTGATGTGCCGGAATTGAAGATTCAGTTCAACGAAAGCGTTGGCGTGGTTGGAAATAACGGTGCAGGAAAGACGACACTGTTCCGCATGATCCTCGACCTCATTCGTCCGAACGAAGGGTCGGTCATGATCAACGATGTCAACGTTCAGGGGAATGATTCATGGAAACAGATCGTAGGTTCTTTCCTTGATGAAGGGTTCCTGATTCCGTATCTGACACCGGATGAATACTTCCGCTTCGTCGGCAGGTTGCATAACTACAGTCCCGAAGACTTTAAGAATTTCTATGCAAAGTTCGAAGACTTCTTTCAGGGGGAAATCGCCGGGAAGAAGAAGTACATCAGTGATCTTTCAAAAGGCAATCTGAAGAAAGTCGGCATCGCGGCGGCATTTATGGGAAATCCTCAGCTTGTGATGCTCGACGAACCGTTTGAGAACCTCGATCCTACATCGCAGATAAAACTGAAGAACTTGCTTAACCGCGAAAGACAGGAGCGTTCGGTTACTTACCTTATTTCAAGTCACGATCTGAATCACGTCACGGAAATCTGTAACAAGATCATCATCGTTGAGAAAGGTAAGGTAATTCGTGAACTCGACGGACAGGAGAACATGCTCGCGGAGCTTGAAGCGTACTTTAAAGCGTAAGTACGGTGATCAGGTAGAAAGTGACCTGTCAGCTAACTGGATGGCTGGCCAGGAGGGTAGCCTCGTGGTGGATAGATATGAAGAAAAAGGGCCTTCGATTTTCGGAGGCCTTTTTTTTGTCCATTATATTCGGGCCTATTAAAGCGTCAGCAGCCATCACGTAGTCCGTTCCAGGCGAAAAGATACCGTTTAATCGTTATCGTTCCCGTCGGGTTCCCGGGCGAGTTCTGATGCACCGACTCCACTGAGGAGACCTTCATCGCGCATTGCTGTTACCACGACTTTTGAAAACTGGCGTGAGAAGTCGGGCAGGCTGTTTGGATTATATGTTTGTGATTGCGCCGACCACAACAGCTCTTCTGATTTTGCGTCGTACAGATTAGTTTCAAGGAAGTATATCTTGTCTTCATCGTAATATCCAGGTGAATACAATCTCGGAGACCAGGTGTTAAAATAGCCCCAGAAGGTTCCATAGTATCCAAAACGCGGAACCGGCGCATAGGCTGCATCGCCAGGCGTGTATCGTGTTTCCGTTTCCTTGTCAATTAACGCGATAGTCAGAATGGCGTCGGCATCAGTACCTTTGATTCGGTCCAGCAATTTACTCTTGTCGGGTTGCTGACCGTTTGTGAAGGTCGGTGGCAACACTTCGATACTCTTAATCGTCCGAAAGCCCTCTTTCTTCAGTGCGGCCGCAACTTCATCCTCAACAGTCTGTCTTACATTGGTACGCTCCGTGAGCGCTGTGACCATTATGGTCTGGATTTTTTCGGATGCTGCCATCGCCTGTTGATTGGGATTCTTCCAGGAGCCGGTTATCTCAGTCGATGGCCGGCAGTTCATCATCAGAACTGATAACAATATTAATATGGCTGTATTTTTCATAGTTTTTTTTATTCGACGGGGAAAAACTCGTGCCTGCATGGCTGCTGAATATTGACGGCGATTCACGTAACAGTGGCATTAATTTCAGGTGTGTGTGGCCCGGTAACGCAGAGATGAGTACCTTTAATGAAATCGCATTTGTTATGCTTGAAATGGTAATACAGCCCCGCATTGCTTCAATAGCAAATGGCCTTGAAGTCAGGCGAATCCTTCCATTCCGATTAAAGCGAATGGTAGGCCCATTCATCTTTATGGATCACGCCGGACCGGTGGCAGTCAATCCTGATCAGATCGAAAAAATGGATGTGCTTCCGCATCCGCACATTGGCTTGTCGACGGTAAGCTATCTCATCGGCGGTAAGGTTACACATCGCGACAGCCTGGGTGTGGAACAGACTATACGGCCAGGCGAAGTGAATTGGATGACAGCCGGAAAGGGGATAAGCCATTCTGAACGCTTCGAAGATCCGGAAGCTCTTGCTGCCGGCAATCTGGAGATGATTCAAACGTGGGTGGCGTTGCCGGAGAAAGATGAAGAGGCAGATCCGTCGTTCACCAACTACTCTCCCGAGCAGCTTCCGGTGTTCACCGACAAGGGAATCTGGATGCGTCTTATTGCGGGTGAAGCGTTTGGTGAAAAGAATTCTGTAAAGACGCATTCCCCGCTGTTTTATATTCATGCGGAACTTACCGCAGGCGCAACGGTTACACTACCTGTGGGCTACAGCGAACGCGGCCTGTACGTCGTCAAGGGCCAGCTCTCGTTTGAGGGGAGGTCATATCGCGTGGGCGACTTGCTGGTTTTCCGTAAGAATGCAGAGCCTGTAATCCATGCTGATGCAGATTCTGTTGTGATGATGCTTGGCGGTGAACCTCTGGGGGAACGTTTTATTTGGTGGAATTTCGTGTCCTCCCGTAAAGAGCGCATCGAACAGGCAAAGGCGGACTGGAAGGAGGGGCGTATACTTCTGCCTCCAAACGACAATCACGAGTTTGTTCCGTTGCCGGATGACAAGTCCCGGGCGGCGGGAAGTGGCTCGCCGCCACCCGAAGTGTTGTCATGAACTTTTTGTTCGCATCAATAGCTGACGTGGATTCCCATATGCACGTTTCGCCCGACCCGTGGGATTCCTCCCCAGTCGAGGTGTTCATGATACTTCCGGTCAAAAGCGTTTTCAAACCCTGCGCTAACTGACCATGTCTTGTTGGGCCTCCAGTATATATTGATATTGGCAATCCAGAAGGGCGACGTTTCATCTTCTCCAAATGATTCGCTGACGCGACGCTGCCGGCTCGCATATTCAAAGGAAACGCGTGCGTCGAACTGGTGAAAAGCATAATTCATAGAGGAGGTGATTTTCAGCGGCGGCATCAACGGCAGAGGATCGCCCGTGGATGCAGTACCCCGTGTATATTTCAATGTGTTCATCCATTTCACGGACCTCACGGGTTCAGCAATTACTAACATATCGACACCACTTATGTTTGCATGAGGGATGTTCGCATACTGTTTTACACCCAACGCGCCCGGCGTCATTACATCAAGTTCATTCCGGATGCCTCCCGATACAAAGTTGTGAATCCGCTTAAAATACGGCGTGATGTTGAACTCCGTTTTTCCCCAGTACCAGCTGAATGTTCCCTCGACATTGAAAGCCGATTCCTTTTCAAGCGCGGGATTGCCCACGTAGTCGAACCCATCGTACCGGTTGAAAAGGTAATATCCATATCGTTCGTTAGTTGTGGGTACACGTTCACCGTAACCCGACTGTAACTTCAATAGCGTTGACCTGCCAGGCTTGATGGAATAGGACAGACCCGTGGTAGTTACAATGTCAAGTTTAAGTGGATCGAAATTGCTGACGAGTACGTCCCATTGGTCGCGGCCGGGTCCTTTGTGCAGGTGCTGAGAAATAATGTCAGCCCTGAATGTCACCATTAGCTTATGACTACCGGAGAGTCTGAGGTTTTGCTGAACGAAGTAGCCGATGGTTTGCGAGGTCGACTTCGGTGCTGACTGCATGTACATCGGGGAACCTTCCGCGGGATACATTATCATCTCTGCTTGAGCTGTATTGGAATAGTATTCAGCCTTCATGAATGTTATGTGGCTGTGAAACAAGTGGACGTTACCTTCCGCGAAGAGTCCTGACGTTGCAGTGTATCCAGGCATATCCATCGGCATGATCACATCCGGCCGGGCTGCGTCGTCCATCGTGTGGCGAATGCGGTTGTGATATGCTTTTATTCTTAGGTTTTCGAGGTGCCACCATGTTTCTGCCCGCTCAAGTGTGACGGCAAATATTCCTGCGCGTGCCCTGCCCACGTCCATGGGCAGGGCGGGGAATCCGATGTTCCATCCTTCGTCGAACATGATTTCTGCAGTGAGTGTGTCCTTTGAGCTCGCCGCCAATCGGCCTGCGCCAGTGAGCTGCAGCTTTTCATATTGCGAGTAAGAGATTCTGGAGCCGCCGCCTGCGCGATAAGCGTCTGCGCGGCGGTGGGTCGCGCTGAACCGAAATGCCCCAGCTTTTCCGCTGGCGTTTACTATTCCATACGTTGTCGTTGCCGCCGCTGCTGAACCGAACTGAAAGCCAGCGTCGCCGGTGACGCGTTTAGAGGTTAGCTTCGGCTTTTGTAATAACATGTTCACCGATCCGCCGAAGGTGCTGCCGTAAGAACTTGCCGTTATGTCTGTGATGCCATCAATCCCAATGAGGTTGACGGCATCAACATAGCTTGTTACCGGATCCATGCGGTCCGTACATGCACTGATCATTCGCATGCCGTCGAGCGTAACATTTATCTGACCGTTACCCAGCCCACGAATAACAGGATCCTGCCCATATGCACCGCGACGGATCGTGGAGAATCCATTTAATCGTTCCAGTATTTGTTCCGAGGTGCTGAAATTGTCTTTCCGGTAAAACTCAAATACGGGGTCCTGCGACATTACAGATCCGGTTATGACAAGGTCCGGCAGAATCTTTACAGCCAGTGAATCACTGTGTTGGCCCATCAGTGCACCTGTGAAAGTGAAGCCTGCGAGTAAGAGAATAAATTTCTTCATGACTTCTACTTTACCGATACATCAAACGACCTCGTTCCGAAGGATTCTTCTTTGCTTTCGATTTCAAGATGAATACGCCAGTCGCCGCTCATGGTGAAGTTGACTTTTCCCTGGTAGTGCCCGTCGTGATCATGGACGGGATTTACGTTATTGGGTGATCCGTGATCCATGGAAGGCATTTCAGTGTGCATCGTAAACTGCAGCTCCTTATGAGGTTCCCAGTCGTGTCCGTGTGCCCGAAAGGCGACGATCTCAAAAGGATTGGAACCGATCACAGGCTGTTTAAAAAAGAGCGTAGCCAGTACAACTCTCTCGCCTGAAGGCGTATTAAACATCGCGATTGGCGAGGGAGATTTCGGTAGCACGTTCACGGGGAGAATAGCCTTTCCTGCGTTAGTGCTTCTACTGACATCTACGTCAAGGGTCCAGCTACCGGTTTCCCCCGACGGCATCGTAAACAACACCGCGCCTTCATAAGTGTTGGTGGTTTTGCGTTTTGGATTTTCAAACGGACACGAATGCGCTTTGTCCGTCATTTGCATTCGCGGGTGTAGTTGCAAATCTGCATCGGTCACGCGCTGGCCTGTGACGGAATCATAAAGGAGGAATGTGATCTGATTATATCCTGAGAATAATGCTTCCGTAGCCCACAGCTCCACGCGGGTAGCCGATCCGATTGCCCATGTTTCCGCTATGCGGATAGCGCCGTTGGTCGGATGAGGCTGAACATCGTTTTCGGAGCAGGAAAAGATTGTAAGGATAGCAATAATATATGCTATAGGCAAAGCAATGCCTTTTTGAAAAGATTTCATATTAGTGGATTTTTAACAGTACCTGATAAATGAATTAGATCATTGGTACTGCATCCGGTGGGTGGAAGGCAGCCCCGAAGAATCCCTGACATTCTTGATAAGATAGCGTGGGAAAGGAGGGCGTAATGTAGTTCGAGGAATTGACTAAACTAAGGACCGTGGTAATGAAGCAAAATGCGGAGTCTTCAATGCCCGATTTTACAATCGGAAGTACAGGTTCCTTTTCAGATTGTTGTTTGATCTCCGACTGAAGGTGGCAGGTGCCTTCGCATTTCAGTTCCGGCTGCTGCTTATTAACACAATGGGTTTTGTACGCTTCGAGCTGGATGTAATAGTTGATAATGGGGATAACGGGCTTCAGCAGTAGAATGCTGTATACTATCAGAAACGCTATGGCTATTGGTTGTTTCATCCCGGCTTACAGACTGCCCGTTTTTTCTGGAGCAAGATCGCCTGACAGGGATAATCGTAGGTATGATTCAGGTCATAGCGGGGTGGGATTGCATAATGATAAATAACAGGAAATTGGCAACTGCAGATAGGTTTCGTTCAGACTGGCCAGGGAGAAAGGCCGGCGACACCGGCCTTTGAATGTGATTAAGCTGCTACTCTGGCCATAGTACGGCATTGGTGGGCGCATTCTCGGCATGCCTCGGCACAGCTTTGGCAATGGTCCACATCGTGTTTTTCACACTCTTCGGCACAGGCATCGCAGATTTCTGCGCAGGTGCCACAGAAGGCAGTGGCGTGGTCGCCACCGATGGACATCAACTGCGCCGCGGCGAGACAAGCTGCCGAACATTCACGGTCCAGCTGAATACATTTGCTCATCATTGCGACGTCCTTTTCACCGAGGCACATCGTTGCGCAATGGTTGCATTCGGCGGCGCATTCCAGGCACGCGTCGATGCAGGATTGAAATTTCTCGTGACTCATAGTTCTTAGCGTTTTGTGGAAAATAGGCTTACTGTCTGAGCTAAATAATGATGCCCCTGAGGCATGTGCCTGCACGGGCATAGTTCGATTAGTTTGGGCCGCAGCGTGCGATTTTTTTTTGAATTTTGTAGTATTACATCAGCATGGAAGACTCGAAAATCAGAATTATCCTCGACGCGGCCCGCAGGCGCTTTGCGCATTACGGGTTAACGAAGACCACCATGAACGAAATAAGTAATGATATCGGCATGTCGAAAGCCGCTCTTTATTACTATTTCGCTGACAAAGAGACATTATTCATCGCCGTGCTGAAAGAAGATATTGGTGAGTTTGAAAAGGCCGTACAGGAACTTCTGGATAAACCCACGAGAGCCGCCCACAAGCTTAAGAAGTACGTCGTTATCCGTAACAAGTTTTTTCGCAACATGCGCAACCTTACCAAACTGGAAAAGGCCAGTCTGGGCGAGCTCGTAAATCCGGTTTTTAATGAGTTAAGGTCCATGCTGCTTGAGACTGAAAAGCGCATGGTCCTCAAAATCCTGGAACAGGGAATCAAGAGTAAGGAATTTGTTCGCTTCCCTTTGGAGGAATACGTTGAGGTTTTTGTAATTGGCATGATAGGGCTACGGAGAACCGCCTTTACCTTCAATCTGATAGCCGGGAAAGCTGCCGAACATCAACTCGATGAGAAGGCATCTATATTTATGGACGTTTTTCTCAAAGCGATCCGACGTCCCTGACTCCCTTTAAATGTATTTCTGTAATCGCTGCGATTTTTTCATTATGTAAGGTCTTTCCTCATTTTTGATAAACCCGGGCTGGTGTCAAAGTCCGCTTTCTGACTATGCTTTGCAAAAAGTCAGTAAGAAGGGGGCTTTGGAGTCAACTACAACGATTTCGGAACTTTTTCCAATTTTTTTCTTGGTTAAACTGGAACGAAATCCGAATCTTGTCGTTATAGAAACCGAGGAAACTATAAAAGAAATGAAAGTTTCCGGAGTTTATTAGCGTATGGAAGACAAGAATAGCAAGGAGCGGATTTTGAGCAGTGCGCGAGACTTGTTTCAACGATATGGAATTCGAAGCATTACCATGGATGACATTGCGCATCACCTGGGAATCAGCAAAAAGACCATTTACCAGCATTTTTCGGACAAGGATGATATCGTGACCCTCTCGATGAAACATCATATTGGGACTGAACGAGACGCAATCCTTCAATTGAAACAGCAGGCAAAAGACGCGCTCGACCTGCTTATCCGTATCCACCATTACCTGCAGAAAAACCTGACGCACAGCACAAGTGCGCTGCTTTTCGACCTTCAGAAGTATCATGCCAAAGCCTGGGCAATGATGAATGAATTCAAATATGGCTTTGTGGCCGATTTCGTAAAGTCTAACCTGGAGGCAGGAATCGAACAAGGATTGTTTCGCGACGACATCAACGTCGAAATCGTAACGAAAATCAGGCTGGAGGAGATCATGCTGGCCCACAACGACTCCGTTTTTCCCCGTGATAAATTCAGCTCCGTTGAAGTGTCAGGCAGCATCCTTGAACATTTCATCTTCGCCATCACAACCGACCGCGGAAGAAAGCTCTACAAGAAATATCGTGAAGTGAACAACAAAAATGGAATATATAAAACACATGAAGTCTGATCGTTTTGTAAGGATGGTGCCACTTACCCTGATGGTTCTGGTACTTTCAATGTCTTTCGCAACTGCGCAGACACCGGCTACCTATACTTTAAAGGATATGCTGAAGGTGGCTCTCGAAAACAACAACAATATCATAAAAGCAAAGTATGATTATGAGGAGGGCGAGCTGAAGACAAAAGAGGTGAAATCGTCGGCATTGCCACAAATAAACATCAATGCTGATCTGACGGACAACGTCATTCAGCAGGCATTTGTATTCCCCGCCATGTTGGGCGATCCTAACGCCGGTCCGGATGAATACGCAGTTCTCCGCGCCGGGATGCAATATTCAACAAGCATTACAGCTCAGGCGACACAACAACTCTTTAATAAGAGTGTGTTCACCGGAATCAAAGCCGCAAAGGTTAGTGAAGACTTCTATCGTCAGAACATTGAGCGCACAGAGGAAGAAGTGATCAGCCAGGTAGCGCGCCTTTTCTATCAGTCATCTTCACTGAAGGCCCAGCGACTGGTTCTCGAGTCCACGCTCGAGCAGACGCAAAAGAACCTGCGTATTACAAGCGACAGGTTTGAAGCAGGACTTGCCCGCAAAGTTGATGTTGACAGGCTTAAGGTATCTGTGACAAACCTCCAGACGCAGCTTCGAAGCATTGACGACTCCTATAGCAATCTTCTCAATCAATTGAAACTGGTTGCGGGCCTTGATGTCGAAACTGAGATTGAAGTGAGCGAACCTATCCTGGAAGATAACTCATCTTACCTGATAGATCCGGCGCTTGCATCAGCAGAGTTGACATGGGAAAACAAAATTGAATACAAACAGTTATCAACACAACTTTCGCTGTATGACCTGGAGCGGAAGAATTTCTCTTCAGGCTATTACCCAACTTTGTCGGCGTTCGCGAACTACACGTATACGGGCCAGAGCAACGACTTCGTATTGTCGGGCAATGCCAACCCCCTTTGGTTTGACGTAGCTTCGATCGGTCTGCGGCTGAGCATACCTGTATTCGATGGGCTCGCAAAATCGTCACGCGTACAGCAGTCGAAAATACATCGTATTAAAGCTGAGCGTGACATGAAGTTTACGGAACAACAGGCCAATATGGAATTCCAGAATGCGATGAAGACGTATCAGACCAGCTACGAAAACTACGTGGCTCAGAAGGAAAATGTAGCGCTTGCAAATAGCGTTTATGACGTCACGCTGCAGAATTACAACGAAGGCGTAAGCCCGCTGACGGATCTTCTTCAGGCAGAATCATCCCGAATCCAGGCGCAGAGCCAGCTGATTGAATCCCTTCTGGGTGTAAAACAAGCTGAAGTGGCGCTGCTGAAAGCTAAAGGTGAAATCAAAAATCTATTGAACTAAATAAATACCAAATACGAAAATGAAACGCATATTAATCACGGTTTTGATTGTTGGGGCGGCCATCGCCGCGGCTGCTTTCATCCTTATGAGCAATAAGGAAAAAATGCAGGAGCAGACCGAACTGGCGAAGAAAGTGAATGCAACGATTCCTGTGCAGGTTGAAGAAGTGAAGGAGGAACAGATTGGAGGGACCTTCACTGCGACAGGATCGTTTGCTCCGGCGAAACAAATCGTTGTAGTGACCGAACTCGCTGGAAAGGTCATTAGTCTTCCCGTTGCAGAGGGACAATTTGTTGAAAAAGGTCAGCTTCTCGCGCGCATGGACTACGCGATACACGAAGCGGATCTGAAGTCTGCGGAGGCGAATCTGCAAAAACTTTCAACTGACCGGGAGCGCTATCAGCGCCTCGTAAGCTCAGGTGGCGTAACCCAGGCGCAACTTGACGAAATCAACCTTGCTTATGTGAATGCTGAAGCACGCGTCGTCGCTGCAAAGAAGAAGCTGGCAGATTCGTACATCCGTGCTCCCTTTGCAGGCTATGTGAACAAGCGCTTCGTCGAAGAGGGGGCTTACCTGAATGCATCAAAAGAAGTGTTTGAAATCGTTGAAACATCGCGCCTCAAAATGGTTGTAAATGTTTCGGAAAGCCAGGTGCTTTCAGTAAGCCAGGCAGAAAAGATCACTGTTCAGGCCGACGTTTATCCCGGAACTGAATACAAGGCAAAACTCAACTTTATAGGCGCAAAAGCCGATGCGAACCTCAACTTCCCTGTTGAGCTTCAGATTGAAAACGTGAAGGATAAGCCGCTTCGCTCCGGTATGTACGGAAGAGCAACGTTCCATTTGGCTAAAGGCCAGCCATCATTGATAGTTCCGAGAAGTGCTCTGTTGGGAAGTGTGGACGAAGGCCGCGTATATGTGGTGTCAAACGGTGCTGTTGAGATCAGGGAAATCGTTGCGGGGAGAACATTCTCGAATTTCATCGAAGTGGTTAGCGGGCTTGAAAAAGGAGAAAAAGTTGTTACGAGCGGACAAATCAACTTATCGCCCGGTGCGAAAGTGACCGTGATGAACCAGTAGGGAGGTAGTTAATCCGATCCAAAAGAAATGAAAATTACAGAAGTATCTATAAAGAGACCGTCCATTATTCTGGTGCTCTTTATTATCTTGACTTTTCTGGGACTTATGAGTTACCAGAAGCTGAGCTATGAATTGTTGCCCAAGTTCAGTGCGCCAATTGTAACGGTCACCGCCGTTTACCCGGGTGCGTCGCCGAACGAGGTAGAAAATACCGTTACCAAGAAACTTGAGGACGCTGTGTCCTCGATGGAAAACGTTGATAAAATCACGTCGTCGTCTTACGAGAGCTTGTCGGTGATTGTTGTTCAATTGCGCAACGAAGCCAACGTAGACCTCGCTTTGCAGGAAGCTCAGCGTAAAATCAACGCTATTCTTTCAACACTTCCTGAAGATGTTAAAGCGCCGTCGCTTGGGAAATTCTCATTCGACGATCTGCCGATCATACGCCTGGGGGTGTCGGCCAATATCAGCCCGACCGAACTCTATGACCTGGTTGAACTGCGTATTCAGCCCAACCTTTCGAAAATCCCCGGTGTGGCCCAGATCAATCTGATTGGTGGAGAACAACGTGAAATCCGGGTAAACGTCAATAACGAAAAGCTTCAGGCTTACCGTTTGTCGCTGCCCATGCTCGTGCAACTAATTGAAAGTTCTAACCTCGACTTCCCGACAGGAAAGATTAAAACTCAGGAAGAACAGGTTCTTATCCGCCTTGCGGGTAAATACGAAAGCCTCGATGACCTCAGAAATCTCGTGGTTGCCTATAATGTCAACGGCGGCCCTGTGCGCCTGTCGGATGTTGCTGAAGTGCAGGATACCAAAAAAGAAATCGAATTGGTCAACAGGATCAACCTCGAGAACTCGATCGGTATTTCCATTCAGAAGCAGTCGGATGCCAACGCCGTTTCCGTTAGTGAACTCGTTCGCAAAGAGCTTGTACGTCTGGAAGAAATCTACGCGAAAGAAAACCTGAAGTTCAACATCGCGCAGGATACATCTGAGTATACGCTTGAGGCGGCGGATGCCGTTATTCACGACCTTATCCTCGCCGTAATCCTTGTGGCCGCGATCATGTTGTTATTCCTGCATTCATTCCGGAACTCGATCATCGTTATGATTGCCATTCCGTTGTCGCTGATTGCAACCTTCATAGGCATGTCGCTGTTCGGCTTTACGCTGAACCTGATGTCACTGCTCGGCTTGTCGCTTGTGGTTGGTATCCTCGTGGACGACGCGATTGTGGTTATCGAAAACATCTATCGTCACATGGAGATGGGTAAAAGTAAAGTGCAGGCTGCATATGACGGAGCAAAAGAAATCGGCTTTACAGTAACGGCGATCACCCTCGTAATCGTGGTGGTGTTCCTCCCAATTGCGCTGACAACTGGTCTGATTTCAAACATTATGCGTCAGTTCTCGCTCGTGATTGTAATTGCGACCTTGCTGTCACTGCTGGTGTCCTTTACCATGGTGCCGTTCCTTTACTCGCGTTTCGGTAAGCTTGAACACATTACCGCGAAGACGTTCTTTGGTCGTATAATTCTCGGCTTTGAAAAATCGCTGGACCGTTTTACTGCATGGATCCAGGATCTGCTCAGACTCGCTTTGCGTCATCGCGCCATAACCATCATAGGAGCCGGCGTGCTCTTTATAAGTTCACTTGCCCTGGTGGTTGCCGGATTCATCGGTTCCGAGTTTATTTCTCAAGGTGACCGAAGTGAGTTCATCCTTGTACTCGAGTTTCCGAAGAAAACTTCCGTGGATCAAAACAACGTCATCACCCGCCAGATTGAAGAATATGTATCCGCGAAGCCGGAAGTGGTCTCCCTGTTTACGTCCGTTGGACAAAGCAGTGAAAGTGGTATGGGGTCGTCGCAGAACACTGCCTACAAATCAGAGATTAACGTGAAACTTGTTCCGGAGGGCGAGCGCGAACACAGCTCTGATATTTACGGTGTGCTTTTGAAAAATGAAATCCTGGAGCGTTTTCCAGGGGTAAAGGTTAAGTCAACTCCGGTGTCTATGCTGGGTACGGCTAACCAGGCTCCCATTCAGTTGATCATAACCGGTCCTACCTATCAGGATGTGATGAAGTTTGCTGAAGAATTGAAAACGGAGGTAGAGAACGTTGAGGGTACTCAGGAAGTGAAGTTGTCTGTTGAAGCTGGTAGCCCCGAAGTTGTTGTTAACACAGATCGCAGGAAGATGGCAGAGCTTGGCCTTGACCTTCAGACTGTGGGTGCGACCATGCAGTTTGCCTTCAGTGGTAACAGCGATGCCAAATATCGCCAGGGTGAATACGAGTATGATATTAATATCCGCTTTGACGAATACGACCGCAAGAGTGTGGACGACATCAAGGCGCTCACGTTCATGAACAAGTTTGGTCAGCAGGTGCGTTTAGATCAGTTTGCAGACGTAAGAGAAAGTTCAGGGCCTTCAAAACTTGAGCGATACAACCGGATTACTTCGGTAACGGTTAACTCTCAGCTTCTGGGTCGTCCTTCGGGAGCCGTAGCTTCTGAAATTCAGGGTATCCTGGATGGCATGGACAAACCCGCTGGTGTGGCCGTGGTGTTTGGTGGAAACCAGGAAAACCAGGAAGAATCGTTTGGTCAGCTCGGAATGGCGTTTCTGACCTCAATCCTGTTGGTATACCTGATCATGGTGGCGCTGTACGATAACTTCATCTATCCTTTCGTGGTGTTGTTCTCAATTCCACTGGCGATGATCGGTGCCCTGTGGGCGCTGGCCCTTTCGGGACAAACCTTAAGTATCTTCACGATCCTTGGTATCATCATGCTGATCGGGTTGGTGGCGAAGAACGCGATCCTTGTCGTCGACTTCACCAATCACCTCAAAGCCCGGGGAATGTCTACCGTAGATGCTCTTCTGGAGGCTACCAAGGAACGTCTGAGACCAGTTTTGATGACTACTATCGCGATGGTTGTGGGTATGATGCCTGTTGCATTGGCCAACGGAGCAGGAGCGGCATGGAAGAATGGTCTTGCCTGGGCGATTATCGGTGGACTTATCAGCTCGATGTTCCTGACACTTGTCGTGGTACCCGTGGTCTATCAACTGGTTGACAGATTGCTTGTTAAGCTCAAGCTTGTTGACGAAGAGAAAGCAAAACAGTATCAGGAGCTAAAGGTATAGAGTGTTCGGTTCGGTTTGGAGAGAAGCCGGGTTTCAGAGATGGAATCCGGCGATTCCGGACCTTGGTTAGTGGAACGGTTTCATCCATCGAAATGAGATTTGGACGGCTTGTGATGGATGGCCGTTCTTTTTTTTTGTCGGACGTAAGGCGAATAAGACCTGCAAACATCGGAATAACGCCTCCGTTTCTTGCGTTAGCTTCCCCAAAAGGTATGAACCGGGCCCGTTCCCGGGATTTTTTTTTGTTGAAACCTTCCTCTTGTAAGCGGGTTTTGATCTTTTTTGCTAAGTTCACTGCCTCACTTAAAGACGCCATGGAGGAAAACAACTTACGAAGCCGGGGCTGGTTTGGCCGGAAAGGCAAAGACGGATTTATATACCGTGCTTGGATGAAAAACCAGGGAATCCCCTCACACGCTTTTGATGGACGCCCTGTTATAGGGATTTGTAATACGTGGTCTGAGCTGACTCCCTGTAATGCCCACTTCCGTGAACTTGCAGAATCCATTAAGCACGGTGTGTATGAAGCGGGTGGTTTCCCTGTCGAATTCCCCGTTATGTCATTGGGTGAGACGTTGATCAAGCCCACCGCCATGCTGTACCGGAATCTCGCCAGCATGGACGTGGAAGAATCTATCAGGGCCAATCCGGTCGATGGCGTTGTTCTCATGTGCGGATGCGACAAAACTACGCCGTCGCTTGTGATGGGCGCATGTAGTGTCGATATTCCGACCCTCGTGGTATCCGGCGGACCGATGTTAACCGGAAAATTCCAGGGTAAAGACATTGGTACAAGCGATGTATGGCGATTCAACGACGCTGTACGTGCCGGGGTCATGGATCAGGATCAGCTCGTTATGGCGGAAGAAAGCATGTGCCGCAGCCGTGGTCACTGCGCGGTGATGGGTACTGCCTCAACGATGGCTTCAATGGTAGAGTCTCTTGGGCTCTCACTGCCTCATAACGCTGCGATCCCCGCAGCCGATGCGCGCCGGAAGGTGCTGGCTCACTTGTCGGGTATACGTATCGTTGAAATGGTGAAGCAGAATATCCGCATGTCTGATATTCTTACGCGCAAGGCGTTTGAAAACGCTATCGTAGTCAATGCAGCTATTGGTGGTTCTACCAACTTTATCATACACCTTCTCGCAATTGCCGGAAGAATAGGGGTCGATCTTACGCTCGAAGACTTCGACAGGATATCCCGCAATGTTCCCCTTGTCGCCAACCTCCAACCCTCCGGAAAATATTTCATGGAGGATCTCTATTATGCTGGTGGAATCCCGGCAGTAATGCGTGAGCTGGAAAGCTTCCTGCACAAAGATTGCCTCACGGTCAACGGTAGAACAGTAGAGGAAAACTACCTGAGAGAAACATGCTACAATCGCGATGTCATCGCTACCGTGGAGAAGCCGTTCAATCCGCTATCGGGCGTTGCCGTACTGAAGGGTAATCTCTGTGAAAACGGAGCGGTTATTAAACCATCTGCGGCGAGCCCGCATTTGATGGTTCATACTGGCAAGGCAGTTGTGTTCGAGGATATCGACGATTACAAGGCAAGAATAGATGATCCCAATCTCGAAGTGGATGAGACCAGTATTCTGGTCCTTAAAAACGTAGGACCAAAAGGTTATCCCGGAATGCCCGAAGTGGGCAATATGGGTATTCCGAAGAAGCTTCTTGCGACGGGTCTCACCGATATGGTCCGCATTTCCGATGGCAGGATGAGCGGAACAGGCTTTGGTACCGTCGTTCTGCACGCTTCGCCGGAAGCCGCTCTCGGAGGTAATTTCGCTGTCGTTCAAAACGGCGATCTGATTACACTGGACGTTCCTAACCGGACTCTTACGCTGCACGTCTCCGATGAAGAGCTGGCGACGCGGAAGAAGAACTGGAAATCCCGGGTTACATTTGCCGACAGGGGATATGTTCATCTGTATCAGAATCACGTTCAACAGGCTCACCTTGGTGCAGACCTTGACTTCCTTCGCGGTAGTTCGGGCAGTGAAGTCGCCCGCGACTCGCACTGATGTTGATGCCCGTGTGGTAACTTCGCGTCGGGAACTTGCATGTTGAAAGAGGAGCTACTGAAGATCATTCCAGCGTCGCGTATTCGCGACAAGTTCATCGACCGCGTTTCCTTCGCTTCCGATGCCGGTTTCTATTATCTACTCCCGAAAGCTGTAGTCCAGCCGTTGGACGAACAGGAAATCATTGCACTATTTAAACTTTCCAGGAAGACCCAAACGCCACTGGTATTTCGCGCGGGCGGAACAAGTCTTTCGGGGCAAGCCATTACCGACGGCATCCTCGTCGACCTGAGTCAGCACTGGAATCGCGTGTCGGTGGAAGATGACGGCGAGGCGGTCAGATGTCAACCTGGAATTACGGGAGCAATGGTCAATGTCAGGCTCAAGAAGTTCCGCCGTAAGATTGGTCCGGATCCATCGAGTATCAATTCTGCCATGATGGGCGGAATCCTGTCGAATAACTCCAGCGGTATGTGCTGCGGCGTAAATCTTAACTCATACCATACGGTCAGGGATATTCGATTTATACTTCCCGAAGGCAAGGTTTTCACCACCGAAATGCGTGATGACTACAGCAGGTTCGAGCAGGAATGCCCTGCGCTGGTTCAGGAACTGAAATCAATCCGTGACGAGATTCTCGGTGATACGCAACTGCTCACCAGGATCCGAACCAAGTATCTTACAAAGAACACGGTTGGATATTCACTGAATGCATTTGTTGACTTTGAACATCCCCTGGATATTCTTGCACATCTCCTCATCGGAGCCGAGGGGACACTTGGTTTCATTTCCGAGGCCGTATTGAATACTGTTCCTGACTACCCTTTTAAATCAACAGGGTTGCTTTACTTTCCGGACATTTATTCCGCATGTCAGGCCATCATTCCGTTAACCGACGCAGGTGCAATGATGGTTGAACTGATGGATCGCGCGTCACTTCGGTCTGTGGAGCACCTTGCCGGGATGCCTGCAATCGTAAAAACATTACCGCCCACAGCAGCGGCACTCCTTGTTGAATTTCAGGAAGAAACGAGTGAGAAGCTGCTCAACAGGGTGAAGGCCTTTGAGGAATCGCTTCCATCGCTGACGCTGATTAATGCGCCAGTCTTCACGGAAGATCCAAAGGAGCAGGAGTTTCTCTGGAAAGTGCGCAAAGGTCTGTTTCCGGCTGTCGGTGCGGTACGTGCAAGCGGTACTACTGTTATCCTCGAGGATATTGCTTTCCCTGTAAGTCGACTGGGTGGTGCAATACTTGACCTTCACCAGCTTTTTGCAAAGTACGATTATCACAATGCTATTATCTTCGGTCATGCGAAAGATGGAAACATCCACTTCGTCGTAACGCAGTCTTTTGGAACGGATGCTGACGTAAAACGGTATGACATGTTTATTCGTGATGTCGTGGAGTTGGTAGTAAAGAAATACGATGGCACGCTCAAGGCGGAACACGGAACCGGACGTAACATGGCGCCGTTTGTTGAAACGGAGTGGGGTGGAAAAGCCTATGAAATCATTCGGCGGATAAAAGCTTCCGTGGATCCTCTTTCGTTGCTCAATCCCGGTGTTATTGTCAACGACGACAAACTGGTGCACGTCAGGAATTTGAAGAGCCTTCCCTCAGTTGAATCGGAGGTTGATAAATGCATCGAGTGCGGGTATTGTGAACACCGGTGTCCCAGTCGCGATTTAACCACAAGTCCCCGGCGCCGGATAGTGGTAAGAAGAGTGTTGAAGGATCTTGAAGCTGCAGGCAATCGCGCTGCACATGACTTGTTGCTGCAAGAGTATCAGTACGAAGGGATCGATACATGTGCTGTTGACGGACTGTGCGCCACAGCGTGCCCCGTGGATATCAATACGGGCGACTTGATGAAACGATTGAGAAGGGAGAATCATGGTAAAACAGCCAATCGCATCGCGCTTTGGGTTGCCAGGAACTTCGCCGTCGGGCAATGGTTCGTCAGGCTTGTCCTCAAGAA
The DNA here is from genome assembly GCA_023417065.1 of Bacteroidota bacterium. GTDB lineage: Bacteria > Bacteroidota > Bacteroidia > Cytophagales > Cyclobacteriaceae > Ohtaekwangia. The sequence goes on from JAEZGH010000019.1 coordinate 33,918, forward strand.
AGGAGTGGTGTTCAACCGCATCTTTGGATCGCAGTCGATGGCAAGACTAACATCTTCGGTTCGCAAGATCGTTCCTGCTGTACCGCTTTGGTCAAACCAGATTGCTTATCCGCCTTCATTGAAAGGATTGGGTGATAGCTCCGGCGTAACGGGAACCACCAACGGAACCATCGTTTACTTCCCGGCATGTATTTCACGTTTTATGGGTGCGTATCCGGGAAAGGGGAAGAATCTTATGGAAACGTTCAAGAGTGTCTGTTTGAAGGCAGGTATCGCTGTGCACGTTCTTCCCGAAACTTCACGTGCGTGCTGCGGTCAGATGTTTTCCTCGAAGGGATATGCCGATGCTTATCGGTTCACTGCCAATGACATCGTCTCCCGGCTTTGGCAGGCAACTAATGAAGGGTTCCATCCCGTGGTGATTGATGTGAGTTCTTGTGCGCATACGTTGCATCAGCTTTATCCCGTGCTCACGGAAGAGAATAAGCAAAAATTAAACAGGCTGACCATCCGCGACAGCGTAGACTTTTTGTGCGATAATGTTATGCCACTGGTCCGGGTGGCCCGTCGTAAGCGAAGCATTGTTTTGCATCCGGTCTGTTCACTGGAGAAGATGAAAAGCCATGATAAGTTTATTCGCCTGGCGAAACAACTTGCAGAAAATGTTGATGTGCCCATAAATGCAGGGTGCTGTGGGATGGCCGGCGATCGTGGTTTTTTATTTCCGGAACTCACGAGGTCAGCAACAGCGCACGAAGCCGCCGTCGTCCGTGAAAAGGAATATGACGGATACTATTCCTCTACACGTACATGCGAAATGGCCATGAGCGAAGCAGTCGACGCAAATTATACGTCAATTCTTTATCTCGCCGATGAGGCTATTGAAAAAGCCTGACGTCGACCTGTAAAACGCGAAGTTAAACCTGGTCAAAACGGATCAGGTAGGTGGTGTAGGCGATGTATCCCGCCAAAAGTATTGCGGCCTCCCATCTGTCAAGCTGACGCTTCTTCAACGTAAACATACAAATGATCAGCACGATCGTACCGGCGAACAGGATATACATATCCGTATTCAAGGCGTCATTGTAAGGGCTTTCATGTACAAGGCCCGTAAGGCCGAGTATGAAGAGGAGATTGAAAATATTTGAACCTACTACATTTCCGATAGCGATGTCTGTGTTCTTCTTAAATGCTGCCACTGCTGAAGTAGCCAGTTCCGGAAGGGAAGTCCCGGCAGCGAGAATCGTGAGTCCGATCAACTTTTCGCTCCATCCAAATTGCATGGCAATCCATACAGCGTTATCTACAACCAGGTTGCCACCTCCGACAAGCATTCCCAATCCCAGAATAACAAGGAGCCAAGATTTCGTTTTGCTGTAAATCCTGATTTCCGCATCTGTGGTTGTGTCCGTGTTCGTCATTGTCTTGAAGATGTAAAACATGAATCCGAAAAAGACAACTAACAATAGGAGAGAATCTGTCCGTGATAACATGTTGGTGGTCTTGCCGAACACAAGGACGTCGTTCAGAAGTACGAATGTAAGCAGAGCGGCCGCGAGAGATACCGGGATTTCAATCTTCACGGTATTTCGCTGGACCGTCAGCGGATGTAGTATCCCCGCGATTCCGAGAATACAGAGCAAGTTAAAGTTGTTGCTGCCGATAATGTTGCCGAATGCAGCGTCACTCAGGTCGCGTGAGGTCGACATGATGTTTACCAGAAGTTCCGGCGTGGAAGTTCCAAACGCAACAACGGTGAGGCCAATGGCGAGATTTGATATGCGAAATCCCTTTGCGATGGAGGCTGAGCCGCTTACAAGAAAATCTGCGCCCTTAATAAGGATCGCGAAACCCAGTAGAAGAAGGAATATCGCAAGAAACATGGTGCAGTTTTATTTGGAGGATGGGACTGGAGAAAAGCGCTTAACAATTCGCTAACAAAAAATTGGGCATCGGCAACTGGTAATTTTGGGGCTTTCACAAAGCTATTGAAATTCCATCTGCTTCGGCGGATTGATGAACCGATTTTCTATGTAAAATAGCGTGAAATCCTACGCGCAGTCCATGATACAGACGGCTCGCGGATGTTCGCCGTGCGGGAAAAAGAATCCTGGTAACAGCCGTGTGAACTGTCCTTTGATTTATTCTGTTAGAGACGCAAATCCAGAGTATGAAATCATTAAACGAAATTTCTATATCGATTCTCGACCTTGCCACGATTGTGGAGGGTGACAGCGGCGCAGCCGACGCGTTCGCGAGAAGCGTTGAATTTGCCAGACTGGCTGAAAAAGAGGGGTATAGGCGTTATTGGTTTGCCGAGCATCACAATATGGAAAGTGTTGCATCTTCAGCCACTGCGGTGTTGATCGGACACGTGGCGGAAAACACAAATTCAATACGCGTAGGAGCGGGGGGCGTGATGTTGCCCAACCATGCCCCGCTGATTATCGCTGAACAGTTTGGCACTCTCGCCACCCTTTTTCCGGGTCGCATTGACCTGGGCATAGGAAGGGCGCCGGGTACGGACCAACTGACAGCCGCTGCCCTGCGGCGAACGCTTCGGAATGACATACGGGAGTTCCCCAATGACGTTCAGGAACTGCTCGACTATCTGGGACCGAAAGCACCTGATGCCAAAGTCATCGCGGTTCCGGGGCAAGATACGCATGTCCCGGTCTGGCTCTTAGGTTCCAGTACGTACAGTGCTCAGCTTGCTGCACACCTGGGACTGCCTTTTGCTTTCGCGTCGCATTTTGCTCCCACGCACCTTCACGAAGCCTTACATCTTTATCGGACGTTATTCCAACCATCAGCTTATCTTCAGGCGCCCTATGCACTCGCATGTGTCAATGTTATCTGTGCCGAAACTGACAGTGAAGCTGAATACCTGTCAACCTCATTTTATCAGATGGCCCTGGGTATGATACGCAATGTTCGCCGCCCGATGCCGCGTCCTGTAGAGAACATGGATGAATTGTGGTCCGAACACGAGGAGTTTGCCGTCAGGCAAATGCTAAAGTACTCTTTCTCAGGAAGTAGCGATACCGTTGCGCGTCAGTTGCAGCGCTTCAGGGATGAGACGCAGGTAGATGAAATTATGGTGACTACCCATATTCACGATGCAGACCTGAAAAAGCGGTCGATTTCAATGGCCGCATCCCTGTTCCGAAAATCGGGTGAACCCGTTATTCGCTGAGGACTGCATCGCGGGTTGACCGTTGTCCCTTTGTCTGTTTAATGCGGTAACTGAAGGTGAGGTTGATCTGACGACGCCGAAACTGATTGGTGCGGTCCGTGTAGAAGGTCTCGCCCTCAGCAATACTTCGGAACTTCCTCGAATTAAAAAGATCGAGTACTGTCAGGTTGATAGTTCCATTGCGCTTCATAATGTCGCGACTAAGGGAAACATCGTTATAGAAGAGCGATTTGCGTCTTCCCTGAACGGTCTTCTGAGGCGCCTCGTAGTTCGTCCGTAACTGAAAGTCAATTCCGTGAGGCAGATTAATGCGCGAAGTTTGTCTCGCAAACCAGCTGTACGTCGTATTCCTGAATGATGACTGGATGTTTGTTCCATCAATGTCGGCATAGAAGAAATTAAGATTTGCATCCCACTTCCACCACCGCGTTAATTCAAAGGTACTGGCAACTTCCAGTCCATAAGCGTTTTCACTTCGGAGGTTTTCCGTACGTGTAACGGAGATTCCATCTGCGTCGACCTGTCTTATGTTGTCGATCTTGTCCGCCGTACTGCGCGAGTATATTGAGCTTGACAGCGATCCACGTTCGAAATATTTCACATGGCCGATTTCCATGACGTGACTGAACTCGGGATCAAGGTCAGGATTGCCACTGTAGAAGTTTCTCTCGTCAGAATATGTCATATAGGGGCTAAGGTCGTTATAATAAGGCCTGCGTATCCTTCTGCTATAGGAGAACTGAAGATTGTGTTCGTTCCTCAGGTTCAGCGTTACGTGAGCACTCGGAAACAGGTTGTAGTACTTTCGCGGATTGACGTCATTCGTTTCTTTGAGCGTTGTCTTCACGTCCGTCCACTCGCTCCGGAGCCCGGCCTGATAAGATACACGGCCTGTTTTATTGCCGAGTATTCCATACGCAGCCATAATGTTTTCATCGTACTGGAATATGTTATCAAGTCCAGGGAGCGGTTCAAACACACCTGACGCATTTCGTTGCGTAACGAGGAAGTCGTTGACCATATTCCGGAAGCTGGTGCGAACACCGGCTTCGACCTTTCCTTCCCTCGATATGGGCTTGACATAGTCCGCCTGGAAGAGCCACTGCTTTTCCCATTCGTCATTGATCGATTTCTGAAGCTTTGCAAGTTCCGGTCTTTCAGTCCCATTGGGAGCAAAACTGAATTCTGTGAACGTCTGATCTGAATACTCCCAATTGTCAAGGAACTTTGCCTCAGCTACCAGTTCATGCCCTTTTCCGGTAAAAATTTTCTTATAAATCAGTGAGTACTCCGAATTGGGTTCGACTTCATCTTCATCCTGGCGGCGTGTATTATAGCCGATGGGATTTGTCAATGTATTCAGATAGTCGCGATAGATAATGTCGGTGATCCGCTTTGCGTCGCTGCGTCGAAACAAATACGACCCTGTGAGGATACTCTTTTCAGTGAAGTAAATATCAATTCCCCCGCGGATATTGTTGTTTAGTCCACTGAGCGAAGCTTCATTTGACTGTTGAAGGAGGAGCGTTTCATGGTTTCCATAAACTTCCTGATACAATCGCGAGAATCCAGGCTGGTCGCGGTAGGCAATGCTATAGTTAATGAAGAAATTTACCTTTCGATGACGATAGTTCACGTTCGCAGCCAGCCCATAATTGTCCGGGTGGCCGCCGATCACATCAAATGATCCATTGAACCCCTGGTTCGTCTCCTTTTTCAGAATGATGTTAATTACGCCACCCAAACCTTCAGCTTCGTAACGAGCCGAAGGGTTAGTGACAACTTCTACCCGTTCAATCATGCTCGCAGGAAGCTGTTGCAAGCCGCTGCCTCCTTTGAAGCTCACAAGACCTGAGGGTTTTCCGTCGATCAATATCCTGACGTTATCGCTTCCTCTGAGCCGTACATTGCCTTCGGGATCAACTGCTACGGAAGGGATATTCATCAAGATATCTGAGGCAGATCCACCACTGTTTGCCAGGTCCTGGCCTACGTTGAAAATCTTTTTATCAAGCGTGAGTTCCATGGTACTTTTTTCGGCTCGCACGGTGATCTCGTTTAACATGTCTTGCGTGGGCTGAAGCAATATTTTGCCCAATGGCCTGGCGGGATTGCGCTGATCCAAAGCAAATGCTGGTAGCCTTATCGTTGCGAACCCGAGAAAGCTGATTTCTGCATAGTAGTTGCCATAAGGGACTTCAATGTTAAAGTACCCTGCATGATCTGTGATCGCTCCATTGACCAGTGTGTTGGATTCCTGGTGGTAAATGGCAACGCTTGCGTATTCAAGGGGAGCATTGGAAGCTGAATCAACGACGGTGCCGTGGACAGCTCCGCCGGATTGGGCGAAAACATCGTTGTTGATCAAAAGCGTTACCACCAAAAGTGGCAACCACAGGAGTCTGGTGTTCGGGGAAAACATAGGCGTACCGTAAGTTATGAACTGGCGCGCCATTATTGCAAAATTAGGGATGGGCAGCTATATGGTAGTTTTTGTGGCTGGTGTCGTGCAGAAAAGCAATGAGTTCATTATACCTGAATGGTATAGAACAAAAAAAAGGTGCAAGAAACCCAAACCAAAGGAACTTGCACCTTTATATCTTTTGATATTCCGGGTCCCAAACTTTCCGGAATATCACGGATAGCTTCGGGTGGGTGCGAAACAGGCATACGGAAGGCCGATGCCAATTTCCCCATTTGGTATGCGTTTTCCAGATCAGCCTGCCAACCCGTAGTTTGTGGACTGAGCGAAAATGGAAGTAGAATATATTCCTTGATAAAGGAAATAAACGGCTTCGTGTCGCCTTTTTGTTCAGGCGTATTATCCGTTAGTGTGCTGACATAGGAGTTTAGCGCACGTTGAAGGCGTTCCGTTTCCTCGTCTCGAATACATACGATAGTCAGCGTATCAGAGGCGTACTTCTGCTTTACAAGGCGATAGAAGGTTCCGTTGTGTTGAAAAATACCCTGGACCCGGTTGAAATCCTGGGCATCAGGAACGTAAGGGATGGATAAGGGAAGCTTAATGGTAATTGTACCCGAAGGGCTTATTTCATTGCGGTCAAGCCTGATTTCAGCCTGCCGGTTGTGTTGCCATTCGAAACATAGGAATATGGCATAATACCCCATTACATTTAACAGGAGGAGAAATATGAGCGCTATGGATAGTGCTTTCTTCACCGGGACATCATGCAAGACTAAGCTAATCAATCAACGGGAACAAAAAAAGCCCGGGACCACTTTTTTTGCCGATATAAAAGGTGCGTTAACAAGTGGCGTCAAAGTCAGTGGTTCAACATGTATTTTGTACACGATGATCCTTTCCATATATTTGATATATACCACATCCTACGACACTACAATCCGATGACAATCTTCCATTTCTTCCAATCGCTGCTATCGAGTACCTGGTTTTTTCGCTTACTGATCGGAACCTCTCTCGTTTCCCTTTTGCTGATCACGTTTTCGTGTTCCGACAAGAAAGACGAGGTCAGAATTCTTGTATTCAGTAAGACGGTGGGATTCCGTCACGAATCCATACCCGCCGGAATAGAAGCCATCAAGGAACTTGCTGCGAAGCGAAACATCCTTGTCGATACGACGGAAAACTCCGCAAACTTTAACGAGGAAAACCTGCGCCGGTATAGTGCGGTGGTGTTTCTGAATACCACCGGAGACGTACTTAACAAGGAACAGCAGAATGATTTTGAAAGATTCATTCAGGCCGGCGGTGGCTTCGTTGGAATTCATGCTGCCAGCGATACCGAATACGACTGGCCCTGGTACGGCAAACTGGTTGGGGCTTATTTTGAAAGCCATCCGAACAATCCGAACGTGCGCGAAGCCGATTTCATTACCGTAGATCATAACCATCCTTCTACCGATTCACTACCCGAAAGATTTCGCCGGTCAGATGAGTTCTACAATTTCCGGAACATCAACCCGGAAACAAATGTCCTTATCAAAATAGACGAGTCCACGTATGAAGGGGGAACTAATGGCGATAACCATCCGATGTCCTGGTACCACGAATACGATGGAGGTCGTGCATTCTATACAGGGATGGGGCACACGGATGAGAGTTTCAAGGAGGAATTGTTTCTGAAACATCTGGACGGTGGCATTGAATGGGTTCTGCGCGGTGGTGGCCCCGTTAAGTTGAATTATCAGGCAGTCAAAACACGTCGCGTTCCTGAAGAAAATCGTTTCACGAAGGTCATACTCGAGGAGAAACTTGATGAACCTGTAGAGCTTGCCGTACTTCCGGATAGCCGGGTCCTGTATATCGAAAGGAAAGGAAATGTAAAACTTTTTGATTCGAAAGCAGGTAAGTCAAAAGTGATCGCAAAGATCCCGGTTAGCACGAAGTATAAATTTAAAGACGGCAATCAGGCCGAAGCTGAAGATGGATTACTCGGCCTGGCTCTTGATCCGAACTTCAAACAGAACAACTGGATCTACATGTATTATTCTCCGGCGGGCGATGACCCCAAGAACGTTCTTGCCAGATATGAGTTCAAGAATGATCAGTTGGTTGAGGGCTCGATGAAAGTAATCCTGGAGGTTCCTGTACAGCGCGAGCAATGTTGTCATACCGGTGGGTCGATAGCCTTTGATTCAGAGGGCAACCTATACGTTTCAACCGGAGATAATACCAGTCCGCGGAACACGGCTTATGCTCCTATAGACGAACGTCCCGGACGCAACCCCTGGGATGCGCAGAAGGGATCTGCCAACACAAACGATTTGCGCGGTAAGATTCTGCGCATCCGGCCACAGGCCGATGGCACGTACACCGTGCCCGATGGAAATCTGTTTCCAAAGGGAATGGAAAAGACTCGTCCCGAAATCTACGTGATGGGAACACGCAATCCGTATCGTATTTCAGTTGACTCAAAAACCGGCTATCTCTATTGGGGTGACGTTGGACCAGATGCAGGGCAGGACAGTGTTGGCCGTGGCCCGAAAGCTGTAGACGAAATCAATCAGGCACGAAAGCCAGGATTTTATGGCTGGCCATATTTTGTGGGCGACAACAAGCCTTACTATGAACGCGACTTCGCAACGGGTAAGGTAGGCGAGCCCTATGACCCAACCAAGCCAATTAACAATTCGCCAAATAATACTGGTCTTACCGAGTTACCTCCGGCCCAGAAGGCATTCATCTGGTATCCTTATGATGAGTCAAAGGAATTTCCGCTTGTAGGGAAGGGCGGAAGAACTTCTATGGCAGGCCCAGTGTTCTATGCCGATGAATTCCGAGACGCGATACGCGCTTTCCCCGATTACTACGACGGAAAGCTCTTCATCTATGAATGGATGCGGGGCTGGATTATGGCTGTAACCATGGACGATGAAGGCAACTATGTTTCTATGGAACACTTCATGCCATCGCACAAGTTCAGCAACCCAATGGATATGGCGTTCGGACCTGAAGGAGATTTGTACCTGCTTGAGTATGGTACTGCCTGGTTTCAGGGGAATGAAGACGCAAGACTGGTTCGTATTGAATACAACGGTGGTAACCGGAAGCCCGTGGTGCACTTAGCTGCAGATCGAACCAAAGGAGCGGTGCCTATGACCGTGCAGCTCACGTCAAAAGGAACAATGGATTTTGACCGCGACCCACTAAAGTACAACTGGAAGATTGCAGACAGCGAAGGTAAACAAATCGCTGCCTTTAAGGATCCGGATGTGACATTTACATTTGAAAAGCCTGGTATCTACAAGGCGTTGCTGGAAGTCAGTGACGGGAAGGGTGAAACGGCGTCGCGCGACCTGGAAATCCTCGCAGGTAACGAACCGCCCCGGCTTGAATTCACGATCACCCGTGGAAATAAAACATTCTTCTTCCCGGGACAGTCTTTTGATTATGAAGTCTCCGTATCAGATAAAGAGGATGGAAGCCTGAACAATGGTATTCAGGACGAAGAAGTATCCGTAACTGTCGATTACCTTCCTGAGGGTTTTGACAAGACGCAAATTGTCCAGGGCCATTTGTCTGCCGATGAAAGTGCCCGGTTTATTCAGGGCAAATCGTTGATGGATAACAGCGATTGCAAATCGTGTCACCTGATCGATAAAAAATCTATAGGTCCGAATTACAAAGAAATCGCTGCAAGGTATAAGGACAATCCCAATGCGATTGACTACCTGGCCAAGAAGATCATCAACGGTGGCGGTGGCGTATGGGGTGACGTGAACATGGCGGCGCATCCGCAGCTGTCTGAAACAGAAGCTACTGAAATGGTGAAGTACATCCTTAGCCTCGAATCATCCAGCCAATCGCCGTCGCTACCAGCAAAAGGAAGCTATACCACTACGTTGGAGAAGGGTGTCAATCCCGGGGGAGTCTTCCTGTTACGTGGAGCGTATTCTGATAAGGGTGCCAACGGATTGCCGTCAGCGCGGTCGGAGCAAACATTCGTGCTGAGGAATGCCACCGTAGAAGCAGGAACTGCTGACGTGGATGAAGACGTACAGAAATTTAAACTGCCGGATATTCCAACGACGCTGATGATTGGTCAGAAGAGTGGCGCATATGTTGGGTTCAAACAGTTGGATATGACAGGAATAGATCAGATTACGTTCGTAACATCTGCTGTAAGTCAATATGGAATGACAGGCGGAACGGTTGAAGTTCGGCTTGGTTCGCCAACAGGAGAACTTATAGGTGAATCTGCGAAAATCATTCCTGTGGCAAGTCCTGCCGAAGGAATGCCGGCCCCCTCAATCGTTGCGGCGAAGGTGAAGCCTGTGACAGGCTTTCAGGATGTTTACTTTGTCTACAAGAACGAGGAGTCGGCTCCGGGACGAATGCTTTTCGTAATGTTGCAGATCCACTTTGGATATAATCCCAAACTGACAACTGTGGCATCGCGATAGTCGGCAATGCAATACCTGGTTATCCCTCAACGGTGAAGCTACCTGCAGAGCGTGGCATAGGTTTATTGGTGATTCATCCTTTGCGGCGTTTTCAGCGCCAGTATAAGATTAATCACCATAAAACGTAAAGCCATGACGGAGTTGAAAGATTTAAAGGATCTGTTGATCCATGAGGTTCAGGTTTTGTACAACACGGAAAAGTACCAGTTGCTCGCGCTACCCCGGATGTTGAAGAATGCGACCAACGATGAATTGAAGGGCGCATTGCAGCAACATCTTGATGAAACGAAGATTCACAAGGAGCGACTTGAGAAGGTGGGGCAGTTGTTGAATATCGATCCGGACGACGAAGGCAGTCCAAGCATCAAAGGTCTCGTCTTCGAGGGAGAAAAAGTGCTCCACAAAGATGCGAAACCTGAGGTTCGCGATGCGGCGATTCTGGCGGGCGTTCAGAAGGTTGAGCACTATGAGATTTCAGGCTACGGCACAGCAGCTTACCTTTCTGAAATGCTGGGATTGCATGAAATCAACGAACTGCTGGGCGAAACGCTGGACGAAGAAAAAGCGACTGACGAAAAGTTAAACGGTATTGCCAAAAATACCGTCAACCAAATCGCCGCCCAGGTGAAAAGGTAACTCTTTACAAAGCCTCTCCGGAGGCTTTGTTCAAATGTTCTTCAAAGTCCTTTTCGGACGATAAGAATGTGCTTATGTTCTTTAAATACTGGCTTCGCGCAACCAGTTCCTCTTGTTTGTCGGCTATTATCTCAAGATTGATTCGGAGCTCGATCTGTGACACAAATAACTGGTCCCTCAGTTTTCGTAGTTCGCGAAGTTTGTCCTCAATCGCCGCCAGGTCATTTGTATTTGTCATAACAAAATCCCACCAAAATATCATACCTGCAAAACGGTACTCAAGTTGTTTCTACTGGGGAGCATTTTCGTTCGTGAGTTGCTTCGTAATGTAATCCCGACAAGCCGCGAAAGCCGGCGGAATTCAAAACCACATTCGCTGCCGGATTATTTGAAGGCACGGATATCTACCGAAGCCTGGGGGAGAAGTTATGCGCCTGTTTTGTTGCTCGGATTGAAAACTTGCCTTCTGTCCAAATTCCGGATACCATGGAAGCCTTCACACGTATTTTTCCTCGACAAAATTTCAAGTCTATGGTCCGTCACTTTCTCGTTAACTTATATCGGCATATCAGAGGTGCCCGTTTTCATTTCATCACTATCATAAGTGGACTCGCCATTGGGATGGCGGTGACAATGCTTGTGCTCATGTATGTGAATACTGAACAAGGATATGATACTCATCATGAGAACGCCGGAGCGTTGTTCAGGGTGGACACTATTCTTGAAATGGAGGGCAAGGTAGATCGTACGGCAAAATCGGGTCTGAATACCGGCGAAGCGTTGATGGAATTTTTTCCCGAGATAATTGACCACACGCAGTTCCTGAATATGCAAAAGCAGACAGTGCGCGTAGGGGAGGACCTTTTCCCAAGTGATAAGATCGTATATGCGGACAGCAATGCCATGACTTTCTTCAACTATGCATTCCTGCATGGTGATCCCAAGGGTTCATTAACGGGACCAAATAAAGTTGTCCTCTCATCATCTGTAGCGTCGCAGTTTTTTGGATCTCCCGATCGTGCTATCGGCAGATCCATTGAGATTAATCGTAATGATTATTTAGTCACCGGTGTTTATGACGAACGCGCAGGATTAACCCATATTCCCTATAACATTTTTCTGTCACTTGCATCCCTGCCACAGGAGTATCTCCAGATGCGGAACCGCGAATTCATGTGGCTCACAACATTTAACTATGTTCGTGTTGGGCCGAATGTTCAATATTCTGATCTCCAAAAAGAGTTGGCCCGGTTCAATGAATCACACCTCGTTCCATATGTTGAGAAAAATGGCGTAAATGGTTCAATTACATTCGAGCTGGAACCAGTTAGCGGTATTCACCTCAACAATACGCTGCGCTTTGATTTTCCTGGTGCGGTTGACCCGGCACGTCTCCGGATATTTTCAGTGATTGCTCTGCTGACCTTGTTCATCGCGCTTGTCAATTACATCAATCTTACCACAGCACGCATTTCTAAAAGGATTAAGGAAATCGGCATAAAAAAGGCTATCGGTGCGTCGCGCAAATCGCTTTTTCTTCAGTTTGTTTTTGAAACCTATGTTTCCGTTGGGTTTAGTTTTCTGCTTGCAGTGGTCGCTGTTTATTTCCTGATACCGGTGCTGAATGATCTCACGGGAAGATCCTTTATGATTGCTGAGCTGTTCGAGGGTCAGCGTCTGGTGGTGATCGTCATTAGCCTGCTGGTGTTTGGTTTACTGGCCAGTATTTATCCTGCATCATTGTTAACCTCTTTCGGAACAATGAATGCATTGAGCGGTGCAAAAAGGTCATCAGGCACGTCGCGGCTTGAACGGATGATTAATCCCACAGCTATCCGTAAGATCCTTGTTACGCTTCAGTTCAGCATCTCGATCTTCCTCATCATCGGGACTATCATAATCTTCAGTCAGTTCAAATATATTCAATCCGTCAGCCTGGGTTTCAACAAAGAACAAATTCTCGTTGTGGATATCCCATCGGATACCGCTGTGTCCAATCACCTCGATGTTGTCAAAAACAAATTTTTCGAAGTTTCCTCTGTGCAGGATATTTCAGTGACGTCGAGTGTTCCTGGAACGGATCACGGCGCACTAACCATGAACGTCAGTCAGTCAGGAGGCAGTGAAATCAAAGTTATCAACACTTACATGGTGGATGACAAGTTTGCCAACGTCCTTGGGCTTGAACTTTCAGCGGGGCGATTCTTTTCCAGGGAATACTCCACGGATCCTGCCCAAGCCTTCATCATCAATGAAGCTGCGGCGCGGTTTCTGGGATGGGAGGATGATCCGATCGGGAAGCTCGTTGAAAGCCCGCTGGGCCAGAAGGGTGGGGTGGTTGGTGTGGTCCGGGACTTCAATTACAAGTCCCTACACAGTGTAATCGAGCCGATTATTCTTATGAATACTGTCAATTCTCAGGGCTACCTGATGGTGAAATTATCATCAGCTAATCTGTCTGCGGCGGTTGATCAGCTGGGCGATGTCTGGCGTTCTCTTCATACAGGCCATCCGTATGAGTATTTTTTTCTGGATGACAAGTTTCAGAGCCAGTACCAAAAGGAAGAACGTCTGCTTAAGATGTTTACCTATCTGGCCATTCTTGCGATCTTTATATCATGTCTGGGATTGATAGGACTTGCGATTTTTACAAACGAGCTTCGTGTCAAAGAAATCGGAATTCGGAAAACGCTGGGTGCCTCCACGAATCAGATTGTGGTGCTCCTGTCCGCGAATTTTCTGCTTCTGATCCTTTTCGCCAACATGATTGCCTGGCCGGTCAGCTATTTCGTGGTGCAAAGCTGGCTCAATGAATTTGCCTACCGGGTCGATTTTGGCGGGCTACCTTTCATTGCAGGAGCGCTTATTGCGTTTGCAATCGCCGCAGCAACTGTCGGGTATTTTGCCATTCAGGCCTCCCGGAGAAGCATTGTAAAAGCCCTCAAGCAGGATTGAGATCTGCCTGCAGTTGCTTTTAAGTCCGTTGGGGGCAGATGGGTAGAATCCTGAAACCGCTTTAAATGCTATTTTTTCCTAGCTTTGGAGGATTGTCGAAACCATCTGCCGGCTGGCATCGCTATTTATGACGACCCAGACGAATTTGGTTTAATAATGACGCTAACCTATCTTTATGGTCGCTCGGTATAAGAATCACGTTCACCAGCAAGTTGAACCCAAGACGCCCCAAGTGAAGAAACTTCTGAGAAACTGGCTTTGGCCGAAACGTTTAATCATTTTCGCGATACCATTTGCGTTAATTCTCCTCGCCAACGTTGGGACAGTTAATGTCGCCGGAAAACACACATTCCGGAGCACCGATGAAACCGGAATTGGGATACTTCAGTACCTCCCAAAGGATTATTACACCAATTCGGACAAGTATCCGATGATCCTGTTCCTTCATGGCTTTTATGAAAGGGGTATTGATTCACGGAATCCCGAGTTGTTGCACGGTACCATAAACGACCTCATCAAGTTTGGGCTTCCGCGCACTATTCGCAAGGGAGGTGAGTTCCCGTTCATTATCATTGCCCCGCAACTTAAACATCGCTTCGAACGATGGCCGGATTGGTACATGCTCGAGGTGCTGAATTGGGCGAAGGCCAACCTTCGCGTTGATGAGAAAAGGATTCATGTAACCGGTCTTAGTCTGGGCGGAGGCGCTACATTCATCGCGATGCAGGAGTTTCCCCAATATTTTGCCTCCGGGGCTCCGGTGTGTCCGAACTGGAATAATCCCGCTAAGGCTCCGGCAATCGCCCGCGAGGACGTTGCCGTGTGGGCTTTCCATGGCGAACTGGACGAACAAGTGCCATTGCATACGACCACCTACATGATTGATTCTATTAACCGAAGCAACCCGGATCTCACGTATAAAGCACAGGTTCGGGTATATGACAGTGCCCGGCACTCAATATGGGACTGGGCTTATACGGATGACCACAGCTGGCAGAATCCTAACCTCTTTGAATGGATGGAAGCAATCCACAAAACGAAGAGCGGAGACAATCTGCTTCCTGCAGCTGACGCTGGCGTGGATAAAACAGCAACGGCGTTTAGCGACGTTACACTTTCCGGCAAAGGAACTGATCCGGATGGCAACATACAGTCATATCGTTGGATTCAGATGTATGGACCGGAGGCTAGAATTCACAATTCAGGAAGTGAGGAAACGAAGGTGTCATTGTCGCGGCGGGGAACCTATATGTTTCGCTTCATTGTGACCGATGACAAGGGTAGTACCGACACAGATTATGTTTCTGTGACGGTGAAATAGCGCGCAGTCCTGAACGGTAGTTTCATCTCCCAACGCCTGTCGTATCGCTTGTTCATGTCTCCAATTTTATTCGCGTCCTCAACTTTTAAGGCATTCACTGTTCGCCTTGTCTTAATGGCTGCGCGGTAACCGGACTGCAGAATCGGCAATTGCACATTCTCAAGCATGGGGGTACACGGTTCCGATTCGGAAAATTACCATTCAAGTTCACGATTGAATGTACTAAACTGCTATCGCCAGGCCGATTTTTATCACCGAAAGGCCTACTCGGATTATGGTTCTGTCAAAATCATAAAAACCTTACATCTGATTTCCTGAACATCCGTAAAACTTTTCGCGCACGTTAAAGTCGGCTGATCAAAAGCTTCCTGAGACGTGTTATTGCCGCTCCTTTATTGATCTGACCTATTTTCTGCTCATCTGATTATTTCACTACTCATCTATTCGGCGGGTAGCAGTAGCGTTGGACGGAAGAAAATGCTGCTGATAAATTTCGAGGCAATAAAAAAAAGAAGCCTTTCGTTTCCTACATCCAAGCGAATGTAGCCCAATCGTTGCGATACAAAAGCAAATTTTGTTACACATTTGCATCTGTAAAAATTACACTTACAAAAAAGCTATGCCGGATTGAATAGTCACCAACCCCATGTCTTGAGTCCTTTAATCACATCTATTATTTGACAGTTCTGGAGTCCCTCTCCGCACGCCTGTCCTAAAACTGTATAAATGAGAAGAAGTAAAAGTTTCTTGTCCTGTCTTTGTCTTGTCTTTGTCCTTTTTTCTTCTGCGCCGATTCTGGCTCAGCAAACATTTCAAACTACCAACGAGACCACTATTGGTTTGCTGCAGTACCTCCCCAAAGATTATAACAGTAATTCGAACAAATATCCGCTGGTTATATTCTTGCATGGGATAGGGGAACGGGGAGCCAATTCAACGAATAAATCCACCCTGCAAGGAACCATCAATCTTGTGGCGAAAATTGGTCCTCCGCAGTATGCTAAAGATGGTCATAATTTCCCATTCATTCTCATTTCGCCGCAATTGAAGAATAACTATGGTACCTGGCCCACATGGTACATACTTGAAGTTATCAACTGGGCGAAGAATACCCTGCGCGTCGACGAAAAACGGATTCACATCACCGGACTTAGTCTTGGCGGCGGCGGCGCATGGACTATGCTTGAGGATTATTCTAAACTATTTGCATCGGGATCTCCGGTATGTGGCGGCTATAATTCTCCGTCAAAAGCCGGGAACATTGCCAAGGAGAATATTCCTATATGGACTTTCCACGGGGATGCTGACACAACAGTGCCTCTGAGCAAAACATCGAACATGGTGAATACCATAAACGGAAAATCGCCAACGCCGAATCCGAAGGCAAAACTAACGGTATATCCCGGCGTTAAACACGATGCCTGGGGCCGCGCTTACCGTCCTGATCACACCTATCACAACCCGAACGTGTACGACTGGATGATGTCGCAGTATAACCGCAAAAATGGATCAAACAGTCTGCCGACAGCAAATGCCGGAAGTGATAAATCGTACACAGGTACGAACAAGATCACCCTTAGCGGCTCCGGCAGCGACAGTGATGGAAGCATACGTAGCTATCGCTGGACGAAGATAAGCGGACCTGCTGCAACCTTCGCGGATGCATCCAAGGCTTCGACGTCGGTTACCGTAACTAACGGTACTTATATGTTCAGGCTGACTGTGACGGATGATAAAGGGGATACGGACTCAGATTATGTGAAAGTCACGGTTTCATCCGCTTCGTCCTCAAGTACTACGAACAAGAAGCCTACGGTTAACGCAGGCGCTGACATCACACTTACATTGCCAGCATCAACGGCAAGACTTAATGGTTCGGCCTCCGATCCTGATGGTTCGATTAAATCATACAAGTGGACTAAAGTAAGCGGACCTGCGGCCAACCTGAGCAACGCCTCTACAAAGAGCCTGACTGCCTGGGGGCTTGTGAAAGGAACGTATATATTTCGTCTGACGGTGACTGACAACAAAGGGGCGACTGCCTACGATGAGGCACGCGTAGTTGTCAATGGATCGACGTCTTCGTCAAATAAGGCTCCGACGGTCAACGCCGGCGCTGATGTTAACCTGATACTTCCCGCGTCAACTGCGAGATTGTACGGCAAGGCTAGTGATCCGGATGGGTCAATCAAATCATATAAGTGGACCAAAATAAGCGGCCCTTCAGCGAACCTGAGCAACGCGACAGCGAAAGACCTCACTGCCTGGAAACTTGTTCAGGGTACGTATGTCTTCCGCCTGACCGTGACTGACAACAAAGGCGCTACTGCCTACGACGACGTCCGCGTAGTGGTAAGCGGAGGATCAGGATCGAAAACCTCTGCCTCCGGCAACAGGGCACCTGAGGCATTCGGTGGTAAGGACGTCACATTGTACGCTCCGGCAAGCACCGCCAGGTTGTATGGAGGAGCAAAGGATCACGACGGCTACATCGCTTCATATCGCTGGACCAAGATCAGCGGTCCATCCGCAAATCTAAGCGACGCCAATACGAAGAATCTTGTCGCATGGGGATTGAAAAAAGGAGTTTATATTTTCCGCCTCACGGTCACAGATAACAAGGGTGCTACCGGTTATGATGATGTTCGCGTCGAGGTAAAATAGGCCACACGTCTAACTTCTTGTTTGGGAAAGACCGGGGTACATCTCCGGTCTTTTTTTATGGATATGATTTTTCAGGTATCAGCGGAAACCGTTGCGCCCACCGACGTAGTTACCTTATTCTAAGTTTAAACGCGCATTGAGTCAATGCGCTTACTATAGTCTTCACCGTGGGCCAAATCATTTTCTGTAAAAAAAGTTCGATCAGTGTTTCCGACTAATGAGCAATGTCGACTAAGAAGGTGAATATGGATTATGACATCAATGACACTCGTTAGTCTGTTAGTATAGGTTAGGTTTTAGTTCAGATTGGGCGGCTTCACTATGCTGTTTGAATAACAGCATAGCGTGAAGTTGCCTGATCGCACATCAGTAGGTCGATCCGGGATTAGTGTTGTCGCCCGACAACAGATGCCTGGCCAATCGCGACCTGTTATTACCTATTTGTTTAAGAGGGTGCTTATTTTTACTTTTATGAGTATTGTTCATCATAATATTACCTTGCCAGAACCTCTCAACATCGTGCATCCAAGTGATAGCAGTGAAAATCTTCTGATAGCGCAGCTACAGGAAGGAGGCAGTGCGCGAACCCGCGCAGAAAAAATACTCTACGGACGTTATACCTATTTAATCAGATTGGGGGAACGCCAGTATCGACTGGATCCCGAGTTATCGGCAAGCGTCTATTCGGATACCATCATATCTCTTATCCAAAACATCGTTTCAAACCGTTTTCAATCCCGCTCATCGCTAAAATCATATGTTCATCAGATTTTTATGAACAAATGTGTTGACGAAGTCAGAAAGAAAACGACTAAGAAGAGAGCCGTCAATCATAATACCCGGGAGATCGACGATCTCGTTAACGTGCTGCCTGATGGCGCACGTAATGCGGTTCAAAAACTGATTGATGAAAGCGTTCAAAATATCCTGTATAACCTGGTCAACGAACTCGGTGAAAAGTGCAGACAACTCCTGATGCTGTTCGAAGACGGGTATGAGGATAAAGAGATCGCCGTGCAAATGAACTATAACTCTGCGGATGTGGTCAAAACATCCCGGCTAAGATGTATGGAGAAGTTGCGTGCTCGTTTTTTTGCAACGAATAGATAAGGGGATCTGTAAGGTGGAAGACTCGTTACAATATATTGAAGATTACTTTGAAGGTCAGCTTTCAGAACAAGAGCGGCAGGCCTTTGAACAGAAGTGCGAAAGCGATCCTGCCTTCGCCGAACAAGTGGCAATGTACCTGAACATGAGGGGAGCCATTCGTGCCGCGTACTATGTCAACAAACGCAAAGACCTGCAGTCAGGAGCGGAAGAGCAATCATCTGAAGCCCGCGAACGAAGGATTCCGATGCCTGTCCTCGCATGGGCCTCCGGTATTGCTGCAACGATACTCATCATTGCTGCTGCTCTGTTCTTCTTCGGAGAACCAAATCCCCGGCAACTTGCCTCTGCATATATTAAAGAGAACCTTACCACGATTTCCGTGACCATGGGAGTAGAGCAGGATAGTCTGGCGCTGGGCGTTAATGCGTTCAATGAGCAGGACTTTGAGCGCGCTGAGACCATCTTCAGAAATCTACTGAAGTATCCGACGGTAAGGTTCAACGGAATGAAATATCTCGGAGTGGTTGCCCTTGCACAAGATGATTATGACGTGGCGCTGGAACAATTTGATAACCTTTCGAAATACGAAGGTATGCATGCCAATCCCGGAGCCTTCTATAAGGCACTGACCTTGATGAAGCGGTCGAACCCCGGAGATATTGACGAGGCAAAGAAAATCCTTCAGACAGTTGTCCGTGATCGAATGGCGGGATATAAGGAGGCGGAACGCTGGCTGGAAGTTCTCGATTGATCTTTCTTTACTGAAAACCCTTAACCCATATGAAAAGACCCCTCTTCACTTTTCTTGTCCTTGTATTGGTATTAATCGTTGTATTGGAAGGCTGCCGACGGCGCAAAGACCAGCAAGGTTTCGTTCCTGTTACGTCTGAAAGCTTTGCAAAAGATCCCCGCGCTGAACCGTTGTTCAAGCAGAATGAACTGTTGATATTCTTCAAAGATCAACCCACAGCTGAGTTGCGCGCCCGGCTGCGTGAAGCGATCCGCAAAAACAATGTATCCGATAGCATCAAAGTCCGCACCTGCAACAGCTGCGGTGGTCATGCCGAGCTCTGGAGTGCAACAGGTATTCACAATGTGATCAGCGGTGAAGGTGTATATGCAGGTACCGGCGGTGGTGGAACAAAGGGAGTGGGGGAAGACTCCGATGTAAGTCTCTCGCTGAACTTCCTTATCCGTCCACCGGTGGATGAACGCGACCTCCTGTCGGGCAAAGATGTTCTGTCGCAGGGTGGAAGGGACTTGCGCCTCGACCTGAACCCCAATCGTGATACAATCGTCGTAGCCGTACTGGATACAGGTATAGATACAACGCGACTCATTGACCCGCGTGTTCTTTGGACAAACCCTGGTGAAAAATCCGGGACCGATGACGCCGATGGAAACTGCTACGACGGTGATCGCAAAGGATGGAACTTCCTGGCCAATTCCCCCGACATCACGGAAGACCACCCCAATCTTCATGGAACACTCGTGACGAAATATATCATTGACGCGATGAAGAATGATCCGCGGAACTTCGTTCAGATCATGCCGCTAAAAACTCACGATAACACCGGATACGGCGACCTGTTCAGTACTATCTGCGCACTCCATTATGCCATTGATAAAGGAGCGAATATCATCAACGCGAGCTGGGGCTTTTACTTCTACGATAAGATTCCGCATCCTTACTTGTCGGATCTGATCACTAATGTCATGAAAGATAAAGGGATCCTGTTTGTGACTGCCGCCGGAAACAAGATGGAAGATGCGGATAACTATGCGAAGCAACTTTACTTTGAAACGAACGGAACAAATATTCCCGATTCCCTCCTTCGCAACCTTTCCTACCATCGGTTCTATCCCGCGACGCTAAGCGGCTCCAAAAACAATGTCGTCGCTGTGACTACGAATGACAAGGAAAATGTGAGTCCAACACAGAATTATTACAGCGATTTTGTGAATATAGGCGTGATGGCGGACACAGTTTCACCGACGTCGATGAAGTTCCGTTTGCCATTCCCGAATGCAACTGGGTACATCAGCGGATCATCATTTGCAACGGCCATCCTGACGGGAGCAGTAGCCGCCCACGTGCCGGCAGATCAGTTCGCTCCCGGAATCGACAAGTCAGCAATTCTTGATTGGCTGGAGACGAACAGTTCTTCCGACGTGATTCCGCTCACCGTTACAAGGGGACCGGTTCTCGAGAGCAAAAAACGTATTGAATTTGGAAGGTATCTCGGACGATAGATTCTTTTATGAATCGGCTGTTGAAAATTTCACTTCTCCTCATCGGTGTGTGCCTCCTGCAAATGAGGGCCACCGCCCAGGAGGCGTGTGCGCCCAGAGGTGAGATCATGAACCGGATAATATCGGTTGAAAAGAGTGATCAGCATGTGCGCGAAAAAATTCAGCAGCTCGAAAAGTTGAAAGACAACGTTATTGGCTGTGGTCTTCCGCACGACAGCATATACGCACGCATACTCCATCGGTTGGGTGACCTTTACCGCGTTGACGGAGATTTTGAAACAGGTATTCGCCTGACCAGTGAAGCGGTTGCTATCAACAAGGCGAAAACCCCCGGTGCCTCACAGGCTTTCCTTACGAACTCATATCATAATCTGGGGCTGTATTACTCGTTGTTGTCAGACTTTGAAAGGTCGAATGTGTATTTCGACAGCTGCATTCTTTCGGGGACGAACTATACTGCCAAAGTCCCGATCGCGCTGATGGCGGCAGAGCGGAAGTGCTTCAACTATCTGCGAATGGGCGAATACGAGATGATCCTGTCGGCAGCTGATCACGGGATATGGATCGCAGAGAAACACAAGCAGGGTGGCTATAAGGGCATTATGCTTCAGCAGAAAGCTCAGGCACAATTACTTCTCGGCGCTATCGATGACGCTGAGCGCAACGCAGCGGAGGCACTCGACATTCTTAAGGCCGCGAATGTTCCGGGTGAATATATCGCCAGCGCCCTTGGCACAATGGCGCGCATCATGGTAGCGCGGAAAAATGAAGAGTCCGCTGCGAAATATTTTGGTGAAGCGATCCGGCTCAATTCTTCCCTGGGTTATTGGCTGCAATGTTCAAGAGATTATCACGATCTGGGTTACTTCTATGACTATACCCTTCGAAATCCCGAAAAAGCAATTGCGCAGTATGAAAAAGGCATTGAAGTGTTGAAGAATGCCCCGGAGCCGTATCAGCTTGCGGGACTTTACAATAACATCGGTATCGTGCATTGGCGTTCCGGCAATTACGAAACTGCCCTTAAGTATTATCAGAAAGGGCTGCAGGCGCTGCCTGTAGGTTTTCGCGACAGTGCCTTGTCTGCTACATTGTCTCATGACATGATCCGAAGGATATCAAATGACTACTTCGTGGCTGCGCTGCTCGAGAATAAAGGTGAGTCGCTGCTGATGGCTTATAAGCACTCAGGAAACCGCGACTACCTCACGTATGCGCTGAATTCATTCCTCGCTGCTGACAAGGTTATTGATCAGATGCGCCTGAAACAGGTGAATGAAAACTCAAAGCTTTTCTGGAGGGAAAAGACCCGCAGAATGTATGAACACGCCGTTGAAACCTGTCATCTTTTAAACGACGTTGACAATGCGTTTTACTTCCTTGAAAAAAGCAGAGCGGTACTTCTCAGCGATAAGTTGAATGAGCTAGGGGTACGAAAAACACTCGCCGAAGAGGACAAAATACGCGACCGTGAGTTGCGGGGAAAATGGCACGTACTACAAGCAAGTCTTCAGGATCCAAACCTCGGTGCAGAGGAGAGGGAGGATCTCCGACAACGCTGGTACTCAACACAACAGGAGCTCAGCGGCCATACCGAGAAGCTTAAGCATAAATATCCGGATTATTTCCACTACAGGCTCGATACGGCTACGGTGACTATCGATGATCTGCGTGCACGCATCGGGGAGGAGGAACAAGCTTTCGTTGAGTACTTTACCACAGATGATGCTGTATATACGCTCGTTATCGACGCGAATACCAGCGTCTTTAAAAAGGTAAGCTATCCGACCCTCAGGAAGGATATGGAAACATTTCTGGAATTCTGCTCGAACCCGTTGCTGCTGAATTCGTCGTATACGGATTTCGTCAGGCTTTCCAATAAGTTATACAAGCACTTGTTTGAGTCGTTGCAGATTTCCAACAGGCGAGTCGTTGTTTCTTTTGATGATTACTTCATACCCCTGGAGTGTCTTGTTAAAGACACAAAGCGATCCAACAGTTTTCTTGTGCGTGACCATGTATTTCTCTATGTGTACTCAGCCGATTTTCTTCTCCGGAAAGACAAAGGGGAGGGAACGTACTCCGTTATGGGGGTAGCTCCGGTGTGGTATCAGGAAGGATCGAATCTGTCTCCGCTGAAGGGCGCAGAAGAATCGTTGAAGAGTATTCTCGGGAACTTCCGAGAAAGCTTTGCGCTCACCCGAGAGACTGCCACCAAGGCATCGTTCCTGGAAAGCTTTCCCCATTACGGTATCGTTCACGTCTACTCTCATGCGATGGCAGATTACGAAGGTGAGGAACCAAGACTGTACTTTTACGATCAGCCTGTTTCGATGAAGGATTTGCAGCTTCTTCCGGAAGTGAAAACACAATTGATGGTACTTTCCGGATGCCAGACCGGAGTTGGCAGATCCATCAAAGGAGAAGGTGTACTGAGCCTCGCGCGTGGATTTGCGGCCGCAGGAATTCCTTCGACCATTACCACCCTTTGGTCGGTGGATGATCGCGTCACGTATCGCCTTATGGAAAACTTCTATCGCCACCTCCGCCGCGGGATGGCATCAGACGAGGCGCTGCAGCAGGCAAAAATTGACTTCCTCGATCAGTTCGACGGCGAAAATGAACTTCCCTATTATTGGGCATCCACCGTTGCGCTGGGGCAGAATATTCAGCTGAAGAGCTCCCAATACCCCATCGGAAGAGCGGGAATTGCATTGCTTATACTTGCAGCAATTGTTTCTGCAGGTGTGTTCTTTATGCGAAGGAAAATTCTGTTGCTGTGACATCGCGAAACGTCATCAGCTGCGGATGCGCTGCTTATTCCGTTTTTTCTGCTTACGCTTTGGATTGGTTTCAACCTTTGGCGGCTTTTCCTTGACATTCACTGCTTTTTTGTTGCTGTCCCGGTAACGTGGCCGAAACTTCTTCGGCGGAGATGTCGCTCTGACGCGCTTGCCGGTATGAACTTTAACCTTGGAATCCGTCGCCGAACTGGCTTTAATTTCGCTCTCCTGACCGAACGCAGAAAGGGAGGCGAACAGGAAGAAAACAATGCAGGTAACTTCAGACAGCCGCATAGGCGAATGTATTAAACGAAACGGGGCTCTGCAAGTCATGCGGACAGGAATAAACAAGGCCTTAAAATCATTGCCATTTGTGAGTTTCATTTCTACATTGCTTCGGCCTTCACCAATAAATGCACGAGGAATGACCATTCTGCTTGTAAATAATAACCGGGATGAGGTGGGTGTATTTGGCGAGGCGCTGCAACGCGTAGACCCATCCATCGCCTTTGAATTTGCGAATGATGGCGCTGACGCCTATCGTTTTCTGACCCAGAATCCTGATCGCCTGCCCGGGTTGATTGTTGTTGATGAAACCGGCTTCCCGTTCCTTGAAAAAGTCCGGCGGAACAGCAACTTCACCAACATACCTGTAACCGTTTATACCACCAGTACTAACCCCGACGACATCGATGCATCGATTGCTTATGGGGCCAGTTTCCTGCCCAAACCAAATTCTTACTTTACGCTGGTAAAACTGCTGAAAAAGCGATTGGCCAGACTCAAAGAACTTGCCGCTGAAGGAAAAAGTTGATTTAGGAGGAACGTAAAGCTTTCACTTACCAGGGCTGCACTTGACAACTTAACTTAATCGACTTACCTTGCCGCCTCGTTTTTGATAGTCTGGTAGCTCAGCTGGTTTAGAGCGCTGCCTTGACAGGGCAGAGGTCATCGGTTCGAACCCGATCCAGACTACTTGTTTTCCAGGAACAAGCCTGATAGCCGTACATTCCCTCCCGAATAATTTCCATTCCCATCGGATAAAACATCCCGTATCTTTCCAAATCTCGAAAATTGAACGAAGTTCAGACGTATGAGTATTCACATTGAGGCAATACCCGGAGAGATTGCCGAAACGGTACTGATTACAGGTGATCCGCTTCGTGCAAAGTTTATCGCGGAGACGATGTTAACCGGGATTGTGTGTTATAATAATGTTCGCGGCATGCTTGGCTATACAGGCATTTACAAAGAGCAGAGGGTGTCCGTTCAGGGCACTGGAATGGGCATTCCTTCCACCGCGATATACGTCCACGAACTTATTCATGACTACAAGGTTCGCAGAATCATAAGGGTAGGGACGTGCGGTGCGATCCAGCCCGGCCTTCACGTTGGCCAGACAATCATTGCCGATTCTGCATATACAGACTCATCTGCATTTCGCATGGATGTCGTTACGATGGAGAACGGAATCCGGGCTCATCAGGATTTGGTCAGGAATGCATTAGCTGTAGCGGGGGCGTTGTCGCAGCCAGTGGCTACAGGCCCTGTGTTCAGTACCGATGTGTTTTATGATAACCCATCGCGTTGGGAACTGTGGGGAGAGCGTGGCGTCCTGGGCGTCGAAATGGAGACCAGCGTAATCTATCTGCTCGCACAGCAGAATAATGTCGAGGCCCTTACGTTGCTCACGATAAGCGACCACATCCTGACCGGCAATGCGATGACGAGCCTCGAACGACAGGAGACCGGAAGAAGTATTATGCAACTGGCGCTGGATACAGCGATCACGCCTTTTTGACTCTTGGCCAACGGTTAAACTACACGTTCATGACAGTATAAAAAGGCAAAGAGTACGTTCCACATCAACGCATCGTTGTTGTGGAGCGTACTGATTGTCATGCCTTATTCCCATCCGCCGCCCAACGCCCGGTACAGGTCGACAACAGCGTTAAGCTGGTTGAATCTTGCATTGATAAGGTCCAGCTGCGAGTTCAGCGTGTTCTGCCGGGCTGTGATCACCTCGAGGTAGTTGATCAACCCGTTGTTAAGCAACTCCTCGGAGAAGACCACTGCAGTGTCATACGCTGCAAGCTCCTGACTCTTAAGATCAATTCGCTCGCCTGCGGCCTCGTAAGAATATAACGCATCCGATACTTCCCGGGTGGCGTTCAAAATCGACTGACGGAAATTGAGGTATGCGATCTCCTGTTGCGACTGAGCAACCTCATACTGCGTGCGAATGCGGCGTCCGTTCAGAATAGGCTGCGTGAGCCCGCCCACAACGGTCGCGAACAGGGAGTTCACGCTGAATAGCTGGTCCAGGTCGAGACTTTGTAGTCCGCCTGTGGCAGAGGTGATCGTGAGCGAAGGATAGAAGTTGCTTCGCGCCACGTTCGTGAGTTCAAAGCTGTTGATCAGGTTGTACTCACTCGCGATGACATCAGGACGACGGCGTAACAGTTGAACGGGAAACCCGATGGAAAGCTCGACATCAGCGAGTTGTTGCTGGTTAAGCGTGCTCCGGCGGATAGGGCCAGGCTCTTCCCCAAGCAGAATGGAAATCCTGTTCTCAAGCATCCGTATGTTTCGTGTCGTCTCCACCACCAATGCCTGTGCGGAGTAAAGCTGTGCTTCTGTTTGTTTAACGCCAACTTCGGTAACATTACCGGCATCTTTCAGCGCGCGCATTGTTTCAAGGCTCGCCTGACGGTATTTGACGGTTTGTTCGGCGATGCGCAATTGCTCGTCAAGAGCGATTAACTGAAAATACGAGGATGCAATACCTGCGATCAGCTGAGTTGTAACAGCCTGGTGTGCCGCGACGGATTGCAGATACGATGCCTGGGCAGCGCGCTTCGTACTTTTGATTTTGCCCCAGATGTCAGCTTCCCAACTCAACAGGGCGCTTACCTCATATTGTGTCAGCGATCCGTTGAAGAATTGTCCGAACTGACTATTGCGCGCAAGACGCTGATAATTCACGCGGGCGCCGGCACTTAGTGTCGGGAGATATCCGGCTTTACCCTGAAGGTAATAGGATTGTGCTATCGAAATCTGCTGGATAGCAATCCGGATGTCCGTATTGTTTTCCAGTGCCTTTTCAATATAACCGCGAAGAATCGTGTCCTGAAAAAGTTCGCGCCATGATAGGTTTGCCAGTGAACTGCTATCCCTGGATACAAGGTCAGTCCGATAACTTGAATTATTGCTAAGTACCTCAGGGCGGCTGTAGTCTTTGGCGACGAAACATGCCTGCAGGAGCAGGGCTGCCGCAAAGAAAGCTAACCCTCTGATTATATAACTTCGTTTCATTGTATCAATTCTCAATTAGTGTGTATCGTTTCCATTTTCGGCATCAACTGACGCGGTGCGCAGTTTCTTCTTACCAACTTTTTCCTGCAGCCATTGGAACAGCATAAACAGAATTGGAATGACGAAGACGCCGAATACCGTACCGATCAAAAGTCCACCTACGGCACCAGTACCGATAGACCGGTTTCCTGCGGCGCCGATTCCTCCGGCGAACACGAGCGGGAGCAAACCGATGATAAAGGCGAATGAAGTCATGAGGATTGGCCTTAGCCTTACCCTTGCGCCTTCAATCGCGGCCTCGAAAATGGTGAAGCCGGCTTCACGGCGCTGAATGGCGAACTCAACAATAAGAATTGCGTTTTTCGCCAGAAGCCCGAGCAGCATCACGAGTGCAATCTGGAAGTAAATGTTGATCTGAAGGCCTGCCAGTTTTGTCGTGACATAAGCTCCCATGATCCCAATCGGCAGTGAAAACAAAACCGAAAGGGGCAGGAGGTAGCTTTCATATTGTGCTGCCAGAATGAAGTACACAAACAGGATACTCAAAATAATGATGAATGTAGTTTGCGTGCCCGCAGCAATTTCCTCTCGGGTAAGACCTGAGAAATCAATCATGTAATTCTCCGGAAGCGCAGTCTGCGCGAGTTCCTGTACGGCTTTGATAGCGTCACCGGAAGAATATCCAGGGGCCGCAGATCCATTGACCGCTGCTGAGTTGAAGAGGTTGAATCGCGTCACCGACTGTGGACCGTAAACGCGTTTGAGTGCTACAAATTCTGTCAGCGGCGCCATGCGGCCCTCACCGTTGCGAACGAACAACGAATTCAGGTCACTGACGCTGGCGCGGTCTTCGGGGAGTGACTGAACATACACGCGGTATTGTTTTCCGAACCTCGCGAAGTCAGCAGCATAGATTCCGCCAATGTATCCTTGCATTGTCTGGAAGATGGAACTGATGGAAACCCCCGCCTCCTTGGCTTTCTCCACATTCAGGTCAATTTCATACTGCGGATACTTGGTGTTAAACGAGCTCTGTGCGAACTGAATTTCGGGACGTTGCATCAGTTTCATAAGGAAGTCCTGCGTCACGCGGTCGAGTTCGTTAAAGCTGCCACCCAGGCGATCAAGAACCTGAAGTTCAAAACCTGACGACACACTGAATCCGGGAATACTTGGCGGTGAGAAGAAGAGTATATTCGCATCAGCAATGGTGGAAGCGGCGCCGAACATCTTTGCCATTATGGCGTCCGCCGACATCGACTCTTCTTTCCGTTCATCCCATGGCTTGAGCTTCAGGAAGCCCAGTCCATAGTTGCTTCCCGCGCCGGAGATAAGACTGAACCCATTTACGAGTGATCCACCTTCAACACCAGGGATATCCTTGATCTTCTCGTATAGCTCCTGCGTTACCTGAACGGTGCGATCAAGTGTAGCACCCGCCGGTAATTCTATGTTGGCAAATATCAGCCCGCGGTCCTCATTCGGTACAAAACCGGTAGGTGTTGTGGAGGCTGCCCACCAGATTCCTGCCACAGAGAGAAGCAGGATTACCGCCGTTACCCACTTATGACGGTATAGAAAACCGAGAGCCTTCCCGTATTTCTTTGTCGTGACCTCGAAGGCGAGGTTGAAATTGGTAAAGAAACGCTTCAGGAAGCTCTTTCGGTCGCGCTTTTCATGATGCGGCTTAAGCAGCAGGGCACACAACGCAGGACTTAGCGTCAATGCGTTTACGGCAGAGATGCCTATGGCTACAATCAGCGTTACACCGAATTGCTCGTAGAATACGCCGGTAGGTCCGGTGATAAACGTTACCGGAATAAACACTGCAGCCATTACAAGTGTGATTGAAATGATCGCACCTGTAATTTCCTCCATGGCAGAGTGTGTTGCTTTCAGTGCGGTTTTCGCGCCTTCCTCCAGCTTGGCGTGTACTGCCTCAACCACTACAATGGCATCGTCGACCACAATACCAATCGCCAGCACAAGGGCAAACAGTGTCAGCAGGTTTATCGAGTAACCAAAGAGGTTGAGGAAGAAGAACGTTCCTATGATGGAAACAGGAACTGCGATTGCGGGGATAAGCGTCGAACGGAAGTCCTGCAGGAATATAAACACCACGATGAACACGAGTGCAAAAGCTTCAATCAGCGTAGTGACCACTTTACCAATCGAGGCGTTGAGGAACTCGTTGGTGTCGAAGTTGATCATGATTTTGAATCCCGAAGGGAAGTTCTTTTCCAGGTCGCGAAGTTGTTCGTGTATGTTTTCAATGATTTCCTGTGCGTTGGATCCCGGAGTCTGATAAACCCCCATACTCACGCCGGGCAGGTTATTCGTATAAGAAATCACAGAGTATCCTTCGGCATCAAGTTCAACATCTGCAACATCGCGCAAACGCAGGAACGCGCCATTGCCAAGCGCCTTGATCACGATCTCACCGTATTGTTCTGCACGGTTGAATCGCCCCGGATACTTGATAACATATTCGAAAGCCTGAGCGCTGTTTTGTCCCAGGGCACCGGCAGCTGCTTCAAGACTTTGTTCGTTGATGGCGGCCACCACATCTGACGGCATCAGGTTATAAGTGGCGAGTTTGGCCGGATGAAGCCATATGCGCATCGCATAGTTCTTCGCGCCAAAAATAGTCACGTCGCCAACGCCTTTCACCCGTTTAAGGGTAGGCAGTACGTTGATGTTGATGTAATTCTGGATGTATGTTGCGTCGTAATCCTTGTTTTCCGACAGGATGGTGAGGAACATCAGTGCACTGGTTTGCTGCTTCTGCGTAGTGACACCCGATTGTGTAACCTCGCGTGGAAGAAGCGGAAGTGCCCGCGAAACCCTGTTCTGAACGTTCACGGAAGCAATATCAGGATCGATACCTTGTTCGAAGAACACCTGGATAGTGGCGCTACCATTGTTACTTGCTGTGGATGTCAGGTAGGTCATCCCTTCAACACCATTGATCTGTTCCTCTATGGGAATGATCACACTTTCCAGTACTGTTTCGGCATTGGCACCTGGGTAGTTTGCGACTACCCGGACCGTTGGAGGTGCAATGTCCGGATACTGCGTTACCGGCAGGGTCGTGACCCCCAGGATACCCAGCATCAAAATAATTATAGAGACGACCGTGGATAGTACCGGACGGTCAATGAATTGTTTAAGCATTTCGGATTTCTTGTCTTATTTGAAAACTACCTTGAGCGAACCGGCAACACTGTCAAATGGAACCGGCTGGGGCTTAAGCGGTGTCTTGTCGCGCAGTTTGCCCAAACCTTCGGCGACTATCTTTTCACCTGCACGTATACCATCAGTGATGATATACAATCCGTTGGCTTCATCAGCAATGGTTATTGAAGTCAGAACTGCCATGGAATCATCCTGCACTTTGTACACAAACGTGCGCCCCTGTTGTTCCACCGTTGAGGTCTGTGGTATCACGATGGCATTCGTATACTCGCGCGGGATTCGAATCCTGCCGCTGTTGCCATGTGCAAGGATTCTGTTTTTATTAGGGAAAGTAGCCCGGAAGCTTACCGTTCCCGTTGAGGTGTTGACCTGGCCCGTGACAGTTTCTATGCGGCCCTTTTCAGGATAGCGTTCGCCATTGACAAGGACGAGCTCAACCGGCGGCAGATTCTTTATTTTGTCATTGAGCGATGCGCCTTCCGTATTCCGCAGTAAGTCGAGGTAGTCGCGTTCGTTAAGTGAGAAGAATGCATATACATCTTCGACGTCGGTGACGGTTGTCAGCGGAGTGGGATCCCCCGGGCTTACCAGTGCTCCCTGACGATAGTTTATAGAACCAACATGTCCGTCAATAGGGCTCTTAATGGTTGCATAGCCAATGTTGGCGCTTATGCTCTGATAAGTTGCCTTTGCCTGTGCAAGCCGTGCCTGTGCTGTTTCGAGTTGTACCGGGCTGATGATGCCCTTTTCAACCAGGGGTTTCAGGCGGTCAACTTCTACCTGGGCTGCATTCACATTCGCCTGTGCAGCGCCTGCATCTTCCGACAACGCCTGAGTTTCAAGCGTAAACAGCGTCTGTCCCTTTTTGACCCGCTGTCCTTCGTCAACCAATACACGTGTTACGTACCCTGGTACCTTGGCGCGTATCGCACTGAATACCCGTCCTTCAATACTTACCGGATACGATGCGTAAGCCGTGACCGTTCTTTGAGGAACCTCAATGGTTGGCAGGGCCAGTGTATTTTGTGTGGGAGCGGAACCTTGTTTGTTATCGCATGATGCCAGACTGAAAATTCCCAGTGCCAGCGCCATATATCGAAATTGTTTCATCGGGCGTTGTAAAGCGTTCATCTATATATTATTGTGTTCTGTTTGTCGGTTGTTATTTATGCGTGGTTGCCATGCCTTTCCAGAGGATAGCAATGATGTTCTCAAGGTCGGCCTTTGCCATCTTAAGGTTGCCGAATGCCTGCAGCTTCGCGGCCGACGTAATGCTTGCGATCATGAGTACGAGCAGAACGTCCGCCTTTGCAGCGGTAAATTGACCCTGCTTAATGCCTGCCTGAAAAAACGCATAAAGGGGGCGGTTCTCGGATTTGTCAGGGTTTCTTTTCTTGTTGTAGGGAGAATTCAGGTATTGTTCAAAAAATATCAGCACGTCAGGGTGGCCTGTATAATACTCAAACAGGTTCATCCATATCCGGTAAAACTTCTCTTTTACCGTACCGTCGGCGTCTAAGACCTCATTGATAAGACCAACAATGATACTCTTGTGGTGTTCATACATCTCACCAATCAGGTGATCCTTGCTCTCAAAATAGTGATAGATTGTTCCGGCCGCGACGCAGGCATTCTTGGCGATCAGACTCATAGGCGCACCGTGGAAGCCATGCAATCGAATGAGGTCCAGTGTGCTGTTAAATATCGCCTTCTTCTTTTCAGAGATCTCTTCCATATCGCTCCATTCCGCATACGTCGGCAAATGCCACCGCAAATAAACAGACTTTCCTGACTGAACGTTCATTCGGTCGACTCTTTTTTTGTCCGGTTCATCTGTATTTTTGCCCCCTTGAGAAAAAACTATAGTCGGATTAGTCATCGATCTATTTTCTTCATCTTAAAAAATCCTGTTAACGTTTTGTTAAATCGTTTGTTACGGAATACTCCTTTTAACTTTTATAGTTGTCAGGATAAAATCGCAGGACTTTTGTATTTTCAATTTTCTGATTGAAGACACACAGTTCACAAATGGTGGGTCGGGAGACTGAAGGTTGCAGACGAAGATGAACCCGAACATCAGGAACACGAAGATTACCTTTTACTAACGCATATATCTCGTCTGCATGAAGCTCTTCTCAAGATTTCTCCTTCGTACACTGGTTCTTGTCGCAGTATGTATTCACCTTAGTTACGTCCCGACCGGTGGACGTATTCCGGTCTATGCGCGTCACGGGATGGTCACATCATCCTCAGCAATTGCATCCGAGATCGGGAAGGAAGTCCTTCGGAAGGGTGGCAATGCAATCGATGCCGCGGTAGCCACAGCTTTCGCACTTGCAGTTACCTGGCCATCAGCTGGAAATATTGGTGGGGGAGGCTTTATTGTTTACCGCTCCGCCGATGGTAAGGTGACGTCCTTCGATTTTCGTGAAAAGGCTCCACTGGCTGCACATGAGAAAATGTACCTCGACGCGAATGGTGCGCTGATCCCAGGTATTAATCACCGCGGATTGCTTTCCGTAGGCGTGCCAGGTACCGTGGCCGGGCTTTATCAGGCGCACGCCAAGTATGGCAAGATGGATTGGAAGAAACTTGTTGACCCGGCCATTAAGCTGGCGCAGAAAGGAATTCCTTTCAGCCATGCACTGCATCAGCATTCAAAGCGACTGCGGAAAGAATGGGAGGCTATTCCATCCACCGCGGAAATAATGTATAAGGAAGACGGGAGTTACTACGAGCCCGGCGAAGTGTGGAGACAGCGCGACTTGGCAAAAACACTCAAACGCATCCGAAACCAGGGTCGCGATGGATTTTATAAAGGTGAGACTGCCGACAAACTTGTTGCTTTTATGAAGAAGGGCGGTGGTTTGATTACTCACGAAGACCTTGAAAAATACGAGGCAATTGAGCGTACACCCGTTGAAGGAACTTATCGTGGCTATCGCGTCATCTCCATGCCACCGCCAAGTAGTGGTGGCGTTGCGCTGATTCAGATGCTCAATATGCTCGAGGGCTACAACCTGAAGGAGATGGGCTATCACTCCGCAGATTATGTCCATACGCTGGCCGAAGTTATGCGCCGTGCGTTTGCCGACCGCGCTGAACATATGGGCGACCCTGATTTTAATCCCGATATGCCTGTGGACAAGCTGATATCAAAAGAGTACGCTGAAAGACTCCGTCAGAGTATTTCGATGGATGTTGCATCCGCAAGTGATTCAAGTAAGTACGGCCAGATTTATGACGGCACATCAACAACGCATTTTTCCGTTGTCGATAAGGACGGCAATGCCGTTTCGCTTACATACACGCTTGAGAATAGTTACGGTGCTCAGATCATAGCAGAAGGACTCGGTTTTTTTCTAAACGATGAGATGGGCGACTTCAATCCGGTTCCGGGACTGACAAATTCAAGGGGACTGATTGGCTCTTCTCCCAATCAGATCAAACCTGAAAAGCGAATGCTTTCGAGTATGACACCAACGATTATTGAAAAGGATGGCAAACTCTTCATGGTAATTGGTACTCCCGGAGGAAGGACGATCATCAATACTGTCCTACAGGTCATATTGAATGTAATCGACCATGATATGAACATTGCGCGCGCCATTGAAGCACCGCGCATACACCATCAGTGGCTGCCCGACCGTCTCGACTTTGAACAGCATGCACTTTCACCGGATACACAGGATCGCTTGAAATCAAAAGGTCATAAACTCAATGAACTGGGGCATGCGGCGCAGGGCCATGCAATGGGAATAGTGGTAGCTGCCGGCGAAGGGTGGCTCGCGGGTAGTGCTGACTCAAGGAGCCCCGACGGTGGCGTAGCCGCATACTAGGTGAAAGACCTCGTTCAACAGTATTCTCAATGTTCAAAAAACCGGGGAATTCTTTTTTCATTATAAACCCGATTGTTGTACATTAAGGATTATTTCAACTTCAACATTGAAATGACCCTTCCGGATCTCAGGCACATTATCACTCACGTTGCCGAAGGAAATGCACACGCCTTCCGAAGAATATTTGATGCCTTTTCGCCGAAGGTTTATGCTTTCGCGCTGAAGCTCACTCGTTCGGAGCAGCTTTCGGAAGAAATTGTCCAGGAGGTTTTCCTTAAAATATGGACCGGTCGGAGTTCCCTCAAAGACATTAACTACTTCCCATCATACCTCTACGCCATTACGCGCAATCACACATTTAACGTTCTCAAGAAAATAGCAACAGAACAGCGTGCGCTATCTCTTCTGAGTCGTGAGATGTCCGAAATTGATACATCCTCCGAAGAAGAGGGTACTCATTATCAGGAACAATACAATATCTTCGTAAAGGCTCTGGAAAAACTTCCACCGCAACAGCGTCTGGTATACTGCCTCTGCCATCAGGAAGGACTGAAATATGAAGAGGCGGCGCAACGCCTTAATATTTCCCGTCTTACCGTAAAGACGCATATGCAAAAAGCGCTGAGAAGTCTGAAAGCCCACCTCAACACCTCCATCGGACTGTTTATGCTGGCTTACATTCTCTAGAAATATCCATGGGTACTTTTTTCTTAAAAAAATAGTCTGTCGGGATACTCCTTTTTTTATCGTCCATTGTCTTACATACAATTGACGAGAGTTATGGATACAGCCCGCTTTAGATTTCTGTTTCGCCGATACGTCGAACAGTCTTGCACTGAGGAAGAAAAGTCGGAGTTGTTTCGCATGATTGAATCTTCGGACCATGACGGAACCTTGCGGGCGATGATGGACTCTCAGTGGCAGACTGTTACATATGAAACCCTTCCCGGTGAAAAGGCAGACCAGATTTTTGAGTCTATCATGCGGTCCGCGCCTGATCAAAAAGCCATCAACCCGTCATCAAAAAAGTTCAGTAGCAACAGCCTCGTGCTGTGGCGGATGGCTGCAGCACTGGCCTTTGTAATTGTCAGTGGCCTTTTTGCCTTTTATTTTCTTGAAACAGGCTCGGCGACTGCCGGGCAGATAGCTGTTACGCAACCCGATGAGGTCAGCCAGGAACATATGTTTATCAAGCTTCCGGATGGAAGCACCGTGTTGCTGAATTCCGGCAGTACACTTGATTACCCCCCTTCGTTTAGTGATTCCCGCGAGGTGACCCTTACAGGCGAAGGATACTTCGATATCGTTCACGATCCCTCAAAACCGTTTATCGTTCACACCGGAAGCCTTAAAACCACGGTGCTCGGAACAGCCTTCAACATCAGGGCATACGCTGAAGACGATGATATTACTGTTACGGTAACGCGGGGAAAAGTGAAGGTCAGCGATGAGGAAAGGGAGATAGGGATCATATTACCCGACGAACAGATCACCTTCGATGGTAAAAACCGAAAGGCGGAGAAACGGTCTGTTGACAGCCAGAAGGCGATTGCATGGGCTGAGAATGATATTTACTTCAATGAGTTGACGATGGCCGAAGCTGTACGTCAGCTTGAAGAACGGTTTGATATAAAAATTGCGTTCGCGAAAGAGGAGCTCAAGGAATGCCGGTTTACCGCCACGTTCCTGCATAACGAATCCATCGATCAGATTCTCGAAGTAATCTGTGAATTCAACAATGCATCATTCGTCAAAAAGTCGGAAGGAACAATTGTAATATCCGGTGACGGATGTTAAAAAGAAATCATATTAACCTAAACTTAACCTGAGCTATGCAACCCTTATTGTTTATCACCTGACAAAAAAAAACGAAGCTTCCCACCCGAAGGTGGGAAGCTTCTCAAGGCCATCGGCGACTGCCATCGCCAATGACTGTGTTTAAATAATCTACATCACTTAAACATCATAAAAATATGAATTTTTCTGTACACCGTGCAGAAGGGGTGGTGTGCTTTGTGTCGTTGCAAAACGCACGCACACTCATCAGACACCCATCAATTCTACAGATTATGCGTATTAGCGTCGTATTGTTGGCAATACTTTTCACGACTCTTGAGGTACTCCTGGCCACTCCCGCCGATGGTCAGGGAACAAAGGATGTTGAAGTCACGCTTATGCTCCAAAACGAGTCCCTCGTGACGGCGGTCAAAAAGATTGAAAAGGCAACACCATTCCGGTTCGTATACCGCCAGAAAGAGATCGCAGGAGTCGACAAGCTCAACCTCGCCGAAGGTACCCGCACTGTGGCCGAAACCCTTGCGCTGATCCTTGAAAACACGCCGTTCACCTACCGCGAGATGAATCGGAATATCCTGATTGTAAGAAGGGAAACCGCGAATGAAAACACAGACGGGAATCCTGATATCAGAAGTCTGGAGCATACCGTGAGCGGTGTGGTGACGGAAGCGGAAGACTCCGGGCCACTCGCCGGCGTGAGCGTAATTCTCAAAGGCACATCAATCGGTACAGCCACTGACGTCGACGGCAGGTATTCACTTACATTACCTGATGGCGGTGGAATACTCCAATTTTCATATATCGGTTTCGAAACACGCGAAGTACCCGTCAACAATCAATCCGTTATCAACATCGCATTATCCCCTGATGTCACAGCGTTGAATGTTGTCGTAGTCACTGCCCTTGGTGTAACGCGCGAGGAGCGTTCTCTTGGCTATGCAACGCAGCAGGTCGACGGCGAAAAACTGACCTTCACCAAGGAACAAAATGTACTTGGATCGCTAGCCGGAAAAGTTGCCGGTGTGCAGGTGGTGGGATCGTCAGGTGCGAGCATGGGGGGTACCCAGAAGATAAAAATCCGCGGGGTAAACTCTATTACGGGAGGTGATCAACCTCTCATCGTCGTTGATGGAACACCTATCTCCAATGCCAACTTCTCCGGAAGTTCAGGTGTGGACCTCGGAAACCTCGGGCAGGATATCAACCCGGAAGATATTCAGTCCGTGAACGTGCTGAAAGGTCCTGCGGCGTCGGCGTTATACGGCATCCGCGGACAATACGGGGTAATCATGATCACCACAAAAAAGGGAGCAAGCTCACATAAGGTCAACGTTGAACTGAATTCAGCCTTTTTCGTGGAACGGGCTGGCAACTTCTTGCCCTATCAGAATATGTATGGCGGAGGATCCAGCCAGACATGGCGTACACTTCCCAACGGAGATAAATATGTCGACATGCAGGTGGACGAAAGCTGGAGACCCCGCATGGATGGTACCCTCGTACGCGACGTTTATAGTTTTTATCCGCAGGATCCGACGTATGGTCAGTTGACGCCCTTCGTTCCCCATCCTGATAACATCAAAGACTACTTTGAAACGGGATATAACTTTAATAACGGCATATCGGTTTCCGGTGGCGGCGACAGAACCAACTTTCGGTTAAGCTTCAACGACACACGTATTGAGGGGGTTGAACCGAATACATTTTTACGTCGGAATAACGTAGGCTTAAGCGCGGGCATGGATATCACACCGAAGTTGAATGTGTCCACCAATATTAACTACGCGACGAATAATGCGCAGCGTCCAGGACAGGGATCGGAAGACGGTGTTCGCTATATTAACCAGTGGTTCCAGCGTAATGCAGACATGAACCGGCTAAAGAATTACCGCTATCCCGACGGGACGTTCGTGCAATGGAACCTGCGGCGCCCGAGTGCCACCACAGGCGAAATCACAAATTTCGCGCCCCTGTATTGGGCGAACCCATATTTCCTTGCATACGAAAATCCATCAAGTGATAGCCGCGACAGAGTCTTTGGTGATGTTGGCCTCAAATACACCGTACTTTCTGATCTGACGTTAAGTGGCTTTATAAGATCAGATATGTTCACGCAAAGCATCGAATCGCGAAATGCCTTCGGTGGAACAGGTGTGCCACGCTATTCAACAGGAAAATATCAAAACCGTGAAATGAATTACGAGTTCCTTGCACAGTACAAAAAGGATTGGAACGACTTTTCATTCAACATGCTGCTGGGGGGAAACATCTACGACCGACGCTATTCGTATCTGTCAATGGCCACTGTGGGCGGGCTCTCGGCTCCGGGCTTCTACAACATTGAGGCTTCGATCGACAGACCTTCGGTTAGCTCATATCTTCTTAGAAAACAAATCCGGAGTGCGTATGCAATGGCTTCCATTGGATATCGCGACACGTACTTTCTGGATGCTTCAATCCGTAACGATAATTCCTCAGCGCTTCCTGAAGCGAACAATTCGTATTGGTATCCGTCCGTTTCGGGGAGCTTCGTCTTCAGCGAGTTGCTGAACTGGGGACCACTGTCTCTCGGGAAAGCACGTGTAAGCTACGCACAGGCAGGTTCTGACCTCAGCCCTTATTCCACAACATCGTTCTATAATGTAGGAACTGTTTATGCGGGATCGGTGACGGCGAACACACTCACAGTGCCCGACAACCTGAATAACCCGAACATCAAACCTTCGTTCGCACATTCGTATGAGGCCGGTCTCGACTTGCAATTCTTTAATGGACGACTTGGCGCCGGCGTGACGTTCTATCGCCTGCTGAATAAAAATCAGATACTGCAGCTGGATGTATCCGGTACCAGCGG
This sequence comes from Bacteroidota bacterium, assembly GCA_023417065.1. Taxonomy (GTDB): domain Bacteria; phylum Bacteroidota; class Bacteroidia; order Cytophagales; family Cyclobacteriaceae; genus Ohtaekwangia. The sequence goes on from JAEZGH010000019.1 coordinate 72,721, forward strand.
ATATGGGTCTGCAACAATCAACGCCGGTGAAATTGAGAATAAAGGTTTCGAGTTAACCTTGTCAGCATCACCCGTGCAGAACAGGAACCTTTCATGGGACATTATGTTCAACATCAGCCGAAACCGAAACATGGTGGTAGAGCTGTACCCCGGCATTACGGTGTATCAGTATGGCAGCACCACGTATTCTTCGGTAACAAGTTACTTGAACTCATACGAAGGCAAACCGTTTGGAAGTCTTGTTGGTCAGGCTTATCAGCGCGACGAGGCTACGGGAAAAATACTCCTCGACAACGCAAACCTGCCGATGTACACAGATGCATCACACGACTTCGGAACGGTCCTTCCTGATTATACCGGCGGGTTTCAAAACGTGTTCCGATACGGAAATTTTGAACTGTCAGCGATGATTGACTTCCAGATTGGCGGACAGTTCTTCAGCCGATCGAAGATGCTTGCCGTGAGAACCGGCCTCGATCCGATAACGACCGAGACAAATGATCGCGGCTTCAATGTTCGCGATCCTGTCGATGAAGGCGGGGGCATGAAGGTAGAAGGTATCTCGGCTGCAACCGGTGAACCTGTGACTGCCTACGTGGACCCTCAGGTGTATTGGGGAGTTGTCGGACGGCGTGTATATGAAGAGTGGTTGTACGATGCTTCTTACATTAAGCTCCGTGAAGTACGGCTTGGCTATACGTTCGACAAAGGAAACTGGCCGGGACTGCCATTCTCCAGCGTTGCGGTTGCATTTGTAGCCAGGAACCCGGCCATGTTGTGGCAGAAGGCCCCGCAAGGTATCGATCCATCTGAATTGTCAACAGGGTCGCAGGGCATAAGCTGGTATGAGTCCGGCCAAATCAACACCGTTCGTTCCTATGGCGTTAACCTAAATGTCACCTTCTAAATGAAAGCCATGAGAAAACTACATTTGATATTGGCATGCGTCTTTCTCGTCGGTGCATGCAACAACTTTGATGAAGAGATAAACCGAAATCCGAATGCCCCGAGTGAGGCTTCAGGTCCTCAGTTGCTGGCCAGCGCGATGTTGTCACTGCCCACGCTGAGCTCAACGCCCCAGGCGCAGTTCATGGCGCAGTACCTCGCCGAGACACAATACGTCACGGCGTCATTGTACCCGCAGAGCAGTACCAGTTTTTATGGCCTTTATCAGGGGCCACTGATCAACATTGAAACCGTTCTGCGCAATTCAAAGGCGAACAATGAGTTGATCATTGCCAAGGTGCTCAAGTCATACTACTTCTGGCATATCACTGACAGATGGGGAGACGTTCCTTTCACAGAGGCGTTGAACGGAAGTGAAAACTTTACACCGGCCTACGATACACAACAGTCGATCTATAACGCGCTGTTCGACCTTCTTGAAGAGGCTGTGGAAACGCCTGTTGTCGGACAAACGTCAAGTGATATCATTTACGCAGGTAACATGGATCGATGGAAAAAACTCGCCAACAGTATCCGGCTTCTGATGGCGCTGCGTCTGTCGAAAGTGGATGCCTCAAGAGGACAGGCTGAGTTCAACGATGCGCTTGCCGCCGGTGTAATGGACTCGAATGAAGACAACTTTGTATTCCGCCATCTGGCCGATGCCAATAACCAGAACTACTGGTATTCACAAATCGAAGTGCAGGGGCGTGAATGGTGGGCCCTCACCGAAGGTCTCGTAAATGAAATGAAGCCGGTTGACGATCCGCGACTGGCGGTGTATGGCAATCCGAGTCGCGAGACGTCAGATTATGTCGGACAATTGTATGGCGATACAGAAGACTTTGATACAGAGAAGTACTCGTTGCTTGGAAACTCCATTTGGAGGCAGGATGCGCCGGTGCACCTGGTGACGTATGCACAGGTGTTGTTTGCTAAAGCTGAAGCAGCAAAACTCGGCTGGATCCCGGGCGGTGACGCAGAAGCTGCTGCCTACTACAACGTGGCGATTGAGCAATCACTCCTGCAGTGGACTGGCTCGACCAATGGTCTTGCTGAGTTTCTGGCGCAGCCTGGTATTAGTTATAATCCCGCGCAGGCAATAAAGCAAATTGCAACGCAGCGGTGGATTCATTTGTTCATGCACGGCTACGAGGCCTGGGCGGAATGGCGAAGGACCGGGTATCCCGATAACCTTGTCGAGCCCGGTGGAGCAGCAGTACCCAGACGGCAGATCTACATCGAATCGGAACAATTCAACAATGCGAAGAATTACACCGATGCAGTACAACGCCAGTTTGGTGGAGAAGAGAGCCTGTATGGCCGTGTCTGGTGGGATGTGCCCTGACGTTTAAGATCTCATCCATTAGAAGAGGCTGTCAAAAGGGCAGCCTCTTTTTATTAGGCCAAGTCTCAACTTACCTCAATGGGAGAGACTCGAGATAACTATCAGGCTTTTTGCGGTTACGTTTACCAGTTGCGTGGCCTATTGAAACGACCGGGTAATAAAAGGAAGAGTGGACAAAGAGTGGACAAAAAGTGGAGGAAGAGTGGAGAAAGAATGTAAAATCGTTGCCGGTTGCCTGTTGGGTCGCTGAAGCCGTCAGGCTCGGCCTCTCACTCTAATACTCACCCTCACACTGCCGTTTTCGAAGGCATATGCGTTTGCCTGGATTGCTTACGGGACGAAGGGGGACTCGTGTGATCACGGATCGTTTACCGTAATTCTGACCCTTGCTACCCGCACCGCAACCGGCACAACAAGGCTTGGGTATAAAATTTCGCCCTTTCTCCCTCCAGTAGGCGCATCAGGTGCCCTTTTCCGGCTATTCAGGGTGATCCTGAAATTTATCAGTTTTGATTCTGAGGCCCGTCACCCTTATCCGATAAGATTTCTACCACTTTTGTTGTCGCCGCAGTGCAGAAAAACATTGGCAACGACAGAAAGAATGGGCCAGTCAGTAATTACCAGCAAGACGTTTGCGATTTGCATACTCCTGATGACATCGGTGTTTGTCCTTGAACTGACCACCGGTATTATGCTGGGTACGGTTTCCTACGTATTAATTACGCTGTTTGTCCTTTGGTTTGCGAAGACGGAAAAGATGATCGTTGTCTTAGGCGCCTTCGTTTCCCTCTTGGTTATTACCGGCTATTTCTTCCGCACGGAGGAATTCATGTCGATGGCCTCAATACGCCTCAATCGCATACTGACACTCACCGGCGTCTGGGTTGCGGTCTATCTGGCAATTCGCTACCGATCCGTCACATCCAAGGAGCAGAGGCTTCGTCTTCAGCTCACTGCTTTATTTCAGCATTCCACGGAAGGCATTGTCTTCCTGAACAAATCCGGAGTCATTATCCTCGCCAACCCTTTCGCAGAGCAGATGTTTGGCTTCCAGGCAGGTCAGTTGATTGGGAAAAATATACGTTCGATTCTTCCGGAATCACGTAACGCGGGATATCTCAACTACCTCACGCGGTTTCTCGGAACGCAACATGATGCGGCAAAGAGTGTTGACTTTGATGTGTATGGCTTCACCAAAGAGGGCATAGCGTTTCCGCTGCAAATAGAATTGAGTTCTTATTCTTCCGAGTATGGTACGACGGCTATTCTTTTCATTCAGGATGTAACAAACCGGAAGGAACGCGAGCAACTGATGGCCGAGAACTTCGAGAACATGAGCCGTTCAAAGAACGATCTCGAAGGGGAGGTAGCTTTAAGGACGAAGGCACTGAACGAAGCGTTGCTTGATTTGAAGAAAGTCAACGAGAATCTCCGTCAGGAAGTAGAGGCCCGGAAACGTATTGAAAAGGACCTGCGCAAGAGTCAGGAACTCCATGAAGAGATCGCACGTAACTTTCCCGATGGCATAATTGGTGTTGTTGACGACAAGATGCGCTTCATTTTTGCTGAGGGAGAAGGCCTTGCTTCTTTTGGATTTGCCGGTAAAGATGCGCGCGGATGTCATGTGTTTGAAGGTATGGATGACCAGGCTGCCAGGGAACGTACCCGGGAGCTCAATCGCGTGTATGCAGGAGAGAAAGTTAAGTTTGATATTTCCATAGGGGAGAAGTCCTACAGCCTTACTGCAGTACCCCTTCATGGCGATGAACAAAAAGTAGATGAAGCCCTGGTGGTGGTTAAAGACATAACCAAGAGGAAGAAAGTTGAGAATGACCTTATCGCCAACCTTGAACGCGAGCGTACGCTGAACATGCTGAAGTCGAGGTTCGTCACAGCCGCGTCCCATGAGTTCCGAACTCCTTTGACGACCATTCTCTCGTCAGCTTCTCTCCTTGAAAACTATGACGGCGAAAAACTCGCTGCGAAGAAAGAAGTCCACCTTAAACGCATTAAACGTTCCGTTCATGGACTGACTGAATTGCTCAATGACTTCCTCTGTCTCGGGAAACTGGAAGAAGGAAAAATAAATGCTGTAAGCTCAATGTTCAGTCTGAAAGATATGCTTGATCATATCGTCACGGAGTTCGACGGGCTGAAGAAAGAAGGGCAGCATATTGCGCTCGATTACGAACCGGGTGGGTCGCACTTTGTTTCGTCAGACCGCCAGTTGATACAGAATATTTTGTTGAGCCTGCTTTCGAACGCTGTCAAGTACTCATCAACGGATTCTACCATTACCGTTTCAGTGCGCAAGGAGGGTTCAGCGTTGATGCTCGAGGTAAAAGATCAGGGTATCGGCATCCCGCTGCACGAGCAGAGTCATATCTTCGACAGATTCTTCCGTGCGAAGAATGCGATTGATATTGAAGGCACCGGTCTGGGGCTTAACATCGTGAAGAACTATGTGGAATTACTCCATGGTGATATCACCTTCACCAGTATTGAAAACGAGGGTACAAGCTTCTCTGTACGCATTCCATTAGCCCAGGTGCCCGAGGCTGCATGGCAGTAATTGCAAACTCAACGGAACGTCTTACCTGTGCCCGACTACTTTAGCTTTTCCCTGAAAAAATCCACTGTGCGCTTCCACGCAAGTTCGGCAGCTGCTTTGTCGTATCGGGGCGTGCTATCGTTGTGAAAGCCGTGGTTGGTGCCTGGATACATATGCACCGTATATTCCTTCTTGTTTGCTTTAAGCGCAGCTTCATACGCCGGCAACCCTTCATTCACACGTGTGTCGAGTTCAGCGTAATGCAACAAGAGTGGCGCCTTGATTTCAGGTACGTCATTCGCGGGAGCCTGGCCACCATAAAAGGGTACAGCTGCTGCCAATTCCGGAATCCGTACAGCCATCATGTTGGCAATCCATCCCCCAAAGCAAAATCCTACGACACCCACCTTGCCATTGCAATCAGGATGCTGTTTGAGATGATAGAACGCCGCGATAAAGTCTTCGAGCATTTCATCCCGGTTGCGTTTGCTTTGAAGTTCCCTGCCTTCGTCATCAGTTCCCGGATAGCCACCGAGCGGAGTGAGCGCATCGGGAGCAAGAGAAATGAACCCGTCAAGCGCGGCCCTACGGGCGACGTCTTCAATATGCGGATTCAGCCCGCGGTTTTCGTGCACGACGATAACCCCGCCCAGCTTGCCTTTCTTATCCACTGGTTTAGACAATAATCCCTTGATGGTACCACCGCCTTTAGGTGACGCATACTCGATGAACGCTGACTTCAGTCTGGGGTCGTTTGGCTGTACCTGTAGCGTAGACTTGTAATCAGGCATGAGAAAGCTCATGAGCGAAGCGACGGTTACTCCGCCGACAGCATAAGTGGACAGACGTTCCATAAAGTCACGCCGTTCGATACGGTTGTGAACGTAGTCGTCATACAGATCGAAGACTCCTTGCGACAGATTTTCTCTTTTCAGGTTCATGTTGAAAGTGGTGATGGGTTTCACCGAATATACATGGTGCGAGGCAAGTTTTGCAAACGGTAATGACTGGCGGCCTTTTAATCCTTTAAATGCCTTTTTTCAGTTGGTCAGCAAGATACACATAAGCGAACACCCCGGATCAAGCAGACCCCGGTATCATTTTTTTCAAATAAGATAGGGGATGCGGAGCCCATCTAAGTTCGCTGGATGACACGCGCCGTTCCCTGGAATTATGTTTACGATGCCACTGATCGGCTGGTAACGATGAATGACCGGCCGATAATTGATCGCAGGTGTTAAAACAAATCAACCTACAATAACTACAAAATACTTGTACCTATGAGTCTGAAGGAAAAGGCCGATGACCTGACGGATAGCTTGAAAAAGGAATCCGAAGTGCTGCAGGGTGAACGCAGTAAAGACAAAGTTTATACGAGCACCAATGAGTTCGATAGTGCGGACAAGGCTATATGCGAGTTCGCATTCGGAAGAGAAAGACTGTTTCAGGTTAACGACTGGAGTGATATTCCTGGAATAGGGAATGCGGATTTTACGATTTATGATCCCGATGGATACCGTGTCGACAACAGGATGGTCGCGATTGGCGATTTTCTGAAGATTGATTTACCCGGACCTGTACCGATGTACTGGGTTCAGGTGGTGGACGTTAAAGATGAAGACGATCTTGCGGAGTTCACTGTAAAACCAGCTTCAGATCCTACAACGCCTGAAAAGCCGGAAGTGGTCGATCACTTTTTTCAGGAAAAAGCGCGCAGTACGTTTCGTATTGCCCGTGAGGGTAACAAACTTGTCGGGATGGAAATTGGCGTAAACGAAGCAATCAATAACCAGGGCGAACAAGCTGGTGACAAGGCCGTCATCAATACGCTCGTCTCGGAAACGGGCTGGGCCTTCTTTCAGAAAAACCAGTGGAAAAATCTGACGGATTACCTTGTCGGAAACACTCAGTAGAAATCATCGCATCCGGTAACTCACCGGATGCTTTTTTTATGTTCAGGATCCTTTCGCTGTGTTTTCAGCAGATGATTAGCCTCAATGCTAAGTTCGCGCCATCCCGATGCGCTGTCCTCGACTCTTCTGAAAACAAGATTCTTTTCTTCGGCCAACACAATTTCCGCCGTTGTGAAGACTGAGTTTCCATCGAGCAGATGGCCTCCGGTCATGTTGCCTTTTCCGTCGGCGACGCCCAGGTGGAGATGAGAACCGTTAATACTAATCGTGCCGACCAATGAAATGATTTCGAACGGCCCGTCGAGAGAGGTTGCTTCCTGCTGATTGGCAAACCGAAGACATACACGTGACAGGCTTCCGACACACGTCATTATCCATCCCGCCGCGATATTTTGCCTGATCGCATATCCTTGAATTTCCTTTTTCAGGTCCTGTCCGGGGTGCAGTCGGAATACATGCGTTTTCATAAACACTTCATAAATACGTTTCAGGAATTTGAATTCAGCGCAATTTATTTTCCCAGGAGATTCTTGAGTTCCGGATGATACTGTGATGTGAGGAATTCGGTAACAGAAAACTCCGCGAGCTTATGAATGTAGAACGGATCTTCACTGATAATCCGGTCGAGGGCTTCGCGTGATTCTGCCTGGGCAAGAATTATCCCACCTGTGCGCGGAACCTTTCGCCCTGAAGCCACAAATACATTTTGCTTATAGTACTTTCGCAGGAACTTCACATGGTCAGTCATATGTTTATCGAGTTCCTCCAACGGTACGATGTACTTCAAATCAACGATGAACATAACTTTAAGTGATATTGGTGTTGGTAAATGAATTGGAGAATTTCTCCTGTGGATCGAAATGCTTCATCAGCATCCGGAAATCCTGCATCCTGGCGTAGCGCCGTTGCAGTGTTGAGGGCGGGATAGTAAATAATTTGCCCCAATGTGGTTTCACTTCAAACGGTTCGAGCTGGTGTTCAATAATGGGAAGCAAAGCCTTCACCGCATCTATGTCTTGTTTCAGCGTGAAGTGAAAAGCAACGGCGTCTTGCAGGTAAAAAGGACTCAACCACAAATCATCGCCTGCGATGGTGCGGATTTCTGAAATCAGCAGCACCGGACTGATTGCGTCGCGCACGTCGTAAAGAGCTTCAAACGCGGCAACTGCATACTGTCTTGCTACGAAATACTCTGCCTGCAACTCTTCACCGCTTGAAGGCGTATAGCCCATGCGAAAGTGGGGGAGACGATCAAACCACGGACCGGGCTGATCAAGTTGGGGAGTACAGTTTTCGGCCGAAATGCCGGCGATAGGATGTACGTCTGATTCGGCAGGCCGCGCCCCGAAGAAATTTCCGTCAGCTTGCCTTTTTATTGACTCGCCGATTCTTCGTTTAATCCAAACCTGATTGATGAATTCGCCCTGCCAGTCTGTAAACAGACTAACGCTGTATCCTGCGGACATTATTTCGTCGAAGCTGCTGACAAGTTCAGCAATCGGTAAATCAAGGTAGACGCATTGTGCGATCTCAAAGGTTGGAACGAGGTCAAGCGTAATCCTCGTAACGACACCCAGTGTGCCGAGGTTGACAACAACTCCTGGAAACAGTTCCGGGTCCTGCGTGCGCGACAATGAGATTACGTCGCCTGTACCTGTGACGAGTTCAACGGCTGACACTGATGTAGCGAGATTGCCATTGCCGACGCCCGAGCCATGCGTTGCCGTGGCACACGCGCCGGCGATGGATATGTGTGGCAGCGACGCGAGGTTCGGAAGTGCCCACCCCTGCGCGTGCAGATATTCACAAAGCTCACCATAACGAATGCCGGCACCAACGGTAACGGTAGCAGCAGCCTCGTCCAGCGAATGTATTTCATTGAGTTTTGCCGTCGACAGTAGTGCCGATGGTGAATCAGCAATCGTGTTGAAGCAATGGCGCGTTCCGATTACGCGGAGCTTTTCATGGCGGCGAACTATCTCGGCAATCTCGTCAAGGGTTTGAGGGTGATAGATATTTGTCGCGCTGTAGGTGAGGTTTCCGGACCAGTTTTTCAGGGGCGTCATAGTTAAGCGTTGCTGAGATTGGAATGTACATATATTAGGGAAATTTCGGGAATTCCAAACGCAGAATTCGAATGAATGTGCTAAAGCATTGTGTGCGTCGATCCTTTTACGACAAGGATGGCTTGCCTGTTCGGGGCGATGCATGAATGCCGAAGTAAACGTTCGCGTTCTACGGGAGATGAAACCCGGCCAGGGATAGGACGGAAAGCCCGAAGCGCGTGGCTTGTGCGCTTGCCGGACTTGGAGGGATAGCCCGGCCCGAGGAACGAGGGGGCCGCCAACGCAAATCATCGGAAATGACGTGTACCGATCACGTTAGGAAGGCTTCCTATGCGTTTGTGTCATCAGGAGCATTGACGTCGTCGGTGTCCACGTTTGTGCTTCGGAGTTCGCTTGTCTTTTCGTCGTACTTGTGTTTAAGCTCGTCGAGAACGGACTTCTTCCACATGGGAACACCTGTGAAATAGGACGCCCTTCCGATCATATGTGCTGCGACTGGGGCGGTAAGTATAAGAAAGAAGATGATGGAAACACTCTTCGACGTTGTGGATACTTCCCCGAAGAAGATTGCCGCCGACACGAGCATCATGCCTACACCCAGGGTAGTGGCTTTTACAGTGACGGACAGACGCAGGTAGAAGTCCGGCATACGCATAATCCCTATTGCCGCGAGCACGATGAATATGGTACCGGTACCACTGAGGATGATGATTGCCAGTTCTTTCATTTGTTTTTAGCTTTTCTGATGTAGTAGGCAAATGCCACCGTACCGAGGAATGCGATGAGCGCAAAGATCATCGCTACATCCAGGAAGGTGGAATTGTTGTTCAGGATGCTATACGTCGCGATGATTGCACTTCCTGTGGTAATGAGGAGGTCAAGTGCAATGATCCGGTCTTCGACACGCGGGCCGATGAAGATTCTGATGAACGTCATCAGCGCGGCCAGTCCCAGGCCGGGTATCACGAAGTATAATAAAAATGTTTCTGCACTCATCGCAATATCTCCAGTAGTCTTCGTTCGTAACCATGGCGAATCCGCCGTGTTGTCTTATCGTAATCTTTCAGATACATCACATGGATGTACAATACCTTCTTGTCGTCACTTACGTCAATGATGAGCGTGCCCGGCGTTAGCGACAGCAGGTTGGCCAGCATCGTAATTTCAATATTCGTCTTGGCACTGAGCTCAAACTTTATGATCCCGGGCTTCATGAAGTATCCCGGCGTGATAAGGTCCCATGCAATTTCGAGGTTTGCAATGAGCAGCTCGTACATGAAAAAGAAGATGAAGTTGACGATCTTGGGAATCCGGTTGTAGTAGCTTCCGACCTGTGTGCCCTGGAACAGCAGCCAGAGGATCAGATAACCGGCGGCGAACCCAAAGAAAAAATTCGTGAAGACGAAGTTTCCGGTGAGTGCCACCCACGTAAACATCAAGAGCAGGTTCAGCAGGAATTGTTTCAGCATTTCGTCATCATTTTACGTTCATCATACAAATTGATTATGGTGTTGCCGGAAGGCGTCCGAGTACCGTGTTCACATAAGTACTTGTATTTAGTAGTTCGGATGCTATCCGGTTTGCGACGGCGAAGATGTTGTCCGCGCCGAGTCCGATGTACAACGACGTTATGGCCAGCAGAATCACAGGTGCAACCAACATGGTTTTGCGAAGCATGGGCATGTCGTTGAACCGATCATGCTGAAGGCTTCCGGCGGGAGGTTCTTTCCAGAAGACTGCAGCCCACATGCGTGTCATGACAATCAGGGTAAAGAAACTGGCAACGATCAGTGCCCCCAGCAGAATATATGACTGCGTGGTAAACGCCGATTTGAATAGCATTATTTTAGGCCAGAATCCTGACAGGGGCGGAATTCCACACAGGGAAAAGAATACCACAAGCATCAGTATTGAAAGCCGCGGATAGTCCCGCAGAAGGCCGCCGATTTCGCGCGTATCCATAGTGCCTCTGATCTTGTTGATCAGTCCGCTGACGAGAAACAGATTTGTCTTCACCACGATATCATGCACCATGTAGAACAAGGTTCCGGCAAGGGCAACTTCATTGTACATGGCCAGTCCGGACACCATGTAGCCGATGTGACATACGATTAGGTAGGAAAACATTTTGCGCAGGTCGCGCTGGATAAAAGCACCGGCCGCGCCGGTAAGCAGTGTGAACACAGCCACGGTAGCCAATACCTGGATGATGAATTGCGATGGAATGAATATCAGTGTGAAGCTTCGTACGAGCGCATAGATGCCGACCTTCGTGAGTAGTCCGCCGAAGATCGCTGCGATTGCTGAGGGCGGAGTGTGATATGACGACGGCAGCCAGAAGTACAAGGGGAACACGGCAGACTTGATCCCGAAGGCTATAAAAAACAGCAACGCGGTTATGTGCGTCAACCCCTGATTTCTGATATGCGGTATTTTCGTTGAGAGGTCCGCCATGTTGAGTGTCCCCGTTAATCCATAGAGAATGGCTATCGCGGTAAGAAAGATTGCCGACGCCAGGAGGTTCATCGTTACATAGTTGATAGCACCTTCAATCTGGGGTTTCTTTCCGCCGAGTGTCATCAGCACAAAGGAGGAGATGATGACGATTTCAAACCACACATAAAGGTTGAAGATGTCGCCGGTGAGAAAGGCGCCGTTAAGCCCCATCAGCAGGAAATGCAGGATAGGGAAGTAGCCATACCGTTGGCGGAGTTCGCTGATTCCCGCGGTTGAGTATACGGCGACGGCGACACCTGCGAGGCTGCAGAGGAATATCATGGTGGCGCTGAAAATATCCGCTACCATGGTGATGCCAAATGGCGCCGGCCAGTCGCCGGCCTGCATGGTAAGCACGCCGCCATCCCAGCTTTTTCTGAACAGGTTAACGCTGATAACAACGACGATAATATTGCCGATGACGCTGATGATTCTCTGGATATTGGTCTTCCGCCAGAAGAATAGCAGAACAATCCCGAGGAAGAGATGCGAAACAAATGGTAAAACGATCGAATTATCGGTCATATATCCAGGTCGTTTGTGTTGAGCTCGTCGAGGTTATCCGATCCTGTAACGAGGTACACACGCTTGAGCAGAATAATTGAAAAGGCCTGAAGTCCAAAGCTTATTACGATGGCGGTTAAGATCAACGCCTGAGGGATCGGGTCTGCATATGCATCGGCGAGTATGTCGAGATCTTTCGGAATCACAGGAGGTTTTCCTTTGGTGATGTCGCCGAGCAGAAAGATCAACAGGTTTACGCCGTTGCCCAGCAGGATCAGCCCGATGAGGAGTTTGACCATGCTTCGCCTGAGCATCATGTATATTCCCGATGCGTACATTGTTCCGATGAGTACTACCAGAAGTATTTTCATTCGCTATACACTTTCAGAGATGGTGAAAAGGATAGTCAGGGTTATTCCAAATACGACGAGGTATACACCGACGTCGAATAGCAATGCCGTACTGACCATGCCGATAACGGGCAGTGGATCCGGATACCATAGGATGGTGAAAAACGGCTGACCAAGAAACAGCGGAATCGACCCGGCTACCAGTGCAGTAATCAATCCTACGGGAATCAGGCGTCGCGGATGTATCTTGAGTAATCGCCACGTGTCTTCAAGTCCGTTGGCAAATGCGTGCAGAACAAAAGCGGTAGCTGCAATCAGTCCGCCAACGAAGCCTCCACCAGGTTCATAATGTCCGCGAAGCAGAATGAAGATCGAGAAGAGCAGCAGCAGTGGCAGCAGGTATTCTGAAGCAGTTTTGAGTATAAGCGTTTTCATTCCTTTTCTTTGGGTTGAGGTCTTAGTTTAAGAAGGCTGAATACACCAACTGCGGCGATCGTGAGGACTGTGATTTCGATCAGTGTGTCAAGTCCGCGGAAATCGACGAGTATTACGTTTACAATGTTTTTCCCTTTTGCCAGAAGATATGCGTTGTCTGCATAGTATTGAGAGATCTCCTTACTCGTTGGTTCATTGAGTACCTGAAGCCCGATGACGGAGATTAAGCCGCCAAAGGCAATGGCCAGTATTCCGTCGCGAAGCTTCACCGTAAAGTGGGCGTCCGGGATGAACGATGGAAGTTTCAATAGTACCAACACGAAGAGCACGATGGTCAGGGTGTCGATTGTGAACTGCGTCATCGCCAGGTCGGGCGCGCCGTAGAAGAAGAACGTCAGACATATGCTGAACCCAACGACGCCCATTGAAACGATGGCCGTCAATCGCGAAGGCGTGGTGAGTACTTTAATTATCGCTCCGAGCATGAGGACAGACACAAGGATTTCGTATACGCCTATCGTTGACCATTCCTCGTCGACGGCCCTGATCTCGACTTCGGTAAACAGCTTGTACGATACCACACCAACCAAAAAGAGGATTATCGTAATCAGGTAGTTGCGCAGGTAACCGTTTTGAAGTTTACGGGTGTAGTACAAGGAAACGGACTTGAGAACGGTTGATATTCCCAGCGCAAACTTCTGCATATCGAAACGCGCAAGCCGCCTGAGAATTCGATACTCATATGGTTTCTTCCAGAGGAATAAAGCGGTGCCGACAACCAGGGTTAGGGCACTTAGGAGCAACACCAGGTTGAAGCCGTGCCATAGTTTGAGTGCGGCGTGCTCGCCGGTGCCACTCACTGCTGAGACTGCTGGGGCGACGAGCGGTTGGTCCACAATGAATGGAAAGATACCCGTCATTACGCCGAGGAACGCAAGCACGAGCGGGGGCAGCCAAAGCTGGAATCCCGGCGGTTCATGCAGAGGCTCTTCGAGGAGTTTTCCGGTGAAAGGTTTCAGCCCGGCAACAAAACCAACGTAAAGCAGTAATATGTTGGTAATGACTACCAGCGCGATGAGTATCTGCCCGTGCTCGAAGCCAAGTACAGCCTCGTAGATCAGTTCCTTTCCGACAAATCCAAATGTGAACGGCACGCCCGCGCTCGAAAGTGCTGCCAGCGTACCTGCAATTGCTACGGGTAGCATAATGGAGCCAAGCCCGCCAAGGCGCGTCACGTCCCGCGTTCCTGTAGTGTGGTCAATGGCACCCGTGACAAGAAATAGCGCGGCCTTGTATAGCGCGTGCACCAGCATGAAGACTATCGCGGCAAACAGGGCAGCCTCGGTTCCCATGCCGATCAGGAAAACAAGCATGCCGAGTGCGGAGATCGTAGAGTAGGCAAGGATTGCTTTCAGGTCAGTCCGGATAAATGCATGCAGCGCGGCATAAAACATCGTAAACCCGCCGAAGCACATCAGTGTAATGGTCCAGTAGGGGTGATCACCCAGCGCCGGATTAAGTCGCGCGAGCAGATAAATGCCTGCTTTCACCATCGTGGCTGAATGAAGAAATGCCGACACTGGAGTGGGGGCTTTCATGGCACCTGGTAACCAGAAGTGAAATGGAAACTGCGCCGATTTTGTGAAGGCTCCCGCAAACAGAAGTACGAGCATCAGCGGATAATACTCGTGGGTAGTCAGCAGGTCCGGCATGCCGGAGATTTCGCGTATCGAGTAAGTGTCAGAAATTCCCGACAAGAGAATCAGTCCGGCTAATAACAGGAAGCCGCCACCTCCCGTTACAGCAAGTGCCATCAATGAATTTCTGCGCGCTTCCGGATTGGCTGTGTCGAAACCGATAAGGAAGAACGAACTAATACTGGTCAGTTCCCAGAATACAAACAGAACAATGACGTTGTCGGATAGCACTACGCCAAGCATCGCGCCCATAAATACGCACAGGTACGAAAGGAACCGGTTCAGGTCAGGATCGCCTTTCAGGTAGTTGCAGGCATAAAGGAAGATGAGTGTTCCGATACCTGTGATCATGAGACTCAGCAACATCGATAGTCCGTCGAGTGTGAAGTCCGGATGAATGCCCATCGCGGAAATCCACTTGTACTGGAAAACGTAGCTTTCGTTATTCTCTGTGTAGGGGAGTAGTGTGAGGAAGTAGATAAACAGCGTCAACGGCAGGACTACGGAAACGATCGCTATTCGTTTGCCACGGTTGCCTAAAAGAAAAAAGAACAATCCCACCAGAAATGGGACGAGAATCGCAAAGATCATCCGGTTTCTTTTTTGTTTTTATATGCGCTTAATATTCCTAAATCCTGATACCCGCGAAATTATTCGTTTTCGCGAATATTCAGCTATTAATATTGCACCGCGCACAATGATTCTGATCATTAAAGAAAAATTCCTTTGATGGCTTGGTTTGTTTATATCCCAGCACTTTCGTCCAAGCGGACGAAGTGCCGTGGGAACGGTCGGATGAAGTATCAGCTATCCGCAGAAAGGTCAGACACCCGAACGCATGAGGACGTGGCCTGCTTGTACATGTTAAGGTCTGTGCCTTGTGGGGTGGCAATGGGAGTTGGAGAGTAGGAGTGAAGAGAACGGGTGGTTTCATCTCGAAGGAAGGCTCATCCTTCTTCACTCTCTCCCCCTCGCTCTCACTCTCCCACCAGTCTCACTCTCACTCTCACTCTCACTGTTACACTCACTCTCAAACTTTTTCTTTGCGGCCCCCTCGTACCTCGGGCCGGGCTATCCCTCCAAGTCCGGCCGGGCGCAAGCCCACGCGCTTCGGGCTTTCCGTCCTATCCCTGGCCGGGCTGCTGCTCCGCTCAAGGCTATATGCCGAGTTTAAACGTCTGCTCCGCATTTGATGAAACACGTGAGCGATAAATCCACTCAAACGTGTCGACCAACTATGGATCGCACTCTGAAGGATTCTTCCCGCATGTTTTAGTGAGTGAGGATTTAGGATCCGTGTACCCGTAGCGAACTGGGTATAAATTTCCCGGCGGGGATTTTGCCTCCACCGGGTGACGACCAGGGGATATGTGGTTGTCATTGTTGTCCCATGATCGGATACGCGTGTGAAATGACAGCTACAGGGTCTTCTGCAACGAAGCCTTCGCGATTGCGTTTACAGCGGATAAAGTATAAACTTTCACGGGATAGGTTTACGCAGGGCATGAATGAAAAACGCGGGTAACATATACGTATTCGCCGCCGGCATCGTTTTATTCCTTTGTTTGCAGCGCGATGGATTTACAAGATCATTTTCAAGTTTACGATAAAATGTCAACCGATTCCGAATTGAATGGCCAGAGTTCCGAGGGTGGGCACGCTCTTCCGCGTGTCAACATTCATCGCGTGATGCTGTCACGGCTAATGATACTGCTGATCCTGGCGAGTTCTTGCTGGTTAGGGAGCTGTAGTCCCAATTCAAGTCGGTCGGCATCGGCCCGCGCGGCTTATCCCATGCCGGGTTTTGGCGCGGCGCCAAAGAAGAAGAAGGTCAAAACGAAAAAGTACAAGCAACCCAAGACCGTCCGTGAGAGGTCGAAGTCCGGTCGTGATGCCGCCCGGCATAGGAGGGAGTCGCTCAGCTTTTAGTTGATTACTGATTCCACGTTTCTGATCCCTGATTACGCTATTCATTCACCGGTTTTTATTGCGCGCTGCGCCAAGCTGTCAGGGTTGCAGCGCTATGTAAGTCCTGCGTGTCGCAATTGTCCGTTACAGTCTTAGTTTAAGAGTTTGTAAGGGCTTAAGAGGTCCTTGGGGTATCCCCGGGAGGAGCTGCGGTCCAGGGCGATATTTGCACGTGGCTGCAGCGTCATTTCCGCGCTTTAGGCTGGCGAAATCGCGACAACACCGCGACAACATCGCGGCATCACCGTTTCACGGATGAGTTAACCTGCAGTTCCCGTCGAAGACCGTGGGGGTCTGATGGCTTTCGCCTTTTACCTGTTTTTGTATTCCCGTTACCGTTCACCGTGCAACCATTACGACTGGCTGCCTGGCAAAGGCTCACCGGGCAGCTGGCAACAATCCCGAGCTTTGCTCGACCTTTACCCGACCTTTGCCCGACCTTTGGAGCTATATACGGCAGTATTATGGCAAGTATTTGGGATACAATATGCTAGTTTTAGAATTCCGGAATTGAGATATCCTTGCTAAATGTAAGCTGTAATACTGCCGTATACTCGAGGACTTCCCGAGGTCCTGTCGAAGATACCCCGGGGAAACATCGACCGAACCGGCAACCTGCAACTGGGATCCTATCTTGCACATGGCCCGGCTACCAGGCAACCGGCAACGATGTGTCTTATCACCGGGCAGCACATGCGTCGTGCCGCTGCTACCGTTTCTTCTTCGTGCAAAAATCGAAAATCAGGAAGGAAGAATTTCAGACAAATTATTATATTCATTGCAGCAAGCGCCTCCACCCTCACCGTTACCGCCATGTCGCACGTTGCTCAGGTTAAGACACTATCGGATCGAATAGCATCTTCCCTGGATGAGATTCGCGTCCTCGCGGGCAAACTACACGTTCCCGTCATCGTTCATGAACTGCCAGAGTTGAAGATCCGGTTTATGTCGGACATCGCCCTGCGGTTGCTCGACCGCGAATGGAGCGACATTGAACCTATGTCGTTTTCGGATTTTGAACAACTATTTCTCAATGTCGAAGACTCGAAGGAAGTATCGGCAAAAGTACGGGATTTGCTCGCCGCAGGGGATCGTGAATTCATATCGTACTTCCAGCAGGTGCGCACCTCGCGTACCACAGAGTGGCATTGGTATCTGAGTGTCTCCGGCGTATTACTTCGCAATGATGAGGGCGTGCCGGTATTGATGGTAACCGTTGCCATGCAAGTCGATCCTGACCACTACTTCACAGCAAAGGCAAGCCGGCTTCTCGATGAAAATGCATTCCTGAAAAGAAACTTTGAAAAATTCGCCACCCTTTCAGCGCGTGAAAAAGATGTATTAAGACTCATGGTGCTTGGTAAAACAGCAGGGGAAATTGGTGGCCTGCTGTTCATCTCGCCCGCGACCGTTGAAACACATCGCAAACGAATTTATCAGAAGCTGGGTACGAATAATACTTATCAGCTTATGCGTTATGCATATGCGTTTGATTTGGTGAAGTCATCGGGAGAGCTGGACGTCGTTATTTAGGTTCTCGCTTAGGTAATCCATCTTCCGTTTCTGTATCAGCACGCTCTTCACCTCCTGTCTCCGCGTTGGACTTATCAAGGCCGAGCCACAGTTCTTCTTCCATTGCCATTCTTGCGTAAAGGTCAGCGTACCTCTTTTTCATCTTTTTTGCCTCTTCTGATGCTTCCGGTGTGAGATCCCCGTTTTCTGATACATTCATAATTTTACATTGTTTATTTGATCGGATCGCAACGTTTGGGCATATTCCGCACTAATCGAAATCCTTGTTGAGCAAAGGTAGAACCTGGTTGTGACAGCTTGTGTCACGCTAAGGGCAAACAGGTCGTTCGCGTGATGATATCTACTTTTTCCTGAAGGTAAACGCTATTCCTCCACCGGAATCGTCGACGGTTGTTGTGAAACCATCAAGACCTTTGACGTATTCGAGGTATGCTCGCGTTCCTGATATGCCGCGGCCGGTGGAGTATACGTTGTGTGCAGCAAAACATCCTCCGGGCGTAAGCTTCGGAGCAACGTCCCTGAAGTAGTTGATGTACCAGTCCTTGTCTGCGTCGCTGAACACGAAATCGTAGGGGCCTCGCAGTTCCTTTGCCAGTTTATGCGCATCCCCGAGACGGGCATCAATGTATTCAAGCAGTCCGGCCTCTCTGAAGTTGGCCAATGCCTCCTTGTGTCGGGACTCGTCGATTTCGAGTGTGATGAGCTTGCCTCCGGTCTTGCTGAAGGCCCAGGCAATCCAGATGGTTGAATGCCCCGTAGACGTGCCTATTTCCAGCCCCCGCGTGTAGCCGTGGCGTACTATTGTTTCATACAACAGTACGCCATCGGACACTGGGATGTTCAGGTCATGCCACGCATCCCTGTGCTCACGCAGGAATGCTTTGACTTTCCGGTCAAGTGGCGAATCCCCTGCGGCTTCTTTCAGGATTTCCTGAGAAAAGACATTTACACTCAATATCTGAAACGCCAGCAACAGGACGACAAGTCTCATGTACAGTTTTTTGATATGGCCCGACCCGAATGGGTTCATTTAAAAATATTGAAGTCCTTCACCATTTGTTTGTATTCGGGGAGAATCTTCTCATACAATGCTTCATCCGCTTTTTTCAGGTTGTTCATCATTCCACCGATACCTGAATCCCGCAAGCTCACCCGCTGGGCTTTTATGTCTTCCATTTTCTTCCGGATCATGCCTTCCAGTTTTCGAAGGTCTCGTTCTGTCATCATCTCTCGTAAGGTTCTAGTTTTCAAGTCAGCTTTAAGGCGCAAGTCAGTTGGTGGCGACGGGAGCGGGGCCTGTGTAGGGGCCGTAGATCGCGTCGCGGAAGCGCTTGTGCAGCTCGCGGTCAAATGGAAATATCTGAACAAAAAGAACTGCTGTCAGTTCATTTACAGGGTCAACCCAGAACAGTGTGCTGGCCGCGCCATCCCAGAAGAATTCGCCGACTGTTCCTACGTTTTCATTCGGTGTTTGTGCTTCCTGAGTCCTGACAGCAAAATCAATCCCGAAGCCAACGCGGCCTTTGCTCGGCAGCCACATGCGCTTGGTAATTGAGTCGGCAAGGTGATTGGTTGCCATTAGCTTAACGGTTTCTTCTTTCAGGAGGGTATTGCCATTGAACTTTCCTTCGTCCACCAGCATTCTGGCAAACTTCATGTAATCGTCTATTGTCGACGTGAGGCCCCAGCCACCGGGTTTCATCGGCCATGACTTGCTGTGAAATTCGTTGGCGTTCTCATCGGGTACGCGGTTGAGTTTTCCCTGGTCGTCTCTTTGGTAAAGAGCGGCAAGTTTTGATAAGTCAGCAGGCGTATATGTTGTGTTCGTCATGCCAAGGGGCGTGAAGATGTTCTTTGAGAGGTATTCGTCGAACGGCACACCGGATAATTTTTCAACCAGGTAAGCCTGAACGTCAACGCATATTCCGTATGACCACTCTTCGCCGGGATGAAACGCAAGGGGCAACGACGCCAGCTTCTGTGACATTTCGGAAAGCGTATTTTCCATGCTTCCGGGGTTCGCTGCTTTCGCCATTTCAAGCAGGTCAGGCTGATCACCATTGGTGAAGCCTGCAGTATGTCTTGTCAGGTCGCGGATGGTAATAGGGCGCCTGGGTTCTTCAAGAATCATCTTGCCTTTGGCATCTTTACCGGCATAGACTTTCACTCCTTCGTATTCGGGAGCGTACTTTGCAAGCGGGTCGTCGAGCTGAAATTTGCCCTGTTCATATTGTTGCATCAGTGCCACGCCAGTTACCGGCTTCGTCATTGAGTAAATGCGCACCACCGTATTGCGGTCCATAGGAACGTTGTTTTCGATGTCTGCTTTGCCGAATGCGCCGAAGTAAACCTCTTTGCCGCGCTCGAAAATGAGGGCGGAGACGCCGGCTACGCGCCCGGAATCAACCATCGCTGCGAGAGTGGAATCTATCCGCGTCTTAACGTTGTCTTTGACAATAACAGGCGCGTCGTCCGAAGATGAATCAGTATGATTCTGGCAACTGACCAGAAATACCACGAGTAACAATAAGAGGTTGTAGCGAAACATAATTTTTAGGGTTTTGCGGAATCAAGGTAGTGATTTTTAGGTTCAAGTTTTCAAGTTTCAGGGTTCAAGCAGTGACCAGTAAATACTCCCGAGCCATCAAACATTTCAGTTACCGGAGACCGTCCCCCCTAGAACCGCGAAATTTGAAATAATTTGAAATTTGAACCTCCTGTCAACGGAGTGCTTCAAGTGGAGCTGATCAGGAACAAGGATTATAAGGAATCAAATCAAAACCTCGGGTCTGATTCAAACACATAGCCATATTGTTCTGCGAGGTCGTAGTATTGCTGGGCTTCGAAGTCGCGGCCCATATCGTCGCAGATCCATCCCTTCAGAGCAAAGGCGTAAGCATGTTGGTTGTTCAGCGCGATGAGGTTATCTGCTGCTGCCAGTGCTTTTTCATGCTGGTCTGCAAAAAAATATGCGATAGCGAGCTGTTCGTACCCAGCCTCGTAGTTTGGATACATCATTAATGTGCGATTCATCACAGAAATTGCAGAGTCGTATTGTTCTGTCTGGATGTAAAAATGCCCCAGAAGGTTGTACAATCCTGCGTCCTTGTGGGGGTAGGTATCGAGAAACTGAATGCCAAGGTCGTATTCATGGAGTTCGCGAAGGGCGTGCATGTAGCCGTAGACCACGGCGCGACAATTCGGATCGAACACGAGATAGGCACATAGGTCTGCTGCCTGTGCACGATAATTCTGCGCCTTGCGCCACAGTCTCGCGCGTTCTGTCAGGAGTCCGTATGTTTCTGGCGACTCTGCAATGGCAAGTCCCAGGGCGTACGTTGCTTCGTTGAAGTCGCCGAGTTCTTCAAAGCACAACGCCCTCAGTCTGTGAATGGCGGCATCGCGGTCGTAGCGCTTTGAAAGTTTTCGAAGCGTCCTCAAGGCCACATCGTATTCTTTACAGATGTATTCATCGACTGCGCGCTGATATACTGCGGTGTCCTTAGCATTTTTGTATTCAAAGACAGGGTAGGGGGCCTGGGCAAAAGTGGTGCTGATACTCAGGAACAATGCGGCGATCAGTAGGCGTTTCTTCATACGATAATTCTTTATTGTCCCCGGACAACAGCATATTTAATGCAGCCTGACCATCTGTGAAATGAGGATCGTCGTTTACGGCGAGTCATTTATGTGATGACTTAATGACAGAATGTGCAACCGTCACGTGTACCTCTGCGGCCGTGGGATGACAGATGTCATCAGGGAGTGTTCCTTTGTTCTCTTGTATCCGCAGAGGAGGCATCGCGCCATACGTTCGGGTTTGAGACTTGAGGTGAATATTCCCATATTTACCCCATGGAGCCACTCATTACCAACGACGCTGTAGTACTCGGCATGCTCATGTTTATGCTGGCATTTGTATTCAAGACAGCATCAAGTGATCACCCGTTCTGGAAAAAGTTTTACACTTTCGTGCCGTCGTTGTTGCTTTGTTACTTTCTGCCATCGCTCCTTAATTCTTTTGGAATCGTTTCAGGATCAGACTCATCGCTGTACTTTGTGGCGTCGCGATACCTGTTGCCTGCGAGTTTGATTCTGCTGACCCTGAGTATTGATTTGAAGAGTATCGCGAAGCTCGGGCCAAAATCCGTAATCATGTTTTTGGCGGGTACAACAGGCGTTATTATCGGCGGCCCATTGGCCATTCTGATCGTTTCAGCCTTTAATCCTGACTTGGTTGGGGGCGAAGGCGCGGATGCCGTGTGGCGTGGAATGACTACCATTGCAGGGTCATGGATCGGCGGTGGCGCAAATCAGGCTGCGATGCTTGAGGTGTTTGGCGCGAGTCCGGAATTATTTTCCATTATGGTGACGGTTGATATCATTGTCGCCAACATTTGGATGGCTGTACTGCTTTATGGCGCGGGACGTTCTGAGGTTATTGATGCAAAGTTCAAGGCTGATGCGTCGTCAATCACAGATGTAAAGACGCGTATTGAGAAGTTTCAGCTTAGTGTGATGAAGATGCCCAAACTTCCTGATACGATGCTGATACTGGGAATCGCCCTGGGGTTTACCGGGGTGTCGCATTATCTTGCCGATATCATTGTTCCGTTTGTGAAAAGTCTGCCGGCGGAATGGGAGTTGGACCGGCTTAGTCTGGACTCAGGTTTTTTCTGGATCGTTGTGCTGGCGACGACGTTCGGCCTGGCGTTGTCATTTACATCGGCGCGAAAACTTGAAGGTGCGGGTGCTTCGCGCCTGGGAAGTGCGATGCTGTATGTGCTGGTGGCGACGATAGGAATGCAAATGGACCTGAAGTCCATTTATCAGAATTACCAGATGTTCATGATTGGGAGCATCTGGATCACAATTCATATAGCTGTATTGTTGATCACGGCGCGGATCATCAGAGCACCATTCTTCTTTACGGCAGTTGGAAGTATGGCTAACATTGGCGGCGCAGCCTCGGCACCGATCATAGCGTCCGCATTTCATCCATCGCTTGCGCCGGTAGGAGTATTGCTCGCGGTTCTTGGTTATGCGGTTGGCACTTACGGAGCATGGGTCTGCGGTATCATCATGCAAGCCGTGGCCCCTTAAAAAGCGGGGGGGCGTTGGCGCGGCCAAATAAAACAAAAGGTGCTCCGGCTGAGGAACACCTTACCTCTGTGATCATTTTGATCTGGTCACAGTTGAAATAACGCGCGAGGCGGTATTAGTAGATCTTCTTAACGTTTATGGCATTCAGGCCTCTGACACTGTTTTCAGTTTCAAATGAAACGTTGTCGTTTTCATTGATCGGTGATGTCAGGGCGTTCACGTGTACGAAAATACTTTCCTGCGTCTTGAGGTCGCGGATGAAGCCGTATCCTTTGGAGGTATTGAAATACGTCACGCGACCTTTGCGAATGGGATTTACGACCATTCCTTCAACGTTGCGTGAACCAAGCACGATATCCTTTTCATCGATAACGTGTTTTTTGTTTGGATCAGGCGGTGTTGACGAGATGTTTCCGTTCTCATCTACATACGCCATCATGTCCTCCAGCGATTGTCCGGATTTGGCATTCGCTTTCCTTTCGTTTTTGCGTTGTTCCTTCTCCTTCTTCTTCTGTTGTTTCTTTTTCTCTTTCTCTTTTTTACTGAATGTTTCTGCCATAGGCCTGTTTTAGAAGTTATTGGTTATTGATGTTATTTACGTGAAGCCGGAATTGCTTGTCCATTGAAAACTGGTATCCGGAAGCAGAGATAAGTTCTGTAGCTTTCGGAGACATTTGCAGGATTTCCCACAGGTCGCGTGCGACGACAGAATCTTTCAGACCGCTGACGGCTTTGCCCTTAGCAACCTCTAGTTCGAATGTGTAACCGCCTTTTTGTTTGGGATTCATTGCCTTGAATTCGTGGTTCGAAAGCTGGTACGATTGCGGCTCGCGCAACGAATCGATCATCATCCGAAGAATTGCAGGGCGATATTTGCTCCAGACGGGTGTATAAATTTTTGGTTCCATAGCTGTATAAGGACTTTATTAAGCGATTCAGGGAATGCGCATTGTTTCAGCGACATCTATCAAATCCATTAACACGAATGAAACAAGCGAACGGTGCGGCAGTCCGGCTTATTACGTTCTCACCGTGTAGGGCCACGTCAAAGAGGCAATTACTCCCGTAATTGGGCTTGCAGGGCGTCTAAGATAAGAATGCTTGACTTCGGATGAATTGTTAATAAAGTATTCAAAGGTACGAAAATAATCCCGTAATCAGACAATTTACCGCTTAAACGATAGGGTATTGATTGAAATACCCGCGCAAAGGCTGAAATTGGAGAATTACAAAGATTCACTTACCTTTGAACCCCTGATTGTGGAAAATTAGTTCACTGCTTCCGGAATTTCCTGTGTAGTCACTTAAATATCCCCAGGACAGGCATGGTCCCCAAACAGTTGATGGCTAGTATGGCGCTGTGCACAGGAAAGTGAAGTCACTTCCGGAGTTACATTTTTGTTAATGACATTTAAGGATTTTAGTCTTTCAGAGGCGATCGTGAAGGCCCTGGAAGAGAAAGGATATCAGATACCTACGCCGATTCAGGCAGAAGCAGTTCCCCAGATTTTGAAAGGCAGCGACGTATTAGGGCTTGCGCAGACAGGAACGGGAAAGACTGCCGCTTTTTGTATTCCGGTGCTGCAACGCCTGAGTAAAAGCCCGGGACGTGGCGTGCGGGCATTGATGCTGACACCAACCCGTGAACTTGCCCTCCAGGTCTTCGAAAACCTCCGCTCTTATGGCAAATACCTCCCGATCCGGAGTACAGTCGTCTTTGGTGGCGTTTCGCAGGTTCATCAGGAAAAGGAAATCAGGCGCGGCGTGGACATCCTGGTAGCTACCCCGGGTAGATTACTCGATTTGCTCAACCAACGAATTCTTTCTTTGCGAGACCTTCAGATCCTCGTGCTGGATGAAGCAGATCGTATGCTGGATATGGGTTTTATCCATGATATCAAAAAACTCCTGAAGCTGATTCCGGCCTCCAGACAGAACGTGTTCTTTTCAGCAACTATGCCCAAAGAAGTCCAAGGTCTTGCCGATGCTATTCTCAGGGAGCCTGTGCGAATAGCCATCCGGACACCCGAAAGCAAGCCTCGTATCAGTCAGTCGGTGTATTACGTTTCGAAAGAAATGAAACGTGCCTTGTTGAAACACGTTATCACCGAAAGGGAAATGTCGAATGTGCTGGTTTTTGCAAGGACGAAATACGGCGCCGACAAGATTGCGAAGGATCTGAACAAGGCGGGAATCACTGCAGAAGCGATTCACGGCAATAAAAGCCAGAACGCGCGGCAAAGGGCGCTTTCCAATTTCAAACGAAATGAAACGCGTGTACTTGTCGCGACAGATATCGCCGCAAGAGGAATCGATATCGCAGATCTGCCGTTTGTGATCAATTATGAATTACCACAGTCGGCGGAGACCTACACGCATCGCATCGGAAGAACTGGTCGTGCAGGCCAAACCGGCTACGCTTTGTCATTTTGTGATGATACAGAACGAGCCCAGTTAAACAGTATAAATCGTATCAACAGCAGTCGCCTGATTGTTGAGAAACATCCTTTTTAAATGTTGCGAGTGGAACATAGTTATGACAGGCGGGTGGAAGAATACTTTTATTTTCTTTTTTCATGGAAAATACAAGGTAACTTACTTATCTTGCCTGTGTCAATGCGATACCTTGATACAAAATACAGATCAATAGTTAAATCCTTCCGGTAATCCGGCATCACGCAACCGTTTATCTACACACCCAAATCCGAACACTTTATTTATTATTTATTTATTTCTTAACAATGAACATTTACGTAGCAAACATTCCCTTTAAAGCATCAGAAGATGAATTAAGAGAGCTATTTGAACAACACGGTGAGGTGTCTTCAGTGAAGATCATCCTTGATAGAGAAACAAACCGCAGCCGCGGTTTCGGTTTTATCGAAATGTCAGACAACGACTCAGCGAAGCAGGCAATAAACGAACTGAATGGATATAGTTTCCTTGGTAAGGAACTGGTCGTAAACGAAGCCAGACCTAAGACTGATTCACCTCGTGGTGGCGGTGGATATGGTGGCAACCGCGGCGGTGGCGGATATGGCAACCGTGGCGGCGGAGACGGTGGTTACAACAAGAGATGGTAATCCATTAACGCTTAAAAAAGAGGCCGCCCAAATTGGGTGGCCTCTTTTGCTTTGTGCCTCTTCTGCATACCTTAACTACACTTTGGAAGCGCGCTTCTTCAGCCACACCGTAATAACGGGGATAGCGGTTATAATAATCATTCCGATGACGATAAACTCGAGATAGTTGATCAGGTTAGGGAATGCACGCCCCAGCAGGTGACCCGCCAGAACCAGTGAACTGATCCAGATCGTTGTGCCGAGCAGGTTATACATGACAAACTGATGCAGACGGATGCTCGTAACTCCGGCAAGGATTGTAATGAACGTCCGGATAACCGGAAGGTACTTGCCAAAAATGAACGCAAACATGCCATGACGCAGATAAAACTCTTCTGTCATGTCCATGTGCTTCTTTTTGAACAGTAGCCCATCTTCACCCCGTCCAAAGTAAAACCGGGCCCACTTGCCACTGTAGTATCCAAGAATTGATCCAGCCATGGAAGCAAGGACAAGAACGGGGATGAGCATTTGAACGCTTCCGGGTAAATATTCTGTGCCGATGAGAAGACCTGCTGTAAAAAGCAGCGAGTCTCCAGGTAGAAAGAAACAGAAGAAGATGCCACTTTCTGCGAACAGGATTGCTACCAGCAGTGCTATACCTCCATAGCGGATAATATTTTCGGGATTAAACAAATCCCAGAACGTAGGGTCACTCGCTTCTATCATAATTCACATAAGTTTTTGGATACTAATTCAATGCCGTCCTTATTTTCAGATAAAATCATCAAAATATCATTCTCCTGAATCACGGTTCCACCATCAGGCGTGATGAACTTTTTGTCACGCTTGATCATGGCAATCACTGTCGTTGCCGGGAAATGCAGATCAACGATTCTCCTTCCGATCATAGTTGAATCGTGATTCACGCGTTTTTCAACAAATTCGGATTTGGCGTCTTCCTGCAGAAGCATTTCCGAAGGTGTTTTATCCTTCAGTTCCTCCGGCAGGGCTACGTTCAGCCAGCGCGCAATGATTGGCAGGGATGTGCCCTGAATAAGAACTGACGTAAGCGAGATGAAGAACACTATATTGAAGATCATCTGTGCACTCTCAACGCCTGCGAGCAGGGGATACGTTGCAAATACGATAGGCACCGCACCACGAAGTCCTACCCACGAAATATACCATTTGCTTTTCAGGTGGACCTTGAAGAGTGCGAGGCTGAGGAATACGCTCACAGGCCTGGCGACTAATATCATAAACGCCGAAATCAAGAGGCCGATGCCAATAACCGGAACCATCTGACTTGGGAATACCAGTAGTCCCAGCGTCAGGAAGAGCCCTATTTGCATGAGCCAGGCCATTCCATCGAAAAATTTGACAATCGTCTTCTTGTGAATCAAATCCTGGTTACCGAGAAAGACTGCAGATATATACACCGCGAGAAACCCGTTTCCGTTAACGAAGGTTGTGGCGGAGAAAGTGAAATACATCAGTGCAATCGCCAGCACCGGATATAGGCCGACATAGTCTAGCCTGATCTGATTGATAATCAATTTTCCCAACTTTCCAAAAATGAAACCGGCCATACCACCGATCACCATTTGCATGAGAAAGATCGGCAGCACGCTTATGAGTCCGGCTTCAGGATTCAATACCAATCCGGTGAATGCTATTGTGAGCACATACGCCATCGGGTCATTACTACCGCTTTCCAGTTCTAGTGTAGGGCGGAGGTTGTACTTGAGGGCCAGGCTTTTTGATCTCAGTATGGAGAATACAGCAGCAGCATCGGTGGAGGATACAATCGATCCGAGTAAAAGTGATTCGTACAGGGTAAAGTCTGTGACAAAATATACAAATGCACCAACCGTTGTGGCAGTGACGAGAACTCCGAGTGTGGAAAGCGTTACACCCTGCCAGACAATTGGCTTCACTGCCTTCCAATGCGTGTCCAGTCCTCCGGAGAACAGGATGAAGTTCAGCGCCACCACGCCGATAAACTGCGCAGAAGTGGGATCGTTGAAATAAATTCCTCCAACACCCTCAGACCCCGCAAGCATGCCGATCGCAACGAAGAATACAAGGGTCGGAACGCCGAACTTGTAACTCGTCTTTCCCGCTAAAATCGAAATAAACAGCAGAATGGATCCGATTAGCAGAATGTTCTCAGCAGTTATTTTCATTGTACTTGTTGTCGTTGGAAATGATTTTGTGAGGAATCAGGCGGTGGCAGAAAGAACGCATTGTTAAGCTTGTGACGTAAAAGCTTCGTCTTTATTGCAATACCTTAGTAGTTGCATGAAACAGTGCTGTTCCTTTAATGCCGGCACATGACGCCAGGTGCGTGAACCCAGACTTCTCAGATCAACTACCAGAAATAGTGGAAAGGATAAATTATCTGAATGATGGAAAACCTGGCAACCAGGTCTCCGGATGTCATTAAATACGACGTGATGCGCTGCAATGACCTCGTGAGATCCAGGCTTGCGGAGAATCCTTTATCGAAAGTACCCTTCTCTGATGAGACTCCTCCCAGCGCTTTGGCAGAAACGAAATTGCCAGAAGGGGTGAAGGTGTGAAGTGAAAAGTCAGCCTTAACGACGTAGAAGCAGGAAGATGGTGTTTCGCCGGAGTGGCTGATCTGACTTCCGCTAACAGAAAACGCGCAAATGAAAACCAAATAGAATGAAGCTAAACAAAGCGCTGCTATTCTGCTTTTAACCGATCTTTTCACGGCGCAAGGATAACCAGAATTTCCTTAACAAAAAAGCTGATTGCTGTGGTTGCGACACCTCAAATTATTGAATTTCACAGCGTTTCTTGCGCGCAAGGCGAATCGACCTTAAGTTGCAGAAGCTCACCAATCTTTCGACAACTATGTGCCGACTTCCGATACTTGTTTTGTTGTTGTTTTCATTCTTTGCCCTGCATGCGCAAAAAGCCTTCGATGTTAAACGCACCTCGGCAATAGTTGAAGAGCAGCTGCGGTATCGCCTAAAAACATTTACGGATACGAATACCTTTCCCCGCTCTGTAAAAGACGGTCAGATGGTTGCTGTTCCTTCACGTGACTGGACGAGTGGGTTTTACGCGGGCGTCCTCTGGCAGATGTACGAGCTCACACGCGATGAAACATGGGCGAGAGCAGCGCGCAAGTGGACCGAATCACTGGAGCGGGAACAATTCAACACCGGGACGCATGACCTTGGCTTCATGCTGTATTGTTCCTACGGTAACGGCCTGCGCCTTGCGCCAAGCCGTGCGTACGAGGAAGTGCTGATACAGGGAGCGCGATCGCTGTCCACGCGTTTTAGAAAGACAACGGGAACCATGAAGTCGTGGGATCACGGCAACTGGGAATTCCCCGTTATTATCGATAATATGATGAACCTTGAGCTGCTATTCTGGGCGACAAAGGTTAGCGGAGACTCTTCCTTTTACAATATAGCCGTAACGCATGCGCTGACTACATTGAAGAATCACTTTCGTTCGGACTACAGTAGCTACCACGTTGTAGATTACGACACCGTCACGGGGAAAGTCAAACAACGCGTCACTCATCAGGGGCATGCTGATGAGTCGGCATGGGCACGCGGACAGGCATGGGCGCTCTACGGATACACGATGACATACCGCGAGACAAAGGACAAGCGCTTTCTCGAACAGGCGATACGCATCGCTGACTTCATGTTGTCGCATCCTAACCTGCCGAAAGACAAGGTGCCTTACTGGGACTATAACGCTCCGGGCATTCCCAATGAAGAACGCGATGCATCAGCGGCCGCCATCCTGGCATCCGCACTTCTTGAACTTCAGCAGTATGTCGATAGCGGAAAGAAGTACAAAGACGCGGCAACCTTTATTCTCGGGAGCCTTGCGAGTCCCGAATATCTGGCAGCGCCTGGATCCAATCAGGGATTTTTGCTTATGCATAGTACGGGTCACAAGCCCCACAAGTCGGAGATTGATGTGCCGCTGATTTATGCGGATTACTATTTTCTTGAAGCGCTGATCCGATATAAGAAGCTGCTCCGATCGGAAAAGTGATCTCAGACCTGTGATGAGGCGTGTGAAAGCGCAACACTGCCAAACATAGCCCTTCGGATAAGTTCCCACTCGGAGGCAAGGATGCTGTAGTAAATCGAGTCCCGCCTGCGGTTGTTGAACATCAGCATATGGCTTCTGAGCACACCTTCTGCGCGCGCTCCGATTTTTTCGAGGGCTTTTTTCGCCCGGGTGTTCTTATTATCCGTCTTGATCTCTACACGCACAAATCCGAGTTGTTCAAAGGCGTATCGCAGCAGGAGAAACTTCGCATGTGTGTTGATACCGCTGCCGATGAATTCCTCTCCCAGCCACGTCCAACCGATCTCAAGTCTTTTGTCGTACGCGGAGATACTGCCAAAACTCGTGCTTCCGCAAATCCTGCCCGTTGACTTTTCGACAATAGTGAACGGGAACCGGATTCCTGATTGAAGGTCGCGCAATGCAGCACTTACCCATTGATTCATTTCTTCGTCAATACTAAGGTCTCTGGTGAAGTAGGTCCAGATATTCTTGTCCTTCGAGATCTTGCGGAAGTCTTCTACGTCTGAAGCTTTCAGCACACGGAGGATAACCCGCTCTGTTTCCAGAACAAGACTTTCGGGAAACATCTCAGTGAAATTCAAGGTCGCGGACATGTGGAGTAATATTTGGAATTCGGAATGATTGGGTTGTTGAATTCGATGATGACTTTCGCCGTCGAAATTAACAGACTTAGATCAAACTTTCCACGATAATTATGTCTGGCGTCCACGACTTTTTTGATCGTCCTACTCGAGATATACATTCTGCTTCTTTGGATACTTAACCTCATAATTCAGTTTCAGCTCTTTTTGCTGTTGCGCGTCAACATTCAGGCGCCAGGTTACCTTCCCGGAGCCTTTTTCGAGAACGCCATTTGACAGATCTTCCGGAGTTACTGTGATGTCACTGATTACTGAAATGGGAATCTGATCGAAGATTGTGATGTTTATAGGTTGAGATTTTTTATTCCGCACCAGGATCTGGAATCCGCGTGTTTCGGATGTGTTGCTGCCGAATGACCGTGACTTCGAGTATACGGTGTTCTTTTCGCGGCCGACGACGATGTTTTTGTCCCTGCCAAGTGAAATATTCAGCGTATCATTCAGGGATTTTGCATTCAGTACAGATCGGCCCACAAAGGCATCTTCAAAATAAAGGTTAGCTTCACCCTCAAGCAGATTGTATTGGTCCGAGTTGATGAGCCTGGCGATGAGAAATGCGTCCTTGTCAAGCTTGGGGACCGCGTAGTATTCGTAGATCGCCTCAATATCCATGTTCTTCAAGTCCACGAGAACCTTTTCGCCATTGGATTTTATCGAATACGGTTCGTTCACTTCAATTTCGACAGTGGTCTGATTTTCAATCGTTGTTGTAGCAATAGGTAAAGATCCGGTCTTGTCGGCTCTTCGAATCGAAGCTGCGCCCCTGATTCGTATGGGATTGCCCGTACCGTAACCCACTACAGCAACTTCAGAAAGGCTTGAAACGTCTGGTTGCAGAACGACGTTGGTTTCGGCCCGAGCTACGGGTATCTCCTGCGACTGATAACCAATAAACGATACGACGAGAATGGGCATTTGATTTCCTGGCAACGCCAGACTGTAGTTCCCGGACGCATCGGAAACGGTTCCCAGAGTAGTTCCCTTGACGATTATGTTAACGCCGGGAATCGGATTGCCTTCCGCGTCGACGATGTGCCCATTGACGGAACGGAGGGTCGGATCAAAGCCAGCCCGCGATCCGTACAGACTTGCCGGATAAGCGGAGGGGTAACTTGCAAACCCGAGATGCCACGGGTTCAGCGTCGGCACGGTGCCTGACTGTGAAGGATCGCCATTTGAAAAACGCAGTTTCACATCCTGCCAGTCGATTCCTGTATTCTGATAAACTTCCGCCTTGTAAGTAATGTGCAGGGGCTTTCGGATGGTTTCAACACGGATGTCATACTTGGGAAACCATCCGGCGTTCGCAACAAGATAGGTGACCCGAAACTTTGCGGTGGTCGCAGACTTCGTGCTAATCAGTATCTCAATCTCACTGGTAGGTAAAATGGCTAGGTCATTCAGTTCTTTCAACTGACGCTCAATGTTCTTCTTCGCTTTGGTACGACCTTCGACAACGGAATGGATCCTGAGCTCCTCGTCCTTGATCTTCTGAACTTCAGATTCGTACAAGTCGATGGCTTGTTTCAGTTGTGTGATCGAGATTCCGCTCGCTCTTCCCGCAAGAGATTTGTTTGCATTGAGCAGACTTGATTTTTCACCTAAGACGGACAGCCTCGCATTGTCTCGCAAAGTCATTTCTTCGAGACGTACAATAGCCTGATGGAGGCTATCGATGCGTTTGTTGCGCTGCAGTGCATTCAGGAAGTTGACTTTGTGGTTAACGGACAGGATCGTAAACGCGCCTTCACCTTTTACCTGAATGCTCTTTTCTTCAAGATAAGGTGACATACCTTTAATGGTGAGGAGCGTTTTCCCGGAACTGATGGGTGCAGACCCGGCTTCAAACACCTGGGCCCTATTCAGAAATATGGTTACTTCTTTAATTTCAGTTTTGAGCTCTTTTTCTTTGGTCTGTTGGCTACACGCAGGTATGGATAATACCGCCAAGATCAGGTTTATCAGAAGTTTCATAGATTTAGATTTTTGAAGGAGATGCACTGGCTGGTGCGATTCCATAATCCAACGCTGCTTTTTTGCGCAGACAGGTTTTAGAGAAATGGTCCTGAGACTTTACCTACGCCAGACTTTATAATTGTACGAAAAACACTTAAGTTGCATTCATGAACAGCCAACGCCAACGATTCACCGTCAGTGCAAGAGGATTTATCCTCGCCATACTTTCGTTTCTCTCCGTTCCGACCTTTGCCCAGCGAGCCAACGAGGTCAATCCTCTAATCTTCGCCGACGTCCCGGATGCGTCGATGATCAGGGTGGGAGATACATACTATATGAGCAGTACCACGATGCACGTAAACCCAGGGGTGCCGGTGATGAAGTCAAAGGACCTTGTGAACTGGGAGCTGGTGAGTTACGCCTACGAAACCCTGGCGGATGTCGACGAACTCAACCTGGAGAATGGCAAGAATGCCTATGGCGCCGGCTCGTGGGCGAGTAGTTTGCGATACCATAATGGAATATATTATCTGAGCACTTTCGCCAAGACGACGAACAAGACCTACGTGTTTACAACGAAGGATCCTGTAAAGGAACCGTGGAAGATGTCGTCTTTTGAACCGTCGTATCACGACAACACACTGTTTTTTGACGACGACGGACGCGTTTACCTTTTGTGGGGCGCGGGAACAATCAGAATGATTGAACTGAATGCCGATGCGTCGGGTGTTAAACCGGGTGCAAAAGAACAGGTGGTCATAGAGAATGCAAGTCTTCCTGCCGGCGACAACGTTGGCCTGCCCGCCGAAGGGTCGCAATTGTTCAAAGTGAATGGTAAGTACTATTTGTTCAACATCACCTGGCCCAGAGGAGGTATGCGTACGGTGCTGATTCATCGCGCAGACAATATCGCAGGGCCATATGAAGGTCGCGTAGCATTACAGGACAGGGGTATTGCGCAGGGCGGATTGATCGATACGCCGGATGGAAAGTGGTTTGCTTTTCTTTTCCGCGACTACGGGGCTGTCGGAAGAATTCCTTACTTCGTTCCCGTGGAATGGAAAGATGGGTGGCCTGTTCTTGGCGTTGATGGCAAGGTACCCGACAAGCTTGATCTTCCCGCTAAGAGGAGCCTCATTCCCGGTATCGTGGCGCCCGATGAATTTACGCGCAAGAAAGGTGATACGACGCTTCCTCTGGTGTGGCAATGGAATCACAATCCCGACAACCGCTATTGGTCGTTAACGTCACGGAAGGGCTACCTGCGGCTTACCACCGGACGCGTGGATTCGACATTCGTTGATGCGAGAAATACGCTGACACAACGGACATTTGGACCGCAATCGCAGGGTTCAACGCTGATCGACGTGTCCGGAATGAAAGATGGCGACGTCGCTGGACTTGGTTTACTTCAAAAGCGATACGGGTTCGTTGGGGTGAAATCCGAAGGCGGAAGCAAATTCATTGTCATGGTCAGCGCCCAATCTGAAAAGCCTGTCGAAGTCGAAAGGGTACCGCTAAAGGGCACAACTGTTTACCTGAAAGCGGAATGCGATTTTCGCGAATTGAAAGATACTGCCGTGTTTTATTACAGCCTTGATGGCAAATCATGGACGCGCATCGGTTCAGAATTGAAGATGGCGTACACGTTGCCTCACTTCATGGGGTACCGATTCAGTCTCTTTAACTTCGCAACGCGTGAGCCCGGCGGTTTTGTTGATTTCGATTACTTCCACATCGAACCTAAGTAGCGTTGCGCTACAGGAGATAGGGGGAGTAGATGAAAATCGCACAGATCGCCGCGAATACGCAGATTATCAGGACCGCACCCGCGGCCATATCCTTGGCCTGGGCGATGAGGACATGACGTTCCCGGGAAACCCGGTCGGCGAGGCGTTCAATTGCTGTATTGAATATTTCAGCCATCCAGACAAGCCCGATCAGCATCAGCGAGACAATCCAGTCGATCCGGCTGATGTCCAGGAAGTAGTTCATGAACACAACTGCGATGGTGACCATCGCGTGAATCCGCATATTCTGGTCAAGAGCAAGAGCTAACCAGATCCCCCGCGCGGCGTATTTGTAGCTCAAAAGATGTCGCTTAATTCGATTCATGATTCTTTTTGTAGCGTGTTTCAAATGACATGTGACAGGTATACAATTCCGTAACTGGCAATGCACACCATGGAGCGTTTGTTTACTTTCCCGAAGAGATTCTGAGGTTTAACAGCGTTGTCAAATCCAATGATTGCAAAAAGCCAGGACACTGCCGAAAGTGCAATATCCATAAGATTGAAGGTACCATTTGTAAGCCCACTTAGCTGGCAGAACTCCAGTGAAATGCAGTATACTATGGGAACAACCGCGCCTGAAATCCGCGTCTGGCCGAACCCGATATAAATCGTTTTAGAGGTGATCGTCGCGCAAAGAACCCACAGGGCTTCAGGAAGCGAAAATATGATGATCTGATTGAGCGGCAGATTCATCTGAACCCAGGCCCGCAAACTGAAAAAAGAATCAGCGGAGACGACATGCGTGATGATCTCATTAATGACAGTTCTTTCAGTACGATAGAATACGTAAATGAACAGGCTGGTGATAAGGGCCACGGCAAGAATGTAACTACGGGATTTCACGGCTTTGTATAAACTAACAATCTGAAGTAGGAGAGCGGACTAACGCTGGCATCTTTCATGAGCTTGAAAGCTTTCAGGGCGCTTAGGTCTTCCACACGAAATGCAGACCTGAAGTGAAAGCGCCCTGAAAAGAGAGCAAATCCATTGTCAATATAACGAACCCAGTTTTCTGGCGTGAAATGATTAAGGATGAAAAGGGTGCCACCAGGTACCAG
Organism: Bacteroidota bacterium; assembly: GCA_023417065.1. GTDB lineage: Bacteria > Bacteroidota > Bacteroidia > Cytophagales > Cyclobacteriaceae > Ohtaekwangia. Next base: position 108,235 of record JAEZGH010000019.1, read on the forward strand.
AACCCGTTGCACTTCTTCCAGCAACCTATCGGCATTCGCGGTAACAGCCAGAACATGCGAGAGAACAACGTAATCGAACGTCTCATCGCCAAAGATGAGTGATTCACCATCCATCTGCAGGAGGATCGCGTTGTTCGGGTTATTGCGCAAAGCGTAATTAAGCATGGTTTGCGAAATGTCGACCCCGACAATGGAATGCTTTCGGTAATTGCGCAAGTGCGTTCCCGTTCCAACACCTATTTCGAGAAGTCGTCCAGGGGGGTAAGAGTTTACTTCGCCGACCAGATTTCGCTTCTGTGGCTTCAGGAAGACGTCAATGATTGGATACATAAACGCGATCCTGTCGTAAAATGATGCTGTTGCGCTGGTCATGTGTAACGTCGAATTCCGAAACGGGAATGGTAAAAGTTTTTTCCTGCAGGTGACAATATCATCACGTCAACACCGGCACCATTCTAAAGGTAGCAAATTGTGTTGTACGTATTGGTACGCGACCCGTTTCGGATAGACCTGTTTCGGTGGCGACGTCAGAATTTCCGGGTATAAAGCAGGACATGGGGCTCAGTAACCCAAAGAAGGAGCAACAAGCCGCATATTTGCCAGGCTCCGGAAAAGTTTTTAGGGAGTGTCCTGGATTGCCTGAATACTGGAGGCGTTTGACTATTCAGCTTTACATGTGGATTACACAAGAAGGCATCCGCGGAATCCTCGTGCAGCATAATAAGATTGTGCACCATTGTGGTAAGTAAACACGTGATCGTAGCGGCGGTCGCAAAACAAAGCCCCACCCAGTCTACGAATATCGGGGGGTGTCGCAATCCAACTTGATGTTTTTAAGTCGAATTCACCAAGCTGTTGCAGTTCGCGATATTGTTCTTCTGTCAGGATCTCAATTCCCATGTCGGTAGCCATATCGAGGGCGCTGCCTTTGGGAGGTGCATCCTTGCGCGACTCCAATGCCTCGCGGTCATAACAAAGACTCCTGCGACCTTTAGGGCTCTCCGCACAGCAGTCCATAAAGATAAATGCTCCTGATTTCTTGTCCTGACCAACCACGTCTGGCTCGCCTTCCGTTTTTTCCATTTCGGAAAGTGACCACAGTTTCTGATCGCTGCTTCTCAGTTTCGCTTCGACTTTTGCCCAGTCGATACCTTTGTGACGGTTCTTGTTTTTTTCAAAACGCGTTTTCAGAACTTCGATGAGTTCGTCGCTGTCTTTCTTTGAGAGACCTCCTTTGTTCAGCGTCTTCCTGGCCATAAGATTTGATTAGTTACATTTTTTTTAGTGAACTTACTGGTATTGCCGGATATATTTCAAGTGGGGGACGTTATCCTTCGGTCAGATGGCCTGAAATACCACGAGATGACTGTTAATGTCAGCAGTAGCAAGGCAGGCAAGGCATCAGTAAAGGGCTTTCCTGCTGCAAGGTGAGAATAAATAGCTCCCGACATTGCGAAGAAGAATCCTGCGTACGCCCATTCCTTTAACAACGGTGTTCGGGGAATGAGGACGGTAACGGACCCCAGGAGTTTCCAGATCGCCAATAGGCTAAGGAAATACGCAGGATAACCGAGGTCCAGAATCGGACGAATGTTTTCTTCAACCTGGAGCAGCTGCACAATACCCGTTGATACCATTCCCAACGCAAGCCAGCACGTGGCAATCCAATAGATGATTTTATTCCGTTTGCTCATACCTGTATTATTTTGGTTTTATCATCTTGCTGACAACTTCCTGCAGCTTGTTATGCGCCATATTCAGTCCAAACGCAAATGGCATGCGCAGTACTTGATCGCGGTGTGCCACCGACTTGTAGATCGTGCGCATCGTCAACCTGCTGGTGTCGTCAGATACTTTCTCGAACTCCAGGAAGTCGAGCTGAGCATCGAATCCTTCGCCGCTCATTTGAAATGTCCGCACGATGCGCTTCTCTGGTTCAAACTCGTGAATAACCCCATGTGCTTTGAAAACGACATTCCCCTTAGGGTCACTGGTTTCAATTTCCCATCCACCGTATTTGTGATTCTCAAGCTTAAGTACTTTGGTGCCCATCCATTCTGCAAGGATCTCGGCTTCGGTGTATGCGCAAAACAACAGGTCAACGGGCAGATCAAATTCCCGCGTGATAAGGATTTCCTGTTTGTTGTCTTCTGCGTGGACTTTAGTCTTGTGCTCCATTGGGATTATTTTTTCCTGGTTTTATATTTCTTCATTACGGATTCGAGTTTGTTAAACCTGTCATCCCACAGCTTCCTGAAGGGTTCAATGAAGTCGGCAATCTCTTTAATCTTTGTGGGATTCAGGTGGTAGTAAATCTCCCTTCCGTTGTGTTCCTGAGCCAGCAGCTCACATTCAGTAAGAATCTGAAGGTGCCGTGATACTGTAGGGCGTGCGCTGCCAAAGTTCGCGGCAATGGCTCCTGCCGTCATCGACTGCGAGGCCACCAATAGAAGTATAGCTCTCCTGGTCGGGTCTGCGATGGCCTGAAATACGTCTCTCCTGAGATTCATTATGTAGCTATTTGACTACAAATATATGTGAAGCCATCCAGCTACGCAAGTTGATGTGTTCTTTTTTTGTCGTTCTCAGGAACTCTAATTGGAATGGTCAGTTGAATATCAATAAAAACGAAGAAGGCTGCTTTTCAGGCAGCCTTCCGATCAGAATGCAAACAATTTGGTCATTCGCTTTCTCCAGCAACGTTTAATGCCATCGGAAAATGCGGTGACTTCGTATGAGCTTACAGAGCTGAGCGTAGCATATCTGTAAGCACGGATAGCCTTCCGCAACTCGCCTTTCATCTCATAAGCATTGCCAAGCACCTCATACAACCCTGCTTTGTTTGCTTCAGGTTTGGTCAACCCTTGCTCGGAGTAATGAATAGCCTCCTGATAACGCTGAGCACGCATACACAGGTTTGCCATGTGGATATACGGAGGTGCATACGATGCGTTGAAACGGATCGCTGTTGTGAAGTGCAGTTCTGCCCGGCCTTCATCTCCTCCATAGTACAGATATGCCCATCCAAGGTGGCTGTGCAGCGGAGCGTATCCTGGTTCGTCAAACAGTAATGCATTTAATAAATGCAAACCGTTTTCGAACTCATCGTTCATGATCAGACGCTCTGCTTCCTTCAGATGTTTTTCGATCCATGTAGTCATTGTCGTATTCATTAGCCAATACTCATCGTTTGCGCGGGAGATTGGTTTGTTAATATGTACTTGTTGTTTGGCAATTGCCCATCAGCGCAGACGGAAGTCCGTGGTATTCTATCGCAACGTGTATTAGTGGCGATGGTTAACACCTTTAATGGGTTTGCTGATATGTCCTGGCTGAAATAAAAAAACCCGGACGGGCCGGGCTTTCAGATTATGAGATTATAATCAATGAAAGGTCCGCGGCAACGTTTCAAATGAGCCCACCCAGCGGTAGGCACAAAGGCTACTATGTTGGTTCATTAACTTAAACATGCCGCAAATATAAAATGGGAGTGAGGTGTTTTCAAAAAGAGGTGTTCGGAAAAAATATGGTAATCACATAATTTATAATGATTCCACTGACTCAGGGATTTTGTGTTTGGTGACAACGTGCATGCTTAAGATGACGTAGGTCTAACATTCGCTGTTGGAATAAACCGCATCAGGTAACCGGCAAACCGGAATGGAAGGTTCCATCCGGCGTCGTCGCTCCACGTCCGGCCATGAAAAGTAATTACGGGTATTGATCATAAGGATTTAAATCGTTAATTATGTAAACCTTTACCCTTTGAAAACCGCAATTTCGATATTCCTCGTGGCTTTGATCCTGTTCAATGTAATAGGATTCTATGGCCTTATCGTGGGATTGAGTTATAAGGCTAAACATGAAATTACGCGCCGTCTCGACTCCGAGAAATACCACAGGGAAGAAACGATAACCCTCAAAGTACCCATGGCAATTCCATACTACTCCGGCAACGAGGAGTATGAAAGGGTAGAGGGCGAGATTGAACACGAAGGCGAGTTTTACCGCCTGGTGAAGCAAAGGATCGTCCACGACACGTTGTACATCGTATGTATCAAGGACAACGTAAGCAAGAATATCAAACAAGCCCTCAGCGACTACGTCAAAACGTTTACCGACAAGCCAATTGACAAACCCCTCAAGGGCAAAAGCCAGATCAGCTTTGCGAAAGATTATTTGCCCACGACGTTTACCATATCTGACGGCACGTCCGGGTGGAAACGTTCCGTGAGCTGGCTTTCTGCCGATGTGTTCTATCAAAACCGGCCCAAGCCGGTATTCGGACCTCCCCCCAAAGGCTGATTACCATCACCATTTTCACTGCTGGCTAACCCGCAGCAGTTTTCCGTACCTGAATTGCAGGCACTCTTGTAATTGTTTTTTGAGAAACATTACCCACGGTTATTCCGTGCGGTGTGTTAATACCCAACCTTAACCTTATAACCAAACTAAATGAAACTTCTTACCAGTTTTGCGCTGAGTATATGTATACTCCTGTGCAGTTTAATGTCCGCGTCGGCGCAAACGCCTTCCGATGCGATGATGATGAAAAAGGGCGAGGCCTGTATCGCCGTAATCTATGACCGCGGTACTTTTGACCAGTATTGGGAAGGTACTTATCTGAGGAGCAACGAGACGATCGCCACTGTTACCCGTGTTTCTGTCGGACCTATGATCGCCATCGGTATCCTCGATCAGCTGAACTTCTATGTCGGTGTTCCTTACGTAAAAACGGAATCGTCTGAGCCTAATGGTGGGCAGCTGCAGGGGGTAAAAGGCTTCCAGGATTTATCGGTGGCACTTAAGTACCGTGTGATAAATTCAGACGCAGGCAGTGGAAAATTGTCAGCATACATCGCCAGCGGGTTCGCATTCCCGATTACAAACTACCTGTCAGACTACCGTCCTTACAGTCTTGGCAATGGAACGCAGGAGTTAAGTCTCCGCGGGATCGTACAATACCGCCTGAACATGGGCCTTTATGTCCGCGCGATGGGTGGACACCTCTTCAGAGGACAAACCCAGGCTGAACGCGACTACTACTATAACAACGGTTCTTACTACACGCGTTGGATGGATGTTCCCAGCGCCTGGGAATACAATGCCGTTGTTGGATTCTGGCTCTTCGACAATGCACTGAAAATTGAAGGCTCCTACTACAAACTCGAGTCTACCAGCGGCGACGATATCCGTAAGTATAATGCCGCACAGCCAACTAACCGGGTAATATTCGATCAGGTTGGCGTTTCGGCGCAGTACTTCTCCAAACAAATTAAAGGAGTGGGATTGCTGGCCTATTACAATCAAATGCTCAACGGCAGAAACATCGGTAAAGTGTCTGCCTTTGGCGTTGGCGCTACCTATCAGTTTTCATTCTTGTCAGGAAAATAAAATCGATTCAGATGAAAAAATTTATACTATCACTTATTGTTTGCAGCATCTGCGTGTCGTTTTTGATTTTGTCGTGCGACAATCACGAGATGCCGCGTTACGCGAGCTATTCTGCCTATGAGTATTCGCGACTTGATGAGGATGGCGGAAGCTGGACTCCCGTACTGCTTTCAAGCGGAAGCGAAATATCAGTCGATCCGCCTGCCGACGTGAACAGCGCCGAATACAAGGCAGAGTTAAATAAAGTTAAGGAGGCTCAGGCCAGCCTGACGAAAAAGCAGAAGGATGCCGTGAAATACTGGACAAACAATCCGGTGGTACGCTGGAACGAAATTGCGCTGGAGCTTGCTGCGAAGTACAACCTCATTCCAGGGCCGAACGCCGATGGAACCTATACGTTGCCCAATCCTGCAACGCCTGAAGGGCCTTCGCCGTTTCCGTTTGCTCACCCTGCATACACGAGCCGCATGCTGGCATATCTGAGCGTTGCGCAGTTTGATGCGTTGATTACTGTATGGAACTACAAGTTTGAATATAACCGTATGGGCCCGGCTCACTACGATAATGAAGTTGATGCCGCATACGGTCAGTCAGCCCTTCCGTCGTATCCATCAGATGGTGCTGCGATTGCCGTGGCATCCCGCGATATCCTCAAGGCGATGTTCCCCCTGGAAGTAGCCTATCTCGATGAACGCGCTGAAGAACACCTGGCGAGTCTGGTTTGGGCTGGCGCTAATGTGGAAAGCGATATTGAAGCTGGTAGGAAGATCGCTGGCGAAGTGGTGCAGGTGGCAATGAACCGCGCCAGAACTGATAATATGGGTAAAGCACAGTGTCCTAAACCGGTGTCAGATTCAATCGCCGAGTCGGCATTCGCACGCTTTGGATGGAAATGGGAAAACATGGAGGTGCCGAAACGTCCTGTGGGCCTCGCGCCGCTTTATTGCAATGTGAAAATGTGGAGCGTGCCAAACGTGGAGGCTGTCCGTCCAGGGCCGCCGCCGGCAATCGGTTCTCCTGAATTCAATGAAAACGTTGCTGAGCTTAAGCGCTATCAGGAGAACATGACCGAGGAGATGCGCAAGATTGCAAACTGGTGGTCCGACGGTCTTGGCTCTTATACGCCTCCAGGACACTGGAATAAGTTTGCAAAAGACTTTATCATCAAGTACAAGGAAAATCCTCTGCGCTCCGCACGCACCATGGCGTATATGAATATGGCTATCATGGACGCCGGTGTGAGCTGCTGGGATGCGAAGTATCATTATCATTACCCGCGTCCAATTCAAACTATCCCAGGATTCAAGACAATCCTTGGTACACCAAACTTTCCTAGCTATACATCAGGGCATAGTACGTTTTCGGCAGCAGCAGCATCCATTCTTTCGCACGTATTCCCTGCTGAAAAGGCCCTGTGTGATAAATGGGCGGAAGAAGCCGCAGAGTCGCGAATCTATGCAGGTATACACTACCGGTTTGATGCTGAAGTAGGAAATGAACAAGGCAAGGCAGTAGCTGCCTATACATTGGAAAAAATGGTTAATGATGGAGCTGAGTGATTGTAAACCCTTACTGAAGTTTGTTCTTTGTTTATTAACAGTCTGCAGTATCTGTCCAACTTATGCGCAAGTGCAGACCGACACCATCAAAACGACCGAGCTGCAGGAAATCACCATACGCGGTACGAAGGTGCTCAATATTGAACGCCTTCCTGCCGTCGAGGGAACCCGGATTTGGGCCGGCAAAAAGAATGAAGTGATTTCATTCCGCTCTCTGGACGCTAACATTGCTGAAAAGAATGCGCGTCAGATCTTTGCTAAGGTGCCCGGCGTATTTGTCTACGATATGGACGGGACCGGCAATCAAATTAACATTTCTGCGCGCGGCCTGGACCCTCACCGGGGCTGGGAATTCAACATCCGCAGAAACGACGCCATCACTAACTCTGATATGTATGGCTATCCGGCAAGCCATTTCAGCATGCCTATGGAAGCCATTGAACGCATTCAACTGGTACGTGGTACGGGGTCACTCCAGTACGGTGCTCAATTCGGGGGTATGCTGAATTACGTCAGCAAGATGGGAGACACCACACGCCGTTTCGGTTTCGAAAGTTTCAACAGCGTTGGTTCCTTTGGATTGCTCAGCACCTATAACGCTGTCGGCGGGCGGATCGGAAAAGTGGATTACTACGTCTACGGAAATAAACGCGTTGCTCAGGGCTACCGGAATTCAAGTGAGTCTGTTGCCGACGCTGAAGCGGCACGTATTCGTTATCGTCCCAACAACGACCTCAGCATCGCTTTAGAGGTATCCCATTCGAAGTACATCCACCAGCTTGCAGGGGCCCTGAATGACGAGCAGTTCAAGCAGGATCCAAGACAGGCTACCCGCACGCGCAATTACTACAGCCCCGATATCTGGGTGCCGTCGCTCGAGGTAGAGTGGGCAATCAGCCAACATACCTCTCTTAAGTGGCTCACGTCTGCGGTACTTGGAACACGTGAAAGTGTAATGTTCGACAGACCCGCTGATGTCGTCGATGTTATCGATCCGGTAACGCTGGAGTATGCACCGCGCCAGGTCGACATCGACGGATATAAGAGCTACACCAGCGAATTGCGTATCCGGCACAACTACAAGTTGTTCAATGGTATCAGCATGCTTGCCGGTGGGATTCAGGTGATGCGCAACGATCTGCACCGCCGGCAACAGGGCGTCGGAAGCACGGGCAGTGACTACGACCTGGAACTCGTTCAACCTGGATGGGGCAGGGACCTTAACTTCAAGACCAACAATATTGCGCTGTTTATGGAGAACAAGTTCGAAGTAAGCCATGCGTTGTCCGTCAGTCCGGGAATCCGGATTGAACGCGGAAAGTCAGATCTTACGGGAGAACTCAAGTATCCGTCAACGGAAATCCCGACGACTATCAGTCACGAATTTGTTCTGCTGGGTGTTAATGCTCAGTATACATTATCTCCCTATCAGAACATTTATGCCGGATGGGCGCAATCGTATCGCCCGGTAATCCTTAAGGATATTGTTCCGGCAAGCACGTTTGAAATTGTTGATGACGACCTTCGCGATGCCGATGGTTACAATCTGGAGATCGGTTATCGGGGTATGTCCGGCAAGTTGCGCTGGGACATCAGCGCTTTCCAGGTTAGGTATAATAACCGCCTGGGTATGCTGGTGGAAAATGACAACGAAGGCAACACCCTTTACCGCCGCACTAACATCGGAAACTCAGAGACGCGTGGACTGGAAGCCTTTATTGAATACTTCCTACCGTTTGAAAACCTGAATGTGTCTGTCTTCTCGTCTACCGCATGGCAGGACGCGCGTTATCGCGATGCATCGATCAGGGTGGGCGACCGGAACGAAGACATCTCCGGTAACAAAGTTGAAAGTGTTCCCGAGCTGATCTCGCGCAACGGTGTAAATGTCCGGTTCAGTTTCGGAAGTCTGTCTTTGTTATACAGTTACACCGGCGAAACATACGCCGATGCGCTCAACACAGAAACACCTCCGCCCAGTGGTGCGGTCGGGCTCGTGCCTTCGTATGCCCTCCTTGACCTCAACACGACCTGGAGATTGAGTCCTGCTTTGCAGCTTCGGGTGAACGTCAACAACCTCACAGATAAGCAATATTTTACGAAGCGTCCGCAGTTTTATCCGGGCCCCGGTATCTGGCCATCGGACGGACGATCCATTACGGTAACGTTTGGTATTTCGCTTTGACCTTGAGCGATGGGTCTGCAAGAATGTTCCTTTTTCCTGCAGACCTCAAAAAGCAATCTGGTTGGATTTTATATCTTGAGGCGATCATGAAAAAGTGTTCGCCTCTTTTTTTGTTTTTGTGTGTTTTTGTTTTGCACGCTTCCGGGCAGAATGGCGGGACTGACGAGTCAATGCGGAAACTCGACCGTACAATTTCGCAGCGCGAGTCGTTTGACAAAGCCAAAAGGGAGCGGATTGACGAACTGAAAAGGCAACTCCGGGGCACGTCACCTCAGGACGAGTTTGCCCTCACCACCCGAATCTTCGATGAGTATAAGTCGTTCATCTACGACTCGGCCTTCCGGTATGCCATGCGCTTGCAGGGGCTTGCCAATAAGCTGAATGATCCCGCACGTATGTCAGTCGCGAAGATTAATCTTGGGTTCGTCCTCGTTTCAGCGGGCCTTTTCAATGAGTCGCTGGATACGCTTCACACATTGAAAGCCATCACTTTGCCGGACAGCCTGAAGGGGGACTTCTATTTCCTGATGGGAAGGACTTATTACGATCTGGCAGAGTTTAACCGGGATTCTTTTTACAATGAGCGCTATCGGAGTTGGGGAAACCGTTACCTTGATTCTGCACTGCAATTTCTTCCGCTGAATACACCTGAATATCTCGTGGTACTTGGACTGAAAGCCATGCACACCAACGACTATGCGGCGTCGGCGACTGCTTATGAAAAGTTGCTCATTGATTTTGATGTTTCGGGCCGGGAAGAGGCCGTGGCTACAAGTACGTTAAGCTTTATCTATGGATCGCTGGGCCGTTCCGCCGAGTCGCGGGAAATGCTTGTCAGGGCCGTGATTTCCGACATTGAGTCTTCAACCAAGGAGACCGTGGCGCTGCGGAATCTGGCCGAAGCCCTCTACCGCGAGGGCAATATTGAAAAGGCCCACGAATACATCCGGATTGCGATGGACGATGCATCCTTCTACGGCGCCAACCATCGTGTCATCCAGGTAGCTTCTATTTTCCCGCTTATTGAAGGCCACCGGCACGCCGCTGTGGAGGCGCGCAACACACTCATTACGGTGTACGCGGTTGGGATCACCCTTTTTGCTTTGCTTCTGATTGGTTTTGGATTCATCGTTTACAAGCAAAATCAGAAGCTTGAAACCGCCAAACAGGTGATTTCCGAATCTAACGCAAAGCTTATGGAAGCAAATCATCAGTTACTGGATTCCAACAAGATAAAGGAGGAATACATAACGTATTACTTTAACTCAACAGCTGACTACATTTCCAAGCTCGAGAACCTCAAGAAGACGATGGAGATGAAGCTGCGTACCCGTAGCATGGAGGATTTGCGGTTCACGGTCGACAGCATCAACATCAAACACGAAAGGGAAGAGCTCTTTGTTCATTTCGACAAATTCTTTCTCAGGCTCTTCCCGGACTTCGTCACCATATTCCAGTCACTTTTCCGGGAGGAGGACCGGATTCAGCTCAAGGAAGGTCAGCTTTTAAACACAGAGCTGCGCATCTTTGCCCTGATCCGGCTCGGTATTCGCGACAATGAGAAGATTGCCCGTATCCTCGACTACTCGGTGACGACGATCTACACGTACAAGACAAGGATTCGCAATAAGTCGATAGCTCCGGCCGAATTTGACAAACGAATAATGGCAATTCCTACCATTTGATGCCCCGCCGGCACCTCATTTCCCTTCGAATTCATATTGATTTTTTCTTTGAGGATGCGAGTAGAAGAATCTGAATGTCAGTTTAATAACTGTAATGTGCGCCATCTTTTTCCTTGATTTTGCAGTGATTAATTGATGTCCGTTTTATCGACGAGTTTCTTTGCCATGTCCGCAAACGATTGTATTGAATGTCTACCTGCGGGACTTAAGCAATCGATCAAAAAGGAACTAACCAACTCAAACCATGGCAAAAAACTATCCCCATCAACCCTCCGGTCACGCGACGGCGTCTGCACGTCACTGGCTGGGACCTGATCGAAAAAACCGGCTGTGCTACCTTGTCGGGTTTTTCGTCCTGCTATCTCTTTTTACCTTCGGCAACGCCTTTGGGCAAAACCAGAAGACGATTTCCGGATCGGTAACCGATGAAACCGGTCAGCCACTTCCCGGAGTGAGTATCGTCCTCAAAGGATCGTCTGGTGTAGGCACATCCTCGAATATCGATGGATCCTATCGCCTTGTTCTGCCTTCCGGGGAGGACAATCCGACCATCGTTTTTTCATTCATAGGATACAAATCCCAGGAGGTTTCTGTGGGGAACCAGACCGTCATCAATATTCAGTTTGAGTCGGATCTGACTACGCTGGGAGAGGTTGTGGTTGTCGGTTATGGTACGCAGAGCAGGAAAGACGTTACCGGATCCATCGCAACGATCTCGCAGGAACACATGAACCAGGGGGCGATCACTAACCCGCTGCAGCAAATCGCAGGAAGGGCCCCGGGCGTATCGGTTTCTCAGATCAGCAGCGAACCCGGCTCCTCACCAAGTGTACGCATCCGCGGTATCACTTCCCTGCGTGGTGGGAATGACCCGCTGGTAGTAGTGGATGGAGTTCAGGGAAATATGGAGCTCCTCAATCAGGTTGCGCCAAGTGAGATCGAGTCAGTCGACATCCTGAAAGATGCTTCGGCTACTGCTATCTACGGATCACGTGGCGCGCCTGGGGTAATTCTGATTACCACCCGGAAAGGGCGGGAGGGTGGTACAAGTGTCGAATATAACGTTGCGGCCTCCGTTGACTATATACCTGAAAATCGGAAACTCAACGTCCTTGATGCGCAGCAGTGGTCTGAGCAAGTCCGCCTCAATGGCGTTCCCGCTTCTGTAAACCACGGATCGAACACAGACTGGTTCGACCTCCTTACGCGTCCTGGGTATACGCAAAATCATACGCTTTCTTTTGGCGGCGGATCAAAAAATATGCACTACCGCGCTGCCCTGACAGCTATCCTTCAGGATGGTGTTGTCATCAATTCCAACAACGACAAATACATCGGTAGTCTGCAGGCTACGCAGTACGCGCTCGACGACCGCCTTACGTTAACGCTGAACCTCAACAGCAGCGTCAACAACACAACAGGAAGTCCAAGCAGTATCGGTCCGGTCTCCTTTCAATCAACCCTCGTGAACCTGGCCAATATCGCGCGGCCAACCGATCCCGTGTTTGACACCGATGGCGAAACGTACTTCCGCGATCCTGTAGTATTTCAGTACATCAACCCATACGCAGTAGCGAAGAGTGTCATCAACGAAGGAAAGAACAACAACCTTTTCGGAAGTCTTCGCGCAGACCTGGAACTCATCGACGGCCTTACCGCAGGGTGGTTTGGCAGCTGGCGGAAAACGGATCAGATGTGGGGATATTATCTCCCTGCGAAATCCACTATTGAAGATGCTATCAACCGCAAGGGGATTGCCAGCATCGACAACAACAGAAGAGACGAGAAGTTGATGAACATTAGTCTCAACTATAGTCGCGAAATGGGCGCTCACTCCCTTTCGGCGATGGTATTGTACGAATGGCAAAACCAGGCCTATTACGGAAACTGGACCCAGGCCACAGGCTTCATCAACGATCTTACTACCTACAACCGACTTGAGGCCGGGGACCTTTCGCTGGCTTCTGCCGGGAACATGAGGTCGTATAAAAATGACCGGACCCTGGTTTCCCTCCTTGGAAGGGTTAATTATAGTTACAACCAAAAGTACCTGCTTACGGTGAGTATGCGTCGCGATGGATCTTCCGTGTTCGGTGCGAACCATAAGTGGGGTAACTTCCCGGCAGCGTCACTGGCATGGCGGATAGAAGAAGAATCATTCATGGAGAATCAGAATGTATTCCAGTCACTGAAGCTACGCGGCGGCTACGGGATTACGGGTAACCAGCAGGGACTCGGTCCTCAGCAGTCTATCGCGCTGGTCCAGTCAGCAGGAGTTGCGTACTTCGGCGGAACGCAGATCACCAACTTCAACGTAACGCAAAATCCGAACGCAGATCTTCGCTGGGAAACGCGTAAGCAGTCAAATCTCGGTATTGACTTTAGCCTTCTCGATAACAGACTCAGCGGTTCAGTTGACGTGTTCCGCGCGGTAACGGATAATCTGCTCTTTGAATACGTGGTGCCACGCCCGCCCTACCAGCACGACAGGATGATTGCCAACATTGGTAGTATGCTGAACAAGGGTATTGAGATCGCACTTGGTTATGATCTGATCAAAACGGATAACACAACACTGACCCTGGGTGGAAACGTGTCGTTCCTGAATAACGAGGTATTGACTCTTGGCGGTTCACTCAATGGTATTCCAATGAACACCAACTATGTGGGATGGGGCGCTACCGGCGCTTACCTGATCGAAGGTCATCCCATAGGAACGTTCAACATACTCAAACATACTGGTGTGGATGAAACCGGCGAGGAGACTGTACTTGACCGCGATGGCAACGGTATCATCGATCAGGGGAACACGAGCCCGGATAGGTACATCGCGGGATCCGCGTTGCCGACCTATACGTATGCCGTTACGCCCACGCTTCGGCATAAGAACCTGGACGTGTCGATGCTCTGGAGAGGATCAGGAGGTAATAAGATTTACAACAACATGCGTCATAGTCTGAGTATGCTCGAGATTCTCGGACGCGCCAATGTGCTGGAAAGCGCTGTCGGGCTGGGTATGCGCACTTCACAGTATGCTTCTGACGTATGGCTTGAAGACGGCTCTTTCTTTCGCCTTGACAACGTCACCATGGGATATACAGTACCGCTGGGCGATGTAAAATATATCGACCGGATCCGTGTGTCTTTCACAGGAAACAATCTGCTGTTATTCACCAGCTACAGCGGTGTCGATCCTGAGATCAACGTCAGTGGAAGCAACCCAGGTGGCTTTGACCTGAATACGTTTGGTGGAGACCGCGGTGCTTATCCCCGTGCGAGAAGCTTTGCAGTAGGGGTGAACGTTGTTTTTAAATGACAGGATGTGTCCAACAAGCAAAATAACAAGACATGAAATACAGAAATATATTTATAGCAATGTGTTCCGTCCTGCTGCTGTCGCCGTCATGTACCGACGTCAGCGAGAACGTCTATGACAAATACGCGGCATCGGATTTCTACGGAACGATTGAAGGTGCTAATGCAGCGCTTGCAGGGGTCTACGCTCAAATTGCAGGAAACTGGGGTGGCGAAGGGTACGCCGGCGCTGACAACGGATGGTACGATGTCAATGAAATGTCCTCCGATGCGCAGGTAATTCCACATCGCAATGACGGAAACTGGCAGATTGACTTTGCCATTCTTCATCAACACGAATGGCTGCCCACGCATGCGTACATTACCAACACGTGGAACTGGCTTTACCGCTCAGTGTTTGAAGCAAACAAGGCGATTGAACTTCTCGAAGGCGCAGACGCTGATGCCGACAAGATCGCCGAAGCCCGTGTACTGAGAGCGTTCTTCTATTATCTGCTGATCGATGATTTCGGGGACGTGCCATTCTACACGGAAAACAATGTTACCGTTGATAAACTCCAGCAGTTGAGTCGCGAAACAGTGTTCAATTTTATCGTTGATGAGCTGACTTCTAATGTCGACAAGCTCAGTCCGACGAAAGGCGGTGAATACTACGGAAGGTTCAACCGCTGGGCAGGGTATATGCTGCTGGCGAAGGTGTACCTCAACGCAGAAGTTTACACGGGGAAACCGATGTGGCAGGAGTGTCTATCGGCCTTGAACAAGATCATCGACGAAGGAGGTTTTTCACTTCATCCTGGCGACGCCAATGCATCGAGCCCACTGGGATATCGTTACTACGAGCTTTTTGGTGACGTTCTTCCGGGTGACGAAACAATTCTGGCAATGTTCGCTACGAGAAATGTCGTTTCGCGAAATGTGTATGCCATAAGAAGTCTGCATGGCCCTCACGGTACAGCGGTCTTCGGATACAGTGGCTGGAATGGAACAATCGTGCCGACGCCGTACTACGAAATGTACAGCGATAACGATATCCGCAAGAAGCAGTTCCTTGTAGGCCCACAGCCGGGAAATGTGAACTATCATCTTAGTGTGGGGTCGCTGATTGATCCGGGTGCTGATCCTCAGGCTGGTGTTCGCAACGTCAAATTTTATCCTGCAGGAGACGACGGCGGGGATGGCGCGTCCAATGATTTTCCGATTTATCGTTATGCCGATGTCTTGCTGATGAAAGCAGAATGCCTGGTCAGACTGAATAATGCTTCGGAAGCTAAATCATATGTCGATCAGGTACGGCAGCGCGCCGGCCTGGATGCACTTGCTGCACCGCCGACACTTGACGATGTGTACCTCGAACGGGGGCTCGAACTCAACATGGAGGGGCACCGCCGGCAGGACATGATCCGCTTCGGTACATTCCTTCAGCCGCATTGGTTCAAAGGGCACTCCCCCGAACATCGGAAGCTGTTCCCCATTCCTACGGCTGCGATGGACGCAAATCCAAACTTGAAACAAAATCCTGGTTACTAAACGACACTGAGTATGAAAAAACACTTAAATATTCTGGCAGTGTTAATGACATTGCTGATGCTGTCAGGCTGCGAAGATGATCCCACGTTGACAGTGTTGCAGAAAGTAAGCTTCGCCGCGGCACCGGAAGTCTCTGCCAGCGAAATTGTAATCACGGATGAGAACAAGGTGGAGACGCTTTTGCAGGTTTCATGGAAAGCGATCCAGTTTCCCGTGGAGGGACCGGTGACATACACCCTGCAGTTTGAAACGGCAGCCGATACCAGTGGCGTTAACGGGTGGTCTGGAGCAATTTCCAGGGAGATAGGTGAGGACCTCCTGGCGTCATCGTTCAGTGGTGCTGAGTTGAATGACATTGCCAATCAGCTCGGATTTGAACCAGGAGTGGAGGGCGTCATTGCAATACGCGTACAAGGTACGATGAGCAGAAATATTTTTTCTCCGGCGACAGCCGTACGGGTGACGCCGATCGATGTCCCCGAAGTCGTCGAGTATCCATCCATGTATATCGCCGGTGACTACCAGGGGTGGAATATCGGAGCGCCGTCGATCATTTCGTCAGTAAACGACGACGGAATCTATGAAGGATATATCTATATCCCTGCCGGTGGTACCAATGAATTTAAACTGTATGCGCAGCCTGACTGGGGCCCGATGTCATATGGATATGAAAGCGAGGGCAAGATAATGGAGGCTAACTTTGCCGGTGCGAACTTTGTTGCTCCATCCGACGGATACTACCTGTTCATGGTAAACCTGAACGAGATGACGTATCAGCTTATCAAGACCTCGTGGGGGATAATCGGGGGCGCGACTCCGGGAGGCTGGGACGCCGATACGCCTTTAATGTACGACCCGGATACACAAACATGGAGCGTAACGGCTGATATGAAAGCCGATGGCTCATTTAAATTCAGAGCCAATAATGCCTGGGTTCTCGACTTTGGACTTGGCGATGGAAGGCCGGCGTATGCTAACCATCCATGGAAGGCGTATGTAGAGCAGCCGCACTTTACCGTGCCTTCGGATGGAAATTACACGATCACACTTGATCTGCACATCCCCGGAAACTACGCATACTCAATCAAGAAAAATTAAATTATGGGTGGGAACGCTTAACGTCCCCACCTTTTGACAACTAATGCAAGAATAATGATGCAAGTATTTCACGAGTGGAGGCGATTCCCCATCATTCGACTTATCGTCGTCCTGCTTTTGATTGTGCCAACCATGCTCGCCGGTGGGTCGTGCAGTAAAGACGGTGAGGCGATACCGAAGAAACCGATAGTCACAGGGGAGGAACCAAAGCAGTATGACGTACCCTTTGCCAACGTGCCGGCTACAGGCGACATCATCATGTATGAGGTGAACCTCTGGGCGTTCAGCCAACGGGGTAATCTCCAAGGGGTTACCGAAAAACTGGATCACCTAAAAGAACTTGGTGTCAACGTGGTTTGGCTCATGCCCGTTTATGAAATCGGCGAGCTTAAAGGAATTGGTTCACCATATGCAATCAGGAATTATAAAAAGATCAATCCAGCATTCGGTTCGCTCGAAGATTTACGGACTCTTGTGAAGGAAGCGCACAACAGGGATATGGCCGTCATCCTCGATTGGGTGGCAAACCACACCGCGTGGGATCATGCATGGATACAACAAAATCCAGGCTGGTATACAAAGGATGCTTCCGGTAACATCATCAGTCCTGATGGCATGGGCTGGAATGATGTAGCAGACCTGAATTTCGGTTCATCAGCCATGCGCAAGGAGATGATTCAGGCGATGAAGTACTGGATACTTGAGGCGAATGTCGATGGTTTCCGCTGCGATTATGCCGACGGCGTTCCCAACGACTTCTGGAAGCAGGCCATTGATACTTTGCGAAACATTCCCAATCGTGATCTGATCATGTTTGCAGAAGCGGGAAAGAAAGATCTGCTATCATCAGGCTTCGACCTGATCTTCGGATGGAATTTTTATGGAAAGCTCAAGGAGGTCTATGAAAAAAATGCTTCCGTCAGTATAGTAACTTCTGCCCATACATCCGACTACTCGGGAATACCCGAAGGGAAACACATGCTGCGCTGGATTACCAACCACGATCAGAACGCATGGGAAGATACACCGGTTAATACCTTCGGAGGACAAAAGGGTGCCATGGCCGCGTGGGTAGTAACTTCCTATATGGGGGGAGTGCCGCTCATTTACAATGGGCAGGAGGTCGGATTCAACCAAAAGATTCCCTTCTTTCAGAACAGTTCCGCGAAGATTGACTGGAGTGCCAATACTGATATTCTCGATCAGTACCGAAAGCTGATCGCGTTCAGGCAAGGCAGCGCGGCAGTACGGCAGGGAAGTCTGGAAACATTCAATTCCAGTGATGTGATGGCGTTCCGGAAGAGCGTTCAAGGAGAGGAAGTTGTGGTGCTTGTCAACCTGCGAAATGACGCAAAGGAAGTAGTGATACCGTCATCGGTTACCGGCGATGGGTGGACCGATGTGATTACCGGTCAGACGACAACTCTTCCGGAAAGTATTTTGCTGGATGCCTTCGAATATCGGATTTTTTATAAATGATAATATTTAAAATTGCTGAATAATTATTAACAGACTACGGCGGCATTTTGCGAAGTGTCGGCGTGGTCATTTCTATTTAATTTCATGAGTGTACGAAGTATGATAACAACACGTGTTTTTGTTCTTGCGCTTTTCCTTGCCATCAGTTATGCCGGGTTTGCTCAGCATACCCTCACATCACCGGATGGCAATCTGCAGTTAAGATTCGATTTGGATGGAGGAGGTGCGCCCAGGTATCAGCTGAACTATAAAGGCAAGCAAGTGATAAAGCCCAGTGTTCTGGGCTTCGAGCTGGTCGACAAGCCTGCGTTTCTTGACGGATTCAATATTGTGAATACTACCCAGGGTGCGGTTGACACAACGTGGGAACCGGTGTGGGGCGAAGAGAAAGAAATCCGCAATAACTACCGGGAACTCGCGGTGACGCTTGAACAAAAGAGTTCAGAGTGTTCCATGGTAATTCGCTTCCGGTTGTTCAACGACGGTCTCGGATTTCGTTACGAATTTCCGAAGCAGCCCAACCTTCATTATTTTATCATAAAGGAAGAGCGTACTGAATTCGCCCTGGCAGGCGATCACAAAATCTTTTGGATTCCCGGAGACTACGATACCAATGAGTATCCCTATATGACCTCGCGGGTTTCCGAGGTGCCTGCTCTTCAGGAAAAAGCTACGGTTCAGATCACGGCTCAGCAACCCATTGAAAACCCTTCTGTTCAGACGCCATCCATGATGAAAAGTCAGGATGGACTGTACATCAATATTCACGAAGCTGCTCTGGTGAATTATCCCGCTATGCATTTGAATGTTGATGCCAAAACGTTGACGTTAAGTGCACACCTTACTCCCGATGCCGTTGGGAACAAAGGCTATCTGCAGTCTCCCGCTCATACGCCCTGGCGGACCGTTCTCGTAAGCGACAAAGCCGGAGATATACTTATTTCCCGTACAATCCTGAATCTGAATGAACCGAGTAAGGTGGCTGACGTATCGTGGATTAAACCGACTAAATACATCGGCATCTGGTGGGAGTACTTCGTAGCGGGAAAAAACACGTGGGCTTATTCAACAGAAACGAACGTAAAACTTGAAGACGATTTTACGAAGTATACACCGAACGGAAAACACGGTGCCACCACTGAAAGGGCGAAAAAGTTTGTGGATTTTGCCGCGGCTCATGGATTCGACGCTGTGCTGATTGAAGGCTGGAATATTGGATGGGAAGACTGGGTTGGCAACTGGAAGGAAGATGTGTTTGACTTCGTTACACCGTATCCGGATTTCAACGTGAAAGAGGTACAACAACATGCTGCTTCGAAAGGGGTTAAGATAATCATGCATCACGAAACTGCGGCATCTGCGACGAACTACGAACGCAGACTGGATCGCGCATTCAACTTTATGAATGAAAATGGCTACAAGGCTGTGAAGAGTGGATATGTCGGTCCGATTATTCCGCGGGGAGAACACCACGATGGTCAGTGGATGGTAAACCACTATATACATGTTGCGAATCGCGCTGCCGACTACAAGATCATGGTGAACAGCCACGAAGCAGTTCGTCCTACCGGATTGCATCGCACCTACCCCAACTGGATCGCACAGGAGTCTGCCAGGGGAACCGAGTTTGAAGCCATGGGCGGCCTGAATCCTGAGCACACGACGATCCTTCCGTTTACCAGACTTGTCGGAGGTCCTATGGATTATACACCGGGTATTTTTCAGACCGACCTTTCATACTACGGTACAGGCAGTGTTCAGCGTGTAAACACTACGTTAGTGAAACAGCTGGCTTATTATGTAACGATGTACAGTCCCCTCCAAATGGCCGCAGATCTTCCTGAGAATTACGAACGCTTTCCGGATGCGTTTCAGTTTATCAAGGACGTTGCGGTTGACTGGGACAAAACGTGGGTACTTGAGGCGGAGCCTGGCGACTTCATTACGATGGCAAGGAAAGCCAAGGGCAAGGACGAATGGTATGTGGGAGGTGTTACGGATGAGAATTCGCGGACTGCGGAGATAAACTTCTTATTCCTGCCTGAAGGTAATTACGTCGCCACGGTGTATGCCGATGGTAAAGACGCGAGTTACGACAAGAATCCCCAGAGTTATACGGTGACAAAATATAATGTTACCTCGAAAAGCAAGCTTCGCCAGCAGATTGCAACCAGCGGGGGAATTGCAATAAGCATTCGTCCGGCGGCGAAGGAAGAAGTGCGGCGCTATAAAAAACTGTGATCTGGGCTCCGGGGCCGTTCATCAATTGCCGAAGGGTAAGAGGGAGGGATGGATGGGCGGGCCCCATTATTTGATTAATTGTACTCAGGGACAAGAAGGGCTTTTCGGATGAGTCGATTCATTGTGTGGAGAGATTCGCCAATTATTGTTTCTGGCGGAGATGTAAGGTAAAAATTCATCCGGAAAATTTCTTCAGAAAAAATAAAGACAGGCAGCGCCTGTCTTTGTTTTTATTGAGAACGTTATGCCTGCTTATTTAATTGTACGTCGGTCTTTCCTTCACTTCAAATCCTTCTGGCACACCAAAAATTGCAGGGTCATGATTCACGTTTTCATCGAGTTTCACTGCCTCAACCAGAATATTTGGTTCTTGCTTTTGGTAAAGCGTTAACCCCTGCCATCCCGCGAATACCGTAGATCCACGATACTCGTACGCTTCGCATTGTTTGCCCGCAACCGTAATATCTTCCACTCGCGTGTAGTCTTTGGTTTGCCCCTGACGGTCGAGTTCTTCCCAGGAATGAAACTTCATTTCCCATCCCAGCGATCCATTTTGATCAGAAATCCAGGCTGTCTTGCTTTCCACGTCAATGAAGTAGCGCGTCTTACCGTCACTGGTATTGTATCCTTTCAATGCTTCACCGTTGTCATAATTCTCAACACGTTCTTTGGATCCATAGTCGTCAAAGTGCACAACTTTCCGACTCTTAACAGGCCCCATCGATGACTCGAATTCAATAGTACCTGATTTGATTTTGTACTTACCTGTGGCAACTGTTGCTGAAGGAATCTCTTCTTTTGATTCACTGTTGTTTTCCACAACGGTTTCAGCTTTTTCAGTTGAACAGGACATGAAAGCGAACATTGCCATTGACATGGCCAGATACGTGATTTTTTTCATAGCTAATGTGTGAACGTTTGTGTTAAGTATTCTTTAAGATAATTCATTCAATCGAATCTCCCGAACAGGTTAGCATTTGAACAGGTCAGGGTTTTCGTGTTCTTCGCGCCTTATCGGCCCCGAGTACATCTCCTTTGTTGCCACACCACACGATTCAGCTTTGGAGTCCGAAAAACCGGTAGTATCCGTATTTTGAAACCCTTCCGTCGTTTTCCGACAACTGTAATGTTTTCAGCCCTTTTGTTGTTTTGATGCGTTGGAAAAGGATTTCGAAAGGTTCGCCGGAATGAAATCATAGTTCGTCAGAAACCGAAAAGTATCTTTCGTTTATCGAATCAGGTGTAGTACGATTTTATATACCCAACGATGGAAATGATCTGACCTTTAGTTTCAGTTTCGAAAGTATCCGCCCGGCGAACTAGATATTTCAAATTCGCGCGGGCTTATACCTGTGCGGGAGCAACTCTTCGAGCCGGTTTATCAGGGATCGTCTATGCGCCCTCCTGGTTTGGGACATCAATTTTTGAGATGGAGCGATCAGTCTGAAGGGAGATAATTTTCTGCAAATGCGGGTGGGCTCTACGTTTAATTTGACCGGGAAGATCTTAATGGCGTTCCCGGGCTGGTTGGGCGGGAGTGATAAGTGGCGTGCGCTGTCACATCGTCTTTATCAAAGGACAGCTCTCATTAATTCTTAACACGGAGGTTTTATTTAAGTCGGCGGCGTGCCTTGGCTTCTACATCTCTTGCCTTACGGGTCAGACAAATTCGGAAATTATTGCTTTATGCTGCGGCGGTGTTCATCCGGAACGGCCAATTTGAAGGGGCCGGACGCAACTATTAAGACCAGCCCTGAGGGTGTGGCCACCCGAACTTTGGCCGGCATCACCATGCGGCTGCGGTTGTCCTGACATGTTGGGTGGACGCGCCAAAAGACCCAATAAATCGCGCCAAACCCCTCAACCAGATTGCCTCGGACTAGCGGTTTTATGGCACCGTAGCTTGTCCAAAAGTGCATCTCAGCTTTGAGATAAGGCGGTGATAAGGCGGTGATAAAGCGGTGATAAAGCGGTGATAAAGCGGTCTTATAAAAGACTGCTTTATTACTGCCTTATCTCTGCTAAATCTTCCTTTTATTATGGCTAAAATGCTGACCAACGGTGCAGGTTAGTTTCAGGTCACTTCAAAGCTCTCCTAGCCGGATCAAAAAAGTCCTTCTCAGCCACTGGAAGGGTTGGTGTTGGGCTATGATGTTCTCAAAAGCCGTTTGCCAGAGGGTTTGAAGGTTTCCTGGAAAAGTTGTGATTCACCGGCTTTCCAGGATTGAATAGGTCTTTCAGCATTTGGCGCCCCGCGAGAATTTCATGGTGTTGTTGGGTGAGGCAGGCTGGGAAAGAGCTATCAGGGCTACTTTGGGCGATGGCCAAAAATTGACACCCGGCCAGATACAACAAAGAAAGGCGTATTCCTGCCTTTGAATGGGGTTTCATGCTCCGAAGATTAAAGTGAATATATTCGCAGTATGGGATACATCAGAGAATACTACGAGCGAATAGCGAAGCTCCGGGAGAATGAATGGACGTTCATTGCATCCCACTTTCACAGGCGGGAATTTGCCAGAAAGGAAATCATCGTTCGGCAGGGAGAAACGGAAAGATACCTTTCGTTTATCGAATCAGGCGTCGTTCGATTTTTTATACCCAACGATGAAAATGAACTGACCTTCTGCTTCAGCTTCGAAAAAGAGTTTACCTGTGCTTACGATTCCTTCCTGACACAAACGCCTTCAGAATACGCCTTGCAGGCGTTAACACCTACGGTTGCGTGGCAGATCTCGCATGAAGATTTGCAAAAGGTATATGCGAACACGCAGGTTGGGAACTATCTGGGGCGATTTGCTGCTGAGAGGCTGTTTCTGGCAAAAAGCAAACGCGAGCTGTCGCTCCTGAAGTACAATGCAAAGGAGCGTTATCTGCGGCTCTTTGAGGAACAACCGGATATGCTGAAATCCATTCCTCTGAAATATATCGCCTCTTATATAGGCATAACACCTCAGGGCCTAAGCCGAATTCGCAGACAGATCGCCTGATCGGAGGCCATTTGTACGTGGTGATTAGTTAACATTTGTTCATTGCCTTTCATACCGGTCGTTTTGCACCTTTGACAAAACGTCAATGATATGATACGCCCAATTCTGGCCTACGGAAATCCGATGTTGAAGCAAAAGTGCAGCGAAATCCCGGCGCACGATCCGGAGGTTGCAACGATCATTGCTGATATGTGGGAGACAATGGACAACGCTGATGGTTGTGGACTCGCTGCACCACAGATCGGACTTCCCTTTCGCCTTTTTGTGGTAGATAGCAGGTCTACTTTTGAAGCCCTTGGGCCACAGGAAAGAAAATTGTATTTTGAGGATGGCGATGATGGGATTCGCGAGGTATTTATAAACGCCCGGATTATTGAACGTTCTGAGCCGATGTGGGAAGACGACGAAGGGTGTTTAAGTATCCCTGGACTGAGTCGCCCGATAAAGCGGCACTGGACTATTTCGATAGAATATTCCGATGAGAAGTTTCAAAGGAAAGTAAAGCGCTTCAGTGGATCGACCGCCAGGATGATTCAGCATGAGTTCGACCACACGGAAGGTGTGCTTTACCTCGACTACCTTGCATCGCTGTCACGGAGAATGATCGAACGCAAATTGCAGAACATCGCGAGAGGGTTGATTAATCCAAAGTATCCTATGAAGTTTGTTTAGCCTTGATTATGAAGCTGTACAGAAATCAAACTATGAAGATCACGACAACGTCACTGATGCCTGAAGTCAGGACATTCCTGAAAATGCTGTTACTGATCACCATCGTTTTTGTGGGTTTAAGCTTACTCCTAAAACTGGCTTTCTTTCGGAACTCAGGTTCATTACAAACCGATGTAATGTGGTTTCAAATTATCGCGTATCCACTTTTTATTACGTTGGGCGTAACGTTTTGAGCAAGGAGAATGCGGCTTGTTATAGAGGAGGTGAACGATGCGGCGAATTTGAAAGACCAGGTTGTGAATTCTCTTCTTGATTTTGGGTTAAGCATTAAAAACACCTGCGGCGATCAGACGGAGCTGCAACTCCCGAACGGATTCTATCGCACACTCAATAACTGGTTCTGCACAGAAATCACTATTGTGAAACAAGAAGACGACAAGGTTGTCGTTGAGGGCTCTGCACGTTTTGTGGACTTTATAGATACAAAGTTCAGGTTCGGAAAAGCATTCAGGGAATACCGATAGCACGTTCTAATGCTATTATAATCCAATTTGAGCGTGAAGAGGACACAGGGTTAAAAGTACTGTTATCAGATACCACGGTCGTATTTAAATCATTCTTTTTTTAGTAGCTTGGAACGGATAGTATCCGCTATCCGGTCAATACCCCGCGAATGATTCTTTGGCATACACAAATTAAGGAAGAGGTCTTAAAGCTTGTCAATACTTCGGCAAAAGGCCTTAGCGACGCCGAGGCCGAAACCCGTCTAAAACAATATGGACAAAACCGTCTTCAAGAGGCAAGGCGTAAAAGTGCCCTGTTGATGCTTTTCCAGCAGTTTACCGAAACGATGGTGCTTATCCTCATCGTGGCGGCCGCGCTCTCCTTCGTTTTGGGCAAAACCACTGAAGGAATTGCCATCATGGCAATTGTACTCCTTTTCGGGTTCCTGGGGTTCTTTCAGGAATACCGTGCCGAAAAAGCTATGGCCGCTTTGAGCAGGATGGTGGTTCCGAAGGTACGCGTCCGCAGAAACGGTTCCACGCGTGAGTTATCCGCCAGTCAGCTGGTTCCCGGAGACATCGTTGAATTTGAAGCCGGGAATGTAATTCCTGCGGACCTGCGCATCTTTGAATCCTTCAACTTAAAAGTTCAGGAAGCCGCTCTCACGGGTGAGTCGGAGCCGGTGGAGAAAATTGCAGCACCGGTGGCCAAAGATGACTTGCCACTTGGCGACCGAAGGAATATGGCTTATATGGGTACCGTTGTTACCTATGGTCGCGGTGTTGGAATAGTCATTGGCACTGGCATGACCACGGAACTGGGAAAGGTTGCCAATCTGATCGGAACGGTTGAATCCAGGAAAACCCCGCTACAGGAAAAACTGGACAAGCTGGGAAAACTGCTTGCCCTTGTCGGCGTAGCTGCTGCGGCGGTGATTTTCGGACTTGGCGTACTGCTCGGGGAAACGGTGGCCGACATGTTTCTAACTGGTGTGAGTGTAGCCGTGGCGGTAGTACCTGAAGGTCTTCCGGCCGTGGTGACGATAACACTTGCTCTTGGCGGACAGCGCATGCTGAAGCGGAATGCGCTGATAAGAAAACTCCCTGCCGTTGAAACGCTTGGATCTGTCACCGTAATCTGTTCAGACAAGACCGGTACACTGACACAGAATAAAATGACAGTGACCGTTATGGATCTCCCGAACTGCGTTGTGCAATACAATCCCGCTCCCGAAATCGCAGATCACGACAGCGCAGTACTTGATTTTGCATTAGCGATTTCTGTATTGTGCAATGACGCAACACTCGAAAAAGGTACCGAGCGCACGCGACAGGAGAAAACAATTGGCGATCCCACGGAAGTGGCCCTCCTGATCGCTGCAGCTGAGCGCGGAATCTATAAGGAAGACTTATACGACGTGCTGCCACGCGTTGACGAAGTGCCTTTTGACAGTAGCCGCAAGCGAATGTCAACGATACACAAGGTTAAGACAAACCTGCCCGAATACTTCAGGCCTTTGGCAAATTCTCGCTATATCGTTTGTACAAAAGGTTCGGCCGATGGTCTTTTGAAAATATGCGACACAGTGTGGGAGAAAGGTGAGCGCAAACCACTTGATGAACAGTGGAAGCAGCGCATCCTGGATGCGAATACGCACCTCGCAGAAACGGGCATTCGTGTACTTGGGGTGGCCTTCCGGATAATGGATTCAGAACGCAGTGATGTATCCGTTGAGCAGGGTCTGACCTTCGTAGGGCTCGCCGGAATGATTGACCCGCCACGTCTTGAAGTGCGCGCCGCGGTCGACCAATGTAAAACCGCGGGTATCCGTCCCGTTATGATTACGGGTGATCACCCGTTAACCGCGGCGGCGATTGCGAATGAACTTGGCATCGCCCGCGAAACCAATACGATACCAGGCGAGCAGCTCCAGACGATAAGTGACGAGGAACTCGTAGAACTCGCCGGCCATACCGCCGTATATGCCAGGGTATCGCCCGAGGATAAGCTAAAAATCGTCGCGGCGTTGCAGCGAAGGGGAGAAGTCGTTGCCATGACCGGTGATGGCGTCAATGATTCGCCGGCGCTGAAGAAAGCCGACATCGGCGTGGCAATGGGAATCACAGGCACCGACGTGGCCAAGGAGGCTGCAGATATGGTGTTGCTTGACGATAACTTTACGACTATCGTCTCGGCGGTAGAGGAAGGACGTGTTATCTTCGATAACCTTCGTCGCTTTATCAAGTTTTCACTGGCCGGAAATGTGGGTAAGGTGTTGATCATGCTACTCACCCCGATCTTCGGAATGGTCATAGCGCTTCAACCATTGCAGTTACTTTGGCTGAACCTATTAACGGATGGGCTACTTGGTCTGGGCCTCGGAACAGAGCCCGCCGAAATCAATACCATGAAACGACCGCCGCGCCGCCCTGAACGAGGCGCTCTGGATCGGATCGACTACTTTCAGTTGGCTATTGTCGGGGTTGCAATTGCGCTTGTATCCGTTGTCCTTGCCGTGGTTTATTTTGATAAGGAAAACCCTGAAGATCTCACCTGGCAGACGATGGTCTTTGCAACGATAGGATTCTCCCAGATTTTCCAAGCCCTTGCCCTTCGGTCATCGGCGCATTCGCCGTTTGCCCTGTTGACAAATCCGCTAATGGCCATAGTTGTCGTGGCTACCATCGTATTGCAACTTGCAGCGATCTATATGCCGTTCCTTGAAACGTTTTTTGAGCTGGTCCCACTGTCTATCGTCGATTTGTCGATTTCCTTTGGGGCCGGGTTGGTGGTCTTCCTACTGGTATTTGTTATCGAACGAAGGTTTAACAAGTAACAGGAATACCTTATATGCAACAATGTTGCGTATAAGGTAAAGTTTGCCGACTTTGTCATGATACAATGGATCAGAATGCAAACAGAATTTGACGTTATCATCGTTGGTGGAAGCTATGCGGGCCTATCCGCGGCGATGGCATTGGGGCGATCTCTTCGGAATGTGCTTGTGCTTGACAGTGGTATGCCCTGTAACCGGCAGACACCTCATTCACACAACTTCCTTACACAGGATGGCGAAACGCCGGGTGCGATTGCTGAAAAAGCACGAGCGCAACTCCTTCGATATGGGACGGTTGTTTCTAAGGCAGATCCGGCAGTCGCGGGCCGAAAATATGGGGGAGCGTTTGAGATCACGACGCGTTCCGGCATGCAAGTTCACGCACCCAAACTGATTTTTGCAACGGGGATCAAAGATATACTCCCGTCTATACCTGGATTTTCTGATTGCTGGGGAATATCTGCAGTGCACTGTCCGTATTGTCATGGATACGAATTGCGGGGCTATAAAACCGCGATTATGGCGAATGGTGAACGCGCTATGCACCTTGCTGCGTTAGTCAGCAATCTAACGCAGGACGTAACCGTACTGACATCCGGGCGTTGTGACTTCGCCGCAGATCAGATTAACAAATTCGCTGCTCACAAAATCGATATAATTGAAACACCTATAAGAAAGATCGAGCACGAAGAAGGGCATGTAGCAGGTCTTGTCTTTCACGACGGCACACAAATCCCTTTCCAAGCTGTCTATGCTGCAGTGCCATTTAAACAACATTGTGAAATACCGGTGTCAATCGGATGTGAACTAACGGAGCATGGCTATCTTAAAGTAGACGGGTCTCAGAAAACATCGGTAGAAGGTGTTTTTGCCTGCGGTGATAATTGCTCGATGATGCGATCTGTGTCCAACGCAGTCCATACTGGAAACCTCGCCGGGGCAACAGTAAACAGAGAATTGACGATGGAACGGTTTTAATTTCGGGCGGTGGCACTGAAGGACGGGAAAGGAAATAGCTGACTAGAAAATTCAAGCAGTAGCGTGCGATGGATTCAGTCGTTTTGAAAATTCCTCAAATCGGTTTTTCATCCGGACGCGATTCAAAGGCCTGACGCTTTTCGTTCATCCAGGCGTTTACGGCTTCTGTTGACGTCATGCTTTTTCGCATTTCATTCATCGCCTCAATGTGTGGTCCGTCGCCCTGTTGGACCTTTTCGCGTGCATGTTTACTGACCATCATGGCAATTTCATCGAAGGTATGAGCTGTGAACAATTCATCGCAGGCGCCGCCCAGTTCTTTACACGTCATCGACTTCATAAAAATACCAGATTTAGTTTTATTGAATCTTCTCCTGCTATCAAGTTAATACAAAATCCGCGTCAATCGAGCGAGTTGCTGTGGGGTCTATCGCTTGTCTGCAGAATTCTTCACTCCAGGCTGTTTGTACGGCGTGATGTCGAGACCGACGCCTACATAATTCCCGTTAGGTAACATGGAATTCACCCAGTTAAGCCAGATCACCTTCCCTTCACGGGTTACGAGGCTGGTTTCCATCGAAGCGATTTCTTTTGGGAAGATGTTTGGATAGTTCTGAATGTATTCGCGATTAATCCAGCCATTGCGCAAATTTTCAAAGCGCCACCATCCCTCATTCATGAGTTCTTTCGGCTTATATCCAAGGAGGTTTTGCGCAGACGGGCTCACAAAAACAATTCCGCCGTTTTTGTCGGCGACAATCGAAAGCACATTCAGCTTCTCGAGGTTTGAATATGAATATTCGATGTTCGAGATCAGACGAAGCCGGACTGCGATCACAATGCCAAAAACACCCAGCGCTATCAGGAGATTCTGAAAGGCGATCAGGTTTTGAGCCCCCATTGAAGGAGAGGAGTAGCTAATGAACGCCGCGATCACTATCACAGCGCACTGAATACCGTAATAAAAGAGACTGTTAATGATTACCGTACTGGAGCCGAGCACCAAAATGAGCATGGTTACAGCATTGGGATCGAACTTGTTGAGAAGCACGAATGCAATCAGGTATAAGATCGTAGCGACGTACAGGAACAGTGAAAAGTAAGTTACCACCATGGCGCGTTTCCATTGTATCCACGTGTACGCGAAGCATATAACACCGAGAATGATGATCGCCCAGCGGATTTCATCGAAATCCCTGATCGACGGCAGAAAGCGATCGTATAAGAGCTTGGTGACCGATGACGTAATGCAAAAAAGAGCGATTACCAAGCGTACCGATGTGATCGACTGTCGCATCAGCACCTTGGAAACGAAGAGACTTCCAGGTTGCCCATTCATATAACTACTAACTACAGATTAAAGCCAATTAAAAGGTAGCACTTGTTTATGTGCGAAAAAACTGAGAAAAGAATAATACATTACCTGCTGAAAGGGTGCGCACACAGCCATCATGGGATGATCTTGGTTGGCTAAAATGGCAGAAACTGCGTAATTTCACGGTCTGGCATTCATTTCCCACGAGAAAAAATTGGACATTGGCTTGATTATCCGTGAAGTTTTTTCTCAATATTGCATGCTTTCGGCGTTGGCATCTGTGAAGAAGTACCCTTTAACTCATAAGTAATGAATTCGATGCGACTCGTTTCCTTTGCACTGATTTTTATTGGAATGACGTTGGTGGGGTGTGACGAAGAGGCCGCCAGTCAGACTACAATCGAATTTGCACCTGCGGAACGCCTGGCGGAAAACACAGACCCAAGGCTGAGGGAGACCTCCGGCATAGCTGCAAGTCATGCCAATCCCGGGCTGATCTGGACACAAAATGACAGTGGAAACGAGCCCGAAATCTATCTGGTTGACACCGATCTCAAAATAAAACTCATAGTTCGTCTGGCAGATATTGAAAACCGTGATTGGGAAGATATCGCGGTCGGACCGGGGCCCGATCCGTCGAAAATGTATGTCTACATTGCCGACATTGGTGATAACCTGGGCGTTTATCCATATAAATATATCTACAGGTTCGTTGAGCCCAAGGCTGGAAGCACAGAAGTAATCACACTTGATAAAGTTGATCGGATTGTTTTCGAACTCGAAGATGGCATGAAGGATACCGAATCGCTTATGGTTGATCCTCAATCCAAAAAACTTTATATCCTTTCAAAACGCGAATTTCCTGCGTCGATGTATGAAATT
>JAEZGH010000040.1 GCA_023417065.1 Bacteroidota bacterium
ATGTCGGCCACACCCATGCAACCGCCGCTGTTGCTGGCGCTGCTCATGAGCGTACTGGCGTTGGTGAAGCCCAGTTGCGCCGAAGTTTCGGAACAACACAGGAGGGCGATCGAAAAGGGAAGGAGTATACCTGCGCGCATGTGGATCGATAGGATGATCGGCGCAAGTTAAGCGCGATCAGGCGTGACTGTTTCCGATCGGCGGTTGAAGTGGAGATCCTTCGGCACCAGCGCCGGATGGCTCGCTCTGCCGGCGGATGCTCTCACGGTGGATCGCATCCATGAATTCCTGCACGAACGCGCGGCTGAGGCCGAGTTCCTGCGCCAGGAGCAACTGGCGTGACATGATCCTTTCCCAGCGCTCGGGCTGCAGGATCGCCACGTTGTGTGCACGTTTGTGATCCCCGATCCGCTCGGCGATGTCCATGCGCGTACCCAGTTTCTGCGCGATCTCCTCGTCCAATTGGTCGATCAGGTCGCGCAATTCCTGCAGGCGGTCGTTCAGTTTTTCCGAAGCGTGCGCCTTTCGGAAGATCAGGCTTTCGATCAGTTCATGGTAACGGGCGGGTGTGATCTGTTGATCGGGATCGCTGCAGGCGTTGATCGGATCGGGATGCACCTCCAGCATCAGCCCGCTGAAACCGATGTCCAGCGCCTGCTGTGAGATCATGCCCAGGTTCTCGCGCTTTCCGGCAATATGGCTCGGATCGCAGATCAATTCCAGATCTGGATGCGCGGCCTTCAACCTGATCGGGAATTCCCACATCGGGCTGTTGCGGTACGGCGTGCGCTCGAACCAGCTGAAACCGCGATGCACCGCCGCGAGCCGCTTCAAGCCCGCATGTTCCAGCCGCTCCAGCGCACCGATCCACAATTGCAGATCGGGATTGATCGGGTTCTTCACGAACACCGGAATGTCCACGCCGCGCAGCGCATCGGCGATCTCCTGTACGCTGAAGGGGTTGGGCGTGGTGCGCGCACCTATCCACAGCATGTCGATCCCGGCTTTCAGGCTCGCCTCCACGTGATCGGCGGTGGCCACCTCCACCATCACCTTCAGGCCGGTGCGCTCCTTCGCATGCTTCAGCCATTCCAGCGCCTTTTCGCCCGCGCCCTCGAAACCACCCGGACGTGTACGTGGCTTCCAGATCCCGGCGCGCAACACCTTCGTTCTTCCGCCAGCGGCCAGCGCTTCCGCCGTGGCCAGCACCTGCTCCCCGCTCTCCGCACTGCACGGCCCGGCGATCAGCAGCGGCGCATCAAGCCCCAGCTCCCATTGCTTGAAAGGCAACGGTCGCAACGATGTGGCCGGCTTGCGCATGGCGCTAAGTTACCGTGCTATTCTTCGATCGGAATTTTTTGGGCGATCCCCGCCTTCACCAAGGCTTCTACGGGCGAACCCGCAGAAGCCTTGGCGAAGGCGGGGCCGGGCTGTTCATTCCAAGTCCTCCTCCCTGCGGTCGTCCGGGCTTTTCATTGCCATCCCTATCGCGGGGTTCCCGTCCGGGCCGGATGTTCATCGGTTCTCGAATTCAGATCTCTGGATCCTTTCCAACACCGATCGAAGATCTTGTAGCTCTTTCGTCGTGTGGAAAACGCGCTCTGGAAGAATAAGGTTGTATTGATGCGCGATGAAATTCCTGAAACCACGAGGCTGATGCCATGGGAATGGATGACGCTCAAGGATCATTGGATCGATGTGCCGGATCGCTTCACCGATGACGATGAACTGGAATAGGACGGCACTTTGCAGTTGATCATCCTTTTCAAACGATGGAAGATCGATGTCCTCCATATAGCGTTCGATCCGATCGATCGCATCGATCATGTGTTGAATGCGTTCTTTCGACGCAGGTCTATCCATGGATCTTGATCATGTCCTGCATCGCAGTGCCTCTGGCCATCTTCGTCAAAGAAGCGTGTTCCACGATGTCCACCTTCCGGCCTGTCCTTTCCTCGAGCTTATGCGCCAGGTCGAAGATGTTCAGATAGCTGATCTTCTTCTTGGGGTCGAACTCTATGATCAAGTCGATATCGCTCTCAGGTGTCGCTTCACCCCGGGCCCAGGAGCCGTACAACCAGGCCGCAACGATCATCGGTTCTTTGGACAGCTCCTCCGCCAGCAACCGTTCCATCGCATCAGCAGCTATGGTCCTTGAAGCATCCATGGTCTTTGCTTGATCGAATTTAACCACGCCTTTCTTTACTCGCACTCCCCACTCGCACTCCACACTCGCACTCCACAATTCGCACTCGCGACTCACACTCGCCACTTCACCGCTACCTTCCCGATCGTTCTTCCATTCCCCAACTCCTCCAGCGCCTTCGGTAGATCGGTGTGATCGAATTCCGCATGCACGTAAGGCCGCAGGATCCCGTTGTTGAAGGCTTCCACCGCCTGGCGCATGCAGATCGAGAGCACTTCCGGCCTGTCACGGCCCAGGCGGTACATGTTCACACCCAGCAGGCTGCGGCTGGTCATCATCAGCAGGATCGGGATCGTGATCCCCATGCGCAGCACGAAGCGCAACGTACCGAACGTGCCGATGCCGCCGCGCTCCGATCCGCCGAACAGCACCAACCGGCCGCCGCTCCCGATCAACTGCATGTCCTGCTTGAACGTGCTTCCACCGACCGCATTGAAAGCTACGTCCAGCTTCCGTCCGGCCAGCGCCTTTTTCAACTTTTCCAAATGATCCTTTTCACTTCGATCGAAAACGTGTTCCACACCAAGTGAACGCAGGTATTCCATCTTCTTCGCACCCTTCGCGATGGCGAACACCTCGCAGCCCTGGTTCAGCGCCAATTGCACCAGCAGATTGCCCACACCGCCGGCCGCACTGTGCACCAGCACCCGCTCCAGCGGCTGAATGTTGGCAAGCATCTTCGCCGCATACCAGGCCGTGCTTCCCTGCGTGGCCAGCGCCGCGGCCTCACCGATGGTGACGTGATCGGGAACAGGCACCGCCACACGGTGATCGGTGGCCACCTTTTCCGCATAACCACCGAATCGGGTGATCGCGACCACCCGTTTTCCGATCAGGTCCGCTGGCGCTTTTTCACCTGCCGATCGGATCCTTCCCACCACCTCATAACCGAGCACGCTGGGTAGCGGCGGCGCTTCGCGGTACAGCCCTTTCACCGCCATCACATCGGCGAAATTCAATCCGAAGCCTTCGCACTCGATCAGCACCTGATCGGCCTTCGGTACCGGCTCGGGATGCTCGCGCAATTGCAAGACTTTCAAAGGTGATCCGTGGGCGGTGAGGGTCCAGGCGCGCATGGTGCAAAGGAAAGATATGAACAAAGTGGTCCAAGGTCTTGTTTTCCCAAAAATTACACTGTAAGCTTGAATCGGAATTGCTGATGTGCCTTGGAAGTAGGTATCGAGTAAGCATCAGTAGGTTTTTACACTTAGGCTCAGGAGGAGGCTTGTGTGGTAAGCGGGTCTAGGTTGGTTTCATGAATTGCCAACAAAAGAAAAGACCATGCGCCTCCTCTTTTTCGCGATATTCATTTGTGGTTCAAGTGAACTGATCAGTCAGTCGCTGACCGTGACATTGACGGCCAGTAATTACAACGGCTACAACATAAGCTGCTTTGGAGGCCGTAATGGCTCGATACAAGCAACAGTCTCCGGGGGAACTGCACCATATCATTACTCGTGGTTGCATGGGGATACCATATCGGCTGTTTCAGGTCTCTCTGCCGGTTATTACAAGCTGACAGTTACAGATTCGGATACCGGACGAGTGACGGTGGACATTACTTTAAAGGAGCCACAAGGGCTCAGTTTGCGATTGGAAGCATTCACCTACCCCAACGATTTCAACATCAGTTGCCATGAATGTTACAATGGCAGTATCAATGCAACCGTAGCTGGAGGGGTTCTACCATACACTTATCAATGGCGTGACGGAACAACAACTGAAGATCGTACCGGGCTGGGTTCGAATACATATAGCTTAGCTGTTACCGATGCAAATTCCTGCCAGCAACACTCCGAAGCGCTCTTCCTACGGCAACCTGATAGGGATGGTTGGAATAGGAATGGCAATGCCAATACAGATCCTTCGCAGCATTATATGGGTACGTCCGATTCCGCAAGTTTGGTGATCAAAACGAACGCTGCAGAGCGGATCCGAATACAGAATGACGGCGAGGTAAAGATCAAGGATCTTGAATTTTCGACAGGATATCAAGTAGTGATGGCGGATTCTACGGGTTCGCTGAAGCTATTGACCGGTGATTTCAATAACTACGTAGATCCTTTTAAGGGGCCGGGATGCCCACATGGGGCCGGTTGGCCATGGTTGATGTGTGGCAATCATGTATGGCCAGATCAGTTTCTGGGATCAACGAACTCAATGCCTTTGATCTTTAAGACCAATAATGAGTTCCGCATGGTCATTACTAGTCAAGGAAAGGTTGGGATCGGAACAACTCCTCCAAGTGGTGCAATAGATGAGTATCGGCTTTTTGTCGAGGATGGCATTGTGACGCGTGAAGTGTTGGTGCAAACAGGACCGTGGCCGGATTATGTCTTCGAGCCGCAGTATGAGTTACTGTCTTTTGATGACTTGAGATCATTTATTCACCTGAACAAACATTTGCCGGGTATTCCTTCGGCAGCCGACATTGAAGAAGCGGATGGCGTGGCCTTGGGTGATATGCAGTCAAAGCTTTTGAAAGTGGTAGAGGAACAGGCGTTGTATATTTTGCAATTGGAGGAAAGGATAAAGCGATTAGAGCAAGGAAACTAAAGGAACAGATATTATGAAAAGATCGTTCCATATCCTCATCCTCTTAATGGCAGTGCTATTTGCGCCTACGACCAGCGCGCAATGGGAGATCGACTTTGCCGGGAAAGATTTCTTTCAACTCAGGGAACATTTACGGGACCACTATGACAGCCTTGCTACTGTTGGAGATAGTAGTGCTTTCCATGAAGGAGGGCCATATTCGCGATTCAGGAGATGGAATGAATACTGGTCGTTGCGCCTCAAGGATGGAACGAACTTCGATGATTATTTCGAGGCCGAAGCTTTGAGCAGGGCCGCTCTCCTAACCAAGTCGGCTGGCAACACTGATCCATGGCATGAAATAGGACCGAAGGATAAGCCGTCTCTAGGAGTTATGGATATAGGTCAAGGGTCACAACCAGGTATTGGTCCGATCCAATTCATCTCATTCAGCAATATTAATGCAGACCAGATGTTATGTGGTTCGGTGATTGGCGGTGTTTGGTACACGAACGATGAAGGCATGAATTGGGTCAATGGAGGCAGCGATACTGCACCATGGAAGAGATCCGGTTGCAGATATGCTGTATTCAAAGTTGGTGATCCAGCCACATGGTATGCTGTTAATTCCGAATACTTCCGCTATTCAGGGGCGATTTTAAGGGGCTCTAACTATGGGGCAAACTGGGAGGTTATAGCAGATCATTCGGACTTTCCTGCAAGTGGCATATGGACCAAAGTGAACAAATTGGTTACTGATCATGCTAATCCGGATGTCCTGTATGTTGCTGCCGAGAACAGATTATGGAAATCAACTGATGTAAATTCTACAGATCCAATCTGGAATGAAGTCTTTATACAGTTACCGATCTCCATTATAAATCATCCCATCTATGGAACAAATAGTTCTTATGTTTTCACAAATGATAGATTTATTCATGACCTTGAAATAGATCCGCTGAATAGCAATAAGTTATATGCTACGATTCGATTTACCGGTGAAGCCAGTCCTACCCAACGTGTG
The DNA here is from genome assembly GCA_023417065.1 of Bacteroidota bacterium. Classification (GTDB taxonomy): domain Bacteria; phylum Bacteroidota; class Bacteroidia; order Cytophagales; family Cyclobacteriaceae; genus Ohtaekwangia. The sequence continues at coordinate 5,766 of JAEZGH010000040.1, forward strand.
CATTTTTGGCGGATAATGAAATCTGTCGACGGTGGATCGACGTGGCTTGATATGCCAAACCAGCCGGTGCATCTATTTCTATATGACTCCGTTTTGGAAGTTGAAAAGAATGCTGACTTAGTCACTATCGAAATGTCTAAGGCACAACCAAACTGGTTATATGTCTTCTATAATATTAATGATCAAGATCCTCTTCCTCCAAATAATGGCTTAGTGGATCAAATGTACAGAATATCGGATGCTGCAAATGGTATCTGGGATCTCCCATTAAGGCAAGATATTTTAGGAGTATATGGTCAAGGCAATGCATTTGGAGTCGACCAAGTAAATGGAGAAGATTTGTGGATAGAAAATAGTTTTGATTTAGGACGATATTCAGCATATGTGAATAATGTATGGCTGGATTATGGTGATGGCCATGCAAATGAGTTGGATTATCATGTTGACGTTGAAGATTTTGTTGGTGATCCTGATGATGAAGGTGTGGTGTGGATGGCTAATCATGGTGGAATTCATCGATCGGCGGATGGTGGCGCGAACTGGGAATGGCGAGGAAGCGGCTTAGCGGTAGCAGAAGTCTATCGAATGGCTAATTCCTACAGTGAGCCAGACCGGCTGATAACAGGACTTTTCCATGACGGCAGTGTTTTGACTGAAGGTTCATATGGCCCTAATTGGCAGCCAGACTGGAAACAATTGGGAGGAGGTGATGGTCAACAGCCGCTAATCGATCATGATGAGGGGAATTGGGTATTCTGGTCTTCGCAAGGAGCACGATGGAATAAATCGGATGACTATGGAAATACCCGTTTATCTATGTCGGCATGGGGATATAGTCTCTACTGGAGTGAATGGGAGACAGCAGGTGCAATCGACTATGGAGTGCCAAATGCTATTTATCAGGCAGGATGGAATAATGGCACCGAGGCCACAAATCCTATGAATATCAAGCGGACATTTGATAGGGGTATGAGTTGGGAGACAATTTCCGATTTCCCAGCCATTCTGGGTACAGGTCGTAAAATAGTTTGGCGAGTGTTTGCTTCCCCCTATGATCCCAATCAATTATTGGTATATTTCCCAGATGGCCATCGGGTCTTTAGAACTCGTATAGCGAGGGCAAATGCAACAGCTGTTATTTCAAGTTGGGAGGAAATATATGTACCCAGATCGGATGCATGGATATCGGATATTGATTTCGATATTGAGAATCCGGATGTTCTTTATTTTGCCTATTCATCATCAGCAGCCGATCAACCGGTTGCAGATGGAGATGAGATGTTGTTCAAGGTTGATTATTATGATCCAGCCGATCCAATGGATGCGATTTCGATCGACCTGAGTAATTGGGGAGGTTATATGCCTGTCTTTTTGGACGATCAGTTACCCAATACGGGTGTTGGCTCAGAAGGGGTGGTATTGGAGCGTGGGAGCAATGGCGGAATTTATGTGGCAACCGATCTTGGCGTATACTATACGAATAACGAATTTCTCGCAAGCAATTCCGGTTGGAAGCGATTAGGTGCAAGTCTCCCGTACGTCACTTGCCGCGGACTGGAGATCAACTACAAAGCGAACAAGCTGAGGGCCGGTTTAAGTGGACGTGGTGTCTGGGAGCATGATCTGTGGTGTCCTGAGGAGGGAGATCTTCTCCTGTCATATCATCTTGAAAATGGGTTCTTTGAGAGAATGAATAATGTTACGTCTACGGCATCGATCAATTCAACCAGGAATATTACCTATCGTGCTGGTAGTCAGATACGCCTTTTGCCGGGTTTTAGGGTATCTGAGGGTGGTAAATTCCATGCTTTTATTCATCCGTGCAACCAGGGTGGCAACAGTTTCAAATCACTGCCGGTAGGGCCGAACGGCGGCAACTTCGATGTAGAATCCGAGAAACATAAAAATGTTGGCTTGGTGATTTACCCAAATCCTAATAAGGGTTCTCTCAAGGCACTTGTACCGGATGGAGGATCACAGGTGACAGCTGTGTTACTGTATGACTCCTATGGACGCGAAATTGCTATAAATTCATCCCTTTCTCAGTCCTCTGTAGACATTCAAATCTTAGCGGTGAGCACAGGTGGATTATATTTCTTACGGTCATTCCATAAGGATGGATCAGTACACACTTCACCATTCATTCTTCAACCTTGATCAAGTTACCCATGATGAGTAATTTCGTTCGTACCCAATTGCTTACTTTATTCATATTACCATCTAACGACTTGCTCTTTGCCCAATTCCCATCTTTTCCTGATCACAATGCGGTATGGGTGGAGACTGTCCATGAGGGACCAGACCTTATTGAGATTTATGCGTATCACATCAAGCAGGCTCAGAACGATACCATGATCAATGGAGCTTCATATACTACACTTTGGGCAGGTTTGGAAAACCAGGGTGGTGGCTTTGCAGGAGGAATCAAGGAGGAGACCGATGGCAAGGTTTATTACTATCATCCCAATTCAGACTCTACCTATCTCCTTTATGATTTTGACCCTTTGCTAGGTGATAGTATGGAAGTGTGGGTAGGTAATATTTTGTACTCTGGTCCATTAACTCAAATGATGTACGTAGGCAGCATCGATACGCTTTACAATAATAATGGAACCATGTATAAAAGCATTGGTATCTTAAGCCAATCAGCCCTTGAAGGCGCACAGGGAATCACTCAATGGTGGATCCAGGGGGTTGGTGGTACTGGTGGTCTATTTACAACTATTGGATCCTTGTCATTATCACAGGCAACAGGGCATGCTTGCATGAGCCACAATGATACCCTTTGGCCGGATGGCGTCCCCGGAAGTTGTGCCTCAATCATGTCGATTCCAAGTCGCACCTCTCCAGAATTCGATATATGGCCTAACCCCACGGCGGGCTTATTCACCGTGCGAATGCCTTTGGAGCGGGCAAAGGTCCAGGAGTTCTTGCTTTTCGACGCTTTAGGCCGTCAAATACCGATAAATGTGGAGAAGGGCCGGGCTAGTGTAGAGGTGGCCATCGCATCACCAGGTCGATCAGGTATTTACCTATTGCGCTCGTTCCATGCTGATGGGACCAGTAGTTTTTCACGATTGATCCTACAGCCATGAAGAGATTTTTTTTGGGTGCGAGCATCCGTTGATGTGATCTGCGATGGGCTATCCGCTCTTCCGGTTGCTCCATTGCCTGTTGATGGTACATGCTTCAAGTCTTTATGCACAAGATGTCCAAGTATTGGACGCGTTAAATAAGGATCCACTCGAGTATGTCACTCTTCACCATGCTTCCGGAATCATGGTCACGACCAATGCCGAAGGCATCGCGGATCTTACGCCATTCTCACAGATCGACTCGGTGCATTTCCGGCTGGTAGGGTACCGGCCGCTCACCCTGTCACTTCAAGAGATCGCTGCGCTGGAGTATCGTATAGTGCTGGTGCCCCAACCCTTCACCTTGGGAGAATTTACTGTAAGTGCCCACCGCTGGGAACAGGACGGTCAGCGTGTACCGAAACAGGTCACCGTGTTGCATTCGCGCGATGTGGCCTTCACGAATCCGGGCACGGCCGCCGACCTACTTCAGCGCAGCGGCGAAATATTCGTGCAGCGCAGCCAGCTCGGTGGCGGCAGCCCGATGTTGCGTGGCTTTTCGGCCAACCGAGTACTGATCGTAGTGGATGGTGTACGGATGAACAACGCGATCTACCGCGGGGGCAACCTGCAGAATGTGATCGGCGTGGATGCCAATGCGATCGAACGTGCCGAGGTGCTCCATGGCCCAGGTGCGATGACCTACGGCAGCGATGCGATCGGTGGCGTAATGGATTTCCACCTGCTGTCCCCGCGTTTTTCAACCGATAGCACCATGCTCGTGCAAGGCGGAGCCATGGCGCGGTATGCGTCGGCCCCTAACGAGCGAAGTGGCAATGTGCATGTTCGGTTGGGTGGTAAAAAACTTGCCTTCGTGGGCAGTGCGTCGGCAAGCCGTTTCGGCGATCTGCGAATGGGTTCCCATGGGCCGGATGACTTTCTGCGACCATGGTACGTGCAACGCATCAATGGAACGGACAGCATGGTGTTGAACCCGGATCCAGAATTGCAGGTCGGGAGTGCCTTCGATCAACGGATGTTCATCGCGAAGCTGGCCTACAAGCCTGTTGAACCGCTGGAGATCGGCTTGAACTTCTACCACAGCACCACCAGCGATATACCACGATATGATCGTTTGATCGAACTTCGTGCGAATGGTGATCCGCGCAGCGCCGAATGGTATTATGGTCCGCAGGAATGGACGATGAAGAGTGTTCACGTGCGCCACTCACGTAGCCATGGCATCTACGACAAGGCACGCTTGGTGGTGGCGCACCAGGATTATGGTGAAAGCCGCCATGATCGGAATTTTCAAAGCGCCACGAGGCGCAGCCAGACCGAGCGTGTATCGGGCATCTGGGCAACTCTGGACTTGAACAAGGAGATCTCGGAAAGACTCCAACTGCTGTATGGCGGAGAGTTCGTGCAGAACATGGTGAGTTCATCCGGATCCTTGTCTGATATCGGCACCGCTGTCGATCAGCCCATCAATTCCCGCTATCCGGATGGATCGGAATGGCGCACCGCTTCGATATACGGTGGAGCGATCTTCGATGTCACCGAAAAGCTAACCCTTAGCGGGGGTATCCGCTATAATGCCGCACAATTGCATTGCGATTTCGACACCACGCTCTTTCCGTATCCGATAGCTGAAGCCGATCTAATAAGCAGCGCGGTCACGGGTAATCTTGGCGCTGCTCACCGCCCAGGCAGGGGCTGGAAATTTTCGTTCGACCTCAGCACCGGTTTCCGCGCGCCGAACATCGATGATATAGGCAAGGTGTTCGAAAGTGAACCCGGTGCAGTGGTGGTACCCAATCCGCGCCTTGTGCCGGAGTATGCCTATAGTGCGGAAACGGCTCTTGAGAAAGTGATCAAAAGCAAGGCGCGCATACGCGGCGGTATCTACGCCACACTTTTGGACAGGGCGATGGTGCGGAGGCCATTCGAATTGAACGGTCTGGACAGCATCGTTTTCGCTGGAGAGCCAAGCCGCGTGGATGCGATCGTGAACGCTTCACAAGCCTGGGTCGTGGGTAGTTACATTGCCGCTGATGTGGTCATTTGCGAAGATCTCAAGGTGGATCTGCGCTACAATTGGCAGCGCGGCATGGAACAGGATGATGTGCTGGAACACGATGTTCCGTTGCGCCATGCGCCACCTCCTTTCGGCCAGGCTGGTTTGGCGTGGGAACGAAAGGATCTGCGCATTCATGCGCAGGTGGTTTTCAGCGATGGCTTCAGTTATGAGGAATTGCCACCCACTGAACAGGCGAAACCTGCGCTGTACGCAAAGGACGATCAAGGTAGACCCCATTCACCTTCCTGGTTTTCCCTCGATCTTCGAACCTCGTATCGGTTCAATGCATCATTGCTGCTCACCTTCGGTGTTGAGAACCTTACCGATCAAAGGTATCGGCCGTATTCGTCTGGGATCACTGCACCGGGGAGGAATGTGGTTTTGGCGATGCGGTACATGCTCAGCTAACTCATCCTCCCCCCACAATAACCACGAATTCCCCCCGAGGCTCCTTGCCTTGAAAATGCGCCACCAATTCCGCCAGCGTTCCGCGCACCGTTTCCTCGTGCAGCTTGCTGATCTCGCGTGAAACGCTTGCGGGACGGTCACATCCGAAGATCTCCGCGAATTCCTTCAGTGTGCGCAATACGCGATGCGGACTTTCATAGAAGATCATCGTGCGCGTTTCGGAGGCCAGTTCCTTCAACCTTGTCTGACGGCCTTTCTTCACGGGGAGGAATCCTTCGAACACGAAGCGATCGGCGGGAAGTCCGCTGTTCACCAAGGCGGGTACAAATGCGGTTGCGCCCGGCAGACATTCCACCGAGATATTTTCCTTCAACGCTTCACGCACCAGCAGGAAACCGGGATCGCTGATCGCGGGTGTTCCGGCATCGCTCACCAACGCGAAACGTTCGCCAGCGGCCATGCGCGCCACGAGCTGTTCCACCATACGGTGCTCGTTGTGCGTGTGGAAACTGATCAGTGGCCTTTCGATCGAAAGATGCTGCAGCAATCTTCCGGTGACCCGCGTGTCCTCGGCGATCACGGCATCCACTTCGGCCAGCACGCGTTGTGCGCGCATGGTGATGTCGAGGAGATTTCCGATCGGCGTGGGCACCACCACCAGCGATGCGCGGGAGACATTTTCAC
>JAEZGH010000092.1 GCA_023417065.1 Bacteroidota bacterium
GCTCTCTCCCGGGTGTTACGTTATCTGACAGGGACGTCGGATCCGGAAAACTTCGAAGCAAACCAATGGCAACACTCTTTTTTTAAAATTAATTATTTGCTCCTAAAATACAACATGTATGAGGGTCCGCTGATCTTTTTCGTTTATGGAATTATTCTGAATGTTAACGCTCAAACCGCTCAACAATCGTTCGCGTCACTTGAGCATGGAAACCATTTTCAAGCGTTCTTTTTCATCGGGCATTCGTCCAAAGCCCGCCATCGCGTTGTCGAGCATGTGATGAGCTTTTGAGGTCCCGGGAATCGCGCACGAAACTGCGGGGTGTGAAACGATGAATTTCAGAAAGAACTGGCCCCAGCTTTTGATGTCGAGGTCGGCTACCCACGCAGGAAGTTCCTGCCCTTTGACGCGGCGGAAGAGCAATCCCTCTTCAAAGGGCCGGTTGATGAGTACGGCCACCTTTTTCTCGATCGCAAGCGGAAATAAACGTTGTTCAGCGCCCCGCGATGCGAGGGAATAGTTTATCTGAAGAAAATCGATGGGCTCCTCGCGCAGGATCTTTTCTATATGATTGTAGGCACTTTCGGTATAATGGGTGATGCCAATGTATCTTATGCGACCCTCTTCCTTCCACCTGCGAAGAGTGGGCAGGTGCGTTTGCCAGTCTGTCAGATTGTGGATTTGCATCAGATCCAGACGCTTTCGTCTAAGCAGGCTCATGGATTCATTCATCTGTTCAATTCCCCGTTCGCGGCCTGTGGACCATACTTTTGTGGCAATGAACAACGTTTCATTCACGCCAGTATCCGTTGAAAGCCTGCCTACTACATCCTCGGAACGTCCATACATTGGCGAGCTGTCGATTACTTTGCCGCCTTGCTGAATCAGTGTCTGTAGCACCTCGCTTAACCGGGCATTTTCCTGAGGGCTGTCGGAGACGTCAAACGTCTGCCAGGTTCCCAGTCCGATAACAGGAAGTAACTCGCCGGTTGATGGAATCTGCTTTTGATGCATGTTTGCTTTCATCCATGATTGTGTTGAGAGAAGTGGGAGGGCACATGCCGTCGCCGCTTTTTCAAGCCATGTCCTTCGGTTCATTGCCATTTGAGCAACTTACGAAAATGTTGCCTCATTCACTCACGACATCTGATGATCTGAAGCGGAGGTAGAACGTCGTCCCGTAATTTGGGGTAGAGGTCACGGTAATCGATCCGTTGTGCAGGGTCATGATCTGCTTGGCGAGACTGAGACCAATACCGGAACCGTTTTTTTTGGTAGAGAAGAACGGAACAAAGATTTCTTTCAACTCTTTCGCAGGAATTCCAATTCCGGTATCACCTACTTCGATAATTACTCCGCTATCTGTTTTGCGGGCGGTGATGCTGATCTTCTTTTCGGGTCTGTTCCGAAGTGCCTGGATACTGTTGGTGAGGAGATTGATCAACACTTGTTCCATCAGCGTCTTGTCGACGTTTAACGTGAGGCCTTCGGGCTGTACGGATACATGAAACTGGATTTCCTCCTGAGCGATTTCAGCCGACAGGAGGTTGCCGATATGGTTGAGATAATCCATCAGCGGTGCGGCAGTTCGTGAAGGTTTGGGCACGCGCGAAAGGGTGCGATAAGCTTCGACAAAGGTCAGCAAACCTTCACTTCGTTTGTGTATAGTTTCCAGCGAAAACCGGATGTCAGCTATCGTATCTTCATTCAGTTCCGCCAATGACTTTTGCGTTCCCTGCCGCGATGTAAGCATGCTTTGCATCGTCTCTGTTAACGATGTGATGGGCGTCACCGAGTTCATAATCTCGTGCGTGAGGATTCGGATCAGCTTGTGCCAGGCTTCTATTTCCTTCTGCTCTATTTCGGAGTTGATATCCTGCAACGTGATAAGCCGGACCGACTTATCGAGGATGAGCAGCGTAGTCACTTCGAGGGCAACCATTTTCGATTCGTTTCCGGAATCGAGTTCCACCAGCCTGCGTCCCTGTTCGCCCAACGATTCAATGGTAGTGATAAGCGATGGATTGAGTTGACGAAGTAATGACCATTTCGCGGTGCGCCGGATTTTCAGAAGTTCTTCGGCCCGGCCGTTGATTAGTTCGATGGAATCTCCCTCGACGGCAAGGATACCGATGTTGATTTGATTTACCAGCGCCTGCAGAAAATGGAATTGTGCTTCTTTTTCAATTTTGACCTGCTTATAGGTGTCTATAATAGCAGCAAAGCTGTCCTGAAGCTCGCGGAAAGAATTTCCCAGATGCTTATCCCTGAAGGAGATAGAGAAGTCCGCGTGACGGATGGCGTAAAACAATTTTGACAGTTCGCGGTTTGTGTGATGAACGAAGTAAATCAGTTCAACGACCTGAAGAATCATTACAATTCCCAGTATAATCTGGTTGAAGAACAGATTGGGGTCGCCGAAAATATGACTCAGAAGAGCGATACTTCCCACCAGGAGCAGCACTCGTATGACGACTTTGAACGTGAAGTTCTTCATTACCATGAAACGCCTGGGTTATATTCCATGTTTTTTCATTCTGCGATAGAGTGCGGTCCGTGTCATGCCCAGCGTCTTCGCGGTATTGGTTACATTTCCTTCGTGCTTCTGGAGTGATTCGAGGATGAACTGCTTTTCCATTTCATCCATGGTCCTCGGCGTGTCTTCGTTTGGTTTGGGTTGTATGCCCGTATTGATGAGCAGGTCTGCCGTTTGAATGACTTTGCCTTCATTCAGTATAACGGCGCGTTCGATGGCGTGCTGAAGTTCGCGGATGTTCCCCGGCCACTGGTATTTTCTCAACCTGGTGAATACTGACTTCTCAATGCGCATTCCCGGGCGTTTGTACTTTTGACCATATCTGTTAAGAAAGTACTCCGACAGGGGGACGATATCTTCGATGCGCTCGCGAAGTGCAGGTACGCGGATTTCGACCGTGTTGATCCGGTACAATAAATCCTGGCGAAATTGTCTGGTAGACACCATCTCGTGCAGGTCCATGTTGGTTGCGCAGATAAGTCTGAAGTTGACCGGTGTCTCGCGCGTGGAGCCCAGCCGTTGTATCTTGCGCTGCTGTAAAACGGTAAGGAGTTTCGCCTGCAAGGGCAAAGAAAGATTTCCGATTTCGTCGAGGAACAGTGTTCCTCCGTCCGCGAGCTCAAATCTTCCGGGTTTGTCCTGCTTCGCGTCTGTAAACGCACCCTTTACGTATCCGAATAGTTCACTTTCAAACAGCGACTCTGATAGTGCCCCCAGGTCTACCGTTATGAAGACATTGTCGCTACGTCCTGACCGACGGTGGATTGCGCGAGCAACAACTTCCTTACCCGTGCCATTCTCCCCGAGGATGAGTACATCCGCATCTGTACCCGCAACCCGATCCACAAGATCCTGAACACGTTGAATCGCGGGAGAACTCCCTATGAAGTCTGTGAACTGTCCGTCAATGTCATCGCTCAGTTTCTCCTGCGTTATTTTCAACCGTTCAATTTCCTTACGGGAGTTGCGGATCTGTAAGGCGGCGTGAATGGTAGCCAGAAGTTTTTGGTTTTTCCAGGGCTTCGTAACAAAGTCGACTGCACCTTTCTTCATCGCCTGGACGGCGAGATCGACTTCGCCATAAGCGGTGATCAGGATGACGACCGCATCGCGATCAATGGAACGAATATGTTCCAGCCAGTAGAATCCTTCTTCGCCATCATTCATTCCTTTTTTGAAGTTCATGTCGAGCAGGATGACGTCGAATTCCCTGACATCGATAGTACGCCGCAAGTTTTCGGGATCGTCGACTAGCTTTACGGTCGCAAACTCCTGCTTCAGGAACATGCGCGCCGTCTCCAGAACGTCCCGGTCATCGTCGATGATTAATATTTTTGATGGATTCACGGTTGGTGAAGGTAGATAAATTGTATCGAATTCAAACAATGAAGTGTAACGATTCCGATACACATTTGGATGAGTATCACTTAAAATTACTTTATAATCTACTGAAAAACAGTAAATTACTTATATGGCAGGATTCTTGGGTAACAGACGTCAACGCAATTGGATATGATTAAGAACTACCTTATTACCACGCTTCGAAATTTCCTGAGGAATGGCACCTATTCGCTGATCAACGTCCTTGGGCTCAGCATCGGAATCACGGCCTGTATTATCATTTTCCAGCTGATTCGATATGACCTGAGCTTTGATAAATTTCATCAGAAATACAATTCCATCTACCGCATAGTGGAATATTCAGAATCCCCATCAGGGGAGGAGTTCAGTTCATCCACTCCTTATCCATTGGTGAATGCATTTCGGAATGATCTCCCTCAGATCCCTTTAGCGACCCAGATCCATCACGAAGAGGAGGTTTTTCTGAAGGTTGATGACCGTAAGTTCATGGCAAATAACGCCATCTTTGCCGATTCCTTGTTCTTCGACGTATTCGATTTTAAGGTATTGTCTGGTAATCCAACGCGTGATCTTGCTCAACCCGGCAAGGCCCTGGTGAGCGAATCGCTTGCGCAGAAACTTGGCTATAAGCCTGGGGTAACTCCTATCACACTTCGTGTCATCAACAGAATTGACGTGGAAATTGTTGGCACGTTTGAAGACGTTCCTGGAGCGTCGCACATGAAGTTTGAGATGGTTATATCGATGCCATCGCTTACGCCGGATTTCGTAGGCGGCTTTCCGATAGATACGTGGTCGCTTACCTCTGCCGGGTACACGTATATTTCCCTTCCGGATGGCGTTACTCCCGAAAGTGTTGAAGAATCGCTGAAGGGTTTTGTTTCAAAATATTTCGAGGCATCAGGCAACAAAAAACGAAGTCTGTTCCTGCAGCCCTTGTCGGCAATTCACTTTGATCACCGATACCTTGAAAATCCGGCCCCGGGCTCAAATGCTTCTTACAAGGAACTTAAGGTGATGGCATTGCTGGGAATCTTCATCCTTCTGATTGGATGCATCAACTTCGTTAACCTTTCCACTGCACTTGCCGTCAGAAAGTCGCGGGAGATTGGTGTTCGGAAAACGTTGGGGGCGAAGCGCACGCAGCTCGCGCTGTATTTTCTCACAGAAACATTTATCATCACCCTCGTTGCTGTGCTGATTTCACTTGGCTTTGCAGAATGGCTGATGCCATGGGTCAACAGCTTCGTGGGTAAAGAGGTGTCATTGCGGCTGCTTTCAGATGGAGGTCTCGCATTATTCCTGATAAGTCTTGCCCTGGTGACTACGTTTCTTTCAGGATTTTATCCTGCGCTCATCCTCTCAGGATTCAATCCAATAGTTGTGCTTAAGAATAAAATGGTAACAGCATCCAATTCTGGAATTGCCGTGCGAAAGGTGTTGGTGGTATGCCAGTTTATGATTGCACAGGTACTTATCATAGGAACGCTGATTGTTTCCGATCAGATGGAATTCTTCCGCACCAAACCCCTGGGCTTTGAAAAGGATGCCGTGATTATCGTGGGTCTTCCGGAAAATGACAAAGCTACGCTGGAAGGGTTAAAACAGAGGTTGCTCAGCAATCCGGCGATTTCATCGGTGTCGTTTTCACTTGGTGCACCTACGTCTGACAACAATTTCGGAACAGGATACTTCCTTTCGGGCGATGATCAGGCTAACGTCTATGCCACGGGCATGAAACCTGTTGATATCGATTACCTCCAAACGTATGGTATTGAATTGCGGGCAGGACGGTGGTTCACGGAAAGTGATGCAAGGGCAGCTGATACGGTACTTCCCAAGGAGGACCAACGTTTCCTGTATTTGCTTAATGAATCCGGTACAAGACAACTGGGCTTTGACAATCCCGAAGATGTTATCGGAAAGCAGATCACTACGGGCCTTAACCGTATGAGTGCTGAAGTTATTGGCGTGGTGAAGGATTTTCACGCTGCATCGCTCCATAATGAAATCAGACCTGTGGTACTGGTGAACTATCCTTACTTCTATTATGAAGCCGGAATAAAAGTCCAGGGCGGCGACTTTCAGCAGGCAATTGCTTTTATTGAAAAACAGTGGGCTGACGTCTTTCCTGAATATTTCTTCGAATACAACTTTCTGGATCAGAAGCTCGAGAAACTTTACCGTCAGGATGAAAGAACGTTTACGTTGATACGGATTTTTGCGGGTATATCCATATTCATCGGATGTCTAGGACTCTACGGGCTGGTTTCCTTCATGGCCAATCAGAAACTCAAAGAAGTGGGTATACGCAAGGTGATGGGCGCATCGGTCCAGAACATTGTCTTTCTGTTCTCGCGGGATTTTATCCGCCTTATCGTCATCTCGTTTTTGGTTGCGGCACCGCTTGCATGGTATGTTATGAGCCAATGGCTCGAAACATTTGCCTACCACATATCGATACACTGGTCGGTCTTCCTGATCAGTGTTGGCGCTACGCTGATCATCGCGCTCGCTACCGTGAGCTACCGATCCATTCGCGCAGCTATAACTAATCCTGCGGATACACTTCGAACCGACTAACCCTACTTTCAATGTTTATCAGGAATGTTACTCTCGCCCTTCGCAACATAAAACGCGACGGCGCTTATTCGGCGATTAAGATCGGAGGTCTTGCTCTTGGTCTGGCTACGAGTATTGTATTGTTTCTTTACGTGTATTATCAGTTCACCTACGATAGCGGTCACCCTGATGTGGATCGCTTATATCGCGTGAATATGAGTCATATCTGGAGACCCGGAGGAGGCATCTTTCACTCTACAGGTCCTGCTGTAGCCCAGGCGCTGGAAGCAGAGTTTCCCGAGATTGAGCAGATTCTCAGAATCAACACTCCGGGTCCTCATACCGTGAGATATATCCGGCCCAATGGAAGTTCGGTTGCGTTCAACGAAGGCTTTAACGATATCTTTGCGGCTGACTCCACCTTCTTTTCATTTTTTAACTTTCGTCTGAAAGAAGGTGACCCGGCAACCGCTTTAGTCGGACAGAACAAAGTCGTTATTTCAGAGGAAGCAGCCCGGAAGTTATTTGGCGACGAACCCGCTTTGGGTAAGCAGCTTCAGATTGCAGCTGACGGGGCCGTGTCACCTGATGGAGGGCCATTTGATCCCACGGCGTCAACGCTCGTAGAGGTGACCGGTGTAACGGAACAGCAACCCCGGAACATGCACTTCCATTTTGACTATATGCTTTCCATGGCGACCAACCCAAGAGTGAAAGCCTTTGAATGGAGTTGGATATGGACGCAGGTAGTTACCTATATCAAAGTCAGGCCTGGTACCGACGTTAGTGCACTTCAGGCGAAGCTTCATCATTTTGGCGACAGGCATGCACCCGCTACATTTGAAAAGCTTGGTATGGACTACCAGGACTTTGTTGCCGAGAAGGGAAACTGGAGTCTTTTCCTGCAGCCCGTAAGGGATATTCATCTGTATTCGGGTTCCATGACAGACAACATGTCGATTGGAAACCGACTTGGCCCGACAGGTGATATAACTTTCGTCTACATGATGATCGGCGTAGGATGTTTCATCCTGCTGATCGCGATCATAAATTTTGTGAACCTGTCCACGGCCCGCGCCGCGAATCGGACAAAGGAAGTCGGAGTTAAAAAAACACTCGGCGTAGGACGTGGCCTTATGATCATGCAATTTCAGATAGAGCATATTTTGGTCGCCGTAATTGCCGTCATAGCAGGACTCGCCATTATGGAAATCCTTCGGCTGACGTTGCTTCCACTTAACATATACATCCCGCTTACCGACATCAATCCGTATGTGTTTATTCTGATCATCGTCGGATTTGCCGTCGTGATTGGTTTCCTCGCAGGACTTTATCCCGCATTTTACCTGACACATTTTCGTCCGGCCGAAGTTCTCAAAGGAAGAGTTGCCTCCGGTTTCAAGTCAGGTCGCCTTCGCAATGCTCTTGTAGTATTTCAGTTTAGCATAGCGATCGCGTTGATGGGAGGGACGGTCATTGTTTTTCAGCAGTTGAACTTCTTCCTTTCGGCGGATGTAGGATTCGACAGGGACAACCTGATCACTATTCAACGCGGCGCAGCTCTCGGTGACAAGATAGATGCATTCAGAAACGAGTTGCTTGAAATTCCAGGGATTACGTCGGCGTCGATATCGTCCAACTTTCGCCAGCCAGCGGAAGACCTCTTTACAAAAGAGAGTGATGACCGGAGAATTACCTTGTCGCAATACAAAATTGATGAACACTTCGTTGCAACCACAGGACTACGTGTTGCAGCGGGGCGTACATTCCAGGAGGACAATGCTGCCGACAAAGACAAGGTAATTATAAATGAAGCGACTGCTAAGCTCCTCGGCTGGGAACCTGAGGAAGCAATCGGTAAACGGATTGTTTACCTCGGCGACGGTGGTGTTCCAAGTGAAATTATAGGCGTGCTCAAAGACTTCCATTTTCAAAGTCTGTACGAGGTAAATGTTCCCATAATATTCTACCATCTTGATGCGCCTGTGTGGGGTGGCGAACGTATGATTACAGTGAGATATACTCCTCAGAACATCTCATCAACCGTTGCAGGAATTGAAGGGAAGTGGTCGCGCGTAGCACCGGAAATGCCGATCGAATATTCGTTCTACGACGATGATCATCGCAAACAATACGAAGCGGAGGAACGGATGAGCTCCCTGTTTCTCATCTTTACAACCCTGGCAATGTTGATTGCCGTCGTCGGTCTCGTCGGCCTCGTATCTTATTCAGCGGAACAACGCAAAAAGGAAATCGGAATCCGTAAGGTTTTTGGCGCATCAATGTCGCGGATTTATCTGTTGCTGAATATCCAGTATGTGCGGCTGATTCTGATCTCCCTGATTATCGCGACTCCTGTAACGTGGATATTTATGCAGCGATGGCTGGATGGCTATGCGTATCGAATTAACATCAACGCATGGGTCTTCGTCGCTACGGGTGCCGCCGCCCTGTTCTTTGCTCTCGCGTGTGTAGGGTATATAGCTCTTCGCGCTGCAAGTGTGAATCCTTCCAAAGTACTCAAAGACGAATAACTTCTACTGTATGATCAGAAATTATCTGAAAATAGCGTTTCGAAACCTGTCCAAGAATCTGAACTACACGCTCATCAATGTGTTCGGATTGGCGTTTGGAATGGCGTGCTGCTTCCTCATCGGATTGTATATACGTCATGAAACCAGTTATGAAGACTTTCACGAAAAGAAGGAAAGCATATACCGCTTCATTCCGCGCTCATCCCGTGATGGAGAGCTCGCCATGCAGACGTATACACCAGCAGGTCTTGCGCCCTGGTTTGCAAATCAGTTTTCGGAAATAAAGTCGTGGACCCGATATGTAAGGCTGAGCGACAAACCTGTACTTGTTCACAAAGGTGAAGCGCTTGCTCCCGAACCTTTGGCTTTAGCTGACAGTTCGTTCTTTTCGATTTTCTCGTTCGACCTCGTACGGGGTGATGTACGAACAGTACTTCAGAGGCCATTGACAGTCGTCATATCACAAAGCATCGCGGATCGTTTTTTTCCGGGCCAGGATCCCATCGGCAGAGTGATTGAGATGGAAGGGAAGCTGCCGTTGGAAATTACCGGAGTATTCCAGAATCCGCCTCCGACAACGCATTTGAAGTTCAGTTATCTTGTCTCATTCAGTTCGCTGATCGATGTCTTTGATCGTTTATATGGCTACCGGAATGACGAGTTGTTCAGCGATATGGGGGCGTGGAATTATTCAACTTATTTTCTCATCCCAGGTGCTGACCCTATAAAACTGCAGAAGGAACTTTCTGAAAGTCTTCACAAGCATCTTACAGGTAGAGAATCAATCCCGGACAACTTTGTCGTCGACTGGCTGCAGCCGCTGGATGAAATACACTTTACAAAAGGAATCAAGAGTGACGCGGGCGGTACCGGGAGCCGTTCCTATGTGTTGATCTTCTCCTGTATTGCGCTCTTCGTCCTTCTGATTGCGTGTTTCAATTTTATAAACCTGAGTACCGCGCTGGCCCTCCGTCGTGCCAAGGAAGTTGGCCTGCGCAAAACTGTCGGTGCGAGCCGCGGATCCCTGATCGCGCAATTCCTCGGAGAGACGGTGTTTTTTATAGTGATTTCCTTCATCATCGCGCTGCAGTTAGTAGAACTCGTAATCCCGCATTTCAATAGGTTTATGGACCTGGAGTTGGTTATGCGGTTCTGGTCAGATCCGGCAATGGTGTTGTTCATCCTGCTGACAGGATTGATCACGGCCCTGATCGCAGGCGGATATCCGGCGTTTTACCTTTCGTCCTTTCAGGCGTCCAGAGTGTTCAGAGGAACAGCTTCTGGATCGGGGAAGTCAACCCTTCGAAAGGTTCTCACGATTGGCCAGTTTGGAATCGCTACGATCATGATCATCGGTACGCTGGTGGTGTTTCAACAGATGAACCACATGAAGAACGCCAGTCTTGGATTTGATAAGGAATTGGTCATTACATTACCAGCCACTCCGGAGGTGAAGGCAGGTTTTGATTCATTCAAGTCACGCTTGCAGGAGCATAGTGGCATAAAGGCTGTTACGCTTTGCGGTGGAGTCCCTGGCAGAACGTTGAGCCACTGGAGTTATAAGTTCCCTGATGGCGAAGCTCCTAATGCCGGAATAAACACCATCGTGATGGACTACGACTACCTTGATGTTATCGGTCTTAGTATTAAGGAAGGGAGGGCATTTTCCAAGGACATCCCGACTGACGACTCTCTTGCGTATATCCTTAATGAAACGGCCGTGAAAAAGTTCGGACTGACCAATCCGGTGGGCACCCGCTTTCAAGTACTGGACGGGGAACACGGAGTAGGAGAGATCGTCGGCGTGGTAAAGGATTTTCACTATCGGTCCCTGCAGCATCAGGTGGATCCGCTTGTTCTCAGGATAGAGCGCGGTAATGCCTGGGTGATTGCTGTAAAGCTTACTCCGGGCAATCTGCCCGCCAAACTTGACATCATCAAGAAGGAATGGAACAGCATAGCAGGGCAATATCCTTTCGATTACACATTCCTTGACGAAGAATTCGATAAGTTATATCGGTCTGAAGAAAAAGTCGGATTGATCATGACCACCTTTTCAGCGCTGGCCATAATTGTAGCGTGTCTTGGACTTCTTGGTCTGACTTCCTTCTTCACAGAACAGCGCAAACGCGAAATCGGTATCCGCAAAGTGCATGGAGCTTCGGACCGCGATATTATTAAACTGCTCTCCTGGGATTTCATCAAGCTGGTGTTAATCGGTTTTGCAGTGACGGCACCTCTGGCCTGGTATGTGGCGTCGGTGTGGCTTGAGAATTTTGCATATCGCACGAAGGTCGAACCGCTTCTTTTTATAGCAAGTGGACTTGCACTTGGTATGCTCGCTCTTGTCACGGTAAGTTATCAGTCGTACAAAAGTTCGCGTAGCAATCCGGTGGATGTATTGAAGGAAACCTGATCACTATTGAGCCCCTTCAAACAGCAACGGCACGGATTCACCCGTGCCGTTTTGTCTAAATAGAATAAGGCTGATAAGAAAGGCGTTACTTTTGATCCTACTTCTCAATTTTAGAAAGAACCTGTTTGCTCTGGAGCACGCCTTTTTCGGAATAGGTTTCGGTTTTCACCATTCCGGTGTCTTTCGAGTACCAGACAATGCTTTTAAATGTTCCCGCGCCGATGCCACCCTGGCTGGTGGTCGTAAAACTTACTTTATAACAGTTGAAAGTTCCCGCCGGTGTGGTTACAGCCTCCTCTGCCTCAACCTTTCTGTCGGTTACCGTGAAACTCCGATTCATAATGGTCATACCAGACATGCCCATCTTGATCTGATAGGTGAGGTCTTTCAACGTCTGGCCTACCTGCATATCGGACGGGATATCCATCTGGTCTCCACTAAGCTCTACGGTAACTCCAGAAGCCATTGATGCACCACCATCCATTCCGATGTTGTTCACAGCAAAATGAAGAGTACCATCTTCACACGTCCATTCCGTTTCTGAACTGGCCAGAGGTTTATCCTTCTTGGCGTCAATGGTTTCCTGAACCATTGTAGCTTTCATGGTGCTTCCCGAACCTGAAACATTCTTGAGCCACTGATTTATGCGCATCGTAACCTTGTCTTTCTTGTCGTGAAGGTCATATTGATACTTGACGCCTTCACGAAGAGGGAAGAATGTGTTGCACTGAGAGAAGGCTGACAGGGTTATCCACATCAGCAGGGAGAATACGAGTAGTTTTTTCATAACGAGATGGTTTGTATTCCAATTTTAAGTCTAAAATGCCGAAAATGAAACCGGGACGCCTGATTTGCGTGGGCCGTTCTTTAGGGAGCTTGAACAACGAGACTTGAGGCATGCGAACCCAGTCAGGAATCACGAATTTTGGAATTTTTCGGAATTTGAAATCTGACGGTGCAGTGAGATCGGGCAGAGAGTGAGAGGGCATGGGCTATTGGTCCCTGTGTGTTACTGCAACCCCTTCAGGAAGTTGCGGAACTCTTCAGTATCGTAATTGGCAGTACCCATCTGACGATGAACGACAAGACCCTCGGGATTTACAACAAAAGTGGCTGGGATACTTCGCACCTGCAGCATCTCGGGGAGTGCACCAGCAGGAAAGTACACCGGGAACGTAAACGACTTGTCGCTTATATACTGGTTCACTTTGTTGAACGGGTCTTTCTGGTCTAATGCCAGCATGACAAACACCACTTTATCCTTGTCGACTGAGTTGTAGAGGTTTTGAATGGAAGGCATCTCTACACGGCACGGCCCACACCATGTCGCCCACAGGTTGATGAAGATGACCTTCCCTTTAAATGATTCCACATTAACGCGCCTGCCCTCCGCGTCGAGCAGCGTAAAATCGTAGTTGAACTTCTTGCTTCGTTCCGGGCCGTCTGAATCAAGGGGTTTCGCGTCCATAACACCTGTCTTCAGCAGGGCGGATTGTGCAACCGTAGAGATAGCCCCAAGGGCACCGGTGTACCGCAGCACAAGAAAAAGGATGATGTAGAATACCCATCCGTTCGGGCTCACGTACTTTTTAAGAAGAGATAGTACCTTGTTTTTTAAGTTCTGATCCATATTCCGGTCGGCAATAAGCCTGTAATCCCCTAAATTTAAGTATTTTCGATGTTAAAATCAGTTTGTGATGCGTAAACGGGCTTTATTCTTGTTTTTGCTCGGGTCGCTGGCTATTTCCCAGTCAGGGCTCGCCCAGAAGAAGATAAAATACAAAGACATCTGGGGCTTGCTCAGTACGAAGCAATACGAGGCTGCCGAACCGTTTCTGAAGGCCTACCTCAAGGATAACGATGATAATCCAAACGCATTTCTATTCATGGGAATCATTTTCCAGGATAAGTCCGGACGTGATGACGTGCTGAAACAAACTGACCTTGCCATCGCGCGGATGGATTCAGCAATCCGGTTTTACGACAAGGCATACCGTACGATCACGGAAAAGGAAATCAAACGCAACGACGAATACTATCAGGCATATAACCGAAGGGATCTTCGGACCGGTGAATTTGGCGTGAGGCTCTCCGATGTTCAGTTCGATATCGAGAAGCGCATGGAGGCCCTGCGCGAACGGATCGACCGCGTGAAAATGGTGAAGCACTTCTTCTCGATGTCGGACACCCTATATTTGAGATCACAGGAATTATATGCTTCCATTCAGAGCAGCTATCAGGACGATAAAGAACTTTACCTTCGCGCGGATTCTGCATTACTACAGCAGCTGAAGACCTTGTCGGTGCGTTTTGATTCATGCGTACGCGCCTTTACCCAATACAAGGGCAGCGTGTCGATGCTCGGGAAGATTGGCTACAATCAAACACTTGAACCTGTTGAGATAAAGAATTTCAAACAGGACGGGCGTGATGCTGCCGACTTTTATGTGGATAATGTAAAAGCCTGGGATTATCAGGCGTGGGCCAACAAGGTCAGGGATGCCGTTGAAAAAGAGATTATTCCTATTCGCGAACACCTCATTTCATATGACATCGAAGTGAATAAGCTTCGTGAGAAGCTGAAACAGGATTCCATTTCGGTAAAGAATGACCTGACAAAGCTGATCGACCGCTTGTTGCTGGAGAAACTGAGCAAATACGATCCACATCCTTTTCCGATGGACGTCTTTGCCGTTAAAATTGCCGACCTGGAATACCGCTCTGCGCTTCTTGAGAATCTGAAGTTGAAAGATTCGGCGAATCTGCAGCTGAAATTAGGACTCACCCGGCAGGAGTTACAGCTTGCCAGCAGGCTTGATAGCCTCACGGGGGAAGTGCTGAGTCGCGATTTTGAAAAAGGCCTGCACAACTACGAATATTTCGTCAAGAATACTTATGGAAATGCCACGGTATTGAGAAGCTTCCTCAAACTGATGAAGGACTTTTCTTCGCGTGAAAAGGAGATTCGTTCCGAGAATCTCGCCAACCTTGAGGCTTCACTGCGATGGATGGTGCTGAATGAAGCTGATTCCATTCCGCTCTTTCAAGTCGGGCGACCAATGCGGTTTATGCCGCTTTCCGTTGTCGAGGAAAAGTTTACGGTAGGGCTACACTACAAAGATTCTCTGACAGCGAGTGGATACTTTTATTCCATCACGCCGTCGCGAGTGCCCGATATCCGTGTTACATTTCCGGTGAACAAACCTGTGTTCAAGCAGTCGCTCTTTCCTTACACAAAGAGCCTTGCGTATTCCGATGCAGCAGGGCAGGTGTTCTACGTGCTCCTCTATTCGGAGAAACCCGGAAAGGACAATCGTTACCCAGCTACGCTGGCGAAGATATATCGGTCTGACGGACTTGCCTGGAGTTCTAACTACACGCTGCCGTTTCTCCCTGCGGAACTCGAATACAGGATGGAATCCGGCGAGTTCGTAATCCGCGCTGATGCCGGCGAAAGCATAGTCGATAAGAATGGAAAGATGCTTAGATAGTCGTGCGCGTGTAGCGCACGAAAGCTCAAACGACGATAAATAAAGGGATTGCTGTGTTAAGCAGGAAATCTCTAGCCGGCCACGAGGCGTTTCCAGTCCTGGAACCGCATGTCGATGCGCAGCTTCATCTTCTCATAGTTTTCCCATGAGTCGGTGACGTGATAGATTGACGGAAGTGCCTTCACGAGTATTTCGTCGTAATCGTTGCGATAAAGACCACCGCCATAGTAGTAGTAAGTAAACATGTTACCCTGGCGGTTGAACAACTCATAACCAAGGTATCCATCCCAGATTTCACTTAGAATGGTACATGAAATCTCCCTTCTCCGGAACCGGAAAATCTGATTGGAAGCTTCATCTTCAAAGTATTCGGAATACAAAGCGGAGTCAATAATCCATCCGAGGTAAATTCCTATGTGAACGTATGCCTGTTCAATCGGAAGGGAGTCCGGAAAGTTTCCCAGGAAGTGCGTTTTCGCGTTGTCGTAAATTGTTTTCTGTATTTCCGCTTTCTTTTCCATATAACAATGATAGTTTCGATTAGGCAGTTAAACAAACAAACAAGGGGTTTTATATGGGCTTATTCCTTACATGAAATTTCTCATGTATGCTTTCTTAATGAAAGAAAATATATGCGATAATGATACCGGCGATAGCTCCTGTAAAGTCTGCAATCAGCCCACCTGTCACCGCGTATCGTGTATTTCGTACACTCACTGATCCGAAGTAAAGCGCGAGCAGATACAGGGTCGTTTCCGCACATCCGCGCATGATACTTGCCACCTGGCCAACGAATGCATCAGGACCACCGTGGGCTTTCGTTACTTCGATCATCATCGAGCGAGCACCCTGACCCGTCAACGGCTTGAGAAGTGCTACAGGTATAGCAGGTACAAAATCCGTATCGAGTCCGGCTGCACCTACTGCCATGCCGATCCCCTCTTCAATGTATTTCAATGTTCCTGATGTTCGGAATACGCCAATGGCCACGAGAATACCAATCAGAAATGGAATGATCCTGATCGACGTGCTGAAGCCTTCCTTCGCACCCTCAACGAAGGTTTCAAAAATGTGAACCCGTTTTCGCAAACCGAGAATGATGAAACACACGATAATGGTGAAAATGATAATCCCTGTTGCCAGTGATGATTGCTTTTTGATTTCCTCAGGAGGCAGTCCGTAGAAGTGATACATCGTCGCGCCGATAACAGCAGTGACACCAAAGATGTACGCTAAAAGAACCGGGTCAAGTAAATTGATACGTTGACGTATGCACACGTATAACAATCCGAAGAAGGTTGAAAAGTAGGTGGCGAGCAGGGTAGGGATGAAGATACTTGTCGGGTCAACAGACCCCAGGATAGCACGATCGGCAAGTATTGAAATCGGAATAATGGTAAGGCCTGACGCATTCAGCACGAGAAACATAATCTGGGCATTTGAGGCGACGTCCTTGTTGGGGTTGATCTCCTGCAATTCGTTCATGGCCTTCAGACCAAGGGGCGTGGCCGCGTTGTCTAGCCCCAGGATGTTGGCGCTGAAGTTCATAATGATCGATCCTGTTGCCGGGTGATTCTTCGGAATTTCCGGAAACAGCCTTGAGAAGAACGGCCCGACGATCCGGGAAAGGATAGGGACCATTCCGCCCTTCTCGCCGATGCGCATCAGTCCGAGCCACAGCGACATCACGCCCGTAAGACCGATGGAAATCTCAAACCCCGTCCGCGCGTTGTCGAATGTCGACTGAAGCATTGCGGGGAAGACTTCCGTGTCCTGAAAGAAGATCAGTTTGATAAGCGCGACGACAAATCCGATGATGAAGAAGGATACCCAGATATAGTTCAGTACCATTGAAAAAAATGAGAGGGTGAAACAGGTCTACTGAAGAAAGGTAGCAATTAACGAGTTATCGCGCCGAATCACAACATCCGTCGGAGGTGGTTTCCGCTGCGTGTAAGTTTAAGCCAGATTATGAATTGACGAGATTGAGGATATGGCACGCTGCCAGTGCGGCGGTTTCCGTGCGCAGCCTGCTCGCCCCCAGACTTACCTGCTCAAAACCGGCGGCGAGGGCTTGCTCTTGCTCCTGGTGGGAGAAGTCGCCTTCCGGACCGATTAGTACAATAGCGCTGCTGCCCTTTCTGGCAGCGTCTTTCAGATGGCGGGGGTTCGATGGGTCGACCCAGGCGATGTATCGCCCCGCAGCGCCGTCTTCAGTTATCAGTTTATTAAAAGGAGTAAGCGGATCAATCTGCGGAAGCCGGGCCTTGAGCGACTGCTTCATTGCCGCGATGGCTACTTTCTGAAGGCGCTCCGCCTTAATAAAGGTGCGCTCGGTATGGTCGCATTCAACGAGTGTGATCCGGTCGATGCCGAATTCAACAGCCTTCTCGACAAACCATTCAATGCGGTCTGCATTCTTGGTGGGGGATACCGCAATGTGGATATGAAAATCTCTCGCCGGTTCGGGAATGGTCTCCCGAATTTCAAAAGAACAGTTCCGCTTGCCGGTATCAGTGATCACGGCGTCGTAGAAGGAGCCCATTCCATCAGTGATCCTGATGGTATCGCCCACCCTCTGGCGGAGCACCCGGACGCAATGCCGGGACTCCTCTTCATCAAGGTGGAGGACACCTTCAGTAATCTGTGGTTGATAAAACAGGTTCACCTTGCTCAGGCATATTGCTTGTGAAGCTCATCGACGAAGGCGATGTATGACTCCTGAGCCTTTTCGCGCGACGTGCCCTTCAGTTCAGCCCAGGCGTCGTACTTGGCAATTGCCTTGAAATCGAAGCCTCCCGGGCGATCACCGGTAGCATCTCCTTCTGTTGCCTGTTTGTAGAGACCATATAGTTTGAGAAGCTCTTCGTTCGAAGGACGTTTTGTGAGCTCTTTTGATTTGGCAACAGCCTGTTCGAATTGTGCGGTAAGTTCCATAGTTCAGGAATAAAAAGCCCCCGCACGAAACTCATGCAGGGGCGGTATTTTAAGATATTGATTTAGCGCTTGTTCATTTCCACGAAGTCGCGTTTCGGTATACCGGTGTACACCTGGCGTGGCCGGCCAATAGGTTCCTTGTTTTCACGCATTTCTTTCCATTGAGCGATCCATCCAGGCAGTCGTCCAATCGCAAACATTACGGTGAACATATCCACCGGGATACCCAGTGCGCGATAGATTATTCCGGAGTAGAAGTCTACGTTCGGGTAGAGTCTGCGTTCCACGAAGTAAGGGTCCTTGAGGGCAGCCTCTTCGAGTTTCATGGCAATCTCAAGAACCGGGTCGTTGACACCGAGCTTCGTGAGCACGTCGTCGGCAGCCTTCTTGATGATTTTTGCACGCGGGTCGAAGTTCTTGTAAACGCGGTGGCCGAATCCCATAAGGCGGAATCCGCTGTTTTTGTCTTTCGCCTTATTGATCCATTTTTCGGTGTCGCCACCGTCCTGGCGGATATTTTCAAGCATTACGATAACCTCCTGGTTTGCACCACCATGGAGAGGTCCCCATAAAGCGTTGATTCCCGCTGAAATTGACGAATAGATGCTCGCGCGCGAAGAGCCTACCATACGCACTGTCGATGTAGAACAATTCTGTTCGTGATCGGCATGCAGGATGAGCAGCTTATCGAGAGCTGATGAGATGACATCATCAGGCTGGTATTGTTCTGCCGGCAGGGCGAACATCATCTTGAGGAACCGAGCGCAATAATCCAGGCTGTTGTCGGGATAATTGACAGGGTGACCAATGGCATTCTTGTAAGCCCAGGCGGCGAAGGTCGGCATCTTTGCGAGAGAGCGAACGATACTCAGGTAAACACCTTCCGCAGAGCGGTTGGGATCCATCGACTCGGGGTAGAAGGCGGTCTGTGAACAGAACAGAGACGCCAGGACTCCCATTGGGTGCGCTGTGGAAGGAAAACCATCAAGCATTTTTTTGATGTCTTCGTGTACCAGCGTATGGGTTTTGATATCGTAAGAGAATTTGTCGTACTGCTGTTGCGTGGGCAGTTCACCAAAAATGAGCAGATAGGCAACCTCCAGGAAATTGGACTTTTCGGCGAGGTCTTCGATACTATAGCCTCTGTATCGGAGAATACCTTTGTCACCATCCAAAAAAGTGATTGCACTTTTCGTAGCTCCGGTGTTCTTATAGCCCAGATCAAGCGTTATGGTTCCGGTCTTCTCCAACAGATCACTAATGTCGATAGCGTTTTCATTTTCGCTACCGGTAATGATCGGAAAGGTGTAAGACTTCCCATCAATAATCAGTTCAGCAGTTTTAGACATTTTTAAAAATATTTATCACAGGTTTTAAATATACGCCTCAAAGTGTTTCCGGGAAAAAAAAGCCCAAAAAATCGGTCTTTAATTGCCTCCGAGGATAAGTGGCAGCCCATCTTTTCCGGACCCGACAACAATGACTTTTGAATTTGGGGACTTCGAAAGCTCCAGTGTTGCTTCAATGCCTCGCATCTTTAACAGCTTATCGGTGAGGCTGTTATTTACAATATTGTTAGCTACAGCTTCACCTTCAGCGGCAATGCGCTTTCGCTCGGCTTCGCTCTTTTCCTTGTCAAGCCGGTACTGGTAAGCGAGTGCTTCCTGCTGCTGTTGCAGCTTGTTTTCAATCGCGACGCGAATCTGATCGGGTAGGGTAATGGACCGGATCAGGACGGCCGTTGAGTTAACATAATTGGCATTCAAAATGGTTTCCGTCTCGCTCTTTATGGCTGCTTCTACTTCAGCACGCCTTGTGGAATAGATTTCTTCCGCCGTATAACGGGCCATCACCTGACGACTCACCGACCGCATTTCGGGAACGACCAGCCGATCGACATAGGCCTTGGTAAATTTCTCGTGGATGTGCCCAATCCGGTCATGCATAGGATGATAGCGAACCGAAACATCGACATGGATAGGAAGTCCGTTTTTGTCGTTGATGTCCATCTTCTCTTCCACCGTTGTCTCCGCAACTTCGTAGACGATCACATCATTCCAGGGAGCCTTCATGTGTGTGCCAGGTTCGATGACGTGATCACGATCCAGGCCATCACCAAAAGGATAGAAGATTACGGCCCTTTCATACGGTCCAATCTTATAGATGATGCTGCTGGACAGGCCCGCAAGGATAAACAATGCGATGACTGCCAGCACGATAAAGGGTAAGAGTTTGCGGTTATTCATGTATTCAGGGTTTGATGTTCTTGATACCCCCTCGGAGGCGGGCCAAAACTACAACATTCGACGGGACGACCGAAGTACCGCGGGCCGTATTATTATTTGATTACTCAAGTGAATCACTGCCAGAGATTTAATTTGGATTTTGAGAGAAACACATCACCTGCTTCAGAAAAATCCTGTAATATAGAGGTTTAATTTTCGATGGTTCGGCTGCTGTTATTGTTGACACTGGGTTGCTGTCTCCCTAACCTGAGTTTGTCTCAAAAAGCTCAAACCGATACGCTTGCGCTTAACTTTGACGAAATCCCGGATCCCGTCCGGAAAGTCGACGAGCTGAACCAGCTTGCCTATGAATTATTTGACCATGATCCAGTTACCGCATATCGCTATGCTGATCAGGCATTTATGATTGCTGATCAACATGGTTACTTAAAAGGAAAGCGGTTAGCCCTCACGTTAAAGGGTTTCTACTTTTTTGTTAAAGGTGAATTCAAGAATGCACTGGCACACTACCGCCAGGGGGCCAACGTGCCTGCGCTACCCGACGGAAACCTCGGCTACAACTTTATTCTTACAGGTAATCTGTATCGCTCCATTGCGGCCTATGATTCCGCCCAACACTTTTATAATCAGGGGATCCCTTTGCTTCAGGACGAATCTGAAAAGCGACGCCTCGCTTATGGTTACCGGAGCCTCGGCCGACTTTATGTAGTGCAGTGGAAAAACGACCTGGCCAAAGATGCGTTTCGCATTTCCAAAGAGTTGTACACCAAATCAGGGAGTCTCTATGGAACGGCGGAAACCCTGTTCGCACTCGCCGATCTCACCCGTAATCTGGGCGACTATGAACTGGCTCAGGATTACATCAATGATGGATGCGATATTGCTGAAAAGATTGATGATCAGTTTCTTAAACTTCAGTGCAAGATCAACAGGGGTGAGATACTCTTTAAGCTCGGGGAGTTCGTGGCGTCACTGGAGGAACTCCTCGACGTGCTCAATCAGCTCCAGGGCCGGGAAGATCCCCAAACCCTGGTGCGAATATATTCTGCCCTCGGCGATGTCTATGAGGTCCTCGGTCAGAACGACCTCTCTCTCCGGTATTATCTCGAAGGGTTGAAGGTTTCCGAGCGACTCGATTTAAAACACGAAATCGGCAAGATCACGAGCCACATCGCCTGGATATACAAGAATCAAAAGAATTACTCGTTCGCATTCGACTTCCTGGAGAAGTCACTGAAAGTACGGGAGCACATCCGCGACTCCTTCGGAATCGCCAATTCCTATAATGTGAAGGGGGTCATCTATTTTCAGCAGAAGAATTATCCGGAAGCCATTACGTGGATCACCAAAGCGTTGGAAATACGCTCCGCCATCGGACACGTTGAGGGTACCGCCGCGTGTTACTACAACCTGGGCATGATTCACGAAGAGCAGAAAAACTATCGGGAAGCGCTCCGTTACCAGCTGAAGGCTTACGAGTATGAAAAAGCTACCGGGAACAAATTCAATATGGGCATAGCCTTCAGCAGCATCGGCAGCGTCTATACTTATCTGAACGACTTTGACAGTGCGCGGTACTATCTCGAACAGGCCGAAGAGTTGGGCCGCCAGACGGGCTCCCTCGAACTGCAAATGGAAACCTGTTATTATTGGTCGGAATTCTTTGAGCATCAGGGGAATCATCAGGAAGCGCTGCTGTGGCATAAGCGCTACACGAAACTGAATGACAGCATGTATCACGAAGCAGGGGCGAACCGCCTGGCCGAAATGCAAGCGCTTTACCAGACCGACCAGAAAGACAAGGAAATAAACCTCCTCAGCCAGGAGAAGAAACTCCAGGCAAACCTGCTTGAGCTGCAAAAGGCTCAGATCAACCTCCAGGGATACGTTATTATCTTCGTTGTCATCGCGCTGTTGCTGGTCTCGCTGCTGGCGTATAAGACGTATAAGTACAACAAAGAAATCAAGCGGGCGCATAGTGAGATCGTCGAACAGAAGGAAGAGCTTCAGACGCAGTCGGAAGAGCTGCAACAGGCGTATCAGACTATCGCGGAAAGCCATAAGGAGCTGGAGGCAAAAGTGGAGGAACGCACATTCGCACTACGTGAAGCTTACCGGGAGCTCGATACGTTTTTCTATCGCGCCTCCCATGATTTCCGCAGACCCTTGACCACATTCCTGGGCCTCGCGGAGGTAGCGAAGATCACCCTGGTTGACCCTAATGCGCGGGAGCTCTTTGACAAGGTTCGAGAGACGGCGACGAACCTCGACAAGATGCTGCTGAAACTCCAGTCGATAAGTGATCTTGGGTCACAGCAGCTGGCTTATGGGCTCGTGGACATGGCCGAACTCTTTGATCGAGTACTCATACAGTTCAAGCCTGCCCTCGAAGAAAGAAACATCCATACGTCGGTTACCTGCGTGATGCAGGACTGCTTCTACTCGTACCCGGAAATGATCTTCATTATCCTCGAGAACCTGGTGGAGAATTCGATCGCCTTCTGCCGGTATCAGGGAGCTTATCTGAGGGTCCGCGCCATCCAGCAGGATGAGCGCGTGCTCATCGAGGTGGAAGACAACGGCGACGGCATCGACGAACGCTATCACGCCCGGATCTTCGAGATGTACTTCCGTGGAAACGACCGGTCTAAGGGGAATGGCCTCGGACTTTACATCATCAAGAAGGCTGTTGAGAAACTAGACGGAGTGATCGCCTTTACGAGTCAGCGCGACAAAGGGACACTGTTCAGCCTGTCGTTCCCGATGAAAATTGCTGAAGCTTTTGAGGCTGACTCAGAAGTTGGTGAAAGGTTGCATTTGTAAGGTACAACCCATAAACGAATGAAAACGGCCCGGCGAATCTGCCGGGCCGTTTTGTTTAGATGACTTCTTTCGCGTTGACAGGATCCCAATGAATGATTTTCTTCTCGAACAGACTCTTGTTGGCGGCGAGTGCCGGACCTGCGGCCCGCATACCAAACAACGCGTCCTCAACGATCGGTTTGCCTTCGCGAATCCCTGCGTAAAAGTTCTTGTGATGGTCGACGTTGGCGCTGTAATTCTGCGGCGCCTTGAATTCTATATCGTCTTCCTTCGCGCGCTTCGGCGTGTTCGGATACTTTGACTTATACCATTGTTCATAGCGCTTTTGTTCGGCCTCTGCAAACGTATCAAACGAATCCCAGCCACCGTATGTCGGGATATCAGATATCTTGTTCCGTGTAACGCGAACCGAGCCCCAGCCCATATCGATCATTCCATCGGTGCCGATAAGCTTCAAGCCTTCACCACGCTCGCTTCCGTCGACGAAGTTGACCCGCATCTGCAGGTTGAACGCGGGATGGTTCTTTGTCTCCGGATAGTCGTACAGCCCCAGGGAAATATCAGGGACATCGCGGCCATCCTTCCAGTAGCGAAGTCCGCCAGTACTATAAATCCGGTTGGGCCCTTCTGAACCGGTCACTGCATGGAGTGCTGAGAAGAGATGGACGAACAAGTCTCCGGCAATGCCAGTGCCGTAATCCTGATAGTTGCGCCAGCGGAAAAACCTGACGGGATCGTAAGGGACTTTTGGTGCGTCGCCCAGAAAACGTTCCCAGTCAACGGTACTCTTATCCGCATCCGTCGGAATAGAATACTGCCACGCACCATTTGAGCTGTGGCGATCCATCCAGGCTTCAACCATGATAAGCTGGCCGATAACGCCGCTGCGAAACAACTCTGCTGTCTTTTCGGTGACTACTGAACTTACCCGCTGACTGCCGACTTCCAGCACTTTGCCTGTCTTTCGCTGCGTGTCAATAACCTTTTGCCCTTCATCCAGCTTGTGCACCATTGGTTTTTCGACGTATACGTGCTTACCCTTGTTCATCGCCTCGATGGCGATGTGATCATGCCAGTGGTCGGAAGTGGAAATGATCACCGCGTCGATGTCTTTGCGTTCAAGCAGCTCCCGATAATCGCGTGTGGTGTAAAGATCCTTGCCGTATTTTTCCTTTGAGCGCTCAAGCCTCCCGTTATAAAGGTCGCAGGCGGCGACGAGTTTCACACCCGGAATTTTTGTAGTCACTTCAGCGTTGGCAAAACCCATGATTCCCATGCCGATCATGGCGATGTTTATCTGATCATTGGGTCCGTATTTTCGATCATGACGTGCAGCTTTGAGCTCGACCACTTTGGATGGTTGCCCATGTAATAAAAGCGGCGCACTTCCGCTGATTAGTGTGGTAGTGAACGCTTTTTTTAAAAATCTCCTTCGGGAATTGGTGGAATGATCAGACATAATTTTTTTAAGGTTTGGAAGAGCAGAGGAAGTTACGATATTTGTTACCGAAGTCAATGGCCAATTTTGTGAACGGCAGTTTGGTCAAACTCTCCTCATTTAATCTCTACAAAATTTTATTAAGACCCCTTAGAAGATGAGCTTCAACTTTTTCCGGAATAAGAGTTTTGCTATTGACCTTGGCAATACGAATACGTTGGTAAGTGATGCGCGGCGGATCTTGTTGTCGCAGCCTTCATATATCGTTTTTGACGCTGAAACAAACGCCGTGAAAGCAGTGGGTGACCGGGCGTTCAATATGTTCGAAAAAAATCACGTTGAGCTCAAACCAGTAAAGCCGTTGAAAGGTGGCGTTATCGCCGACTACGATTCTGCGAGCAAGATGATAAAGGAAATGGTCACGCAGGCTGACGGCTCACGCTCATTCCTCAGTGGCTATGATAATCTGATTGCAGGCATACCTTATTGCACTACCGAAGTCGAACGCAGAGCACTTCGCGATGCCCTCGACCAGTTCAATGCACGTCATACATACCTCCTTTACGAGCCGCTGGCGGCTGCTATTGGGCTCGACCTCAACATTCGCGAACCCGAAGGCAAAATGGTGATTGACATCGGCGGCGGGCTTACAGAAATCGTCGTGATCTCGTTGTCCGGAATCGCCGCATTCCAGTCCGTTAAGGCCGCAGGCGACACGTTCGACGAAGCCATCCAGGATCACTTCCGTCGCCACTATAACATGGCCATAGGCTTGCGCACCGCCGAGCAGATCAAGATCAACGTTGGCGCTGTAATCAATAACCTCGAAGAAGTTCCCGAACCTATGACGGTGAAAGGTAAAGACCTCGTTGAAGGTCTGCCTGTCACCCGCACAATAGACCACTTTGAAGTGGTGACCATCCTGGAGAAATCCATAGCGTCCATCGAACATGGCATCGTTCAGACGCTGGAGCTTTGCCCTCCCGAACTCGCCGCTGATATTTACGAGAACGGTATCCACGTTACTGGCGGAAATGCCCAGCTCCGTGGCTTGCGCGAGCGCTTCCAGTCGAAGATCAAGCTTCCGGTACACGTCGACGATCAACCCCTGTTATCAGTAGGTAAGGGCGTTGCCAAAGCCCTGTCGGATACCAAGAAATACAAAAGCGTATTATTTGAATAGTGGCGAAATGCCTGATGACATAAAAAAAGCCTCTGCGACTGCAGGGGCTTTTTAGTTTGCGCCTTACAGCAAAAAGGGTGTTCCGGTAACACCTTTTTTGCCATGTCTGGCAGAAATCCAAATCAGCGACTAAGCTTCGTCGCCGGACTCGGTAGTGGTTCCACCGAAGAGATCAGTCTGAACGCTTCCGTTCGCGTCAACTGACTCATTTGGCTCAGATGAAGGAAGTGCACTTTCTGTAGCTGCCACTGCTTCCGCCTTGGCGGCTTCCTTCTCCTGGAGTTTTTGTTTCGCCCGTTTCTTAAGGGCAATCAGTTTGGAAGAAGGCTTCGGCCGGGAAGTTTTCTTCGCTGCCTTTTTAGCTGTAGCCTTTTTGGGAGCTGACTTCTTCGCGGCTTTCCTGGGGGCGGCCTTCTTTGCCGCTTTTTTCGCTGCCTTCTTAGGCGCAGATTTCTTCGCGGCCTTCTTTGCAGATTTTTTGGCTACTTTCTTGGCTGATTTCTTAGCCGTTTTTTTAGCAGCCTTCACTGTTTTCTTGGCAGCTTTCTTCGCTGTTTTTTTAGCAGACTTCTTTGCTGCCTTTTTTGCTTTCTTTGCCATAGCAGTTAATGTTTTTGATAGCCAAAAGTTAATTAATTAAAATTCATTTTTTTATAATAAAGGCAAAGAAAAAATAAGGCCACGAAAGAAATGCTATGTTGTGATCACTAAAAGTTCTTATCAGATACATTCAGGTGCGGAAAGTCATTATACACCAATGCAACTCATCCCCGATAAGGGCATTTCATAGTGCTTGATGGGCATTCGATTCAATATCTGACATCGGCCTTCATGGTAACGCTAAATCCGCGCCTGATAGGTGTACAGCTCGAAATACCTTCCTTTTTGTTGAATCAATTCATCATGACGACCCGACTCAACGATCTTCCCGGCTTCGATCACCAGGATCTGATCTGCCTGACGGATCGTGCTCAACCGGTGTGCGATGACAAATGTAGTCCTGTTCTTCATCAGGTGTTTCAAGCTTTGCTGAATGTAAGCCTCCGATTCCGTGTCAAGACTTGACGTAGCCTCATCGAGAATGAGAATTCTGGGGTCAGCAAGGATTGCACGGGCAATAGCGATACGCTGGCGCTGACCACCGGATAATTTCACGCCACGCTCTCCTATGAGTGTATCAAGCCCGTTTTCGAATCTGTCTGTAAACTCATTCACGTGGGCCGCGCGCACGGCCTCCAGAAGCTGTGACTCTGGGGCATCCGGTCGGGGGAACATGATGTTCTCGCGAATGGTCCCTTCGAAGAGGAAGTCGTCCTGCAACACCACACCCAGTTGACTCCGGTACGTATCTAAAACAATCCTCGAGAGGTCCAGGCCGTCAACGGTTACAGTGCCTGAAGTCGGCGTCAGAAATGACGCAGCGAGACCTGCAATCGTCGATTTACCTGAGCCTGACGTTCCTACCAATGCAGTAACCGTTCCTGCAGGGGCACGAAATGAAATGCCATTCAGGACCAGCTTGCCCTTCTCATAAGCGAAACTGACATCATCAAATTCCACATCACCATGAATCACTCCGGCTTTAATGGTGCGCTGCTTTTCGTCCTGTTCCGGAGGATATGACATCAGTTCCTCTGTGCGGTCAAGCCCGGCAAAAGCCTCCGTCAACTGGCTGCCGATATTGCTCATCTGGACAATCGGCGCCACCATAAATCCGAGGAACATCGTAAACGAAAAGAACTCACCTGTTGTCATAGTCTCCTCCACGATCCTGTATCCGCTCATGGCCATAATCCCGGCCGTGGCAAGCCCCAGCAGAAAGGTTGCTGAACTCGTCACAAGACTGGTTGACGTAAGGCTTCGCTTGACATTTGTGAAGAGCCGTTCAACGCCGTTCTCGAAGATCTTTATCTCCTGATTCTCGGCGTTGAAGCCTTTAATAACACGGATTCCGTTCAACGTCTCGGTAAGTCGTCCTGTAACCTCAGCGTTGATCTTGCCCCGCTCCCGGAAGATGGGTCTGATATATTTGAAAGCCCTCATTGAGATGAAGCCAAAGACGCTTACGGGGATCAGGACGTAAAGCGTCATCATCGGACTGATACTGATCAGGAAGTAGAGGCACACGATGGACGTGAGGATACCTCCAACCATTTGCACCAGGCCCGTTCCTACCAGGTTTCTCACGCCCTCAACGTCTGTCATAACCCGCGACACCAGCGCACCGGATTTCTGGTTGTCAAAAAATCTTACGGGAAGTTTCAGCAGATGCTTCTGCACGTTGGACCGCAATATGCTGATCAGCCGTTGTGCTTCGACGCTCAGTAATCTCGTAAGCAGAAACGATGTGATCGCCTGAAGTGTAATTGCCCCGACAACCAAAAGAACCAGTTCCTTGAGACGTTCCAGGTCTTTATTGGCGATAACGTCATCCATAAAATAGCGCGTTGACCAGGGGAGGACCAACCCCGATAATTGGCTGATAAAGATGAGAACCAGTCCAATCAGTAACAGCTTCCACCGCGGGAGGATAATTGTTCTGATTACGCGACCTATCGTGATTTTACTCTTTGCCATGATGTCTGTTGAAATAATACCAAGCGTGATGAAACAATACCAAGTGTGACGAACGTGTGCCTGTTTTAGTCTATTTGTATAAGCGGCTGTAACGTTAATTCCTTGAACAGACTGTGGGAATTTGTGGAAATCCTCAGCAGGTAACAAATCACAGCGACTTTTTTTCATGCGATGAACCACCTGTAATGCGGGTATCAAACTTTACGGCATACAGTAGCCGATCGCACAAAGGGATGTTTCCCTGATCAGGCCAGACAAAAACTTGTATGCAAAACGCTGAAACACCCACATCCAAATACTACGATAAACTTGTTCTTCGCAAGCTGATGGGGATCATTTCTCCTGAAGAAGAGATTGCCCTTGACACATGGTTGCGTCAGGATCCTCGTAATCGCGAGGCTTTTGAAACCCTGCGACTTCAATGGGAGGCTGAAAAGGACATTATTCCGGACGACGATCGGCCCGGGCGATGGCGCAGGAGATCTGCCATGAAGAAAACCCCCAGACCAGCAAAAGTCCGCCAGCCTGCCAAGCGAAAGTCAACTGGGTTTTACGTATTTGAAGGCATCGCTATCGGTGCACTCGTAGTAGCTGCAGTGTTGATATTTCTCGGCCTGAAGGAAAGGCCGACAATCTTCCATGCGGGTCGTGACATCAGAACGCTGACGCTCTCGGACAGCTCAACGGTGACCCTGAGGCCGGGCGGTATTCTTCTTGTGTCGTCGCAGTACGGTGAAACCAGCCGCGCTGTTGAGATCGAAGGTCAGGCATTAGTCGAGGTTAAACCTGATTCACTAAGGCCTTTCACGCTTGTCTCGGAACACAGCCGCATTGAGGTGGTGGGAACGCATTTCGCCGTGAATTTTCCGAAAGGAGGGGAGCGTGACGAAGTAATAGTGCTTTCGGGCAAAGTACGCTTGAATGCCCTCTCAAATCCTGAAAAACCGGTGGAGGTCACCGCAGGGAAAAAGGCAGTATTCGATCGTCGTGCCGGCCTGATTACCGTCGGGGAAACAGATACGGTAAATGCAACGGCGTGGAGGGATCAACGCCTCATATTTGACAAAACGCCGTTGTCGGAAGTCGTGCTAGCCATCGAAGACTACTTCGGAATAGCCGTGCAGGTTGAGAACACCGAGATGCTGAAGTGTCCGTTTAGCCGGACCTTTTCTGAGCCGCGACTCGACGATGTCATCAAAGCCTTGCGCGAAGGCCTTGATGTTATTGTTGTCAGAGAATATAGTCGTATTGTAATCGACGGACGGAATACGTGTCCGAAATAGTCAGGTCAGCTCACCGACGAGTAAAGCGCCTCCTTTTGTTCAGCAACGCGTTCATTTTCGATGTACTCGTCGTACGTCATGAGCTTGTCGATAAATCCATTTGGCGTGATCTCAATGATACGTGTGGCCACCGTGTTGGTGAATTCGTGGTCATGTGATGTAAACAGGACTGTTCCGGGGAAGTCCTTAAGCGCATTATTGAATGCGGTGATGGATTCGAGATCCAGGTGGTTGGTGGGTTCATCGAGGATGAGCAGGTTGGCACCAGCAAGCATCATTCGTGAAATCATACACCTCATCTTTTCGCCTCCTGAGAGCACGTTCGCCTTTTTGAAAACTTCCTCACCGGAGAAAAGCATTTTTCCCAGGAATCCGCGAACGTAGATTTCATCCTTGTTCTCATCATCTGCAAACTGACGCAGCCAGTCAATGAGGTTGTCCTGAGTGTCAAAGTACTTTTCGTTATTTGAAGGCAGGTAAGCAGCAGTGATCGTCTGGCCAAACCGGAATTCACCGGAGTCGGCTTTCTTTTCGCCCATCAGTATCTGGAATAAGGATGTTATCGCGAGGCTTTCCTTGCTGAGGAACGCAATCTTTTCACCTTTGCGAACGTAGAAGTCAAGGCCACGGAACAAAGGCTCACCGTTCAATGAATAACTCAGGTTTTCCACCTGAAGGATCTGGTCTCCGGCAGTTCTCTTTTGTTGAAAGATGATGGCCGGATACCTTCTTGTCGACGGCTGGATGTCGTCGACGTTGATCTTTTCAAGGAGCTTCCTTCGGCTTGTAGCCTGTTTGGATTTGGAAGCATTCGCGCTGAATCGCGCGATGAATTCCTGAAGTTCCTTGCGCTTGTCTTCGGCCTTCTTATTTGCAGCAGAACGCTGTGCGAGCGCAAGCTGACTCGACTGATACCAGAATGAGTAGTTCCCGGTGTAAAGGCGGATCGCACTGAAGTCGATATCGACGATATGGGTACATACGGTGTCAAGGAAGTGTCTGTCGTGCGATACAACGATCACGGTATTCGGAAAATCCAGGAGGAAGTCCTCAAGCCAGCTTACGGTGTGAATATCGAGGTCGTTGGTAGGTTCGTCGAGGATGAGGATGTCGGGATTTCCAAACAGCGCCTGTGCCAGGAGCACGCGAACCTTCTGGTTACCGCTGAGTTCCTTCATCAGCTTGAAGTGCTCGGATTCTACAATACCCAGACCGCTGAGCAATGCAGCAGCATCCGACTCCGCATTCCAGCCATTCATCTCCGCGAATTCCGCTTCGAGTTCCGAAGCGCGAATACCATCGGCTTCTGAGAAGTCCGGCTTCGCGTAAATAGCATCCTTTTCTTTCATGATGCTCCATAGGTGCTGATGCCCCATCATAACGGTATCGATAACCGAAACTTCATCAAACGCGTAGTGATTCTGACGGAGCACCGCCATGCGTTTGCCAGGTTCGATGGATACCTTTCCACGGGTAGGATCAATATCCCCCGCAAGGATTTTCAGAAAAGTGGACTTGCCGGCACCATTGGCTCCAATTACTCCATAACAGTTTCCCGACGTAAATTTGATGTTTACTTCGTCAAACAACACACGTTTCCCAAACTGGAGCGACAGATTATTAGCAGCGATCATGAATTAAGATTGATTGAAACAGCAAAATTAGCAAAAAAGGTTGTTACCCAACCGATCTAGAATGCTCTGGAGAGAAAAATCGTTCCACCGAGTGATAAATCAGCACAGCCATGTTTTCAAACGGTTGAATTATTTTTTGTCCGTCGTGGAATTCTGACGGCTGAGATGCGCCTTCTCGTCGTTGGAGAGGAGTACCTTGATATCAGGATCTCCCTGAAGGTTGCGCATCTGCACCTGAATGGCCGGATAACGCTTTTGCACACGCGCAGAAACAGGCTTAACGGTATACACACGAGGGTTGGGTAAACATGCGGCTATCATAGCAGCTTCCCTCGACGTCAGGTCGCTGCTGGGTTTGTTAAAGTACGCGCGTGACGCTGCTTCTATCCCAAAAATTCCTTTGCCCATCTCGGCAATGTTGAGGTATACTTCCAGAATCCTCCGTTTGCCCCAGATAAGTTCGATCATGAAGGTGAAGTATGTCTCGAGTCCCTTTCGAATCCAGCTTCGG
The DNA here is from genome assembly GCA_023417065.1 of Bacteroidota bacterium. Taxonomy (GTDB): domain Bacteria; phylum Bacteroidota; class Bacteroidia; order Cytophagales; family Cyclobacteriaceae; genus Ohtaekwangia. The sequence continues at coordinate 31,534 of JAEZGH010000092.1, forward strand.
CCATGCCAGAGAAAAACGTTTTTGGCCACCTGTTGACTTATAGTCGATCCTCCGCGGATGGTACGGCCGGGTTTCGCTTTGTTATACTCGTAAGCACGCTGAATGCTCTTCCAGTCAAAGCCTGTATGATCGGGAAATAGCTGATCTTCGGAAGCAATTACAGCCAGTCGCGCATTGGGAGAAATGTCCTTGAGGGAAACGTAATCTCTTTTCAGGCCGTGTCCCTTGATCCAGCTGATCAGCTGAATTGCAGTAATCGGAGGATCGACCCATTTCAGGATAACGATATATACGAAGTGGGCGATAAACAGGATGAGAGCGACCTGTCGGATTCGTCTGAGCAGTTTCGAAAGCGCGGGAGGTACTCGCATAAGGCGGCCAAAAATAGACAGAAATGCCTATTGCTGTGTGGCTAAAACGACAATTTGCTGCTTTTATTTTCAAGCGCTTCGCAACGGGATTATACGCTGCCCTTCAGATCCCAGTGGTCCTTGATGATCCGTCCCGAATTATCAGCTTTCAACGTCCGGGTATAGCGTTGCCCGCGAATGCGACCCGCATCGTCGTACCGCCCAATGAAAAGGGTGACAGGATTGCCCTCATTGTCGGTGTGAATGGCCAGATCCTTTCCGCGAAAGCTTGAACGAATCATTGCTGATGGTTCATACTTTCGCGTGAGCTTTAGTAGAAGGTGTGCGCTTAGACCCATGGTTGATAGTATGTTTTCGTTGTGCGGTATGGCGTAAATGCGGTGCCTGAACAGCGGAGACTCTTCGGCAATGCGCGCGATCCCTTATCTCTGTGTTTGGGTGGAATAAATTCCTCGATAAGGTCCGGCTGCATGGAGTAAGCCGAGTGGTTTGGCCCGGTATGGCTTTAGTAGTAATAGGTAAAACAAAAAATCTTAGCACTATGGCAGAAAAATCAAACAACAATAGCCGTAGGGTTGCAATATTAACCGAGAACGGGTTTGAGCAATCCGAGCTTGTCAGCCCTAAAGAAGCTCTCGAAAAAGCAGGTCATCAGGTGGAGATTGTTTCCCCGCAGCGTGAAAAGGTAAAGGCATGGGACAAGGATCATTGGGGAATTGAACTTCCTGTGGATAAGCACATAACCGAAGTTACCGCTGATGATTATGACGCCCTGTTGTTACCAGGTGGAGTCCTCAATCCTGATAAACTTCGCATGGACCACGATGCGGTGCTGTTTGTGAAAGAATTTTTTCAGTCAGGCAAAGTTATCGCCGCTATCTGCCATGGTCCGCAAATGCTTATTGAAGCAAACGTAGTTGAAGGACGACAATTGACATCGTTTCCGAGTATCCGGATTGACGTTGTGAATGCCGGTGGACTTTGGGTTGATCAGGAGGTCGTCGTCGACAATGGCCTTGTTACAAGCCGTAAGCCTGATGATCTGGAAGCATTCAACAAGAAGCTTCTGGAAGAAATTACCGAAGGCACTCACGATCGTGAAAAGCCAAGGGTTTACGCAAAGACGTAAAGAATGAAGGGGTGATTAGGATAAAAAGCCGTCTCGATTAAGGGGCGGCTTTTTGCGTTAGTGGCTGCCGGGTGCCTGTTGGCCGGTTCTATTGCCCCCTGCTTCCGCATTGTTCCCGGCAGCAATCTTGGATTAGGCAAAGCCCCGATGAAACAAGCAGCTTTTAATTGGCGTAGAGTATGGGAAGAGTGGAGAAAGAGTGGAGAAAGAGTGGAGGATGACTACAAAATCAGCATCCAATCCCAGAGCGTAACAACCTTTCAAAAACGGGCGATAGCATCAGATTTTTTTTATTCGAGGCAGATTTTTTATTAGGTTTTTGTTGCTCCGGCGAAGGGCTGTATTGCCGGTTTCCAGTATCCTCAGTAATCTTTCAGGACACCCCGGCACCTGGTTAAGCCGGCAATGGCAACGAGGGCATTCCATGATATAGCCATTATCATATGTTACAGAGACTCGCTTGCTTGAACCCTGATTTACCTTCTTTTCAAGAAGCGCCGCCCTTCAATCGAAATCGGACATCCATCAGAAATCCGGAATGAGAAATCAGAAATCACTATTTTGCATCATGTCCTACAAATCCAGCTTATCCCTTCTGGGAATCATGTTAATAACTATGCAAACCCTCGCACAACAAGAACTTCCATTGTACGACGGGCCGATTCCCAATGCCACTGCCGTCGAAAACGCCGAAGTTGCAGAAGACAGGAATGGCGTGACGATTGTAAGCAAAATCACGCACCCAACGCTCACCGTTTTCCTGCCACCCCCCGAAAAGGCCAACGGACTAGCCGTAGTAATCTGTCCCGGCGGAGGCTACTGGATTAACGCCATGTCGCACGAAGGATGGGATGTAGCCAAAAAATTCAATGAATGGGGCGTCACTGCATTTGTGCTGAAGTATCGGATTCCAGGGGACCAGATGAAGGAAAGAAAATGGGGACCACTTCAGGATGCACAGCAGGCTATCGCGACGGTGCGCGGTAATGCCGCGAAATACAAAATAGATCCCGAGCGCATCGGGATCATGGGATTCTCCGCAGGCGGACACCTTGCATCAACAGCGGGAACACACTTTGACAACCCCGTGCTTCAGCAAACCGTCAGCGTTCGTCCCGACTTCATGATCCTCGTATACCCGGTAATAAGTTTTGATCCGGAAATCGGTCACATGGGATCGAGGGACCAATTGATCGGGAATTCCCCCACGCCTGAGGATACAAAACTGTTTTCGAATGAACTTCAGGTCAATGAAACGACACCACCTACATTCCTCGTTCACGCCGCAGATGACAAGGCGGTCAAAGTTGACAATTCCATCCGCTTTTTCGAGGTATTAAACCGTTACAGCATACCCGCCGAACTTCACATCTATCAGGCCGGCGGACATGGTTTCGGGATGGACAATAAGACTACCAATGAAAAGTGGATGGCGTCTTGCAAAAACTGGCTGGAATCCAACGACTGGTTTAAGTACAAAAAATAGAAATCAATTGCTGTCACGCAGGGCAAGACCCGTTTTGCAAATTTCGGCTAAGGGATAACTGCGTGCAATTCTAATATATGCCTTACCGCCATTTACTCGCCGTTCTCGTGTGTCTGGTCATTTCATCCGGCGTTGTCGCTCAGCAGGGTCGCATGGAGCTTTGGTATGATCGCCCTGCCGCAGATTGGAACGAAGCACTGCCCGTGGGAAATGGGCGCCTGGGAGCCATGATATTCGGTGGAATTGAAGACGAACGCCTCCAGATCAATGAGGAAACTGTTTGGTCAGGAACTGATCATGATTTTGTAAACAAGGACGCGCAAAAAGCCCTTCCCATTGTGCGAAGACTCCTGTTTGAAGGCAAATGGGTAGAAGCCAAAGACCTCGCTCAACAAAAGCTTATGGGCGATAAACGCATTCCGAGTGCCTATCAAACCGTTGGTGATCTCCATCTGAAGTTCGGACACGATCCGTTGCAAGTGCGGAACTATAAACGTTCGCTGGACCTGGATTCTGCGATAAGCCATGTTTCGTATACCCTCAACGGCGTCACATACCACAGGGAAGTGTTCAGCAATGCGCCGGACAATGTGTTGGCGATCCGCCTGGCGTCGGACAAAAAAGAGATGATAACCTTGGACGCCATCCTTTCACGGCCGGGAAGCAAAGCAACCTTCAGCCGCGAAGGAAATGCGTTGATCATGTCGGAGCACGTGGGCAATGGAACCGGAGTAAAACTCGTAGCGCGGTTACAGGTGAATACCAACGGTGGCGATCTGACATTCTCTGAACAAGGATTTTCAATCAGTAATGCCAATGATGTTTTACTGCTCTTTACCGCGGCGACGGATTATAGAAAAACGGACCCATTGCTGCAGTGCCGCAATAACGCGGAGGCTGCGCAGAAGAAAAGGTACTCCGTACTGCGCGAAGAACATATTCTGGATTACCAGAGGTTTTTCAATCGTGTTCAGCTGAACCTTGGTGAGAGTGATGCAAAATTCTTTCCGACGGACCAGCGACTGAAATCCGTTCAGCGCGGCAATCCGGATCCCGCGTTGATCGCACTTTACTATCAGTTTGGCCGCTACCTCCTGATCAGCAGTTCGCGCCCGGGAAGTTTGCCTGCAAACCTGCAGGGCATCTGGGCCGATGGATTGAATCCGCCCTGGGACGCTGACTATCATATCAACATCAACATTCAGATGAATTACTGGCCCGCAGAGGTCACCAACCTGCGTGAACTTCACACGCCGTTTCTTGACTTTCTTCTCGGACTCACGGCGGATGGAAAAAAAACCGCCCGTGAGATGTACGGCGTGCAGGGCGCTGTGGCCCATTTCACGACAGATGCATGGCAGTTCACCGAGTCTTATGGCGAAACACAATGGGCGATGTGGCCAATGGGGCTGGCATGGAGCACGGCACACTTATGGGAACATTATTTATTCCGTGCAGACAAACAATATCTTGAAAATCATGCTTATCCACTGATGAAAGAAGCCGCATTGTTCTGTCTGCAGTGGTTGGTGCAGCACCCGAAGGAAGGATACCTTGTTTCCGGACCGTCGATTTCCCCGGAGAATACATTTCGCACGGCAGATGGACAGGTGGCTACAATGGTGATGGGACCGACGATGGATCACATGATCATACGCGAGCTCTTTACGAATACGATCAACGCGTCCCGCATTCTGGAAGCTGATAAATCGTTCAGAAGAAGGCTTCAGATAGCTCTTGATAATCTTGCGCCGACAAAAATAACCTCCGATGGGCGCATTATGGAATGGACGGAAGAATTCGAAGAGGCGCAACCTGGTCATCGCCATATTTCGCATCTGTATGGACTTTATCCTGGGAATGAAATCAATGCTGATACATCTCCCGATCTTCTGAGAGCTGCGCGTACTACAATTGACTATCGACTAAAACACGGAGGTGGACATACAGGCTGGAGCCGGGCGTGGATCATTAATTTTTTCGCGCGCCTTTACGATGGTGATGCCGCCTACGACAATCTTAAGGCCTTGCTTCAACGTTCAACATTGCCCAATTTGTTTGATGACCATCCGCCGTTTCAGATCGACGGCAACTTCGGCGCAACTGCAGGGATATCTGAAATGTTTGTTCAAAGTCATCTGGGAAACGTCCACATTCTTCCCGCGCTGCCCGCGGTTTGGTCGCAGGGATTTATCAAAGGACTTTGTGCAAGGGGGGGATTCGAGACGGACATTGAATGGGAGAGAGGAAGCCTTCAGAAGCTAACGATTCGCTCCCTTGACGGTAATCGCTGCCACATCCGCTACGGCGACAAACAGATTGCGTTTGATACCGAAGTTGGAGGAACGTACGTTTTCAATGGAAGTCTGGATGTTATCAAATAAGATAATTCAGGACGCCGGTTTTTTCTACATCACATCGGACTCTTAAACAGCGCGTATTATAGGGATGCCGGTCGCATGCCCCGTTCCCCGCATGTATTTGCACGATCCGGATTTTATGTCAGCCTGAAACGCAACGATGTAAGGTTACGGACTGATTGCCCGCGCTTCTTATACTGATATGATGAATCTTCGTATCACAGCAAACTGACAAATAATGAAACTTAAATGCATTTTATTGATGCTATCTGGAGCACTGCTCTTTGTGGCATGTGCCAAAGACAACGACGCAGCTCCACAGGCAAAACTGAATCACGTTGGTGAGAAGTGGACCATCTCGTCCCTTGAGTATACCATTGTTGATCAAAGTTTATCCAACCCTGCGAATTGGGTTAAGCGAGGTACTGTAACGAACGCCGGAGCTTTTTACTTCAATGGCTCGGAAGGTAGTTTTGATTTTATAATCGACAAGAAGCATACGGAAGACTACTTCGGATATACGAAGAGCGAATCCGATATCAGTATAGTGACCGTTGACCAGAGCATTTCCACGGCCAGATTCAGTCAGAATATTATTGCTTTCACGGGCGACGTTGACGGCAATACGATGAGCCTCTCGGGTACGTTCACAAAACAGAATCTCGCCCAGCAGTATGTATTTACGGGAAAATTTACCCTGATAAAAGAATAGTCCTGGTTTACGTTTAAGTTTAGGTGAAGGAGTCCGCATGGGCTCCTTTTTTTGTTCCACTTATTGTCTACCACGCTGCAATACCCACTGCTGTTAGCTTATGTTATCTAAAACTGAATTGCTGCCTGTCGGCAAATAGGCGTATGGTTGTGCGGTGCTTTCAAAGAATAATATTTTGTGATAGTTTTGGTAAGCGTTTTTCAGTAAACATATCATTAACCTAATCCTATTCGTATGAAGAGCATTTTACAATTATGCTTGGCAGCGGTACTTTTATTCCTTTCGGAAGCAGTAGCCGCTCAGGAGAACACGGTGAGCGGAAGAGTCACTTCCGCTGATGACGGCTCGGGGCTTCCCGGCGTCAATGTCGTTGTAAAGGGAACTAACGACGGAACAGTTACGGATGCACAGGGAAACTTTTCTGTTTCCGCTCCTCCCAATGGAACATTGGTCTTTACCTTCATTGGTCTGCAGTCGCAGGAAATTGCTATCGGCGGGCGAACGAACATCAACGTTCAGATGCAACAGGACATTCAGCAATTGTCTGAGGTCGTTGTGACTGCGTTGAACATTGACCGCGAGAAGGCTTCACTCGGTTATGCGACACAGGAAGTCGGGGGCGAAGAAGTCTCGAAGGTGAAAGACGTAAACTTCATGAACTCGCTTTCCGGAAAAGTAGCCGGCGTACAGATCAAGCGCAGCAACCAGATGGGTGGCTCAACCAACGTGGTCGTTCGGGGTTACAAATCGCTCAATGGCAGTAACCAGGCCCTCTTCGTGGTTGACGGTATCATCATGAGCAATGATATTACGAACTCTACAGATCAGCAGACGGGGCGCGGTGGATATGATTATGGGAATGCCGCGATGGACATAAACCCCGACGATATCCAGAGCATCAGCTTCCTGAAGTCGGCAGCAGCCACTGCTCTGTATGGATCCCGCGCTGCGAATGGCGTGATCCTCATTACGACGAAGAAGGGTGCCCAAAGAAAAGGACTCGGTGTGTCTGCATCGTTTGGCACGACCTTCGGTAAAGTTGACAAGAGCACTTACGTCAAATACCAGCATGAATTCGGCGGTGGTTATGGTCCTTATTACTCAAGTGATGATGGATACTACGACTACCTCGACCTTGGACAAGGTGCCGGTGAACAACTGGCCACCCCAATGTATGAAGATGCTTCGTTTGGAAATCCGCTCGATGGAACGATGGCCTATGACTGGCGTTCCGTTTATCCTCAGCTGAGCACTTACGGACAATTATTTCCGCAGGTAGCGCCTCCAAATACAGCCCTGGATTTCTTCGAAACCTCACGGCTCATGACTACTAACGTCGCAGTTGACGGTGGTACAGATAAAGCCAACTACCGGTTGAGTTATACCAATATGGACCAAAAGGGTATACTGCCCAATAGTACCATCAAGCGAAACACGGTAACATTTAACGGCGGATATAACGTCACAGACCGGATCAAGGTATCGTCAATGGTGAACTTTACACTAACAGAGGCTGTGGGACGTTACGGAACAGGTTACGATAACCGTAACCCCAACCAATCATTCCGTCAGTGGTGGAACGTTGCTACAGACATCGACGCGCTAAGGCGCGCCTATGAGCAAACCGGACTGAACCTGACATGGAACCCTTATGGTTCGCTGGATCCTGAACGTATTGCCCAACCGCACTATTTCGACAACCCCTATTTCAACCGTCACGAAAATTATAATAACGATGAACGGAACCGCATGTTCGGGAACTTCATGGTCGACTATAAGATAACTGACTGGTTGACTTTGACAGGACGCCTGGCTACCGACCGCTATTCTGAAACAAGGGAAGAACGAATCGCTGTGGGATCTGTCGATGTTTCCAGCTACAGCAGAACGAACAGAATCTTCGCTGAGAACAACCTGGATTTGTTCCTCAACATCAATAAGAATCTTGGCGAGGATTTCAATATCAATGGTCTTCTCGGCGCGAACTTCAGACGGACAAAAACGGACGCCATCACTGCGTCAACGAACGGAGGTCTTGTAACACCGCGCGTCTACTCGCTTTCCAACAGTGTCAACAACCCCCTTGCGCCTACTGAGACTTACACAAGGGTTGGTACCAATGGGTATTTTGGACAGGTTAACGTAGGCTGGAGGGAAATGCTCTACCTTGATCTGTCATATCGCCAGGACTATGCCTCTACTCTTCCGGACGCAAACAGAACCTACGGCTACCCATCTGCCTCTCTTGCATTTGTCTTCTCAGAAATTGTTCCACTGCAGGTTCTCAGCCTGGGTAAAGTTCGTGTGAATTATGCGGAGGTTGGAAATCTTGCAGGTCCGCTGCTCGTAAACAACATCTACATTATCAACAGTCCGTTCAATGGCGTTCCATTGGCGACAGCCAGTGCGATCCGGCGAAATCCTGACCTGGTGAGTGAGAATACACAAAGTATCGAAGCGGGTCTCGAACTTGGATTTTTCGGCAACCGCCTCTCTCTTGATGCATCCTACTATCAGTCGCGAAGCTTTAACCAGATATTTCAGGCTGATGTTACAGGGGCTACAGGCCGAAGAACCGACGTGGTGAATGCCGGGGAGATTGAAAACAAAGGTGTAGAGCTGACGCTGCGCGGTACTCCCGTGAAGACACGGAATTTCACCTGGAATGTGAACCTGAACTGGACGCGAAACAGAAACAAGGTAATCGAACTCCTGGGCGATATGTCAAACTTCCAGATTTACAGTGCTCAGGGTGGCATTTCCGTTAACGCCACTGTTGGTCAGCCTTTCGGTACTATTCGCGGAACGAATTTCGTGTACCACACCGATGGAAGTCCGATTGTATATCCATTCACGGCGCGCGCCGGAATGCGGTATGCAGTCAGCGCAACTCCTGAGGTCATTGGTGACATCAATCCAGACTGGATTGGCGGCGTGCAGAACGTACTTTCATACAAAGGAATAAACTTTAGCTTCCTGATTGATATACAGCGTGGTGGTGACTTCTTCTCGCTGGATACATGGTACGGTTATGCAACCGGCGTGTACGACATTACAGCAGGTACAAACAAGAATGGCGTCTCCGTGAGAGCGCATCCCGATGATGGGGGTGGTTATTATCCGTCAGGAAAAATGATGGGTGTAATTCGAACCGGTACCGACGAAAATGGTGTACCGATTTCCGACGGAACGCCGAATACGACAGCGTTCTGGATGGGCGATTACGCCAACTCTATAGGGTATGCTGCAGCCCCCAATGCATTGCACGTTTGGGATGCCTCATTCATCAAACTGCGTGAAGTAACTTTGGGATATTCACTTCCAGCTTCGATCGTATCGAAGACTCCGTTCGCGGGAATCGATATTTCTCTTATCGGCAGAAACCTGTGGATCATTGATAAGAACTCTCCTTATTCAGATCCTGAAGAAGGATTGAGCGCTGGTAACGCACTTGGAAATCAGTCCGGTGCTTATCCCGCCGTGAAAGAGTACGGATTCAACATCAATGTGAGACTGTAGTTTTCATTTTAAATGCGAAAATTGAATACGATGAAAAGAATATTAATTGTAGCAATAGTCATCACCACGGTGATGGCATGTGATGATCTGAGTGAACTGAATCAGGATATGAAGAATCCCGAACAGGTTCCTGCTTCAGCTTTGCTGGCAAATGCTCAAAAAGAACTGTTCGACTTTATGACATCCTCAAGCGTAAATGTAAACAACTTCCGTTTGTGGGCGCAGCAATGGGCGCAAACAACCTACGCTGATGAATCGAATTATGAACTTATCGAACGAAATGTGAATGGTGCGGCATGGAACCGGTTGTATGCCGAAGTCCTTCGCGACCTTTCCGATGCCAGAGTGTTTATCGAGGAAGATGAAAATATAAGTCCGACGGCAAAGGCCAACCAAATTGCCATTGCCGAAGTTCTATCCGTGTTCACCTACCATGTCCTGGTGGATTTGTTTGGCGATATCCCTTATTCAGCCGCGCTGACAGATGATCCGACTCCAGGGTATGATGCCGGTTCAGACGTATATGCTGACCTTGTTACAAGATTGAATGCTGCCATTCCTTCTCTCGGTGGCGATAATGGCCTCGGGTCGTCCGATCTTGTTTACGGCGGTGACGGCGATAAGTGGAGACAGTTTGCTAATTCGCTCAAGCTTCGTCTGGCAATAAGACTGGCTGATGTTAATGGAGTGCAGGCACGCACACTTGCGGAAGAAGCGTATGCTGATGGTGTAATCATGTCGAATGACGACAATTTCGCACTCGCTTATCAGTCGTCTACGCCAAATACGAACCCTATTTGGGTCGATCTCGTTCAGAGTGGCCGGTCTGACTATGTCGCAGCGAATACGCTGGTAGATCAGATGAATGCTCTGGATGATCCTCGTCTGCCATTCTACTTCAAAGATCCGATCAATGGCGCATACAAAGGAGGCGTGTACGGCGATCAACAAGCCTACAATGCATTTTCTCATCCTGGTACAAATCAACTTGATCCAACATGGCCGGGTATAATTCTGAGCAATTGGGAAGTGCAGTTTCTGTTAGCGGATGCCGCAGAAAGGGGCTACAATGTCGGTGGTACCGCCGAAGAATATTACAATGAAGGTGTAAAGGCCTCTATTGTTTATTGGGGGGGTACCGAAGCACAGGCAGATGCATATCTGGCCAACCCCGATGTAGCCTTTTCCTCAGCGCCCGGAACTCCTTTCCAGCGAATTGCCCTGCAAAAATGGATCTCACTCTATGATCAGGGCTTCGAAGCATGGAGCACATACCGACTCTATGATTATCCGCAGATGAATACCGCAGCGCTCTCGGGACTGTCAACGCCGAATCGTTATACGTATCCGGTGTCTGAGTATTCCTTAAACGAAGAAAATGTAAGAGTCGCGGGCTCGCGCATTGATGGCGACAAACTGGAAACAAAGATCTTCTGGGACGTTAACTAGAAGAATAGCATGAGCAAAAGAAGCCGTTGCAGTCAAATGCAACGGCTTCTTTCTTTATCGGAATCACTGTGCGGCAGAAAGCGTGTCCGCGTGATGGGGCTGAAGTATTGCCTGGTATTCTTCATAGAACGCACTCACCATCCGGTCAATACTGAAGTGGTTTTGAATCCGTGACAGGCTGTTTCCACCCATACGCTCGCGCAGGAGTTCGTCTGTTAACAGAACATCGATTCGATCTGCGAGTTGCTGATCACTGAATGCGTCGATCAAGTACCCGGTGTTTGAGTCTTGCACAAGTTCTACAGATCCGCCGTAGTTGGTCGCAATAACGGGCTTGCCAAGCGCCATGAACTCCAGCAATGCATTTGAAATGCCTTCCGCGTGGTTGCGGATATCGGTAACCAGAACACCGATGTCGCAAATGTTCATGACTGATTCAACACGACCTTGTTTGCCAAGGAATAGAATGTTGTTCCTGTTCTTTTCCAAGACCTGCTCCTCAAGGTGTGATGCGTCGCCTTCACCAACACAAAGGAAAGTAACGTCGTTTCGATGCTCCAGAATACGTTGCGCGGCACGAATATAGGTTGCGTAATCTTTGTAAGGGGAGAGTGTGGCAACCATGCCCACGACGAAAGGTGTGTTGATATTAAATTGTTTCCTGACTTCTTCTTTATCGCGCAACGACGCCAGTCGTTGGAAATTGAAGCCATTGTAAATGACTCCGCTTTTTTCCGGGGGCGCGTTGTAAGCTTTCAGACCAGCTTCGGTGTTCGCGATAATTTTAGCCGACATGCGGAAAGTCATGCCCTTGCCCAGCGGTTTGAGGTTCGGCGTTGCATCCGTAATCTGGTTGTTCAGCATCGGAATCCCAAGCGCCCACACTGTCGGAACAGCATAAACCGCTACCATGTTACCCCATACGTGAATGATGTCGGGGTTTATCTTCCTGGCGACCTGGAAAAACTTGAAGAAAAGACGCGGGTCTTTTTTCAGATACTTCCGCTCTATGATATGCAGCGGGATGTTAAGATCGTAAAACTCCTCGTAATGTATTTCATTCCGCGTGAGGACGATCTCCAGCTCAATATCCTTATACTGCTTCAATCCCTTCAGAAGTTCAAGGATTCGTCTTTCCTTCCCGCCTGCGCGAAGACTTTCAATAAAGAAAAGTATTTTCATTTTCGTTGTTCACTATCAAGGTCAATGAGCAATTGCCTGAGCTCTTCGCCATAGCTGTTCAGGTCAAAGAATTTCTTTCCGGTTGCGAATCCGCGCTTTCCGATCTCGGCCGCGGCACCCGGTGCTTCGATCACGAAATTCATCTTGGCTGCAAACGCTTCGGTGTTGTACTCATCAGCGACAAGTGCATTGTCCATATCTCTGAAGTAGTAGGGAATTTCGCCATTCTTCGTTGTAATCACCGGATTTTCCGAGGCAAGGTATTCAGCAATTTTCTGAGGGAACCGTGCTACGTCGGTGATGTTATTTGTAAGTGGGATCAGTAGTGCGTTTGCCTGACGATATAATTCGATAAGTTTCTCGTATGGTAGCTTTGAAAACGTTCTGATCCTGGTGTTCCTTTTTGCGGTATTAACCGTGGCCTCGACGATCTTCATTTGAGCTGGTGCACCGTTGACGACGAGGTACAGATAAAACTCCGAGTCAATAGTTTCATCAAAAGCGGTTATAATAAACTGAATGGCGCTCAGGTATGCCGCTGATCCTACGTACAGAAAGAACTTTTCAACACCAGGAGGTGCTTCGATGCGGAATTGCCTGAAGTCTGCCAGTGGCGGAACTTTCAGATACGGTCCGTGGTATTTGCGGGATCGGAGCTGATTAATCAGGAATTCGCTGATCGGGAGTACAGCATCGACAAAACGCATGAAGTATTTGTCATAGAGGCGGTGTTTTAATCTGTCGAAGAAACTAATGCCCTCATCGAAGGCTGTTCTGAATTCGACGTAATGTGCGACGAGACGTATGTTAAATGCTTTCGAGATGGCCCGGTATACAACAAGCTCAAAGAAAGATCCATTGGTCGGATAGTAGAACATAACATCCATTGAGCGCGTTCGCGCAAGATCCACCAGGAGGATAAATTCCCGAATCCGACCCCAGAGGTGCGAGAGATTTCTCCTCAGGAATGAGTCCGACCGGTATGGTGAAGGTGCAGTGTAAACGTAGGTCATTCCGTTTACCGTTCCTGTCTTTTCCAGAGGGACAGGGATGTTGGATCGATGGACTGCGCGGTTGTTGATGATCAGGAAGTCTACGTTGTAGTGCGTGAGGCTCTCGTAAACCGCGAGGCATTTGTTGATGGCTGCAGAGCCAAAGGGAAAGCCTGATATTCCTACGTGAACTGCTTTAATTTTTTTCGTTTGCGTAACCGCCTCGGCGTTACTTTCATTCATATAGACCAAATTAAATTCAAACCGACTGAAGTTGGTTTTCCGTGAGCGCTTCTTCCTCTTCGGGGGCCGTTATGGGGAAGTATACCATCGACAGAAATATCAAAGCCTTGAAGAACGGAAGGTCGAAGAGTAATTCTGAAAATGCCATCAGCCACAGAAGAAACACGCCGAAGAATGCCGTCCATGGACGTGTGTAACCGTGATAAGAGTAAAATATCTGATTGAATGATCGGAATACGAGATAAAAATAAAAGGAGAAATAAAGTATCCCGTAGTCTCTCAGGAAGTTAGTTAATCCGTTGGGTCTTCGTGTATCCTTTGTCCGCTGCTGCGTGTTGAAAATCACTTTGATTCTTCGGCTTGATCCGATAAAGGGACGTTTTTTTATGTCTTCCCAATCCATTAGTGCGGCGCCGAACCTGTTGTTTGTCTGTGAGCTTTCCTCGAGCTGCCTGGAGACCTTGCTGCCAAGGTATTCAACGTTGATAAACGCCACGTAGAAGAGAGGCAGAATCATAGCCAGGAAAAGAAACTTGACGCGAGTCCGCAGCTTAAGCGTGAAGAACGTCAGTAGTACGACAAGCGTGAGAAATCCCATGGTGGACGTTGTCGACAAAACGGTAATAATAAGGATCATCGACTTCTTGTCGAAGAGATCCTTCACTACCACAATCTTCTTAGTGATGTAGCGAAGGTACAGAGATATGTTGAGGAACACAGCAAACGCTCCGCTTTCCCAGAAGATACCTGCGTTACGAGCGTAGGTGAAATGTCCTTCAAAGAACTGGGGGTGAAACGTGTACACAAGAAGCGTTCGTGGGATATAGTCCTTATTTACGTCAAGAGGCATTGGGAAAAGTTCCAATGCGAGATCGTATAGGAACCAATTCAGTTTTGGCACATAACACAGCGCGGTAAATACCCAGCTTACGATACTGATAATGATCATGGTATCGATGAGGACGCGAATGAATTTATCGCGCAGAAGATGTACAACTGAAAATCCAAGAAGAAGTACAAGCGTAAGCTTGATTATCGTCTTGGAGTAGTCGAGTTGATACACATACGAGTGCATGATTTCGTAGCCAAGGAGGAATACGAATATGAATATCGTGCGGTAGGAAATAGGCTTGCGACTGTTCTTATACATGTAGTAGAACGTCACAACAGCGCTGAGCATGACGATGAGGTCATACCAGGTGGTAAAGAACGGATTACCGGTGAGCATGAGCAGGAAATACATCAGGAGCATTTCCGGAATTTTCACGGGTTCATCTTTTTCCTGGGTGTCTTCCAGTAATGGACTAATAAATCGGGTTCCGATCGGAAGAGAATATCTCATAAGCTATACTACCTCGGCCTGTTTTTTCAAAGGAGTTTCGTTTGTATCAGCGAGTATTCGTTTCGCCATCTCGCGTCCTACAGTTTCCCAGTTGTAGAACTCTTCTGCCCGACGGAATGAAGCTTCTCCCATGGATTTGCATTTCTGCGGATCATTCAGAAGTTCGATGAGCACGTTTGTGTAGTCGTCGATATTGTGCTCCAGAAGGTAACCGTTTTCCGGCGTTACCAGCGAGGGAGCGGCTCCCATGTTGTTAGTTACGATGGGTAGCTTGTTAAGCATTGCTTCGATGTAAACGATTCCAAAGGGCTCTCTTACCGTCGGAAAACAAAAGATTGAAGCTTTGCGATACAGCTTTGACACCTCCGTTAGATCAACTTCTCCATGTATCTCACAGTTTCTTACGTCGATTTTTGGATTGCAGCCTACGATAGTAAGTTTGGCATCCGGTACCGAACAGAGTACATTTCTGAAGGCTTCAACCAGGAGGGGGCCACCTTTGCGTTCCCAGTCCTTACCGACAAAAATAATATTCTTATTGAAGTATTTAGCATCATCGTGATCTTCAGGTGGTGTCGTATTACTTCCAACGTACGCCATAGTGATCTTTTCGGGGTCTACGCCATATTGATTTACAAGAGAATCATAGATGTTGCGGCTCATCACAAATATTCCCGTAGCATTCAGAAGTGCCTGTCTTTCAAGTTCTACGTACTCCTGAGTACGAAGATATTTATCTACAGAGGCCCATTTGTAATTGAGATTGTTCAGATTGGTATGATCTGTATAAATATAATTGGGTACGCCTTGTCCGCTGCTATCGCACAAACACTGAGTTTGAATAATAACATCGTAGCGCTGCGATTGCAGTTTTTTCGAGACGATGCGCGTCAAATATTTAAAAAGAAAAGTCGTTCCGAGGAAGTGATACTTGAAATCAGCAAGTTTCTTCCGGGAAGTAAGGAAATCAAAAAAGAATTCGCCCAGAACGGTCAACGAATTCCACAGTATAATAAAAGGACGTTTTTTGATTTCAGGAAGCAGATCGTAAAGTTCGATTTTGGTTCCCGGAAAGTGTTTCTGGAGTTCGGCAATGACGCTCCTGTTTACATGCAGGAATCCGACCCCCACCTGGATATATAAAATTCTCTTCATTCAGCGTCTGTTGAGCGGATCAGCAAGTAAGAATTAGTAAAATTAGCAGTTTAAGCAATACGTTATTCAGTCGTCGATCCAAATTAAAACCTTGTGCCAAAACGCTGTTCCGGGTAACAATCGATTCCGTTGTCAGGAGTCTTAGTCAGGGCATATAAATCCGTTGGATTGCCCGGAAATTGGTTGGAATTATATTTTAGTTAAACCCTCGTGGTAAGAGCTGATTTTTTTTGATGGAATCAGGATTGCTTTTACTTTTGAAAAATATCTCCTTTAAAAAATGCACCGGAGCCCGGCATCGTGCGGCTCCATTAAGATGGTACTCGCAAAGGCGAAAGAATTGATCCTGGGGGGGCACGCCCGTTCAAAAAAAGTAAATAAGCATATTATCTATTCCTTCCTGGTGAAGGGGTATGCCATGTTTATCCAGTTTGCACTGGTTCCTCTTACACTACACTATCTCGATAAATTTCACTACGGAATCTGGCTTGTACTGGCCTCTATTCTGGAGTGGTTTGCATACTTTGATATTGGTATTGGCCACGGGTTACGAAATAAGCTTGCGGAGGCACTGGCCAGAAAGAATATGCCTCTTGCCCGCACTTTTGTAAGTACAGCCTATGCGCTGGTAACCGTCATTTTTGTTTCGTGCATAGTGCTCTTTGCGCTCGTTAACCCATTTTTGGACTGGGCATCCATAATGAATGTTCCCGCTGAAGTGGGAGAGGACCTTCGGGAAACGGTTCTGTTTGTATTTACTTTTTTCTGTATACGGTTTATACTCAGCATTTTCTCAGCAGTCCTGTACGCCAAGCAGGAACCTGCCATTAACAACGTAATTGGCTCGCTCGGGAGTACCCTTTCTTTGGTTTTGATCTATGTGCTGTCGCAATACGTTGAAAGCTCCTTCTTCTGGGTAGCGGTAATTTTCAGTGGGTCGCCTTTGATTGTATTCCTCGTATTTACCGTGGTGCTGTTTTCAACGAGATACAGGGATCTTCGTCCGGGTATTAAATTCATTGACTTTCATTATTCCCGACAACTACTGGGGCTTGGATTCAACTTCTTCATTATTCACATATCTATGTTGGTTATGTTCAGCAGTGCCAATATGGTTCTGACCCAACTGTTCGGACCGGAAGAAGTAACGACTTACAATATCGCCTATCGGTATTTCACTATTGCCATCATGATTAATGGGATAGTGACGCTGACGTATTGGTCACCCTTTACGGAAGCGTTCGTTAAAAGGGATTTTCCCTGGATCAAGTCCTCGATTAAGCGGCTGGAGTACATCTCGTTTTTCCTTGTTGGGATGCTGATCATTTCAGCGGTGATTGCCGATCAGGCAGTAGCACTATGGGTGGGAGACGAAATTGTTGTCCCTGACGGGCTTAAAATAGCCCTCGTGATATTTGTTATTATACAGCTGATATCGGCACCCTTTGTGATTTTTATCAACGGTGCCAGCAAGGTACGGCTTCAGTTATACATGTCTATTGTGTCGATTGTGATCACAATACCGCTGGCGGTGTTATTTGCTAAGGTATTTGAATTTGGCCCGGCGAGTGTTGTTTTGGCCATGATATGTTCGACGTTACCGTCCAGTATTCTGTGGCGCATTCAGTACCGAAAGTTGGTGAATGAACGCGCCACAGGAATTTGGAATAAGTAAACGCATTCAAAAAAGAGAGGGTCTTTTTCAGGAAGAGGGTCTCTTCTAATGCGTGAACACGGATTAACCGTAAAAGGGATCTTTTCCGAAAATGGCCCTGCGACGGTCAGCCTGGGTCTTTCTCACAATATACTCCTCCAATGAGGGGAGGTATTTCCTAATCTGCCGCTCCAGTAGCGATGAAGAATTATCATCCTTTACTCTGCGGGAAGTGTTTCGTACAGTAATCTCCATAGACAGACGATCTTTTTGGTGTTTCTTCCAGATTAAAGCGACTAATGCCCGAAATACTGACATACAGCACTCAAAACATAACTGGCTCAAATCTACAACTTTTTGTATAAAATTCTTTGCCAGCCCTTAAAATATTACATACGATTTTTTACGCAAACGGTTGCTATAACGAAAAACGCGCTGTTCGCTCTAATACTTGGCTGCCAACGAATAGGTTCAAACATTGGATTTCTGGGATATTTTAGGCGTTTTTGTGGAAAAGTGCCCCAGATCCAACATAAAGTTCGTTTTTTTCCAGTTTAACTGGCGTTTGGATTATATTACACGTGTGTTTCGTAGGTAATATTCCTCACATTTCTGGTTCTTTTATTGCATGACAGGTTTATTTGATCATTAAATACGGCTGCTCCTAGAGATGAAACTCCCCTGGTTTTGCTTCATTTTCTTATTATTTCCCTACATGGGACATACCCAGACGGGGGAGCAACCCCCAAAATCAGCGACGGAATTACACCCGCGGATTCTTTTTTCGGAGGCCGATGAAGTGCTCGTCAACCAGATGGTCGTCGAAGATTCCCTTTTCCGCAAAATGCACCGGGTCATCGTTGTTGAATCGGAGAACCTTTTGGGTGAGCCTATCCCTGTATATAGGTTAACCGGAAGGAGACTGCTGGACGTCGCCCGCGAAAGTCGCCGGAAGATATTCTTCCTGAGCTATGCATGGCGGATGACGAAGGATGACCGTTATCTAAGGCGCGCCGAGAGCGAACTCCTGGCGATTTCAGCCTTCCCCGACTGGAATCCGTCGCACTTTCTGGATGCCGCGGAGTTGACTATGGCTGGGGCTATTGGCCTTGACTGGCTTTACGCGGGGCTCTCGCCCGAATCAAGAGAAACAATTGCCCAGGCTATCATCAATAAAGGGCTGCTGCCATCGCTGAAGGCAGAAAATAACAATTGGCTGGCTTTTGAGAACAATTGGAACCAGGTCTGCAATGCAGGGATGGTATTCGGCGCGCTCGCAGTAAAGGAACGAATACCCGATCTGGCAATGAACATTCTGCGTCGTTCCGTAAGATCAGTTTCTGCTGCCATGCAGGTGTATGAGCCCGATGGGGGGTATCCTGAAGGGTATGGTTATTGGGCGTACGGCACTACCTTTAACGTTCTGATGATAAGTGCACTGGAGAAGGAGACTGGGGTGGGTATTATACCGTTGAACGACGGGTTTCTGAAAACTGGCTACTACCTGCGGCACATGGGCGGGCCATCAGGCCAGAATTTCAATTATTCAGACAATCATCCCGTGATGCCGCTGAATCCGGCAATGTTCTGGCTTGCAAAACGCAACAACGACCCGGAGCTCCTTTACAATGAACTGAAAATTCTAAGGGAAAGCCGGCATCTTCACCGTGTGAGGGAGCTGCCTGCAGCCATTTTATGGGCAATAGGGCTCCGGCTGGATCAGGTTAATGAACCCAGGGAACTCGTCTGGGTGGGAAAGGGCAGGAATCAGGTGGCAACCCTGCGTTCAGGATGGTCTGATCATGCGCTTTTTGTGGGCTTGAAGGCGGGATCGCCGAGTTATCCCCATGGACATATGGATGCAGGATCTTTTGTTGTAGACGCCCTTGGCGAAAGATGGATCGCTGAACTGCCCCCGCAAAACTATCATTCCCTAGAGAAGGAGGGATTGAAAATCTGGCGCAGCCGGCAGAACTCCGACCGGTGGAGGGTTTTCCGTCTCTCAAATTTTTCACATAATACGATTACAATAAACAATGAACCATTTGTTGCGGAAGCGGAAGCACGGATTCAGTTGATTTCCGATCGTCCGGATTTTATGAGCTGCGCAACGGATATGACCCCTATGTATTCATACGACGTCAGATCCGTCAGACGGGGAATAGCGCTTATTAATCAGCGGGAGATCCACATTCAGGATGAAGTGCAACTGAGAAGCCGAGGCAACATTAACTGGAAAATGCTCACCGCGGCGCAGGTCCTGATCATTGGAGCAAATACGGCTATACTCACGCAGAACGGGAAACAGCTGAGAGTAGTTTTTGACTTGCCGCCGGGGATTCGGTTAAAGACATGGAGCGCCGATCCTCCAGCTGCATTCGACGAGGCAAATCCCGACCATCGCTTCATTGGCTTCGATGCGCAGCTGGACGGAAGCAGACGTTATACCTTTCGGGTTAGGTTTGAAGCAGTGGGAGCTTCAAAAGAAAGGGCCATCATTCCTATTGAACAATGGCCCTATTGATGAGATTTGAGTCGGGCTAGCCCGAAACCCGTTCTGCTCGCCAGAGCTGCGACCAGTTCATCGATTTCTCGAAGATGATTTCGTGCAGGTACAGCGCGAATGTGTAGTACACCATGATCTCAGAGAACTCGCCAATGTTATTAGCAAGTCCTGCGTCAGGGCGGATGTTGAACAAAACCGTGAACCGTGGTATCAGATCAGAGAATACCGCAATGATGACGGTTCCAATGATAAGTTTCTTTGGTGTCAGGTAAAGCAGAAGCGGGTTCGTGAAGCGATGGCGCAGGAGCGGAAATATGATGAAAAGGCCTGCCATGATGAGATAGACAGGACGTTTGAACCACTTCGCAGCGTCGTTCTGGTTATGGATATTGGTATTTCCCGTCAGCTCGGAGAAGAAAGTATCCCTTGTACCGGTCGCTGCTTCGATGAAGTGCGCTCCCCAGTCCATCTCCTCAAGAAACACGAGTAGTGCGAATAGCGTCAGCAGGAAAAATCCGATTCTCTCAAGTGGCCATGTCTTCCGTTTGACCGCCATGGCAGAAATGATCACCATATACAAAAGGATGACTAACTGGATGTTTTCGATAAGGCCATATTCTCGGTTGGCTGCAGGGCAAACAATCTCCACCATCCAATATATTCCTGAAAAGTACATCAGAATCAGGGGCACCAATACAATGATTGGCAGATACCAATAAAAGAACTTTTCCTTTCTTTGTGCGTCCATAGACTCTTACGCTTTTACGTCAACCAGTTTTTTTCTGTCTTCGTTGTAGTAACCATAGCCAGGTCGTTGTTTCAGTCCGTTTACAGCGACCAGAACGTTTCTGAGAATACCTTCATGATACACTTTATTAAGTTCTTCCAGATTTTCTTTCATGCTGTAGTTTAATCTCACAAGGAAGAGGTTGACATCTGCGTTCATGCCCACAATAGTAGCATCGCTTACGATACCTACAGGTGAGTTGTCAAATACGATATAGTCAAACTGTTCTTTAACCGAGTCGAGAAACTCGGTGATCAATCCGTTGTTGAGTAATTCTGCAGGATTGTTCGGAATTGTGCCGGCGGAGACGAAATACAAGCCTTCGTGAAACGTAGGTTGAATTACTTCGTTGATATGCGCCTTGTTGTTAAGGTAATCGCCAAGGCCTTTGGCGTTTTTACCCTTAAGCACAGTGTGCAAGCGAGGGCGTCGGAGGTCTGCATCGATGAGCAGCACGCGCTTGTTGCTGATGGCCAGCACCAGGGCGAGGTTCAGTGCAACAAATGATTTTCCTTCGCCGGAGATATACGAATGCACGGCAAGTACCTGATGATTCTTAAAGTGGTTCTGCAGGTTTATCCGCAAGCCTCGGAATGATTCCGTCACTGCCGACTTCGGATACTGAATTACCGGCATTTCACTTTTGAATTTGTTCTCCGTAATTGATCCGGTGATCGGGAAGTCAAGCGTTGAAGCTATTTCATCCGTCATTTTGATCTTGTCGCTGAAGTATTCGCTGGCAATTACGATCAACATCGACACGATGAAAGAAGCGATCAGCGCGGTTAGGTAATTCTTTACTTTCTTAGGGCCAAGTAGCTCAGCTATGCTTGCATCGGCGGGGTCGAGAATTTGGGCATCCGGGCTGTTGGAAGCGCGTGCGATGTCTGCTTCGGCTCTTTTCTCCAGAAGGTATGTATACAATTCGTTGTTCAGGTCGTAATTACGCTTGATGCCGATAAGGTCTTGTTCCGTTTTCGGAAGGCGGACGATTTTAGCATTTGCCTGTTGAAGCTGCTGGCGCACGGCCTTCAGTTCCATGTTCGTGTTGGCAATCTGCTGGGTTACCTTGTCGCGGATGATGCGTTGGGTGAACTGAATTTCATTGTTGAGTGCGATCAGGGTAGGGTTTTTCTCCTGAACGGTGTACGACAGCACTTCCCGGCGTGTGTACATGTCGTTAAGCTTCGCCACCATCGTATTCAGTTCATCGTCGCGAACACCAATAATCGACGGGGCAACCAGGTCCTTAATGTCTTCCCGGTTTTCGAGATAGTATCTGAGGTTCGTATAGTATTCGAGTTTCAGATTCAGGCGTTGCTGCTCCTGATCCAGATTCTTCAGTTGATCCATAACCCTGGTGGCCTCGTCGCCAAGGTTCACTGTGCGGTTACGGGAACGGAAGTTTGTGAAATTATTTCCTGCCATCTGCAGGGAGTCGTTGATGCCTTCGATCAGGTTATCGATAAAGCGAACCGTGTTGTTGGCAATCCGGTTCTTTTCATCAAGTCCCTGCTGGATGTAGTAGGAGGAAAGTTTATTCAGATAATCAACGTCGCGGTGGAGTTGTTCCGTCTCCAGCTGGATCACGATAAGATTGGAGTTCTCGTCAGCCTGGCTGACCTCGAGGCGATCCTTATATTGCTGGGCGACCTTGCCAATGTTGTTGAACTGAAGGACGTATTTCTCACCGCGTTCGTAGGTGCGATCGCTCTTTTTGTCGATCACGAAGTCAAAATACTGATTCTTGAACGGCTGCCCAAATGTAGCTTTGTTGGTGAATTCAACGACCCGTTCCTGACCATTAATTACGCGTTTGCCTTTGGTAGAAATGGTGTAATAGTTATCCGATTCAACCTCAATAGTCAGCGGTAGTTGATCAAGCTGGACACTTGACGGTGGAACTGTAAGGGTAAATGGATCTCTTCCGTACAGATCTGCCTGTGAGAAGAATTCTTTCTTTGCCCAGGAGTATTTCCAGTTCAGGTTTTGAGCGGTTTCAAGGTTAAGACTGTAAGATTTGATCTTACCAATCTGGTCAGCCAGGATGGCACTCGGTTTTCCTGCGCGTGGCTGATTTTGAAACATGTCAAACAGTTCCAGAACCTTCGCGTCGTTTTTGAACAGAACGGTGGCTGAAATTTTATACTTGGGTTGGGAGCTGCTGTTTATGAAGTAGGCAGCACCTAGAAAAAGTATTGCGAGAACCACGAACAACCACCACTTCTTAATGGCGTTGTTCTTGATTTGCGAAAGGGTTAGTCCCTCTGGCTCGTACGATACCCGCGACCTTCCGTTTAGTTTATTTTTTTCCATTGGTTCGATGATTCAGTCTGATTAGTTTTTGTCGATATAATTCAGGACCAGTAAGAACGTAGTTACGGTTGAGAGTGCGACGGTGTAAACTGGCAACCTCAACTCTACATTCTTGTACTTGGAAGGCTGTACTACAACGACGTCATTGGGTTGCAGGAACCATCCCTCCGAACGCAGTGCATCCTTGGAGTTCAGATTCACCTTGAACGACTTGCTTCCCTCTTTTGTCTGCCTCAGCACCAGTACATTACGCAAATCCGCGGCATTCTTGATGCCCTCTGCCGAGCTGATCGCGTCGAGGATCGTGAACTCATAGTTGTAATTGAAGTACACACCAGGCTGTTCAACTTCACCCATCACAGTGATCTTGTAGTTGATCACCCTCACCTTGGCCGTAACTTCCTTGAGGTACTGTTGAGCAGCATCCTGAATAACAGCCTCAGCCTCGCGCATGGTTTTGCCGAGTACATTGATCTTACCCACGATAGGAAGCGTTACGTTGCCATCAGGTTCAACCATGTAACCCTGGATCAGCTGTCCGGCCTGCGTCTGCCATATATTGTTGATGGCCCGCGAGTTACCAACAGTCGCCGGGTTGTAAATTTCGTTCATTTCTGCATTAGATGAAATAATGCTGACATAAAGATTGTCATTCGCCTGAATCCGGTATTCGGCTTGCTGGGCAGGAACCCCCGGCATCACCGGATTCGCGTCAGCCATTACAGTGAGGTGCTTGTTGGACCGGCACGAAGACAGCGAAATTATGACCATCGACAAGTAGAAGACGTACTTAAACCTGTGGGATAAAGGCGAATTTTTCATAGGTTTTCGAATATAGGAGTTAAGGTGTTGTATATTAATCAGTTAATGTGATAGAAGTTTCTAAAATGCATTTTCCCGGGTCTTTTTACCAAATATGGTCAGGTAAATGATGTACAGATCCAGCGCAAAAGACCAATGCTCGATATACCATAAGTCGTGGAGCGTCCGCGCTACGTACTGATATTTGGTTTCCGTCGGGCCGCGCCATCCGTTTACCTGCGCCCAACCGGTAATACCTGGCTTAATATACTGACGGACCAGATAGTTCTGCGCGTTTTGCTGGAATCGCTTGTTCAGATCCACGCGATGGGGGCGGGGCCCTACCACAGACATTTCATTTTTAAGCACATTGATGAGCTGAGGAAGTTCATCCAGACTGTGTTTGCGGATAAATTTCCCGACTTTGGTGATTCTGTCATCATCCTTGCTGGTAGACCGTGTCTGTACTTCCTTGGAATGACGCATTGACCTGAACTTATAAACCGAAATAGGCATACCTCGTTTTCCTATTCGTATGGGGCGATAAAAAATCGGGCCTCGACTGTCGAGCTTGATTGCGATGGCGATCACGATGAACAAGGGTAGCAGCATGATCAGCGCCGCCAAGGAGAAGACAAAGTCGAATGCACGCTTTCGCACGCGGGCCATGTACGAATCCAGGGGAACTTCTCTGACGTTCACGATAGGAATGCCGCCCAAATCGGTAATTTCGAAGTTTCTTCCAAAGAGCGAGTAGTAATTGGCCACTACTCCAGGGCGAACCCCATTATATTCTGCAATATTTACCAGGTACTTAATTTCCCCTTCGCGCGATAGGGGGAGCGTAATAATTACTTCATTGAAACGGTATTCATCAAATACTTTTTGGAAATCCTGAAGTCTTCCTAAAACCTTCAGGTTTTCATTGATGGGGCGATGATCATCGAGAAATCCGATGATCGTACCTTTGTCAGCGCTGAGGTTATAAAAGCTGTGAAGCGCGGTGGCGACTTTTCCCGTACCGACGATGAGAATTTTGCTGTTATATGGACCGTCTTTCCGGTGGGAGACGAGATAAACCTGGCCAAAGGAATAAATGAATTTCAGGACCAGGAAGATAAAACTCGACCCCAGGAACATCGCCCTGGAGATGTCGTCAAGGTCAAGAACGACAAACATCACAGCGCTGACAGAAACATAGAATCCGATGCGTTTGAGTAGTGTACGCGTACGTTTTACTACATTATCGATATCAAAGAACTTGTCGTTCAGATTGATAACATAGGTGAGAATCCACGCAAGGTTAAGAAGCGTCACCAGGATGTTTGGGGTGAGCATCTCTCCGTAATGAAAAAAGGAAGCTATGATCAGCGATGCATTGAGCAGGATCAGATCAATAACCAGGAAGAGATAAATGAGTGTGCGTTTTCTGAAAGACATTTTTCTGTATTATCTCATTATGGTTTGGTACACTTCAGCATAGCTGCTGGCGATATTCGACCATACGTAGTCGCTATAAACCTTCTTCTGGCAGTTCTTGGCAAGCTGTTCCATTTCATCTGGATTTGACAAGGCAAATTTAACCTTCCCGGCAAGGTCGCCCGCGTCAGCTACCTTAAAATATAATACCTCGCGATCACTGAAGACCTGAGTGTTCTCGGGAATATCACTTGCGACGATTGGTCGGCCTGCGGAGGCGACTTCCAGAAGCATTATCGACATACCTTCGGTCTCTGATGGAAAAATGAATAGTTGAGCGCGTTCGACGAAGGCGAGCAAAGTTTTGAGCGGATTGACAAAGCCCAGGTAGTGAACGTTGAGCGCATTTCCGATGCGCCGCAGGTCTTCAAGGTATGCCGCATTATGGGTAAGTTCACCTGCAACGAACACTTGACCGGTGTATCCGATCTTGGCCAGCGCTTCCAGCATTGTATGACACCCCTTGGTTTTCATGATCCTGCGGGCAGAAAAGAGAATAAAAGGTTTGTCCATAGATGCGCCTTCGGGGAGGAATTTTCGCGCACCGACGTAATCGAATTCGGATACCGATACAGGATTAATTCCATTAGGAATAAAAATAACGTTCTTGTTGTACTTCTGCTTGTAGTAGTCTGTAAGTGGCTCTGAGATGCAGGTGCAAAGATTGGCGGTGCCCACGAATATCCGTTCCATTAGGTGGAAGTAGAACTTCATCGCTTTGTTCCATTTGTCCCGTTTATATGGGGCTTCATGAGACGTAGCAACTACCGGTGCCTTCAAACGAAGTAGCGGAATAAATAAGGCCGCGTCGGTCTTGTGCAGGTGGATAAGATCTGCTTTCCGGGTGAAGACAATGTGAAGGGCAGAAATGAAAAAGTAAATGAAAGCACCCAGCGCACCCTTTGCAAGGGGTCTAAACTGGATTACATCCACTCCCTCCATATAGGAAGCTGCCCCCGGATCTTCATAACAATAGAGGGTTATATGAAACCGGTCTTTTAATTGACGGATCAGGTTTTCGGCTACGCGATCAGTACCTCCCTGCGATGGGAAGGTCTTGATACCAAAAAAGATGACTCGTTTCATTAAAGGTTCCCTCCCTTGTCGATCTCTGGCTTTCCAGCAACTTTACGATAAAAGTCTATGGTTTTCACGGCAATTTTTTCAGGATGAAATTTCTCCAGCGCTTCGGCACGCGCAGCCGCACCGATTTGTCCGCCATCAGAATGATTGAATACTTCCGAGAGAGTCTTCGCCAAATCGTTCTTGTCGTTTTTCTTGAAAAGAAATCCGGAAATCCGGTCATTGAACATTTCACGAATGGCTCCAACGTCAGAGGCAACCACGATCTTACCCTGGGCCATCGCTTCGGCGATACTTACTGGAAGCGTTTCCTGCATGGATGGTAATATGAAAATTGGGCAAACCTGATAAAGTTCGCGGATTTGGTCCTGCCTAAGCCATCCGTGAAAATGGATGCAGTCCTTTAGTCCAAATTCATCTACAGCTGACATGACTTCCTCCTCATAAGCCGCTTCCTTAAAACCTCCTGCCACGTGCAATTCAAATGAATGGCCCTGTCGGCGCAGGTCATTGAGGGCTTCGATTACGAGTTTGATGTTTTTTCTGCGGCTTAAAACGCCTACGTAAAGAAGGTTATTTTTTTCAGGATTCGTACCGGTTACTTCTTCAAAGAAAATCGGATTAACCGGGTTAAATATCTGGGCTTCCCTTCCCGGAACGCCTTTGTACAACCTTCTATTGTATTGTGATATAAAGATCACATTTGGAAACTTTGGGAAGGCATATTTCTCAACCGCAGCTTTGAACAGGCACTTAAGGCGTTGGGATAAACCTGAAGCGTATTTAAGTTCTTCAGCCATAATCCCGTGCTGGGTAACAACTACTTTTGCCTTTGGATATGCCAGAAAGCGCAAAAGATGAGGGGTGATCTCCTGAATGTGGATAATGTCGGGTTGTTCTTCCTCGAAGATTTGCTTCAACGTGTTACCATTGATTACATAATCAACTAGTTCAAGTTTGTTCAGGAAAGGCAGAAATCGAATGCGGACGTTTTCGGCCAGATTGATGATCTTTTCATCATTCACTTCCTTCGTAAACGCGAGGTGTGTGACGCTTACGTCGGGTATTGACCTGAAACTGTTAAGCAAATTGAGGATAACAGCTTCCACGCCGCCTTTTACATGCTCCAACTGGAGGGGAAGGAGACCGACCAGTATGACTTTCAATTTGTTGGGTAAAGAATTGATAGGATTCACAATCAAAAGGGCTCAACTTTTCAACCAAAGTCAGTCTAAAGGGTGGAAGTAGTTACTGTCCTGGGAAATGTGATGCGAAAAAATGTTTTTTTTATCAAAAATCATACTTATTTGGAATTGATTTATGACGCGTGTCGAATTGCAATCGGTGTCATGCTACAATCATTTAAAATTTTGATACCCGACATTTTTTATTGCCTTGCCCGAACCTTACATCCCAATCTTTAAGGCAACTCTGGAAGAAGGTTAAAATGATATAACTTACCCGGAGGGAGTCTTAAATCATCAATAAGATTCTTGATTTTTTAAGCTTTTAAGAAAACTTTTTTTCGCCCCGACTTTCGTCGGAAAGAAAACAATGGATGCGCGGATGACAGATTGTATACCGGGAATTGATCGCTTTGCCAGTTCGCGTCTTGCTCCAGGAATTCTATGCGCACTGGTCTTCCTGATCCTATCGCGTGCTGCGATTGCACAAAACTGTCCGTGCCCTGAAAATTGCAATCCCTGCCAGGGTGGTATCACCAAACTCACATTGGTTTATACAGGGGCGTTTCCGGCCTATGTTCAGGCCTGGGACAGAACGGATCGTTTGTTCGCCGATTTCCTGGCAAAAGGTGATACCATTGAAATCAGCGGATCTCTTCAGAATTCGCTCTTTCGCGGTAACGTCATCACGATGATGGTTGGACTCATCGTAGAACCAACGTTTGAAATACGATGCGGAACGTTCGAAGTGTTCAAACCAGTGGGGTCGTTTATGATGATTGCTGCGGAAAGTCATCAGGGAGGGAAGGTCTGCTGTGGACCTAATCTCCCGTATGATGTTACAGGGCCCGTATTTCTTTCCGAACCCACGGATATAGAAGTTACGATAACTGATGGATGTGAGACGCGTGTAAACTGGACGAACCCAGACGCTACCGATTGCAGCGCAGTTACTGTTACAAGTGAACCCCGACCGGGGTCATTGCTCCCCATCGGGGAAACTACTGTTGTCGTCACGGCGACCGATGCGCAGAAGAATAAGACCACCACTTCTTTCAAAGTCAGGGTACGCGACGTTACAGCTCCGGTATTTTCTGAGTGCCCGAAGGATATAGTCGTAACAGCTAAAGAGGGAGAAGGGGCACACGTTCACTGGAAACCACCTGTTGCGAAGGATAATTGTAAAGCAATTGAGATTGTAAGCAATGCGAAGCCACACGATACCTTTTTGCCTGGGGTTCACACTATCACGTATACCGCACGTGATGCTTCCGGGAATGAGAGCAAATGTTCTTTCACCATTACGGTTAAAGGACCTGGTCAGGATGACGAACCTTTTCCAATACCTGTCGGCGATCTTGCTGTTTCCAGAATAGTTACTCCTGATGGAGATGGTGTTAACGATTTCCTACAGATTGGCAATATTGAACACTTTCCAACAAACCGACTTACCATTTTTGATAGGTGGGGTAACGCCGTTTTCACTGGAGAGAATTACGACAACATCAAAACCGTGTGGCAGGGAACGGGCAAAAACTCGGCAAAACTTCCTACAGGAACATACTTCTATTCGCTGATTGTGAATCACGGCAACAGCAAGGCGGAGTTAAGAGGATTTATTGAACTGATCAACTAGGAAATGGCAAAGGTATTCACGCGGACTTTCATTTCGGCGCTGATCATTCTTGTCGTGGTCACGGTGACGAGCGCGCAACAACGCCCCGTGTATTCGCAGTATCTTTTCAATGGCGTAGTAATCAATCCTGCGTTTGCTGGATCACAGGAAGCGCTGAGTATGCAGGTATCGAACCGAAGTCAATGGTCTGGGCTTGAGGGTGCGCCTCAAACCTTTCTTTTTGCGTCACACGTTTTGTTCGACGCACAAAAGCTCGGACTGGGCGTCACACTGAACAGAGACAAGGTAGGCGTTCACAAGAACCTTCAGGTCAATGGAAGTGCCGCATATCACCTGCACGTATCTGAAAAGGGGAGGCTATCATTCGGTCTTCAGGCAGGTCTTCGAAATCACAAAGCCGATTACATCTCCATAATGGGAAATCAGCCAATTGATCCAAAGGTTGTGGCGGCAGATCCAGGGAGAACATTCTTCGATGTCGGCGCAGGTGTATACTTCCGGAATGAACGGCTTGCCGCGGGGATCTCGGTGCCAGGAATGCTCCCGTCAAACTGGTCAGCCAATGATTCAGTTGATATCCGGGTGAGGAATGCCCACTGGCTGATTTTCTCGAAATACAGCATACCCGTAACGCACTCGATGACCTTTATACCATCGCTTTTGATTCAGTACTATCCCGGCGTGCCGTTAGGGATCGATATAGGTGGCGGCATGATTTTCTACGATGCCCTCTTCACCGGCGTGTCGTATCGCCTCCGGGAGTCGGTTGACTTTCTTCTTCGTGCGAACATAACGCCGCAGTTGAGTTTTGGTTACGCCTACGACCTTGTTGTAGGTGAAGTGACCGCTCTTTCAAATTCGTCCCATGAGGTTTCCGTAAGTTATCTGTTCAAGTTTTCCCGTCATAAAATCGCGACACCAAGATGAGGGACAGAGCTTACATCTGGCGCTTAGTCGTCGCTGCGCTATTATTGGCGTTCATCTTAACGACGAGCGCCCATACGGCATTGGCTCAGGAGTCGATACTTGGTGTGATCACCTCGTCGGAGGAAAAAGCTGATGCATACTATTCCGGGGGAAGCTATTCGGCGGCGGCGTCGTTGTATGAAAACCTCCTGGCAAAGAATGCAACGTCGACCCGGCTCAAACTCAAGCTTGCGCGATCTAAGTTTCATTTGCGGGATTTCAAACATGCTTCGAGGTTGTTCGGCGAAGTTCTTACAGCAGACAAAAAGCTTAATGACGCCGACCGGATGCTTTATGCCGAGACGCTGGCTTCGCTAAAGCGGTATACAGAGGCCGCCGATCAGTATGTTCATGTGAAATCATCCGATGATAGCGAGCTCCTGATACAAAACAAGATATGGCGATTCAAGAATGTGCATTTCCTTTATGATGACTCGACACAGTATTCCGTTCGCAGGCTGAACATAAACTCGAGTGCAGGTGAATTTGGTGCTGTCCCATATCAGTCTGGTCTCTTATTCCTTTCCAACCGAAAAACCCGCGGACTCTTGAGTAAGACCGATGCAGGCTCCGGTTCGGGGTTCTTCAAATTGTATTATGCGGCGTTGGATAGTTCTTCAGGCTTTCAGGATTTCAGGAAGAGCCAAATGTTTCTGAAATTCTTTCAGTCTAAATTTCACAATGGTCCGGTTTCATTTTACGATGGAGGTAACAAGGTTGCTTTCACGGTATCATCGGAGACTACAAATGGCTCGGGTGAGCGAAAACTTGAAATCCACTTTGCGCAAAAGACTGAAAACGGCTGGACTCTGCTACCGGAGTTTCCTTACAACGATAAGCGTTCATCTAACACGGATCCGTTTGTCAGTGAAGATGGAACGGTCATGTATTTTTCGTCCGATAGGAAAGGCGGATTCGGAGGCATGGATCTTTACCGTGCTGTCTTTCAAAATGCCAAATGGGAGACACCAGTTAATCTTGGCGAAATTGTTAATACTCCGATGGATGAACGTTTTCCATTCCTTGTAGAAGATGTTTTATACCTCTCGTCTAATGGTCATCCTGGTTTAGGCGGACTCGATATTTTTAAGGTCAAAATTTCTGATGACACTGGTAATGTTGAAAATCTTGGCTTTCCGGTAAACACGGAGGCGGATGATTTTGGACTTGTTCTGTCGGAGGACAGCTACAAGGGCTACTTTAGTTCCTCGCGTAAGGCTGAGTCCGGGGATGATGTCTATGAGTTGTTAATTGACCAGCAAACTTATCCGCTCGCGATAAACGGCATATTAAAGATCAAGGAATATAGCTGGATTACCAGCGACACACTCAAAGTCCTGCCCGGTGCGACAATTTCACTGATCGATCATACACGCAATGTTGAGGTTTGGAAGGGTGCTGCGGATGGTGAGGGACGGTTTTCCCTTGAGATTCCCTATTTTAGTTTTTATCGGCTTAGGGTCGTACATCCTGATGGTTCGGAGGCTTTCGTAAGCTTTGAGATTCCCAGGAGAAAGAAGGAAGATTATTTTCATGAAATTGTCATTGTGCGTGATGCCTTTCAAGGCCAGGAACAAAAATAGAAGATCAATCTCCCTTTGGAGTTTGCTGGTAGTGATGGCACTTCAGACGCTGGCCATCAGCGCGTTTCCCCAGGAAAAAACCGCAGTACAGATAAAAGCGTTTGACGAAAAGCTCAAAGCGGTACCTGATATTGAGATCAGTATCAACAGTGGCGACTTTGTTGCAATCGGGAAAAGGGGCGTGGGATTTACCGACATTATTACGCGCGATCTCCCCCCGGTATCTATTACCGTTAAAGACGACGAGCTTGAAGTGGCCTCGTGGAACTACAGCAGAGGTGTCCTTGAGGTTGTAGTACGCAAGAAGAACTATCGCCTTGTGCCGTTTCGGCTGCAGACCATCAAGGGAGAAATCCTGAAAAATACGGAAGTTTCCTACCTCGGAAAGGATACTATGAAATTACACAGCGATGGCAACGGCGGGTTTAGCGTACCTGTACCCCATGAGGTTGCGAAGCCTGGTATCGGTCAATTCAGGTTAAAAGACTTCAAGGTAGAAAAACTGACTGCCTCGGGCCGTGAGACGATACTTGTGGTCGCTCCGGTTCAGCGGGGTGCTCAGACACCGGTGGTTGCTAAAGATGCATCGCAGTATTTTCAGGATTTTGATTTGCGCAACCTTGATTCAATCCGTTCACTGACGGTATTTTATGCCATTTTCAAGAATTATGACTTCTCCAAGCTCGATAAGGTTACCCGTGATCGTATTGATGCAAAGCTTTACTCCCTGATGGGGAAGATGCTTGATTCAATTAAAGTGGAAACCGAACCCGTGATTACGCGCATTTCGGACTCAACCTTTGTCAGCGATGACATTCGTACCCTTTTGCATCAGGCGGAAACCGAACAGATAACGTTAGCTGAGTTGCGCCTTGCGTTTGACGAGAAGATCGCACTCATCAACCGAAAGGTTCAGAGTGGAATCGGCGACCTGGATCCGGCCGTTCGGAATCAGCTTTGGCAGGATATCGTCAAGCTGGAACAGATACTCAAGGAAAACGAAATGCGCTTCTATCGGAACCAATCCGATTATCACACCGTGCTTGCATCAATGAAAGAACGCTTCTTTGATGTTACTGAACTTGAAGAGAAACTGTTCATGAGTGAATCTCAGCGAATGGAAGAGCAGGCACGCTTCAGGAGAAACATTCTCATTACAGCTGTTGTGTCTATCGTATTTGCGGCATTGTGCATATTGTTGATTCATTTCAGCAACAGGCTGCGGAAGAAGCAGGGTGAGTTGGTGGAGGCCAACGATCATATTCGCAAAATGAATGAGAATCTCGAAACACTCGTCTATCAGCGTACTGCCATGCTCGAGAAGACTCACCGGGAGATGGATATGTTCCTTTACAAGGCTAGTCATGATCTGCAGGGGCCAATAAGTTCGATCATAGGCTTGTGTAACCTTGCCACGCATACCGTTAACGAAGAGAGCCGCGAGCTTGTTCAACGTACGTATAACACGGCCTTCTCAATGGAGCGAATGCTGAAGAAGCTTAAGGTGATCAGTGAAATAAGCCGCCCTGCCGAGCCGAAGCGCGTAAACCTGCACGAAGAACTTACGATGCTTCACGCGATGTTCAGACAGAAAATCCGCGACAACGAGGTTCGTTTCACTATTGATTGTGACCCTTCGATATCGCTCGTAGCTCACCGGGATCTGCTTCATACAACATTGGTTAACCTTGTGGAGAATGCCATTCACTTCAGCGTCCTGAAAAAGGAAGGACCGCCAGAGGTAACCCTGAAATGCACACCACAGGCAAATTCACTTCAGATCACAATCGTGGACAATGGTGTCGGTATTCCTGAGGAGTCGCGTGAAAAGGTGTGGGATATGTTTTACGTCGCGAACGAACAGTCAACGGGGAATGGACTGGGGTTATACATCGTGCGGAAGTGTGTTCAGGTGATGAACGGATATGTTTCTCTCGAGTCCAAGGAAAACCGTTACACCCGAATAGTTCTGGTCATTCCGGCCGCCATTGTGAAAACACAAGCCTCTGCCGGCGTTCAGCCTGCGATGACTTCCTGAATTCGATTGCAAAGGTGACAAATATGGTCATGAAATTGTGACCATTGTCTTTAGACGCGCTGACCCCAGTCATTTAAGTCCTGCCCCTTCCGACCGAAATTCGAATCATCAGGTTAATAAATACTTCTGTTATGATTACGAGAATCGGTAATATCAGCCAACAAGCACTAGCTTATGGTAAGTCAGCAGAAAAACGCGAAAAAGAATCTCCTTGTAAGCTAGCTTCGATCAAGGCAGGGGAGAAACAACGTCAGCTCTTACATTCCATCATATCGGATCTTCCGGCAGAAGACCAGGTTTATACGCATAACTTCGATTAAGCCAGGTCGAAAACGGCCAGTCCGGATGTCCGCGGAAGGGCGAGCATGGTTGCCATCGCCCTTTCCTTAGTTCTTTCTCTCGATATCGCGGAGGTTTTCCATCTTTTTGTTCTTAAGGAAACCGTTAATGTCTTCGAAGTGCTCACGGATTCTCTTGTTTCCAAATTCAAAAACTTTCGTTGCCAGACCATCAAGAAAATCACGGTCGTGAGAAACAAGAATCAACGTGCCATCAAACGCTTTAAGGGCGTCTTTCAGAATATCCTTCGTCTTAATATCCAGGTGGTTAGTTGGCTCGTCGAGGATTAGGAGGTTTACTGGCTGCAGGAGTAGTTTGATCATTGCCAGTCGCGTTTTCTCTCCGCCCGACAGATGCCGGACTTTCTTTTCGATCGTTTCACCACTGAACATGAATGCCCCCAGAATATCCTTAATCTTGGTTCGGATATCTCCCTCGGCGATGTAGTCTATGGTCTGGAAGACGGTTAATTCTTCGTCAAGCTGAGACGCCTGATTCTGGGCGAAGTATCCAATCAGGCAGTTGTGGCCAAGCTGGAGTTTACCTTCGTAATCAATTTCACCCATAATCGCTTTGACGAAGGTAGATTTACCCTCGCCGTTTTTCCCTACAAGGGCTACCTTTTCGCCTCGGCCGATGGTTACGTTGGCATCGCGGAATACAACGTGGTCGCCATACGTTTTGCCCAGTCCTTCAGCAATTACGGGGTAGCTGCCGGACCTGGGTGCAGGAGGGAACTTCAGGTTTAATGCAGAAGTATCGACTTCATCAACCTGGACGAGTTCCATTTTTTCGAGCATCTTCACGCGCGACTGCACCTGAAGCGTTTTCGAATACGTTCCTTTGAACCGCTCAATAAAGGCGGTGATGTCGGCGATTTCGCGTTGCTGTTCCTCCCAGTGCTTTTGTTGCTGCTCACGCCGTTCCTTCCTCAGTTGCAGATAGTGCGAGTAGTTCGTCTTATAGTCATAGATCCGGCCCATCGTAACTTCAATCGTACGATTGGTAAGATTGTCGACGAATGCCTTGTCGTGGCTGATTACCATTACGGCTTTCGCATTGTTTTTCAGGAACTCCTCAAGCCATTGAACCGATTCAATGTCAAGGTGGTTAGTGGGCTCATCCAGAAGGATAAGATCAGGTTTCTGAAGAAGTATTTTTGCGAGCTCGATACGCATGCGCCATCCGCCACTGAACTCACGCGTTGGTCGTGTAAAATCAGAACGGACAAACCCAAGACCCATAAGTGTCTTTTCAACTTCTGCGTCAAAATTGATTTCTTCAATCGAGTAATACTTTTCACTCAACTCCGAAACCTGTTCAATGATTTTTGCGTATTCATCCGATTCGTAATCCGTGCGGGTTTCGAGCTGTCTGTTGAGTTCGTCGATATCCCGTTTCATATTCAGGATTTTCGAAAATGCCTTCGATGCTTCTTCGAATACCGTGGCATTGTCTTCCGTAAGAAGATGCTGAGGCAGGTAGGCGATCACAGCGTCTTTTGGCGCTGACACCTTTCCGCGTGTAGGCTTGTTCACGCCTGCAATGATTTTCAGAAGGGTTGACTTGCCCGCACCGTTTTTGCCCATCAGGGCTATGCGGTCGTTTTCGTTGATGTTGAAGGTAATGTTGCTGAATAGGGGGGAGCCGTTAAACTCCACCGTGACGGCATCGACAGATATCATGGATTGCTAATAAGCCGGCAAAAATAAACAATTTTCTAAATTCGAAGCCCTTTATTATTGAGCTGATTATGAGCATAAAAGAAGATTACAATGCCTGGGCGTCCACGTATGATACAAACCTGAACAAAACGCGCGATCTGGAGGCGCAGGCGCTGCGGAACGTCCTTCAAAGTAGATTTCAACGGGCACTCGAAGCAGGGTGTGGCACCGGCAGGAATACCTCCTGGCTTGCCGCGCAGTGCGATGAAGTCGTAGCCGTAGATTTTTCTGCTAATATGCTGTCCGTTGCAAAAAGCAGAACGAATTGCGACAACGTGAACTTTCGGGAGCTGGATCTGCTTGCCCCGTGGCCCTTTTCCGAAAGCGAATTTAACCTTGTGGTGTGCAGCCTCGTCCTCGAACACATCGAAGACCTGGATGGCGTGTTCTCAAAGGTATCACACGTTCTGAAGTCCGGCGGAATCTTTTATATCGGTGAATTGCATCCGTTTAAACAATACAGCGGGTCGAAGGCGCGCTTCGGAAGTCCTGAGGATGAACGCATTCTCACGTGTCACACGCACCATGTTTCCTCATTTTTCAACGCGGCGGCACAGGCAGGACTATCCTATGAGAGACTGGACGAACATTTTCATGAGGACGATCAGGGCTTGCCGCGGGGCTTACGCTGCTGTTCCGAAAGTGATCTTGCAATCTCGCCTGCTTTTCTATCTTTGGGATTTGTGTTCAATCGAAATTAACCAGGGTAACGGCCTTTTAAGCAAGGAAACCGCAATTCGCTGCGTCAAGACTTCGGAGCAGGTATTTTTTCCTCGTAGTTGAATGTGTCGTTTGCCATAACACTATGAAAATCAAGCTGTTTTTTATTCTATTGCTTTTGCCATTCATCGCATCAGCGCAGGTTAAGGACGCCTATTCCCTTTTTGACGGAAAAGGCCGGAAGGTGAGCTACGAGAAGATGATCAAAGACGCGAGCGGAGTCGACGTCCTGTTTTTCGGCGAATTGCATAACAACACACTCAACCATTGGCTGGAACTGCAGATCGCGAAGGACGTGAAAAAAGCGGGGCGGGACCTTTCGATCGGCATGGAGATGTTTGAAACCGACGACCAGCTCATCATTGACGAGTACATGAATGGACTCATTGATGAAAAACAGTTTTTGAACGAAGCCAAGTTCTGGGATAACTATAAAACAGATTACAAGCCAATCGTTGAGTTCGCCAGGTCGAATAAATCAAAACTCGTTGGCACCAATGTTCCGCGCCGGTACGCGAACCTTGCTTACAAAAAGGGGCTTGCCGGATTGGACAGCCTTAGCGCAGAAGCGAAAGCATTAATCGCTCCGCTGCCGATCACGGTTGACTATGCGCAATCAACATACAAGGAGATGGCGGAAGGTATGGGCAGTCACGGCGGAGGTAGCGCAAAGAATCTTGTTGCCGCACAGGCGCTGAAAGACGCCACCATGGCCCATAATATCCTGAAGCATTTGCAGGATGGTCAGGTGTTTTACCATCTGAACGGCGCATTCCACAGTGAAAGACACGAGGGAATTATCACATACCTGAAGCAACAGAAGCCTTCGTTGAAGATAATTACAATCCATGTAGTCGAGCAGGAGAACCTTGATACGCTGGAGGCGGCTTCAATCGGAAAGGCGGATTATATCCTGGTAATCGCAAGTGACATGACGAAGAGCTATTGATTCTGGTAACAGCTATGAATCATGGCGGCTGTAAGCTCTTGTGTTGCCGGTTGCCAGGTTCCGGGGTGATCGTTTTATGTCTGGTTCCTTATTCCTGATTGATTTACGACGCAAATATGGTTGACGGCGGCTTGGTCTCAGCGGTTAATCGTCAACCGAATCCTTTGTCCACATCGCGAAACAAATATGAACTAACAGAAACCAGGAATGGTCGTCGACAGGACTTCGGCCGCGAGTCAGATATATGGCCACCACTAATTGTGTTTAAAGCATAGCAATCTCATATTAAGGCCTTCTGTATGCCTTGAGTATGCTTATTTATGCATTTATGTATGCTTTGGATATGAGTCGCGCGCGACTACGCGTCAACGATGTCACGAAGTTCGCGGGAGGATTGAATTGTCGGAAGGCGGAATCCGGGGCCGGCTGATGGTTGCCTGAACAGTTTTGTTGAT
The DNA here is from genome assembly GCA_023417065.1 of Bacteroidota bacterium. Classification (GTDB taxonomy): domain Bacteria; phylum Bacteroidota; class Bacteroidia; order Cytophagales; family Cyclobacteriaceae; genus Ohtaekwangia. Next base: position 69,694 of record JAEZGH010000092.1, read on the forward strand.
CAAAAATTGCTAATCAGCATTCAGATGTCCAACAACGCATGGCGTGGCGATGATCATCGGCACGATCGTGCAGCCAACAAACAGGCAACAGGAATCCGGCGACCAGCAACAGGACTTCTATTCCGTCCTCAGTGATTTCACCGGGTTGGTTGCAGCAACCTTGAACGCCTGCGTGCCAACGATCATGACCGTGAATCCGAGTGCGATTAGTCCGGCCGTTGGCAGTACCCAAACGGGAAAATCAATCTTATACTGATACTTATCCAGTACCTGGTTTGCTCCCCACCACGCCAGCGGGCTCGCGAGAACAAATCCGAAGACCACCAGGTAAGCAAATTCTTTTGACATCAGCAATACGATGTTTGTAACCGTTGCGCCCAGCACTTTGCGGATTCCCACCTCCTTGGTGCGCTGCTCCGCAGTGAAGGCAGCCAGTCCAAACAGACCGAGCCCCGTGATTGCTATGGCTAGCATGGTGAAGACAGCGCTGAACCGGCTGATCATCTTGATTGAGCTGAATTTTTTTGCAAACTCCACATCCACAAACGTGTATTCAAAGGGATAAGCAGGATTGTACTTGTTGAAGATGCTCTCGACTTTTTCAAGAGATGCCTGCAGGTTGTCGGTCTTCCGCAAACGGATAGTAACTGCACTTGCCCAGTCAGAATCCATAATCATCATTAATGGAGCTACTTCCCGGAATAACGAACCCATGAGGACGTTGTCGGTTATGCCGATGATCTGGCGCTTCGTTCCCCAGAGGTCAACAGTCTCCCCTATAGGATCGGCAAGGCCCATGATATCGAGGGCAGCCTTGTTAATAATTATTGCTGTTGAGTCGGACGGAAAGTCTTCCGAAAAATCACGGCCCATTATCATTTTAATCCCCATCGTCTTTGAATAGTCATACTCGGTCGAAATTGTGGAAAAGATGACCTTTAGATCCGAAGGCTTACCCGGCCAATCGAGAAAGTTATTTGAATAGATGTTTGTAATAGGACTGTTTGAAATAGTGACAGATTCGACTGCTCCGGAACTTAGCAGTTCCTGCTTGATGGTTCGGTAGTTCTTTCCTATTTCGGTCGTGTAATCAACGGTGATCAGGTTCTCCTGATCGTAACCAAGCTCGCGACTTTGTACATGCGCGATCTGCCGTTGAATAACAATACTTACCACGACGAGGGAGATGGCAAATACGAATTGCATCACCACGAGCACCTTTCTTGGTGCAATCACATTTTTGCCATGCCTGATTTTTCCTTTCAGCACCCGTGCAGCGTCAAACGATGACAGATAAAACGCGGGATAACTTCCCGAAAGAATCCCGGTAACCAGAATAATTCCTGCAGCAAACAGCCAGAACTGTTGTGACGTATAATCGATTGAGAGTTTCTTCTCGATCAGCGTATTGAATGCAGGGATGGAAAGCTCCGCGATAAGGACTGCAATGATGAACGCAATGGTAGCGATCATAACGGACTCTCCCAGAAACTGGAAGACGATTTCCTTGCGCTTTGAACCCACGCTCTTGCGGATGCCCACTTCACGTGCCCGCCGTTCTGATCTCGCTGTAGCGAGGTTCATGAAGTTGATGCAGGCGATCACGAGGATAAAGATTCCGATGAGACCAAACATATTGACGTAATCGATGATCCCACCGGCCTCCTTGCCATTCTCAAAATTGGAGTATAGACGCCATCTGGGCATGGGATGAAGGAAGAACTCACGCAGCACGTCGTTCTGTCCGTTTTCGGTAAGCAATCCCCTGATGTTGTCTTCTACCGCTTCGCGTGCGGCGTTGGGGTATAGTTCCACATAGGTAGGCCATGAATAGTTGCTCCAGTTGTCTTTGTTGTTTCTAACCCATTCCTGCTTTTCGTATAGTGAAAATGGAAGGAGGAAATCGAATTGGAAAGTTGAATTGTCAGGGATGTCCTTCAGAATTCCAGTCACGGTAACGTCATGGGTGTCGTCGACGCGGATAACTTTGTTAATGGGATCTTCGGATCCAAAAAGCGCGGAGGCCGTTGATTGAGAAATCAGGACGGTGTAGGGATCGCCCAGGGCCTTTTCAGGATCACCTTTCAATAGTGGGAAGCGAAACATGCGAAGAAAATCATCAGAAACATAATGTCCAAACTTCGTAAATCGCGTGTCGCCATAGGAAAGAAGGTGTTCATTCCCCCAATCAGTTGTTGCGGAATACTTGATGTTGGCGTCTTTTGTTTTTAAACCTTCAGCGGAAGGAAGGGGAGTGGCAGTCCAAGAGTTTACCTTTCCGTCAAAGGTAGCGTTAACCCAAACCTGATACAGTTGCTCACGGTTAGCGTGAAACTTGTCGAATGAAAGTTCATGTGTGATCCATAAGGCGATGATCATACTACATGAAATGCCAACTGCCAGACCAAAGATATTAATGAAGGAGTATATTGAATTCTTTTTGAGGTTGCGCAATGCAATTTTCAGGTAGTTTTTTAACATGTCACTTTTTTGGCGTAAAGACCTGGGGCAATGAAAAAGGTTGCAGGGAACGGCAAAAATGATCACAATTTTATGATTCGGTTTTGCCCACGTCCGGGCTTGCTTATTTTTAGAGGAAACATGAAACAGGTATGGGGAGTGTTAAGAGAAAACTATTGCGGATATCGGCGGAGGTTGAGCAGAAGTTCGACGACCTCACATTTGAGCTGCGCCAGCGACTTGGATTGAATGGACCAGTTCAGTTGGTGACTTACCGGACGTACGGGACGACAGATGGCCTATACGTGAAAGGCCGCGTGCTTGAAGATAAATCGATCAGGAAGTCGGCGTCTTCTGATAGCGTATGGCAAAATATTGTTGCGATGTACCGGCGCTTTGAAAGTGACGAAGTCCCGGGTGCGTCAATCGGTATCTCTCTGGGCGGGGAAGAGTTTGTGGTTACATCCGACAAGGAGGGATACTTCGTGAAGGTCTTTAATGCCAAACAGCCCCTTGAATGGACAGACATGTGGTATGAAGTGCAGGTTCGTTTGATAGATGCCCCGATTCCTTTTCCTGAAGGGCTATCGGTTACGGCCGAAGTGCTGGTTCCCCCACCCGACGCAGAATATGGGGTGATTTCTGATATCGATGATACCATTGTCAGGACGGGTGCAACAAATCTGCTTTCGATGTCGAGGAACACCTTTTTTCACAATGCGCATACGCGAATGCCTTTTCCCGGTGTGGCAGAGTTTTACAAGGCACTGCTACTTGGGCGAAATGGGAAATCAAACAACCCCTTTTTCTATGTTTCTTCAAGCCCGTGGAATGTTTACGACCTGCTGGTTGAGTTTATGGATCTAAACGACATTCCACCAGGGCCCTTGTTGCTGCGCGACTTTGGGCTTGATGCAGACAAAGCCGGAAGCAGCGACCACATGGGACATAAGTATAAGGAGATCGAACAGATTCTGAATGCTTATCCGCACTTGCCGTTTATTCTTATCGGCGATAGCGGGCAGGAAGATCCTGTGATATACCGTGAGGTAGTGAAGAACCATCCGGGACGAATTCTTGCCGTGTACATCCGCGATGTAAACGTTCCTGAACGTCATAAGCTGGCATTGGAGATAAGTAAGGAACTTGCTGGCCATAACGTGGAAATGATCGTCGTTCCATCTACTGTGGAAGCTGCCGAACATGCTGCAGCAAGGAAGCTGATCTTTACCGAGGCCGTGCCTGAAATTGAAAAAGACAGGAAGCAGGACGAAGGCGAGCTTCCCGGGAAGGAAGAGCTGACCATGGGCCTAACGGAGTAGCTAAACCAGAGAACAGAATCCGCCTGACTGGGTAGTAAGGAATGTGCCAGCTGTTTATTGGTCCGTGTTCGCGATACTGAAAAGCATGAGGTTCTGGTTGCCAGGCCCGGCCAGGAGCACGTCGCGGTCGTAGGTCATTCCAAGTTTCGTCAGCAGTCTTTGTGCCGAGTGGTTTGTGTGCATCGTAATCGCGAGGATGGCGCTCAGCCCGAAGTGGGAAAACGCGCATTCAAGAACCGCCTCCGCGGCTTCCAAAGCATAGCCCTTGCCGCGATACTCCGGGAGAAATGCAAAACCGAGATCCGGATGCGTCAAACCTTCTCTTTGGAGAATTCCACACATGCCAATAGGTGTTCCGTCAAGCAGACTTACATTCCACATTCCAAATCCATGTTTCCGATAGCTTGCAAACGGCCCGTTGGAAAGGTATGTCAGGGCATCACCTTCATTGTATACTTTCTTGTCCCCAATGAAATGCAGCCAGTCAGGCGTGTTCACCAGCCGGAAAATAAAACCTGCGTCGTCGGGTGAAAATTCGCGAATGGAGAGGCGAGGGGTTTGGATCATTACAGCCTTCATAGGTTCACGAAGATACGAAGAGTAAGCAAACGGGGAAGCATTGCATTCAGAATGCCGCGAATAACCAGACCGTTGTGGAAATATTCAGCACAATCCGATGAGTTTGCCTATCTGTTTCAACGATGTGATCTGAAAAGCTGGTTTTGCGATTGCGTCGTTCCTAAGAGTTTGCTGGTATCAGGTTTTAATCACCCAGTACAAAACAATGTTAAATCCTAAACGAATATTCCAATATGAAAAAAGTTATAATTGCGTGTGTAGCTGCCCTCTTTGGAACAGTGGCTATGGCACAGGTGCAGGACTCGGTGAGTTACACACCGCAGCAGGGAGTAGAGACTCAATCTACAGATCAGGAACTTGATCAGGCTACTGATCAGATGGAAGATGCATGGCAGGATTCTCGTGATGATTCCGCTGAAAAGCTTGAGCAGGCTCGTGAAGATGTAAAGGAAGGTGCTGAAAGAACAGGTGAGGGAATTAAAGAGGGCGCAGATGCAGTGGGTGATAAGACCAAAGAAGGTGCTGAAAAATCAGGTAATGCAATCGAAAGGGCTGCCAAGAACGGTGCTGCTCATGTTAAAGATGAACAACTCGAATCTAAGCAGGGACCTGACGGAGAAGCTATCTTCATTGATGAGAATGCCCAATACTACTACATCAGCAAGGAAACAGGTGAGCGGGTAAATGTTGAGAAGTCTGAGCTAAAGGATAGAGATTAATTCATATAAAACAGGCTTTAGTCTCAAGTACTCAAAATGAAAACAGGGAGCCATGCTCCCTGTTTTTTTTATTTATCAAATCCGCGGTCTTTCATCAGTGCTTTGATGTCCGCATCGCGCGTCCGGAACAAGCGATACCCTTCGGCGGGATCAATAGTATTTCCTGTGGAGAAAATATATTTCTTCAGCCTTTCTGCTACAACTTCGTCATAAGGGCCATTTCCCTCGAGAAACGCTTCGAATGCGTCGGCTGTGATGACGTCTGACCACAGATAAGAGTAATAGCCAGCCGAGTAACTGTCGCCAGCGAAGACGTGCAGAAACTGAGGAGTGCGGTGCCTCATCACAAGTTCACGCGGCATCTTCAGTTGGTCCAATGTTTCTCGCTCAAACTTGTCGGGATCAATTTCCTGCTTTCCCGCAAGGTGAAGTTTCATATCAATAAGTGCACTCGCCAGATATTCAGTGGTAGCAAATCCCTGATTGAAAGTTGATGTGTTCTCAATCTTTTTTACCAGTACTTCCGGGATTGGTTTACCTGTTTTATAGTGTAACGCAAATTGTTGCAGTACTTCAGGAGTAGAAAGCCAACGTTCAAGTAACTGAGAGGGAAACTCGACATAGTCTCTGAAAACCGCAGTGCCTGATAGCGAGGGATACGTAACATTCGACATCAAACCGTGAAGGGCGTGCCCAAATTCGTGAAAAACTGTTTTGGCATCATCCCAGGAAATGAGGGTAGGTTCACCGGCCTTGCCTTTGATGTAGTTGGAGTTATTTGATACGATCGTGGTAATTTCCTTGTCCATCCGTTCCTGTGAACGGTATGCGTTCATCCAGGCGCCCGAGCGTTTCCCCTGACGGGCAAAGGGATCGAAATAGAACAACCCCACGTGTTTTCGCGAAGTCTTGTCTTTTACTTCCCATACTTTCACGTCGGGGTGGAAAACGGGAACATTCGATACGGGAACAAACTCAAGATTGAATAATCTGCCGGCAACGTAAAACATGCCCTCGACCAGCTTGTCGAATTGAAGATATTCCTTCACTTCGTTTTGATCGAGATCAAATTTTGCCTTGCGCACCTTGGCCATGTAGAAGTGGTAGTCCCATGGTTCGATCGTAATGTTGTCGCTTTCTTTTCGCGCGAGTTCCTGCATATCGCGGACTTCCTGATGCACCGTTTTCACGGCAGGTTTCCATACAGCCTCAAGTAGTTCGAGAGCGCGTTCGGGAGTCTTTGCCATGGTGTTTTCAAGGCGCCAGTGTGCGTGCGTTTTGTATCCCAGCAGCTCAGCGCGTTCCTGACGAAGCTTAAGGATTCCCGTGATGAGGGCGTTGTTATCGGTTTCACCACCGAGGTCACCACGACTTACAAACATGTTCCATACTTTTTCACGCAGCTGACGATTCTCTGCAAACTGCAGGAAGGGATCAACCGAAGAACGCGTATTGGTGATAACCCACTTTCCGGGAAGGCCTTTGGCCTCGGCCTCGGATGCGGCCGAACTTATAAGCGATTCCGGCAGCCCCTTCAAATCACTTTCCCTTTCAATGACCACGTATTCATTGGTTTCATCCTTCAGGACGTTAATTCGGAACTGAGTAAACAGTTTGGCAAGTTCCTGGTTGATATCGCCGAGGCGCTTCTTCGCAGATGCATCGAGTTTGGCGCCTGCGCGAACGAAGTTATTATAGTACAACCATACCAATCGTTGCTGTTCAGCATTGAGCTTCTGTTTCTCGGGTGACTGATAAACGGCTTCGATGCGTTTAAAAACCTTTTCGTTTTGAACGATTTGATCTTCTATGGCTGACAGCCTGGGCGCCATTTCCATCTCAACAGCCTGATACTCCGGCGTACTAAGGTTTGATCCCCAGATGCCATATATCGTCAGCACCGGCGACATGATTTGGCGTGTGTGTTCGAGCTCCTCAATAGTGTTGGCGAACGTTGGCGCTTTTGGATTTCCCGCGATTTTGTCGATCGCGGCAAGCCGGTCGGCCATTGCTTTTTCCAGCGCAGGCTTGAAATACTCGACTTTAACTTTGTCGAACGGAGGAACCCCTCCAAAAGGGCCTTTCCAGGGCTCCATAAGTGGATTAACGTTTACAACAGATTGCGTGGTGGTTGTCATGTCGGCTTGCATAGGTCCTTGATTGAATGCTGGTGTCGCAAGCAATACAAAGGATACGAGACAAAGGTTTCGGGCTTTCATCATTTAGGTTAATGGTTCGTGAAACGTCACACGATTTAGGAAAAAATGATGAGGATCGGAAGTAGATTGATGCAGAGGGCATGGGCCTTATCTGGTGTTCTTTCTTCCGGTTCGGTATCATTTTCCTATTTTTACGCAAATCACCCGGCATGAATAAGAATTTTAAGAGTTACGAGCGCGACCTTGTGAAAGTCGCGACCTTTTTCAAGAAGCAAAGCCGGAAATTGATGGATGCCGGAAAACTCGGAGCTGAACACAGTCAGGTGGGCGAAGCGGTCGATAAGTTCATCGTGCAGATAGAGGAACACGCCGATATCCGGGCGCGGATTCTCGAGGACCGGCAAACGCTTAAGAAACTGGTGAAGGATAATGCCGCATGCCCTCGTTGCCATTCGAACGAAAAGCTAAAATTGGCGGGAACCGAGAAAGACAAACTCGGCCGTACATACAACCGATACAAATGCCGGAAGTGCAACATTCAGTTTACCTGGGAGAGACCCAACAATCCCTGGGATATGCTGGCGTACATTGAAGACATGATCGCGGATTTTGAAACACAGCTCGCCAGCGATTCACTTACCGATTCCGAAAGGAGTGATCTCGCCGAAAGAGCAGCATCTATGAAGGGAAACCTCACACAGTTGAAGCCCGTCATCGATGCGCACGACGAAGAGTTCAGGAAACTGAATGAGCGTGAACCTGAAATGGAGAAGATTATCCATGAATTCAAGAATTCGCTTCTCATCGAAAAAATCAAACTGAACACGTGGGAGAACAAAAACTTATGAGCGCGTCTTTTTTGCAGTGCCGCGACATTTCTCTCAACCTCGATGACAGACACGTGTTGCAAGGCATATCCTTTCACCTCGATAAACGGCAGCGGCTCGTGATCGCGGGCGAAACCGGATCCGGGAAGAGTAGTTTGATGAAGATCATCGCCGGACTGGCACAGCCGGATACTGGGGGTGTGTACCTGGAAGGTCAGCGAATCGAAGGCCCGCATGAGAAGCTTGTTCCCGGCCACCCTTCGATTGCCTACTTGTCGCAGCACTTTGAGCTGCCGAAATTTCTTCGTGTTCAACAGGTGTTTTCATACGCCAACATCCTTACGGGAGAAAGTGCAGAAAACCTTTACCGTCTTTGCCAGGTCGACCATCTTCTCCTGAGGCGTACCGATGAATTGTCGGGTGGGGAAAAACAGCGTATTGCACTGGCACGCCTGCTGACAACGTCTCCGTCGCTCTTACTCCTTGACGAACCTTTCTCGCATCTCGACATGGATCACAAGAAGACGCTGAAGCAGGTGGTGGATGACGTTTCCGATGCGCTTGACATCACGTGTATCATGGTTTCGCACAGTCCCGAGGACACGTTGCCATGGGCAGATAAGATACTCGTGCTGAGGGAGGGCTTGTTAGTTCAGCAAGGCCCGGCGACTGAATTATACCTCCGCCCGCGTGATGAATACGTGGCGGGCTTGTTTGGTCATTACAATATAGTATACAGCAACGGGGAAATGTTGCTGTTGCGCCCGGAACAAATTGACGTAACCACCAGCGAAGGCAGCGGAATGCTCGCCGGCGTGGTTACCAGCATTTTGTTCCATGGAGCCTATTCACTGGTCACTATTCAAAGTGACCGAAGTGATATCGATATTGTGGCTTTGATACCTGTTGGACAAACACTATATAAGGGACAGCGTGTATGGTATGCTCCAAAGGTAGGATAACGCTCCTGACATACGTGTTTCCGTACCGTTCTACCGGAGTACGGGATCAGACTACGAGGAGGGGTACGTCCAGGTCGAAGAGGAAATCGTCGTCGCTACCGCGTCCTGTAATTCTCTCCACAAGACTTCTCCTGCGGTTCGGAATAATCAACAGGTCAGCATCCCCATTTTGAAGAAGTAGCCGCAATCCTTCGGCCGTATCCGTATTATCGAATTCTTCGAAAGCGATGTAAGGGTAGTCGACTTCAGCGCGAATCAGTTCTTCGAAGTCTGCCCGGATGTCGTCGAGCATCCACGCAGCAGATCTTTTCTTATTCACATGAACAAGTGAAATAACAGCGTTGAAGTTACGGGCAAAGGATGCGATCTCGCGAATATCCTGGATGTTGCTGTAGCTGTAATCTGTAGCGTAAACAATGCGCTCAATGTTTTTGAAGGCTGCACCTTCAGGCAGGGTCAGCACGGGCACCGGTGATAATTCAAGAACCTCTGCCGTGTGACTTCCATACAAATGTTTGCGCAGACCACTGTTTCCCTGCGTTCCCATTACAATCAGATCTGCCTTCACTCTTCTTGCCGCTCTGATGATCTGCGGAGCAATTTCTCCGGGAAGAAGGTCACAGCTTGAGCGAACTTCAGTCTTACGGCGAATAGCCTGTTGTAGGGAGAACATTTCAAAAACCGTATTGCGTTTCGCCTGAATAGTTTCAACGGGCATATAGTCTGGTTCATCTTCCATGGGAACCAATACGTGAACGAGGTGGAGGGTTCCGCCTTGCGCTTTAACCAACTCGGCTGCATAGAACGCAGCGTCCTTTGAGTGGTTCGAAAAATCTATGGGTACTACTATGTTCATGTGTGTGGATCTTTATAAATCAATGCCAGGTTTCTGTGCCGTCAATGCTAATGGTGGCGGTGACTTATTATCATTAACGAAACTTAAGTCGCACAGTTCCAAAAGATAACGGTTTAACGAGACAACGAAGGTCTGTCAAATGAAAGCACTTTTTACAAGGGGCGTTCAAACGAAGGCAGGTAGAAATTCACGATAGTATTCTTGGCAAAAATGAAGGTCTTAATGAAGGCAGGCCATTTTTGTAAAACCCTTCTCTGAAAGATCAGAGGCTCAAAATCCAACCGTGAAAAAAAAGTGAAAAAAATTAGCTGATTTTTATCAGCACTGCGCAAGATTAGAAAGAGATTAGAAACCCATTAGAGGAAAGTTAATCATTCCTTGATTCCACAAAGGTCAAGCATAAAGGCGTAGGCAAGCGCGTCTTCCTTCAGCCGTTCGAAACGTCCGTAAGAGCCGCCGTGCCCGGCAGTCATGTTGGTCTTGAAAAGCAGAATATTGTCGTCAGTTTTCTTCTCCCGCAGCCTGGCAACCCACTTCGCTGGCTCCCAGTACTGAACCTGGCTGTCGTGCAGACCGGTAAGGACAAGCATATTGGGATACTCCTTAGCCTCTACGTTGTCATAAGGTGAATAGGACAGCATGTATTCATACTCTTCCTTAACATTTGGGTTCCCCCATTCCTTCCATTCGAAAGTGGTGAGAGGAATCGTTTCATCCATCATGGTAGTCACGACGTCGACAAAGGGGACCCAAGCAATGATGCCTTTATACAGATCAGGTCGCAGGTTGGCGACCGCACCCATAAGTAATCCGCCCGCACTACCACCTTCCGCAAAGAGCTTGTCAGACGAAGTATATTTGTTCTTGATAAGATATTCGGAGCAATCAATGTAGTCGGTGAACGTATTCATCTTCTGAAGCATCCTGCCTTCTTCGTACCATTGTCCGCCCATTTCCTGACCACCGCGGATATGTGCCACGGCGTATACAAAGCCACGGTCAAGGAGGCTGAGACGCTTCGCACTGAAGTTCGGATACATCGACACCCCATAAGACCCATAGGCATACTGAAGGCATGGGTTCGTGCCGTCTTTCCTGAACTTGTCTTTCCGGTAGACGAGAGAAATTGGAATCTGCTTACCGTCGCGTGCGGTGGCCATCAGGCGTTCTGTTACATAATTCTCACTGGAGAATCCCCCAAGTACTTCCTGCTGCTTCATCAATTTTCCTTCACGTGTCCGCAAGTTGTAGTCGTACGTAGAGTACGGTGTGGTCATGGATTGATACGTATACCTGATAACTTCTGTGTCTACTTCCGGATTGTATCCCAGGCTGGCCAGATAGGCTGGTTCATCGAATTCAATGAAGTGTTCTGTTTTGTCGCGCCAATTGATGACGCGGATCCGGTTCAGGCCGGCACTTGATTCTTCCAAAACGAGGTAGTCTCTCAGAAGCTTCACATCATTGAGGAAAACGTCGGGGCGATTCGGAATCACATCTATCCAGTTATTTCTTCCCGCGTTCGTCACCGGTGCTTCAACGAGCCGGTAGTTGGTTGCCTGATCATTCGTTTTGATGAAGAACTTGTCACCGAGGTGATCCGCAAAGTACTTCACGTTATCCCGTAAGGGCTCTATTACTATAGGGGTAGCACGCGGAATATTTGCATCGATATATCGCTGATAGGTTGCGTCAGTACGTTCGGAAGTAATCATTATATAACGTTCGGAAGCTGTTTTGCTGATGGAACATTCGAGCGTGGGATCGGTTTCCTCGTATACGAGCACATCATTCGCACGACTCGTACCTAACACGTGGCGGTAAACTTTGCTGGCAATCAGTGTTACCGGATCCTGCACAGTATACAAAACGGTCTTGTTGTCATTGAACCACACCACCTGACCTTCAGTACCATGAAGTTTGTCCGGAAGCATACGCCCTGTTTTCATGTCTTTGAACATGATGGAATACAAACGTCGCCCCACTGTGTCTACAATGATGTTTGCGATGGAATGATCAGGGCTTACTTCAATTTCGAGATCAAAGAAGCTCTGGCCTTTGCTGAGATCATTACCATTAGCGATAATTTCCTCGGTTGCATTAAGAGAACCTTTCTTCCTGCAATACACCGGATACTCATAGCCTTCATCATATCTTGTATAATAGAAATAGTCGTCGAGTTTAAAGGGTACGGATTCATCGCGTTCCTTGATGCGGCCTTTCATCTCATTAAAGAGCTTCTCCTGCAAGTGTTTGGTATGTCCCATCATTTGGTCCACATACCGGTTCTCCGCCTCGAGATATTGAATGACAGCGGCATCCTCCCGGTTGCGCAGCCAGTAGTAGTCGTCGGTCCGGCTGGCTCCATGCGACGCGGTGACTGCGTGCGGTTTCTTTTCTGCCCGGGGAACTTGCAGGGAATTCGTTGCCTTTTCGGGCGACGTGCAGGATGCGATAGCGATAAGTATTGAGAGAAGGAGAGAGGCGGAACGTGCGTTCATAGTTTCGGCAATGAGTGCCGGAAAGTTATTTGAATTTTCCTTCAGATGGCCCGGCAGGCGGATCGATTTAGACGGGGCAGCCTAAAATTCGGTGAAATAATTTTGGCATTCCGCGAAACTCCGATAACTTAACACCGTTAATTGAATTTGTTATGACAATCGCAACGAGAAAAGAGCGGCAGAAAGAGGAATTGCGGGCTAAGATCCTGGAAAGCGCCAGGACCCTTTTTATCGAGAAAGGTTATCACGAGACATCAATACGGAACATCGCCGAAAGGATCGAGTACTCACCCACTACTATTTATCTGTACTTCAAGGATAAAGACGATATTTTCTATGCCCTGCACCAGGAGGGCTTTGCATTACTCAACCAGTATTTCAAGCCCTTGGCGTTTGTGGAAGACCCCTACCAGCGACTGAAGGCGGTCATGCGGGCATATATCCGGTTTGCACTTGAAAACCGTGAATTTTATGACTTGATGTTCATAAACCGGGCTCCGATGAACGCCCTGGAGGACGACTGTGAGGAATGGGATGAGGGTAAGCAATCATTCCAGGCGCTCGTTAATACCGTTTCCCAATGCGTGGAAAAGGGATATTTCAAGGGTATGGAGATCGAAAGCCTTTCCTTTACGCTCTGGGCAATGGTGCACGGAGTGTGCTCGCTGCAGATTCGTGAGCGCTGCAAGGTGCTTACAGAGGAAGTTCAACAGGGATTGTCGGACAAAGCCGCCGCGATCCTTACGGAAATGTTCGACCGTATGAATGCCAACGCGGCAGGGTAAAAAAATTTGACCGTTCACTTAACAGTGTAAACTTTAATATCGATGAAAACTATACCGTCCAACCGTAAGAGAATCGCCCTTCTCGCTGCCATCGTTTGGTTACCGTCTTTTCTGTGCGCTCAGAGCCCCCTTGACAGCTATGTTCACCTCGGATTGAAAAGCAACCTGGCTCTCAAGGAAAAGGAGATCAGCCTCGATCAGGCTAAGCTGTCGCTGGATATGGCGAGGTCTTACTTCCTGCCATCGGTTAACGTGCTCGGAGACTACACCTCGGGAAAGGGTGGTCGGAATATAGCGATTCCTATAGGTGACTTGCTTAATCCCGTTTACACGACACTCAATCAGCTGACGGAATCAGACGCATTCCCGCAGGTGGAAAATGTCAGCCAGGATTTCTTTCCGTATAACTTCTACGATGTCAGGGTACGAACTTCTGTCCCGTTAATTAACACTGACCTTCACATCAATCGGAATATCGAAAAGCAGAAGGTCGAACTCCAGCAATACGAACTAAGTGCTTATAAGCGACAACTCGTCTTTGATATTAAAGTCGCATACTACAATTATTTGTCTGCCCGTGAATCGGAGAAGATATACGAAAGTGCGCTTCAGCTTGTTGAAAAGAATGTTCAGGTCAATGAGTCGTCGATGCGGAATGGCGCTAACCTTCCTGCGAATGTCCTCCGCGCGAAGAGTGAGAGCGAAAATGTACGAGCGGAATTGAACAACGCGCGGGTAAAGGTTATCAATGCGCGTAACTACTTAAACTTTCTTTTGAACAGACCACTGGATGCAGACGTGGACGTCGCGGAGGATACGCAATATCATGAAGTGGATGAACCCCGAAGCGACCTTGTAGCGGCCCGCGAGGAACTGGCCATGATAAGCAAGAGTCGTGAGATTCAGGTGTCATCGCTTCAGATGCATAAATTATCACGAATGCCAAAAGTAAATGCGTTTCTCGACCTCGGCGCGCAGGGAGCAGACTGGGAATTCTATGACCGCTCGAAGTACTTCCTGTTCGGCGTTCAACTCTCGATACCGGTGTTTCAGGGCTTTAGAAATAATCTGGCAATCAAGCAAAGCCGGCTCACCCTGGAAAGGACAGACATGCAATTACAGCATACGAGGGGACGCCTGGAGGTTGCGGCTACCATGGCGTCGAACGCGCTGTCGGTAGCAAAGCAGAATTTCCAGGCAGCGCAGGAACAGCTTAAGTCTTCGCGCAGTTACTTCAACCTTGTCGAAAAGGGATTTCGCCAGGGGGTGAACTCGCAAATCGAGTTTATCGATGCGCGAAACCAACTGACACAGTCTGAGTTAATGGTAAATCTTCGTCAGTTCGAAATGCTCATTGCTGCTGCTCAGCTTGAACGCGAAACTTCTTCCTTCATCTTTAATTAACGTTCCCATGAAAAACATTATCACCGTCCTGTCGATTATTTCCCTCTTCTTCATTGTTGAAGCGTGCACAGAAAGCAAAGGGAATAGTTCGTCTATACCGCGCAGCTCGGATGCAATTCCGGTGCGAATTATGGAACTGTCGAAGAATACGCATAAGAAGACGATCCACACTTCAGGGCACGTCACTACGGACAGTGAGACCTTGCTAAGCTTTAAGGTAGGAGGCGTTGTCAAACGCGTGCTTGCCGAAGAGGGGCAGCGTATAAGCAGGGGGCAGACGCTTGCGGTTTTGGATCTCACCGAAATCAACAGCTTCGTGAAACAAGCCGAAGCCGGATTTGAAAAGGCAGTGCGCGACCTTTCGCGCGCCCGGAATCTTTATCGTGACAGCGTGGCCACCCTTGAACAGCTGCAGAATGCACAAACAGCACATGATGTGGCATTGGCACAACTCAATACGGCGAAGTTCAATCTCGGTTTCGCTGAAATCAAGGCTCCGGCAGATGGATATGTTTTGAAGAAGTTTGCCAACGCAGGGCAGCTCGTAGGCCCGGGTGAACCGATATTCAAAACCAATGGAGCTGGTGGCGGACGCTGGATTCTCAGCGTAGGTGTGAGTGACAAACAATGGGCAGCCATCAGCATCAACGACAGAGTAAACGTCTCGCTGGATGCTTTTCCGGCTGATACACTATGGGGCAAGGTAATACGCAAGGCTGGTATCTCAGATCCCGCAACGGGTGTGTTCAGCGTTGAGATTGAGGTTACTCCCAAAGGCAGACAACTTGCTACTGGTATGTTTGCTGCTGCGACTATCCTGACAAGCACGTCAACGGAACTTTGGGATGTGCCGTATGAAGCCGTTCTTGAGGCCAGTGGCAATGAAGGATTTGTATTTGTTGTGGGTGATGACAATCGTGCAAAGCGAATACCGGTGACCATCTCATCCTTCAATGGGAAAAGTATTCAGATTGACTCTGGGCTTGATGAAGCGTCGAACGTTATTGTTGCAGGAAGTGCCTACCTGGCCGACAATTCGCCTGTAACTATTGTGAAATAGCTCCGATCTGATCGTTCATGTTTTTGTAACAACGTTGCCCTGTAATTCTATTGTCCAAAGAAATTACCGCTCAATCAATTTTTATGAAAATCTCAGAATATTCCGTAAAAAACTACCAGTTCACGCTGATCATGTTCCTGATGGCGGTCGCATTGGGCGTAACTACGTTGCTTACCATGCCGCGGAGTGAAGACCCAGAAATACAGGCGCCACAATTCTCGGTAATAGTGGTTTATCCCGGCACAAGTCCGAAGGATATGGAAGAACTCGTGGTGGATCCTCTGGAAGAAAAGTTTCACGAGCTGGAGGATATGAAGCGGATCAAGACCACCATCAGGGATGGTCTTGCGGTACTCAACGTGGAATACAAGTATGAAAGCGATCCGGACGATAAGTATCAGGAGATCGTGCGCGAGGTTGGCAGTATCCGCCCGCAGCTTCCCCGGGATATCCATAGCCTGGAAGTCAAAAAGTTTCAGCCATCCGACGTGAACATCCTTCAGGTGGCGTTGATATCCGAAAACAGTTCACGGTCTACCATGAAAGAGTATGCTGAAGAACTCAAGGACAGACTTGAAAGAATTCCGGCTTTGAAGAATATAGAGATTCAGGGCTTGCCTGAACAAATTGTGCGCGTTGAATTGCGTTTGGAGAAGATAGCACAAATGCAGATCCCGCTCAATGCCATCCTTGGAAGTATACAAAGTGAGATGGCCAATATCCCGGGTGGTAGTGTCGTTGCCGGAACGAGGTCTTTCAGCGTCAAGACTAGCGGTAACTATTCATCTCTGGATGATATTAAAAATACTGTGGTCTACGCTGCCAACGGAAGAAACATACGCCTGAGTGATGTTGCCGATGCATACTTCACGTTTGATGAAACCAAACACATTACCAGATTAAACGGGCACCGTGCCTTGTATGTGGTAGCGGCTCAGAAACCGGGACTGAATATCAGTGATACGCAGAAGTTATACAAACCTTTGATCGAAGAGTTCAAGGCTGAGCTACCGCAGAATATTGACCTGATCCTTCATTTTGACCAGGCCGACAATGTAAATGGGCGGCTTGCGCTGCTGGGAAAAGATTTTGTGATTGCCATTCTCCTGGTCGCAATAACGCTGTTGCCTCTCGGGTTTCGCGCTGCCGGCATCGTGATGATTTCGATACCGCTTTCATTATCGATAGGTCTCGTTCTTCTGAATTTACTCGGTATCAGCCTGAATCAATTGAGTATCGTCGGACTCGTAGTCGCCCTTGGCCTTCTGGTTGACGATAGTATTGTTGTCGTTGAAAACATTGAACGGTGGATGCGGGAAGGTCATACCCGGTTCGAGGCAACCATTAAGGCTACCAAACAGATTGGTCTGGCGGTAGTGGGTTGTACAGTTACCCTTATCATTGCGTTTATGCCATTGGTATTCCTTCCGGAGGGCGCAGGTGACTTCATCCGTGGATTGCCCGTGGCGGTCATCATGTCTGTGCTTGCTTCAATGCTGGTGTCGTTGACGGTGATCCCTTTCCTGGCGAGCCGGATGCTGAAGAATCATACGCCCGGTGAGGAAGGGAATATCTTTCTGCGTGGCCTGCAACGGGTTATCTCAGGCAGTTATTCAAAATGGCTGGATAAAGCGCTAAAATATCCTGTTGTCACTATTATCATTGCCGGAGTAGTGTTCTTTGCATCGCTCAGGTTGTTTCCCGTGATCGGTTTTGCGCTGTTCCCTGCATCGGAGAAACCCCAGTTTCTGGTGAATGTAATAATGCCATTACAAACCAATCTCGAGGCTACCAACGAAGTGGCACGCGACGTGGAGAAGGTCCTTGAGGCGATGCCGGAAGTTGAATACTTCGCGACCAATGTTGGCAAGGGAAATCCGCGCGTCTATTATAACGTGATTCAGGAAAATGAGAGTGCAGATTTTTCGCAAACTTTCGTTCAATTGAGAACAGACGTCTCGCCGGGCAGAAAGCTTGAGATTATCAATGAACTACGCGACGGATTTCGTTTGTATCCGGGAGCAAAGATTGAGGTGAAAAACTTCGAACAAGGTCCACCGGTAGTAGCACCTGTGGAGGTAAGACTTTTTGGCGATAACCTGGATACACTGCGAAGTTATGCGGCGATGGTGGAACATATGCTCAGACAAACCGAAGGAACCATCTATGTCAACAATCCGATCAGCAATCTGAAAAGTGATTTGCGAGTGCAGATCAATCAGGAGAAAGCGAGGATGTCAGGCATCCAGACCGTCGACATTGATCGTACGGTACGGTTGGCAGTGGCTGGTCTGGACATCGGCATGTTCTCGGATGAAAAAGGTGAGGACTACCCTGTAGTGGTAACTACACCGAAGAAAGAGCGTCCCACGTTGGAGTCATTTCAGAATATATTTGTGAACACGTCAATGGGATCAGCAGTGCCGCTGGCGCAAATCGCATCGCTGAATTTTGAAACTGCTCCACTCAGGATCGATCACTACAATAAAATTCGTACGGTGTCTGTGTCTTCTTTTGTTGAGAAAGGATATCTCAATGACCAGGTAATCGCGAGTGTAGTCGATAAGATGGAAAATCTTCCGCTGCCACGCGGATTCAGTTATATGATGGGCGGAGAGGTGGAAGCCAGTAATGAATCATTTGGCGGTCTGGGAACAATTATCATTGTCACTGTATTTCTCTTTGTTGCAGTCCTCGTGCTGATGTTTAAGACATTCAAAAGTATGTTGATCGTGTTGAGTGTTCTTCCGCTGGGCATTGTGGGCGCGGTGATCGCATTGTTAATCACGGGGAATCCGTTGTCATTCGTGGCTATTATTGGTTTGATCGCTCTGGCTGGAGTAGAGGTAAAGAATTCAATTCTGTTGGTTGACTTCACGAATCAGCTTCGCCGGCAAGGTAAGTCGGTGGACGAAGCGATTCGCGAAGCAGGGGAGGTTCGTTTTCTTCCGATAGTTCTTACGTCGCTCACTGCAATAGGAGGGCTTATTCCGATTGCCATTTCGGTGAACCCGCTGATTTCACCGCTTGCCATTGTACTGATTGGTGGGTTAATCAGTTCCACGCTCTTGTCAAGAATCGTTACGCCGGTCGTATACAAGTTGATTCCTCCGGCAATAGAATCCGACAAATAACGCAGTTGAAAATATGTAACGGTGGAACCTGCCTCCGCAGAATGGCAGAGGCAGGTTTCCTTAATTGTTGCCTATATTTTTGATCGACGTCAGTTCATTTTTCAATTCTACCAATGAGATGATTATATCGTCAAGGTCGGCTTCGTCAATCTCGAGGTAATTTGTTTCCTCAGGAACGTCGTGATTGTCTACCTGAAGGGTGATTGACTGCTTGACATAATCAAGATAAAACTCAAATCCTACTCCTTCCTTGTCATAAAATTTAAGTGCTCTCATAGTGTTGTATTTTTTCTATGAAGGTACGGTGTGGCCGAAAAATGTCTTGCGTTTTTGTCCACAACCGATTCACAAAATTGCTGTGCATAACTTTTTTCCACCAAACGGCTTCGTTAAATTACCTTTATTGCCAGGCCGTCCGTCCACTTTTTGAATTCATTAGTGTAGTATAAATAGGCTGAGCTGGCCGATCCAACGAAACTGCCTTGCAATTCGGCCTTCAGATCAAGATTGATGTTTCTGATTTCATTGGGCTGCATTTGTCGGTAGTAAAGAACGAGTTTACCGTCTGTGATTTCGTAGAAGTCGAACGTACCCTTTTCCTGAAGTTCTTTCAACTGCCACGGTTGAACCGAAAGTCCGGCGGGAATGCCAATACTTGCAAGCGTCATCGATGCACCTTGGTTGGTTGTATTCCTGAGCCTCACAGCCATTCGGATTGTTTCGTTTAACCGTACCGTTGTTCCGTCGAGCGTTGTCGTCAGATCAATGCTGCATTCTTTCGCGGATATTGGTGTTTTCGTATACCACTTCAGGTTCAGGGAATAGGGCAGGGGTTCCGGAGTTCCCTGGAAGTTGATCGTGATCCGCTGCGATCCATTGCTGGTTAGCGATTCCGTGAAACGTGTCAACACAATTTCGTCATGGCTTGTCTTCTGATAAGAATGACGTTCCGTTTCTCTTCCGTTAACCAGAAGCTGAATAGTGCCGGGATGGGAAACCGCCCGCATCAGGTTGGCATATTCGACAAGTGCTTTCAGTGCAAGTACGGTGGACTGAGTCGATCCAAACCCTCCGTAAGTGCGCTTGGAGATGAGGTAATCAATGCATGGTTTAACCTGCGGTAACTTTTGTCTGCCTGATTTCATCATGGCTATGGCCCAGAGGGCAACGACTTCATTCGTTAGTGAAATGCCTGCACTTCTTACTACAGAGTGGCTGGCTGTGACCTGGTCGAGTTGATGTAAATCGACGGTCCGCTCGAAATGATGCATCAGCTTTGCATAGTCGTCCATTTTGTTCAGGTTAAACGCCGTGTTGGCAACCAGTGCGAGCTGGTAAAGGTCTTTACTCTGCCAGGCGGATTCGAGTGCGTATTTGTATTCCGTTTCAAGGTCGCCAAAACCTGTCTCGGATAACGCATATGTAATGTAGGCATTGGATACGTATCCTGATGGACGCGAAAAGTCATCGAGACCTTTTTCATAAAGTTTGTAAGTTCCTTTTCCGGTTCGTCTGCTCAGTAACCACTTCCGGGTTCGTTCGATCATTTGTTCGTCTACGTCAGGAAAAACCTTTTGCATTTCAATGAATTCAAACAGCCCGTAGGCAGTCAGTGCTTCGTGAGAAGGGGGCTTGCCGAACCAATCGAATCCGCCACCCTTCACTTCGAAGGACCTCAGGCGGTTATACCCATTCCGGATATACTTCAACGCCCGGGCCTCAATCTCCGGGTTGCTAGTACCAGTGTTTCGCATGAATTGCAACGCCAGAATGTTTGGAAAGGTAGTGGCTGATGTTTGTTCGAAGCATCCATGGGGTTCGCGGAAGGTAGATTCAACTCCAGTCATCAGATCGCTAAGAATATTTGGATATGCGGAGAAGCTTCCGCTGAGTGTTCCTTTTTCTGCATCTCGGATATTGAACGTTATATCGCTGTTATGCTTCTGACCGGAGAAGCTCAGTTGCACAGGAAATCCAGTCGGCTTAACGTTAATAGAATGTTCTATTGCATCACTGCGGTTTTCTGCGTCAACAACGACCTTTATCGGGAATGTTCCTTCAACGCCTTGTGGAATCAGTGTGTAGGTGAATGTTCCAACAGATCCGGGCGCTACAACGATTGATTGTTCCGCCGGTTCAAGTGCACGAATTTCTCCGGGTAACTGTAATTTGATCGCAGCCTCTAAAGCGGTTGTTTTTTCATTCCTGATCTGTACAGGAAGCTTCAGGGTATCTTCAAATCCGAGGTAGTCGGGAAGTCGTGTGTCGACAGAAAACGGAAGCTGTGAATAAAATGTCTCTTCCGCGCGTCCGAGGAGACCATCGGCGGCAAACCCTTCAACAGTCATGCGAAAGGTGGTAATCAGGTCGTTACTTCGGAAGGATACTTTGGCGATTCCCTTGTCATTTGTCTTCACGTCAGGATCCCAATATAGCAGGGACTCAAAATTCTTCCGTTCGGCATGCGCAGTAATGCGATCCTGATAGAACTCTTTGACAGGGGAAAAGACACGCGGATGTCGGATCGTGTGGATGAAGTTGCTTTTGCGGGCACTGATGGGTACATATCCCCAACCAAGGCTGGAACGCGTTGTGATCAGGATTACGCCATTGGCCGCAGCGCCTCCAAATAATGCGCCTGCCTCTGGAGATCTTAAGACGTGTATCGAAGATATATCATTTGGATTGATGAGGCTTGCTACCGAAAAATTGTTATTCGTAGTTGGAATTACCGGTTGTCCATCGATTACGTACAACGGGTCTCCGGAATTCGCAAAGGAATTGGCTCCCCGAATTCGCACAAGCGACGCTGCGCCTGGATTGCCGGGAGGGGAAACAAATACGCCGGCTACTCTGCCTTGAAGGGCATATTCAACTGAAGGAAGATTGAACCCCCGGTTATCGACCGTGATCAGTGCGCCAGTCAGCGATTTTTTTTCAACAGCACCATAGCCGATGACGATAACTTCACTCAGTTCGCTTGCGTCCTGGTCTAACGAGAAATTCAAATTTGTCTGCATGGCGATTGCCCCTGGATCAGCTTTATCTTCAACCTCCACGGCGTTCTCTTCGTATGCAATTTCTTGCGGTAGCTCAACGGGAGCGTGGGGATTTTTGTCAGCCAACGTACTCGTGAGCTTTGACTTTTCCTCAAGTTGGATGTTGGTATTTCGGCCGGCGAGTAGCATCGTCGGTATGGTGGGATCCGTATTCTGAAACATAAACCTTCCGTCGTCTCTTGTTTGAATGGTTAATACTCTCTTCAAATTGCCCAGTTCCATCAGCGTCACTTCGCCAGCAATCGGATTGCCATTTTTGTCAGTTAACTTTCCATAGATCGTCCGGATCTTTTCGGGCATGGTTACAACTGAATGCTGTTCTTTGCGGACTTCAGACCAGGTAAACCTACGCCAGCCTTGCGTCATTAGAAGGTAGTCCAGGGCAACTGACGCCTTAGGTTCTTTCGCATTAAAATAGAAGGACGGTTCTTCAATCTTCCCTCTGACTTCTGAAGACAGATACATATACGACAGCAGGTTGTCCTGGCGGTCGTCGGCAAATGAAATAAGTTGGTCGTCGGCTACGGCAAGGCTGAGCTTCGCGGGAATGGGGTCGCCGTTTCCATCCGTAGTCCTTATTGTTAACTCAACATTTTCTCCAGGATGGTACTGCTTCTTTGCGGTCGAAAGGGAAATATTGAGTTGGTGTTTCGATTGAATATACACCAGTCGTTCACATTGCTCCAGACCATGTTCATCGAAAAGTGTGAATACACTGATCCCGGAGGGAAAATCCTTTATTGGAACAGCTATCGTATTGTTGCCCTTTGAAAGGTTTATCGCGGCTGTATACCGGAGGATGCCATGTGAATGTGCGACCAGATAGGCAGAAGATTTCTGACTTGAATAAATGTTCCATGACACCGACTGATCACTGTGATCATTGAGATTCATACCGAATCCGGAGGGTAGCGACTTCGGCAGCAGGTAACGGTTGTTGTTGCCACTGGGCGATGTGATGATTGCAAAGTACTGCTTGCCTGATTGAGGTGTAAAGGAAAAGGCGCCCATCCCCAGGTGAGAGCTTTTGAATGAACCAACTTGCGAATTGCTTTCATCTACAATCACTCCTTCCACATCAGCGCCTTTTCCAAATTCATTGACTGCCTTAAAGGCAATTTTCCCTTTAGTGCCGGCAATGGCATACCCGCCTTCAGGGTAAAAGGTCAGATCAATCTTATTCAGTACGATCGGTATGGCTCTTGAGATCGATTCAGTAAGTCCGCGATGGGTGACTAGCACCTGCAACAGACCATCGGACGAATTCAAGGAATCAGGGAGCGTGAAGCCGATAGTAAGGTTCCCATTCGTATCGGAGATACTTTCTCTGGTCTGAAAACGTTTCCCTGCAAGGTTTACTACTATTCTGGCTTCTGCATGTGCCACAGGTTCATCTTTGAGGTCGCGAATTTGCAGTGTTGCAGCGACTGAGTCTGCCGGGCCGTATGCCTTGCGTTCGAAGTCGAGCATGAATAATAAGCGCGGTGTAATGACCTTTTGAACCTGAATCTTTTTTGCGAATACGGACGAGTCTCCAAAGTTCTGCATCCACCGTGTATATGCCTTGATTTCATAAATTCCGCCTGGGTTGGATTCAGGCAGGGTGAATTCGCCATGGGCAGTTCCGCCGCGGATGAGAAGTTCGCGTGTCATTGCCACATTGCCTTTTGGGTCGATAAGATTAACATACAACACGTCACTTGAGCCCATGGGCGTGTGAGTCGTTCCCGACAACGCAAAGGCGTTAAACCAGATCGTTTCGCCTGGCTTATAGAATGGTTTATCAAGTTGCAGATAAACTTTTTCTGAAGGCATCGCCATGTTGTATTTGTCCAGCCTGGAACGCAACGTTTTTATGAATTGTGGATCTTCGCCAAAGCGGAATCCGGCGATGCCCAGGATCGTCACCGTTATAAGGGCAATGAGGCATATTCTTGGTTTCATGATCTATATTTTAAGGGTGATTTGGGCATTGTAGCTGCGTGTAGTCGGACTGTTGAAGAGATCCAGACCGGTAGTTCCACTGTAACCAAAAAGTGACGATGCCGGGTCGACACCGGAATAGGGGGTTATAAGAATGAGGTTGCGGCCTGTTACTGAAAATCGGATTTCTTTTATGGTTGAACGCCGTGAAAACGGAACTACATATCCTATCGTAACGTCCTGAAGGCGTATCCACGAGGCGTCTTCGATATAGTCCTCACCAACGCCATCAAAGCCGTAGCGCGTCCAGCGATTGGCTTCGACTGGCATGGATGGATCGTAAAAGACAACCGGGACGTTATTGCGGTTTCCTTCCGCATTGATGCCGTCAAAGATATAATCAGTGGTATTTCTGTGTGCCGCTGTTTCAGCAGACATGCCGAGGTAATCGAGTGCAGCCCTCGTGCCATTCCACACGTCGCCACCTTTGCGGATGTCAATCACAAACGCAAGTGAGAGATTTCTCCACCTGGCCTCAGATGCCCAGCTCACGGTCCAATCTGGATTCGGATCGCCAATCTTTTTCAACGATGAATCTTCCAGTGGAAATCCATCCTGGCCAATGATTCGTGCTCCGGTTTCATCCCGTAACCACGAAGTCCCCCAGATTGCCCCTAATGGATTGCCTTTGGAAATGGCACGCTGAATCGTGCTAAATCCCCCGACCGCGACATAGTTGGTTCCATCTTTCATTTCCTGAACCACGCTTCGGTACAATGACCACGTGAGGGAGGTATTTATACTCATTTGATTTGCTATATATGGTCTGAAATACTCCAGAATGACAGCTGAACCTTGCGTATTTACCTTCGCCACATTGGTGAGATGAAAGCCATTGTCAACTGCATGAGGAGCAAGCAGATCATTTGTCGTGTTGTTGAAATAGGTGGCCTTAAGGGAGATGTGGTAGGTGCTACTGACATATAGGCCTGCTTCATATTTGCTTTCTGTTTCAGGTCGAAGTCCAGGGGCCGGCGTAAGCTCATACTGCTCAAAAAACCGACGATATTGACTGACATCCATTCCTGTGGATGCAAATGAGCAGTCGGTGTAAAACAGCGGAGCCTGTCCTGGCGTGCGTGTCGCGCTACCGAAAATCTCCAGCTTTTGGAACCCGGGGATGTACACAAGTTCGGCCAGGTTTAAGGACAGAGACATCGAAGGGAAAAAATTGGTGTATGCTGACGGGGAGAGGGTATTGCTGAAATACAATTTTGTGCCCGCCTTAAGCGTCAGTCCGTTCCAGTTATTGTATGAACCGGTGAAGGACAATTCCTGATCTAACCTTGAGCGCGACACACGGCTCATTATGGTTGAGTCGGGACTATTCCACGGACTGTCGTGTCCGCCAGCAAAATTGAATGAATCTGTCCGTATTACGTTACGGTGCCAGTGATTCAATTGCCATGTAAGTCCTGCCTTAAATTCATTGAGATTTGACCATGTCAGTGTCGGCGTTAATGCGAGACTACTATAAGTTTGTTCGTCTGATCGAACGGTGTGCCGACCCTCGGTATAAGCAGCAAATCCAGCGGGTATGCCATGCGTTATGTGGTTACTTTGTTTGTCAATAGTACCATTCCCATTAATGTTGAAGTGGCTCCTTTTATCACGATAGCTTAAATTGAGGAAGCCCATGCTTCGACGCATGGTCTCACGGTCGGGAAGGCTATTGACCAATGCAAAGGGATTGTCAACTATTGCCGGAGCAAATGACCTCATCGTACCATGAGGTGTTAGCCATGCTTCGGCATTTCGCGCTTCCTGACGGATTGTCATTCCATTGCTATTGTCGAAAGTGGGAGGCGTGGACAGTATACTTCCCATGATTGTCGCGATGTTTGCTCCGCGGTTTAGCAAGGCTCCGCTGGATTGATCGTGTAGAAAATGTGGATTCAACTCGAGCCGCGGCGCAATCATTATTCGTTGCAGGCGCACTGAAACATTGGTGTGGTTGTATGAACTGTTGGGGATGATACCATTTCGGTCCAGTCGTTCGAGGCTTATAAGTGCGCTGGCAGTTGAAAGCGGGGCGGTGACAGTAAGCGCATTTTGAAGAGTCCATCCCGTTCGAAAAAATGACAACGGATCATACGTTTTCGCCTGGACACCATTCCCTGTACCTCGTTGCGTGAGTCTTCCGTTCTGATCGAATGGATAGGCTGAACCGTCAAAGTCAAGATTTCGGATAGGTGGTCCCCATGAAAACGGCGTTCCGGTATCGGGGCCTGCCCATACATATCTATCGTCATTTGTTAGTCCCTGACTGTATTCCTTCTGGAGGGCAGGCATACCGAAGGCGCGGTCTGCACTGAACGACGTCGTATACTTCGCGCCAAATGCAGCAACGCGATAATAGGGTTGGTGGTGCCTGAGAATATAATGATTACCAACTTTCCTGATTTTTCGTAACGTTTCTACGTTCGTTAATGGGGAACCTTTGTAGGATGGCGTGTTGTCGCGGAGTATTCCGATACCCGGATTGGATGACGCCGAATCGCGGGCAAGAGGCGAGTCCCATCGATGAGAAGTTGGTTTTGCTATGGCTTTTTTTGGTTTCTCCCTGACCTCGTTCTCTGCAGCGACCAGTACTTCTCTGGTCTTCATTCCGATAAATGAAAATACCAACGTTGAACCGACGGGAGCATTAATTGAGTAGTAGCCATTCTCGTCGGTAACAGTGCCGATAGTGGTGCCTTTAACTACAATGTTAACCCCAGGCAGCGGTTCACCGGTTTCTGACGACGTGAGTGTTCCGGTTATTGTGCGGATCTGTGCAACCCCGTTCGCCCATCCAAAAAGCGTGAGAACGAGCATTAGAGTAGAAATTCCCTTCATAGGCGTGGATTTAGGTTCTGTCCTTATGATGCACGCCCGGCAACAATTCCATAAAACCAGCAAAAAAAAATATGACGTACCGCGCTTTGCGGGATTTTAAAAAAAACTTGGCTTTCACATGCAACATTGTGCTGGTCATGCAGTCCTATATCAATAATCATCAGCTTATGATCAAAAACTATCTTCTTATCGCTGCCCGGATTCTGGTGAAGAACAAGGTTTTTTCACTGATTAATATCGCGGGGCTGGCCACCGGGATAACGTGTTGCGTGCTGATTACGCTCTTTATTCTGGATGAATTATCCTATGAGAAAGGGTTTGGGGATAGAGACCGTGTATTCAGAATTAATACAACCTTTTTCAATGATGGCAATCAGATGACTTCAGGGCACACTTCACCGCCCATTGCTACTGAATTGGCGGAGTCGCTTCCCGAGATCGAACATGCAACCCGCGTGGTGAGATCCCCCTCCGTTGAAAAACATATTGTGAGATACAAGGATAAATCATTCTTCGAGACAGGGGTATTATGGGTCGATTCAACATTTCTCGACGTGTTTGATTACGCTCTGGTGAAGGGGAATCCACAAACAGCGCTCGATGGCCCTTCGGCTGCGTTGATCTCACATCGGGTTTCTAAAAAGATATTTGGCGAAGCTGACCCTGTTGACGAGTTACTGATAATCAACAGCGGCACTTCTGCTGATACTTTCAGGGTGACAGGTGTCCTTGCACCAACCACATTTCCATCACATCTGGATGCGGACTTTTACCTGTGCATGAATAGCAATGGACTGGGCCGATGGATGCTGGGACAAACCACGTGGGCAAATAACAACATGGTTGGAAGTTATCTGAAACTCCGGGATCCGCGATCCGCTGTTGATGTTAATACCAAGATGAATCAAATGCTTGAGGCGCGGGCAGGGGAGGAGCTTCGTCAGTCGGGGCGTGCCAAGATACTCAGTCTGCAGCCTTTGGAAAGAATCCGTTTGTTTTCCGGTTCAGCGAGATCCGTTGGGGTAAATCAATCTCAGGGCGGCGGTGTCACATACATCTATATTATCGGTACGATAGGAGCGTTTATCCTACTGCTTGCATGTATCAACTTCATGAATCTGACAACAGCACGCTCTGCTCAACGTGCCGGCGAGGTTGGTATCCGAAAGTCAATGGGGGCACATCGGCAAAATCTGATCGCACAGTTTCTCGGTGAGTCATTCGTCATCGTAGGTGTAGCCGTGGTGCTTTCTCTTGTGATGATAGCATTGGCACTTCCTCTTTTCAACGCGGTAATCGAAAAGCAACTCGCTTTCAACGCGAGAAATCTGCCTGTTATCATTTTGTCCGCCGTGGTGATAGCTTTTATTACGGCGCTACTCGCCGGCGGATATCCTGCCTTCTTTATGTCATCGATGAAGCCAACGCAGGTGCTGAAAGGCAAGGCGTTGGTCTCGGGAGGATCGCAGTGGCTCCGAAAAAGTCTTGTTGTTTTTCAGTTTGTGATAACCATAACGCTGATATCTTCAATAGTAATCATTCAACAACAACTGAAATACATTCAATCTAAATCACTGGGGTTTGACACCGAGCAGGTCGTGATGATCCCCATGCGATCTCAGGCGGCTTCATCGGAATACCTTTCATTAAAGAATTCGTTTGAGGCGATTCCTGGGGTGCACAGCGTGTCTGCCGCAAGTAGCCTGCCTTCGACGCCGCTCTTCCGCGACTGGCTAATCTATAAGGATGGATGGAACGGCGATCAGGCACTGAGGCATGAAATCGTAAGTGTGGATGAGGACTACTTCAAGGTTATCGATGTACCTCTTCTTGCGGGTAGAGACTTTATTCCCGCACAGGATAATCAGGAAGGGGATTCTTTAAATCCGACGAAGGTGATCGTAAACGAAGCAAGCTTGCGTGCACTTGAAATTCCCCTCGATGAAGCTATTGGGCACGGGCTTTCTTTCAATTTCTCAGGCGAAATAAACAGGTTTACGATTATCGGAGTAGTCAGGGATTTTCATCAGTTCTCGCTGCATCAGGAGATTTCACCAATGTTGTTTATGCTCCCATCTGACAGGACCGGCTTCCCGTATATGGCTGCGTCTGTTGCAATGAGCAGATATTCAGATATACGTAAAATAATGAAAGCGACATGGGATAATCAGGTTGCCGAGCTTCCTTTTGAAGAAGTCTTTCTCAATCAGAATATCCAGACCATGTACAAGGAAGAACAGCGAATATCAGCTCTGCTGACATTGTCAACCACAATTGCTGTATTGATTTCATG
>JAEZGH010000107.1 GCA_023417065.1 Bacteroidota bacterium
TACAGGTAGATGCCCGAGGCCAGTTCTTCGGCCGGGATATATGCCTGGCTCATGTTCAATGGTTCCACAAGCACTTCGCGGCCGTGCATGTCGTGCAGGTGGACCTTTCCACGATGCACGACGGGCCCTTGTAAGTGTAAGTTGAAACCTGCTGTGCCTGGGTTTGGGAACACCAATACCTCCTGTTGACCGGACCGGATCTCTGGGATGCTAGTTAGACAGTCGTTTGGCGCGATCTTACGCACCCATGCTTGTGGCAGACCCATGGTATTGAGGTCACGCTTGCTGCCCATCACCACCACTCCGCCATCACTTGTCGCTTTTATCCGGTTGAGGAAATAGTACGTACTGTCCTCGAAACCATCGATCACAAAGTCGCAAAGTGGGTTAAGCATGGTATCCAGCCGATGGATGCGAATGCGGGAGGGGTTGTCTCCCATTTGAACATTGGGTGGATACGGATGGAAATTCTCCACATACGCATGAACCAGCCCACCACCCGGCAGAATATCGTGTCCTTGGATGATAGCCCAACCATCATGAAAGAAACCACTTACTGGAGTGAATTGGGCTTCATGGTCACCATTCAAAGAATACCGCACAATGGCTGCACGGTATCCAGTATCACCAGTTCCGTATTCACCGGAACACACCAGTGTTGTAGGATCCAGCATATGGATGTACATACCATTGAACAATACGTTGCCCGAAGTGGCCGGTCCATCGTTGAAGACATTTGTCGCTGGAAACCCACCAATAAGATCGAGATCTTCATTGAGGAAAATGAAATTACTGAGACCAGGTGCAGGAATATTTCCGCCCCCGGTGATCGAGGTAACGATCGTATCAGAACCAAGGAGGACGGATCTCCGCGGTAACAATATACCATTGCCCGTCCCATATTTTGCATGGTCCTGGAGTATGCCTGTAGTGGACGATCGGACAAGTATCAAACGGTTCGGTACAATAGTGGTTGGTGGCTCCTTTCCCGATAAGGGTACTATTATTTCATTGTTCAGGATGGATCCGGACATGGAGGAGAACGCAACTGAATCTCCGAAAAGAGGGAAATGACCCACGAGTTCAAACGAAAAGTCGGCTCCCGATCTGAAATGGATTATTCCGTATCCATTGAGGAATAGGGAATCAAATGAAGAACTGATGACATGGTACTCTTCCGTTGACAGATCAGTTATGAATTCTTGCGCATAGATACTCTGGTTCTGATGAACGAGTTGCTGTGTACTAATGATCTCTGTTCCATTGCCTATTTGGTACACCCAAGTCCTTGTGACACTGGACTGGGTTATACCGATCAGGATCAAGGAGTGGCTTCCGATCTCTATCATATCACGAGCTTGGACGCGTGGATGGTCCATCGGTATGGTCAACTCCCAATCATACTGCGCATTGACCGTCTGAATGGTCAATGGCAGTATGATCTGGAAAAAGAGCTTCACAAAAACATTACATGTCTTCATGAAGCTTTCCATAGCTGAATCGGAAGTTATGGTAGTAGGTTGAATTACCACCGCCCATCATCAATTCCCATGCGCCCATGCTCATCAACGGCACTTTGGTCGGGTAATGTTCTTCCTGGATCTGCAGCAGCACATCGTAGGTGCCTTCGGCATGATGGGTCAGGTCATCATGATCGTGGATCATATGATGATGGTTTTTTAGTTAAGGATCCGGCAATGAAGATATCTATTTTAGATCCAGAAAGGAGAAAAGATATCCATGATCCGCATGAAGCCCACAAGCCTCTAAGCCTACATTTGCGAAGGCATCCTACTTGACCATTCATCTATCGCCCATTGCCGTATTATCATCGAACGTTCTTGATGGGTCTTTCGCGTTTGCTGATCATCCTCGTGACCGGAATGCTGCCGTTCCTAACGATGGCCCAGAACGACGGCCTCACGATCACCGAACGCAAGGCCCAGTTCAAAGTGATGGTGAACTTCGATTTCCGCCGCACCTGGGTGAACGCCGATCCGGTGGGTTTCTACGGCATGCGCATCGGTGCGCAGAAGAACAAGGATGTGATCGCGCTCGGTTTCTATGGCCTCAGCACACCTTACGTGCAACAGGACATCCACCTGGGTGAACTGGGCGAGCGCGAAGTGCGCACCAATTTCGATTTCACCACGATCACCTACGAACGCATCTTTCTTGAAACCCGGCGCTGGCAATTCGGCATTCCGATCGGTGTGGGACTCGGTAATTACCGAACGAGCTACCGCGATGATGATGGCAGTTTTCGCGCCTACACGAAGAACGAATTGCTCCCGGTGGACTTGAGCCTTTACCTCAATTACAAGATCACGTGGTGGGGTTTCATCGGCGTGGGCGGCGGTTACCGCTACGTGTACGCGAAGGACGAGCGGATCTCCACCTCACTGAGCAACTGGACCTGGTTCGCGAAGGCCGGATTGCGTTTCGGTGCGATCTACAAGAAGATCATCGGTACAGAAGAATGAACCCAACGGACAAAAGGACCACGGCCGATCGCATGGCCGAACTGGCACGGCAACTGGAATTCCACAACCATCGTTACTATGTACTTGCGCAGCCGGTGATCAGCGATCAGGAGTTCGATCACATGCTGAAAGAGCTGGAAAATCTCGAGGCCCAACATCCTGATCTGGCCGATCCCAACAGTCCCACACAACGCGTCGGTGGCGACATCACGAAGAATTTCCCGACCGTCGCGCACAAGTATCCGATGCTCTCGCTCACCAATTCCTACGAGCGCGAGGAAGTGGAGGCGTTCGTCGATCGGATCAAGCGGGATGTGGGTGAGGTGAACTACG
>JAEZGH010000114.1 GCA_023417065.1 Bacteroidota bacterium
AGGGTAGCACAGCGTATAGAAGGTCGAGTCGTCAAGAATCACCATTCCCCTCACCGGAACCATATTTTCCTGCTTCCATTCGATCTCCCAAAGTTTGGAAACCTGATTCGTGTTGAGGTCGACTTTATGTAAATCGTAGTAATATTTTCTTCCCACAATCTGCTCCCCGGATTCATTCCCCATTCCGCCGAAAACATAGATTGCGTTGGTTTTCTTCAAATATCCAACGGATGAGAAGTACCGCGGATTCAGCACGTCGCCGGAGAGCCCTTCAAGAGTGCTCCACGCTTTTGAGTTGAGATCGAACCTGAAAAAGTTCTTATTGTATCGCATGTTGCCAAAGCCACCAAAAATGGTGTACTGACTTGCGATCGGATCGAAGTAAGAACCATGGTGGTGAAGCTGCATTGGCAGCCGCTCTGAGCTTTCGACATTCCACGTGTACGTATTAAGATCCAGGCTTGCTACCGATGGTCCATCATAGTTCAGGTCCTCTGCATAGTACACCTCATAAGCGTAGAGTTTGTTGCTTCGCGCATCGACGAAATTTGTGCCGAGGACCAGCCTCATGGGAGCTTCCTGTTCGAAGGTCTCTATCCGCGACTGCCCTGACCGCACGTTGAATGTAATCAGCGTGTCTTTGCTGAAGTAATACACTTCCTTCTTTTCTGCGACGTAATTTGCTCCAGCCACGGATTGCGATTTGAACGAAGCTTTGTGTCGCCAGTGGTATGCGTCGTTCATCAGCCATTCGGGATTTGTTACTGTTCCGAATTCACGGCCATCAGCGTCGTGCACAGTCTCGCCCTCAATTTCTTTTAATTCAAAATGGAAGCGGTTGCTGTTTCCGATTGAGAGGTCTTTGATCGCGAAGGAAGGAACATCGATAACGTGGTCGCTTCTTCCAAAGACAACCACGGGCGAATAGGTGTCAGGTAAGTCGTCATTGCGTGCGCGGAACTCGTGATTGTTGACGTTAAGCCTGATGGAGTCGCGGGTGAGGTCAAATGTGATGCGGACGTTGAACCAGCCTGTGTTCAGTAGTTCGGTTTTGTCGACTTCAGCTACGATCAGGCTATGCGTGCCTTCCTCATTTAGACGGAAGACGACGTTGTTGGCCTGTCCATCATAAAAAAGGTTGTAAATGCGGTTGCTGTCTTTATTCTTGATCCGCAGGATATAGCCGAATTCCGTCGTCGGGTAGAGGGCAAGATTAAAATCTACGTCAAATGACTCGTGGAATCTTGCCGTTTGACCGCCGAAAACATCATATGACGTCCGCTGATTGATGGGTTCTTCGCTCCCATGAAATTTCAGCCCGCCCTGTGCGGCGGCGAAAAATGGCGTTAAAGCAAAAAATATAAGTAAACGCAGCGCGTATTTCAAAAACATAAGCTTTCTCACAAATTCCAGGATGGCCCGCTGAGGGGTGCCGGAATCTCGTTTTCAAAGTTGAGATTACTACCTCTATTAATAATAGCAGCGAGAGGCAAAATGGTTTCAAAATACCAAAGTATCCCCAACATATGGAATACGATCCGAAAAATGTTCCGGTTCCATTGAAACTACGCCGCCCTGAGATGTTTCACCCAGGCGAATAGCCGGTTTTTGCCTGATTTAGTGCTATTAATATGGTGATGATGAGATATTTAGGCGACGATCCGTACAACCGCCGCCGTGAAATTCAGTATTTCACAATCCAAGGATTTTGCTAATCAGGAAACCGGCGGGAAGAAAACCGAGCAAAGCAAGATACAGGCTGTTTTTTCGGAAACGCTTATAAAACAGGAAATTCAGGATCAGGGGCAAAACACTGATCAGGCCAGTGAGCACCAAGAGATTGAAGACTTCTTTGGGTTGGATCAGGAATGCTAATGAATAAACAGACTCGTCCAGGACGAATATGACCACGGCCAATACCAGGCTCACCGCCAACAGCAGGATCGGTTGCCTTTTTTTTTCATCGACATCGATGAAAGATAAGCAAAAAACAGGAACATCCCCTGACTGGGAATTGCAGGTACAGCTGGGTTAATCCTTCACGCAAGTGATCTCCGAGTTCCGTAAACTCTTTTTTTCGTTGTCGCAAGATTATCCATCACGGTGTGGTTATACGATCAATTATCGTGTAAGTTAATCGCCTTCAATACATGATCTTTCGAAAATTTGATGAGATACTTCCAATACTGCATTTGATTTGTGCATCAACAACTTAGCCCAGCTGGTCATTGTGTATTTCAGACGCAACCGATGAAAAACCTCCACAACGGGTTGAAATTCTTACTTCGACGGAATCCCTCGCCGAATAACCGGGCAGCCTGTAGGCAAGACTTTATTTTTGCAAACCTGAGTTAACCATCGTCTGTCAGCCTGAACTGTGGAGTTGCCTATTGTCGAAATATCAGATGATTGCGTCAAGTCCAGGCGCCATGAACTCATAGCCCGAAACTTTTTTAATTTTTATAACACGCATGAAAAAACAAATGATGTTCCGGAGGCTTGCCACCATGTGCCTCTCCGCTGCCCTTGCTTTCTCCACAATTTCCTGTAGCGACGACGACGATGACGTCAAAGACGTTTTCGACGGTGAGATTGTCGCTATCAAATCGGCCACTATTTCCACCGGAAATTCGAGAAAGAATGCGGAGGGTAACACGTATTACAGACATTATTTAATACTTACCGGAACCGGCATCGAGGTAGACGGCGATAAGATCACTGGAAAAGGCGACATGCTTACGGTTTCATTCAACAGTTCTGCCGAAAATATTGCCGATGGCACCTACACGCTGGAAGGATATTCCGAAATTCTGAGTGACAAACTGTTCGACGTGAATTATAGTTTCTTCTTCCGTAACTACGAGATGTCCAAAAGCACCTACGAACCTGGGTCGGTAAATGGTTTCGATGAATTGACCATGACCATTTCGAAAAGCGGTGCAAACTACACCATCAAAATAACTGGCAAAGCCTATGAGATGGCGAATCCTGATGCTCAATTCGACAAAACAAAGCCTTCAAAATTATTCAAAGCCGAGTATAAAGGAACGCTTCACGATATGCAGGGATCCTAATTTACATCACAATTACTTACGGTTCCCTGAGGTAATCGGGGAACC
Organism: Bacteroidota bacterium; assembly: GCA_023417065.1. Lineage (GTDB taxonomy): Bacteria > Bacteroidota > Bacteroidia > Cytophagales > Cyclobacteriaceae > Ohtaekwangia. Next base: position 3,120 of record JAEZGH010000114.1, read on the forward strand.
TTCCAATCACTTAATATTATATGAAGAAACAAATTATGTTCAGGAGGCTGCTTACCATGTGCCTCGCAGGAGCCCTTGCATTCGCTGCAGTTTCGTGTAGCGATGACAATGATGAAAAGATCATCGATAAAGACAAGGAAATCACCAATGTGATAACGTTAGAAAACGAGTCTATTGAAATCAAAAATTCATTGAATCAAGTAGACAAGACCGGTTATCCTGATGCGGATGGAAACTTTTTTTATCCACATGTCCTGATGCTTTTTGGCGATGGATTCAATGTGACTGCAGAAGGTGCGGAAGGTGAAGGCGACATATTGACATTATACCTCGGTAGTTCCGGCGAAGAAATCGAGGAAGGAATCTATACTTTGTCCGGTTTTGCTGATACGTACTCTGTTGATGGTGCATTCCAGATCGCAT
>JAEZGH010000122.1 GCA_023417065.1 Bacteroidota bacterium
GAAGGAATACGGCGACAAGATCCCCGAGGAGAAGAAAAAGCCGATCGAGGATGCACTAAGCCGCCTGAAGGATGCGCACAAGGCACAGGACGTGGACGCGACCGAAAAGCTGATGGCCGAACTGAACACCGCCTTCCAGGCCGCAAGCCAGGAGATGTACCAGGCTGCGCAACAAGCGCAGGCCAACGGCGGCGCCCAGAACGGCGAAAGCACCACGAACACCACTGATCAAGAAGTCACTGATGTGGACTTCGAGGAGGTGAAGGATGACAACAGCAAGAAGTGATCTGAAATCCCGATCAACGGAAAAGAACCCCTGCGCCGATCGGCGCGGGGGTTCTTGCTTTTTGGCGTCACCGCGAACCGATTGTCGACGAATTATTGGTTTTCATCGACGAACATGTTTAGGTTTGATATCTGAACCGAACCCTCATGTCGCTGCGTATTCCGATCCAATGTTCGATCCTTCCGATCGCGTTTCTGGCTGTTCTGCCGATCGTTTCATCAGCGCAGTTGGTGAATATCAGCCTGCATCAAACCGCAGTACCTGATTCTTTCGAAGTGCGTGCTGTTTCCACAGCCGGTACATTGAACGGCCTCTTCTACGGCCGGTTCACGGTGAGATGGGAGATCACGTCTGGCGGAGTAATGGATATCAATGACATTCAGGAAGGATGTGAGGATTACAGCTGGACGAACTATGGTGGTATGGTCGATCTGCTCGATCACCGCTACTATACGATCAACATTGAACCTAAATGGCCACTGACCGGAAATTGCGGCATAGGCACCAGCCCGGTATCGATGGGAGGTTTCAGGATCCGCGAATTGAGCGGATGCCGGAATGTTGAATTGGTGCATGGTGGGTTCACGACCGTGAACAATCTTAGTTATTGGATGGAGATTGGTGGCATGGACGTCACAGGCATGATCACATCAGGACCGATCACAGAGGGGAACTGCCCTTGTGTTCCGCCGGAGATCGTTTCGATCAACGCTTCGGATGTACCGGAATGCCTCTCATGGCCGTTGGATCTGTCCGTCATCGCAACCGGTACGGCGCTATCCTATACATGGTGGGAACCTGGTGCTTCAGAGCCCTTTCATTATTTGCCATCGTTCACGGTACCGATGAACCCACTTGCGTCTGTACCAAATATTGTGGAAGGCCATTATATGGTAGAAGTTTCTAATGTATGTGGTGTAGATACCGGTGTGATCGAGGTGCTTCCGGACCCATCGTTCTGTATACCACCGACGATCACCTCGGCATCATTCAGCGGTGAATTGCCATGCCTTACACCAACCTATACTTTTCAAGGTACCGCGGAAGGTAGTTGTCTTCTCTATCAATGGGTCAAACCAGATGGTTCGATCCTTGGGACTGCTGGATCTCCAGGAGTATCGACCGGAGATGCGGACATATTGGGCCAGTATATATTAAGGGTCTGGAATGATTGCGGCATCGATTCCATCCAAGTAGGTATCGACACAACTGGAATTGGGCCATGTGTTCCGCCGGAGATCATTGCGCTGAATGCGGGAACATACTGCCCGGGGGCGCCGCTTACCATCAATTCACAGGTGAATGAGAATGGGCCCTGTGTTGAATATGATTGGAGCGGGATCGGAAGCTCAGCGAATGATGGGTCAGCGAGTGCCTTCATCAATAATCCATCTGGTACATATACGCTCACGGTTAGCAACGTGTGCGGTAGTGCGTCCATGTCGATCGCGCCGGACACCACCGGGCTTGGAGAATGCACCATCCCTGTGATCAATTCGATCACTACCAACGGTCCGATATGCGCTGGGGATACCGTATTCTTCACGGCCGATGTGGAAGTATCTGGACCTTGTCCGGCTTACAACTGGTCAGGAACCAATGTCATTCAGAGCTATTCAGCCGAAACACATGCACCCAACGGGGCCGGCAACTACACACTTATCGTCACGAATGGCTGCGGCTCCACTTCGCTCACTGTTCCTTCTCAAGTCGTGAACATGACGAACGTGACCCGCACGCTGTGCAGTCCTGTGGGTCCGGTGGACCTGGATTCCCTGATCAACACGGATCCTTCGATCGGCTATTGGATGCATGATGACATGCCCCACTCCGGCATATATGATCCGGCGTTCGATGGACCAGGCTATTACTATAAGTACAATGATCTGGGTTGTGCAATACGCAGGCTCAATTTGATCGTAGGAATTGAGGTCTATGCCGGTGTTGATGCACAGATCACCGTCTGCAGCACGGATGATCCTATTGATATGTTCCCGCTTCTGGGTGAAGGTGTGACCGAAGGCGGCTTTTGGTTCCTGAACATGAGTCCACTCCCGAATGGGTTCTACTATCCACAGAACTATGGCACGGGCAATTATGGCTACCAGATCAATGGCAACGGCTGTGGTGATCAAGCTTTTGTTACGGTAACCGAACTCCAAGCCACCCCATGGTACACCGATCAAGATGGCGACGGCTTCGGCGATCCCGCTGAAATGATCATGGAATGCGATCAACCGGATGGAACCGTGGCGGACGCGAGTGATGATTGCCCGCTGCTCTTCGGCTTGATCGGAAATGATTGCGATGACGGACTGTCGA
>JAEZGH010000053.1 GCA_023417065.1 Bacteroidota bacterium
GGTGCACGAGAGCAGGTTGAGCGGTTCGCGTACACAGATCGATCTAAGTGCCCTGCCCAAGGCGATCCATGTTCTGCGCGTTACTGATGACAAGACCGATCACGTCAGCCGGATCGTGCTGCACTGAATCGTTGCTCGATCGGAAAAAAGCCCTGTACGAGAGAAACGTGCGGGGCTTTTTTCATTGTCACTTTTCGCCAGGCGGATCGTCCTACGAAGACATGATCATGATGCGCACATATCTTGCCTTTCTGCTGATGCCGATCGCTATTGCAGCAACAGCCGGATCGGAAATGCACGCCGATAGCACCCGACTTTTCGATCACGTCCGCTTCCTTACGGAACTGCAGCCCGCACGGAGCCACGCGAACCTGGGATCGATCGAAAGAGCGGCCGCTTACATCGAGAACGAATTCCGCAAAGCGGGCGCGGTACCGGAAAGCCAGCATTGGCAGGCTGGCGGGAAAAGCTACCGCAACGTGATAGCCACCTACAACCCGGAAGGAAAAAGAACGCTGGTGATCGGTGCGCACTACGATGTGGCCGGCGAACAACCCGGTGCCGATGACAACGCGAGCGGAGTGGCCGGCCTGATCGAACTCGCCCACCTGTTGTTCGCTGAAAAGCCGCAACTCGATCACCGCATCGATCTGGTGGCGTATTGCCTGGAGGAACCGCCGTATTTCGGTACGAACGAAATGGGCAGCTATATCCATGCGAAGTCGCTGCACGAGGCGAACATTGATGTGATCGGTATGATCTCGCTGGAAATGATCGGCTATTTCTCCGATCAACCGGGATCGCAGCCTTTTCCTTCACCCGAGCTGGCGGCGATCTATCCGCATACCGCCAACTTCATCATTGTGGTGGGGATCGAGGAACATGCGGGCTTTGCCGGAAAAGTGCTTGCGCTGATGGCGAAGAATGCATCGATCGATACGCAGATGATCGTGTTCCCCGATGGCGAAGGACTGGCGGGGCTTTCCGATCAACGGAGCTACTGGCGCTTCGGGTACCCGGCGCTCATGATCAACGACACCGCGTTCATCCGAAACCACAACTACCACACGAAAGGCGATACGATCGACACGCTGGACTTTGCGAAAATGGCTGCGGTGGTGGATGGTGCGTACCGGGCGATGGTGGGACTGGAGAACGACAAATAGTGATCGGCAGAACGGGAGCCGCGTGAGCGATAGGAGTGGAAAGCCCGCAAGGGAGCCCGGCTTTTGCGGGCGAGTGCGGACTTGCAAGGGATAGCGCGACCACGGCTGCTTTTGAGCCGTGGGCACGCCCAAATATCCACTACTGCATTTCCCGCCCCAGCGCCATGAACGTATCTTGGAACTCGCATGGCCAGGATATTCAACCGTAGGACCGGTGCGGAAATTCTGTTCGACTCTTCCAGCATCGGTATCGTATTGATGCCGATCGAGGAGCCGGAGGACCGGCCGCACATTCTTGTGGAACTGATGGGGATCGACCTTGAGGACCATGCGAACGACTGCCCCGATCGCCGCGAGTTGCTGAAGGACATCGGCACACCGACCACCGACTGGCATATCGATCTGGACGATCAAGTGTATCGCCTGCACTTGCAGAAGATCGATCCACATTCGGCCCAGCCCGATGTGCAACCCGTGCTCAGCGATCTCTTCGACGGCACGCGTCTGAAACTGCGGATCGACACCGATACTGTGGAGGAACTGGAGGCGGAATTGAAGCGGCACGAGGAGGACGAGAACTACGAGCATTGCGTGTACCTGCGCGATCGGATCAGGGAGTTGAGGGCGCAGCATGTGCCGAAGGGGGACGATCGCAGCAGGAACTAACGGGGGTTGCTATATAAAGGACCGCACGCGCCTGATCCAGTGTGGCTACGGTGTTCGCCAACGGACGCACGGAACAGCGTTCAGTAACTTCCACACGCGGCAGGAAGCGATCGCATTTCAGGTGAGGGTGAATGGAGGGCTCATTCAAGCATATGAATAGGATAGGAAGATCATGATGATCATTGTAATGGGCGTATCGGGCAGTGGAAAAACAACGATCGGTAAATTACTTGCCCGGCGACTGGATCTTCCTTTCCACGATGCCGATGACCTTCATCCGCCTTCGAACCTGGCGAAAATGAAGGCCGGTGTGCCCCTTACTGATACCGATCGGCAACAATGGTTGAATGTGCTGGCCCGATCGATTGAACAATGGTCCAACGATGGTGGTGCCGTGCTCGCCTGTTCCGCCCTGAAAGAGAAGTACCGCCGGATCCTGCAAGGGGAATTGAAGGATACCGTACAATGGGTCTTTCTCCAGGGCGCTCCAGAATTGCTCAACGAAAGACTGCGGGCGCGTGGCGATCACTTCATGCCACACACGTTGCTGCCCTCGCAACTGGCCGATCTGGAAAAGCCCGCCTATGGCCTGCACCTTGATGTTGCCTACCCTCCAGAGGTCCTCGTGGAACAGATCGTAATGCAGTTGAAGGAAATGAAAGATCCATCGGAATTCGGTTTGATCGGCCTTGGTGTGATGGGCAAAAGCCTTGCGCTGAACCTGGCCGGCAAGGGGATCAAGGTCTCGATCTACAACCGGCATGTGGCGGGCAAGGAAGAAGGCATTGCCAAAGCGATCGTGGAAGGAAATCCGGAGCTGCGTGATCTGAAAGGCTTCGATGATCTGCAGGCCTTTGTCGCTTCATTGGCACGGCCGCGGAAGATCCTGCTGATGATCACTGCTGGTCCTGCTG
>JAEZGH010000039.1 GCA_023417065.1 Bacteroidota bacterium
CTACCTAATTACTTCTTCTTCTTAGCAGCTTTCTTAGCTGTCTTTTTAGCAGACTTCTTAGCTGCCTTCTTCGCTGTTTTTGCCATAGCGTTTTAGAATTTATTGTTAAACAATACGAAAAGTTATAACAAAAATTTTATTCCAAAAAATTTTTCGAAAAAATTTTTTCGTTTCACTTTTTTTTCCGGAAGAACTGTTGAGATAACTTTTGATGAAGTCATCGTGCATGTCAGATGATGTTTACTTCAGGATGTAACTTGATCTTGAATTTTTCATGTACACTCGACTGAATATTACATGCCAGATCCCATATCTCTTTACCATTCGCCTGATTGTAATTCACAAGCACAAGAGCCTGCAATGGATGGACGCCGGCGTCCTGGAATTTTTTTCCCTTCCATCCGCATTGCTCGATCATCCATCCGGCGGGAATCTTTACCATGTTTCCCTGGTCGATGAAACCCGGTACTGATGGAAAGCTTTTCTTCAAGTCTTCGTATTGCTCCAACGGAACCGACGGGTTCTTAAAAAAGCTTCCTGCGTTGCCGACAACTGCGGGATCGGGAAGTTTACTTTTTCGGATGCGAATAACCGCATCGCTTATTGCCTTGACCGAGATTTCCTCCACGTTCATCTCCTGTAACGTCTCCCGGATAGCCCCGTAGCTGGTATTATATAAGTGATTATTCTTTGTGAGAGTTAAAGTAACACTTGAAATAAAGTAACGATCCTTCCCGGCATGTTTGAAAAAACTCTCGCGGTATCCGAACTGACATTCTTCGTTGGAGAAGTTTACGACGTGTCCGGACGCGAGTTCCACCGCCTCTACCAGCCGGATGACGTTCTTAACCTCGACACCATAAGCGCCGATGTTTTGCATTGGGGCGGCACCGACCGTACCAGGTATGAGCGACAGGTTTTCAATTCCACCCAGGTTTCGTTCAACACAGTGCATGACGAACTCATGCCAGTTTTCTCCTGAGCCTACCTGCAAGGTTATGCTGGATGCATTTTCGTTAACAGTAGTAATTCCCTTGATTTCGTTCTTGACAGCCAGACCGGGGAAGTCGCGTGTGAAAAGAACATTGCTGCCGCCGCCGAGTATTAAAAGCGGTAGCGAGGAGAACAGTGGCGAGGAGCGCAATTCACGAAGATCGTCGAGGGAACGAATTTTCGTAAAGTGCTTTGCCCTGGCGTCAATGTGAAACGTGTTGTACGGAAGCAGACTGACATTCTCGAGAATCTCCAACATGTGTCTTTAATTTTTCGCACGAAGGTAGCGAATAAACGCGATCAAGCCGGTTTAAATGACACAAAACCTATTGATGTGAGTTTTGAAACTTCGTTACTGGATACTGCCAGCTAACTCCTCCTTCGAGATTTTGAACAGACAAATTCGCGGGAACCTTCCTGCGATGTGGGTTGTGCCGCAGACAGCAATGCCGCCATCTTCGGTGGCAATACTTTTCCCCAGCTCATACGGATTGGAGAAACCCAGGTACCGCGTACCCACGAGCGCGCCGCTTGTCTGATCGTAAAAGAACAGTCCGATCTGTTTTGCCTTCACGTTACTGCTGTACATCAGGATAGACTTATTATCAACTGTGATGGGTTGAATGCCTACAGCAGCATCCGGAACTAGCTCGCGCATATTGTATCCTCCAAGATTGCTGATGGTGCCAGGAGCGCCGGCAAGAGAAACGGAGGGCACGAAGTAATTTGATCCAAAGTTAAAGTACGCTGTCGCGAACTGGTTGCCAGAAAGCGGAACGACTGCGCTGAGTCCGCCGTTCTCATGTTGTCCATGAATGAAGTGAGATACATCGTCATCTCCCTGAAGGCGAGTAGTCACTAATGAGAAGGTATAGTCGAAAAATCCGTTGAAGTAGTACTCGCCACTGGGAAACCTTCCGACAGCAAAAGGGAACTGGCGACCTGTGTTCAGGAAGTGTTGCATAATGATGTCCTCCATGGAATCATTGTCGGCGATCCTGAATCGCCTTGTCAGCGTCACACCCCCGGTTGGGGTGACTTTCGAAAACCGGGTTTTTTTGTCGACCTGATCGTAGCTCAATAACAGAAAGCCATCTCCGGTCGAATAGGAGGTCGCTGCAGGATAAGAGAGACCGGTAGGGAAATAATTGAAAGTCTCCAGTGACGCATCTGTTTCTACCAGTACCGCCTCCGAAGTCGAATTCATACAGAAAAAATAGTATTTCCCATTGATTTCATACACGCCGGGAATGGGTCTTACAAAGGCTTGATCCATCAAGATGTCCCTTTCAACGCTACCATCGTCGCGAACCTTGAGGAGGTAAATGCCGGGCTGAGGCAGATCAACCTGCCGGTCGCGTGCGGCTACCAGAAGAAAACCTTTGTCAGGGGTCTGTACCATGTCGACCGGATAGAACGATTCGGCGAACCCATTGTGATCGTAGATACGAACGAAGTTCTCGGTTTCCGAAAGCTCAGAGGGTTCTTCGGCACAGCGGGTGAACACAACAATTGCCGTGCACATGAGAACAAGGTGTCCGATGAATTTCATACTACTTTGTGTTAACAGTTGATTTAAACCCGTTGGATAGGAAGCGCAACGGGAACATGACGCCCGCAGAGATGACAAGATTGTTTAGCGTAAGGTCATCCATGGCATCCCCAACGCCAACAAGGCGATCGTTGTCGTATCGGTTTGACGGGGAGTTCAGCAACGTGAGTGCCCACCTGTATTGGATATCGAGATTGAGGCGTACGTTACCTGGAGTGAAATAGACCCCCGCACCACCGACTATACCATAGTGATGCCGGGCGAACAAATCAGTTGCTCCCACACTTATAGGTTCACTTTCGAAGTGGTTCGGGCCACCGGCGGATTCGTCGATACCGCTTTGAGTAACCTCTTTTGTAGCGTTCAGGAGGGTGTTCAGATAAGCGCCCGCCTGAACGTAAGGAGAAAAACGGTTTAATGGGAATTCATACTTCAGCACCACAGGAACAGAGAGGTGTTCCATCCGGTGGGAGTGCTTGAATGATAAATCTACCTGCATCGAAGATTGCTCAGGATCACGCCAGTTGAAACGATTTCCGTAAATAACACCCATCTGGTGATAACCAGGTTGCACACTTATCGAGAATCCTCGAAAGTAGAATGCGCACTCGAGCGCGACCTGGCCTCCCAACGGAGCAAATGTTTCGTATTCCTTTCCGATAAGCGTGCCGTCGTAGTTTGTAGGAGTGATCACAGCAAATGAGTTTTCGACTAAGGGGTTGCTCAGATTTACACCACCCTTCAGTCCGATCCACCATTGCTTGTGGAGGAACGCATTGTTTTTGTCGTTACTCCGGTTGAATGGAGCCGGCTGACTTTTTCTTTTCTGACCAGACGCGCTGAAAACGCAAAGGCCAACAAGAACTGCGATAAGGATCTTTCGTTTCATATTATCCCACAATGGTTAGTTTCTTTGACTGGCGGAAGACCCCGGCCTTGAGAAGGCATACATAGGATCCGGGTTTAATATCGGTCACGTCGACGGAGATCGTGTAGTCGCCGGGACTATAATGTCCGTCAACAACACGTTTTACTTCGTTGCCGTTGACGTCGAGCAGCGAGATGACGACGATTCCTGAGTTGTTTACTTTAAACGGAACCTTAGTTTCTGTTACTGCAGGATTTGGGTAACAATCTCCGAGGGCGAAACGGGAACTCACAAAACCTTCGGCACTTGTAATGGTTCGCTGAGCTATAGGGAGTTCCGTAAACACGACACCATCGGAGGTACCGGCAGGTGTCATGATACCAGGGAATATCTCATTGAGATCGGAGTCACTAACACCCATCCAGTCGCGCATGATGTTCGCATAGATTTGGCGATAATCGAACTGCATGCCTACGTTTCGTTCATTCAGGTCGGGTACCTCGCCCAGCACGCCGGGGTTAGCGCCTTTTCCGAAAATCATCACGGGTGCACCTGTTCCGTGATCTGTTCCGTAACTTCCGTTGGATTCAACACGCCGTCCAAACTCCGAGGTTGTGAACGTGAGCACCTGATCCTCGAGACCGCGTGCCCGGAGGTCATCCTGAAAGGCTTTCATCGCCGACGATATGTGGTACAGCAGCGCGGCGTGTGCCCCCATTGTGGTGTCGTAACTTTCCACCTGCTCCGCATGGGTATCAAATCCCCCGATCTTGACGAGGAATACGCGGGTCTTGCATCCCCCCGCGAGCATGCGTGCAATAAGCTTCAGCTGTGGGCTGAGAGAGTTTTGGTAGCTGTTGCGTGGCGCGTTATAAGGATATTTCTCAGGATAGGTCACGGAGGTTTCACGACCGGCTTTCCATACTTCAAAAAGTCGCTCTGCATAGTCCTTCGACTTATCTTCCAGGCTAAGAATCCAGTCCAGCTCTTCATAATATGCAGAGCCCCGGAGATACTCCGGCGGCAGACCCCGTGGATCTACATCGACGTCAACAAAACCTTCGAGTTCCTCCACGAGTTTGGCAAATGCTTCCGGATCGTTTAGGGAAATAGACATCGGGATATTTCCTTCCTGGTGGAAGATCAACGAAACGTCGCTGCCCATTTCAATCGCCAGTGGATCCTTCATTCTTTCATTCGGGAAGTTCTGCGGATATTGCTGAGGGGAAATTTCCTGACGCAGATACCGGCCGATCCATCCGGAAGAATAATAATCCTCTGACGATCCTCCCATGAAAAGAATATCGCGGCCGCGGAAGTGTGATCCATTGTTGTTTTTATATGAAACACCTTGGATCATATTCACCCGTCCCCGGTCATACAGATCTTTAATAGCAACCATATCAGGATGAAGTCCGACCTGCGCGTTAGAAGGAAGCGTGCGATCGAGTTCAATATACTTTCGCAGGCTGTTTTTTGCAGGGATGGCAATATTGGGGCGCTTACTATAATAGAGATCGTAACTTTCAACTGGGATGAGGGTGTTCAACCCGTCATTGCCCCCGTGCATCTGAAGGATGATAAGAACACGATCCTCGATTGACGCAGCCCTCGCAAGTCGCGACAACTGGTTGTCACCCATGACACGAATGGGAATTCCGGCCATTGTGATAGGAATACCCATCGCGAACGGCATCTTCTTCAGAAAACTTCTACGGTTTTGTTTCATAGCCTCAGGCAAGTTGGTATTCAGGTGTTTGCAGCATCGCGTTGAAAAGGAAAATCAACTGATCACGGAGGTCGCCAGCGCCATTGTTCCAGCGGGTTGTCCAATAGGCTTCGTCAAACTCCTGGAGAAAGCGTTCCATGAAGTAATTCAGTCGTTGCGCCGTCAGCGTGGAGCTGTCGTCAGCATCCCCGTCGAATGTGAGATTCTCAGCCATTGGCAAGAGCGTCCCGGCCAGCGCGATGATAAGCTGTCGGGCATCCGAAGCCTCGGCCGAAAAGTTTGCCGAGACATACTCGAGTACGTCTATCGACACCGTTGAGGGCATTTCGTACTGAAATAGATGTCTTATAAAATCGTATCGCTTCGCCAGGGAGTTTGGCGTAATCCAGATGCGGTTATAAATAGGAAACTGGTGATAGGCTTCATAGCCGGCCACATCGTATGGCTCGTAAAAGGTCATGCCGAGATCTTCGACGACGCGAAGAAGGTACTCAGTGATTCTATAGAAGCCCTCAACATCGGTGTTCATGTCAGGAACGGTTACACCAAAGGTTCGTAGCGTCCCAACGGCGAGATCCAGAGGCGACTTGATGATGCTGCCGTAATTATCGTCGACAACTTCCGCATTTCCCGAGTGATAAAAGTGTTCGCTTCTAAGGAGGTTTTCAATTACAGGTTGAATCTTGTAACCATTCGAACGAAGCATCTCTGCCATTGGGGTGATGATGTGTTCGTCGATGTAGGCAACCTTGTTACCCGGCTCCCAAAGGTCGTGGGGAGCATGAACAAAGAAGCGATAGATCTTCCAGCAGATGTTTCGCGCCGTTTCTTCCGAAGAGTAGATAATGTCAATCAGTTGTCGGATTTCGTCAAGGGCACTGGCCTCGGTAGGATTGGTGCCGTTCAGTAGTGTCGGGTCGGGTATTACTGACTGCGAATTGAACCGATGGCTGAATGTTTTTGCGTCATTGTCATGTGATGATGCATTCAGCGCAGAACCGCGGACCCGACCACGAGGTAAACCTGTGTCTTCATCGATGGTGGCAAAATCAAGATCAGCATTCCAGCCAGAAAGTACGCGTGCCGCTGCCTGTACATCCTGTTCGGTGAATACATAATAGTCACCTGTAGCAAGCCCGTCAGGAATCTTACCAGCGAGACCGCGACCTATTGTGTAAAGCTCAAGGAGTTCACGTGCGTAGTTTTCGTTGACCCTTCCTTTTACATTTTGGTTACCATCCAGAAGCCTGAGCATGGCGTTGTCGACACTGATCTTAACGGTAAGGTTCTTTATGTTATAAGTCTCATCCAGGTCGCTGTCGAGTGCGAACTGGCGAAAGAGAAGGTTCTGGAAGAAGAGCGCAGGAATGCTAAAGACTTTCGACTTAATGGTAGTGAAGTGGGTATGCAGGAAGAACACGATTTTTTCCCGCGCACTATACGCAAGCGACAGGTTCGCGGGAACGCCGGCACTCATCATTTGTCCGAGATGCCATGCGAGGTAATAGTTTTCGAGTTTGAATCCTTCACTGTTCGCATCCGTCACACCCGAGTATATCCACTCTATACCAGTTTTTGGATCGATGGGGGGCTGCGGGTCAGGAAGCGTTTGATGGAACAATGCTTCCATTGCCTGGACGGGGGTGAGAGCGGCAAACGTTTCAAGCTCAGCTTTCGTAGCACCAAACGTTGCTCTGCGCAGCAAATGGGCTGCATTTCGAATACCAAGAGTCCCCGATAATTCCGGTAATGGCATAATTTTCAGTTCTTAACAATCAGCTATATTAGTTCATTCACGGAAAATTCCACCGCAGAAGGAGTTAAACGGCTTAATGGATCGGTCACTGATCAAAAAATGACGGATGGTTTTACTTCGTGTGAATTTTATTTGTTACACCGTCTGAATGATCATGAAAGATAAGTGTAATATTACTGTCAAATAATGCGCTTTTTTCTCAATGAAAATTATTGAATGTCCGCGAGATGCAATGCAGGGTATCGCAGCATTTATCCCTACCGCCGACAAGGTACGCTACCTGAATAAATTGCTTTCTGTCGGGTTTGATACGCTTGATTTTGGAAGCTTTGTTTCTCCCAAGGCAATTCCACAGATGCGTGATACGAAAGATGTACTTAGCTCACTTGACATAGGGGAGAGCAAGACAAAATTACTGGCCATTGTTGCCAACGTGCGGGGCGCCGAAGAAGCTGCTCTTTATAATGAAATAACATTTCTTGGATTTCCATTATCTATATCGGAGACGTTTCAGCAGCGCAATACGAACAAATCAATTTCTGAAGCACTGAATACATTGGAGCAGATAAAAGAAGTCTGTCTTAAGAAGGATAAGAAACTCGTAACATATATAAGTATGGGTTTCGGCAATCCTTATGGCGATCCATATGATGCAGCTATGTTAGGGCAGTTCACCGGTATTCTTATGGCTCTGGGTGCAGATGTCGTTTCCCTGGCAGACACGGTAGGTGCTGCGACGTCGGAAGAGGTTCACAACGCTGTGAAGTCAGTTTTGAGTGCATATCCTGAAGTAGAAATTGGTGTGCACTTACATGCTGCACCGACAGACGCGCGAGCGAAACTTAAGACGGCATACGACGCAGGTTGCCGGCGTTTTGATGGTGCGTTGAAAGGTTTTGGTGGTTGCCCGATGGCGAAAGATGAGCTAGTGGGCAATATTGCCACAGAAGAAATCATTGATGTTGTCGTGTCCGCGGGGGAAATCCTGGCCATTGATAACGATGCGCTCGCGGAAGCGCTGAACCTGGCAGCCGAAATATTCCCAAAGCGCTGAAAATATTACTTTGTCAGATGTGGCCGCATCGCCCGTCGTAACTTTGGGGAAACTCCAGATTATGAAAAAGTGCGGTATACTGGTTTCTCTGCTTTTAATCTCTCTTTGCCTGAATGCGCAGAATGCGAAAGATTTGACTCAGAAGGGACGGGAATCTTTCGAGAAGCGCGACTATATGGATGCGCTCCTGAATCTTAACAGAGCTATAGAACTCGATAAAAACTATTCTCCTGCGTATTACCTGCGTGGAAATATCAAAGACAACTTTGATGATCGCCATGGTGCCATGAAAGATTACAATTTGGCTATCGAAAGAAATCCAAAGTTTGCGGATGCTTTCTTTGCGCGCGGTAACGTGAAGATGAAGCTTCAGGATTACTATGGAGCTATTGCGGATTTCACGTCGGCGATTACGTTGAACGAGAATTACGTAGAAGCTTACTATAACAGAGGAAAAGCCAAGCAGTTTCTTCAGGCGTATGAAGACGCGATCAACGATTGTTCGAAGATCATCAAAATCAAACCTGATGATTTTGATGCATGGTTTTTACGCGGCATTCTCCGAATAGATTTTGGTGACCTCAACAGCGGCTGCCTTGACCTTAGCAAGGCCGGCGAACTTGGTGATCTGAAAGCCTACGAAGTGATTCGCGAAAAGTGTAATCTCAAGACAGGTGATTAAGCCGTCACCCTCGTTTAAGTTTGTAAACCTTTCCGGGTAGCGAGCTTATAACACCCTTTAATTCGAGATTAAGCAGGATGGTGGCAAGTTCACCAATAGACAATCCTGTTTTCCAGCTGAGTTCATCAATCATGAGTTGATTTTTGTTTTCGGCAAGAGTTAGTATTACCGGCTTTTCTTCTTCGGCAAACGCAGCCAGATCCAGGGTGGATTTCTTCACCGGTGGCGGAGTAGCTGCATTCCAGTTCATCAGGTACTCAAGGTCTTTCACGGACGTGATTAAAAATGCTTTATTCGTTTTAATGAGATGATTGCATCCTTCCGAGGACGTCTGACCAATGTTTCCCGGATAGGCAAACACATCTTTGTTGTAACTGTTGGCGATATCTGCCGTGATCAAGGCACCGCCTTTTGAAGCTGCTTCGACAATTACGACAGCGTCGCACAGGCCTGCAACGATACGGTTACGGGCGGGAAAGTTGTGGGCGTCGGGGTTTGTACCAAAGGGGTGTTCAGTAACCAGTCCACCGTGTTCATACATTCGCTTGACCGTCTCGCGATGCGCCGAGGGATAGATTACGTCGATGCCACTGCCCATGACGCCGATAGTTGCCAGTCTATGAGTAAGCGCCTGGCGGTGCGCATGAATGTCGATCCCATAGGCGAGCCCGCTGATCACGCAGGCGTTGTGGGCTACAAGGCCTTCCACCAGGTCATCCACGCAGCGCTTGCCGTAGTCTGTTGCCTTGCGTGTTCCGACAATGCCGACAGTTTTCGGATTCTCAAAGTCGACTTTGCCCTTCACATACAACAGGGTAGGGGCGTCGTTAATTTGTTTCAGCCGTGACGGATAGTCGTTGTCAAGGAAGAACAGGAGCTGAACTTCGTTTTTTTCCGCAAGGCGAATTTCTGATTCGGCCTTCCTGAAGGGGTCACCCTTGCGAATGGCCTTTGCCGTAACATCACCAATACCCGGAACCTTGAGAAGTTTTCCTTTTGGCATGGTGAAAATCCTTTCAGCAGAGCCACAGTAGCTGATCAGCTGACGGATGAGATAATCTCCAAGTCCGGGAATGAAATGCAGGGCTAATAAAGCCAGACGATTTTGATCCATAATACACAACGGTTATAAAAAAAGGGCCGACAAAGCCGGCCAGGGATTCAAGTATCAGTGCAGGTTGTCCCGCATTTCCACAAGGAAATTCCGGACCTTCTTCAGCGAGTCGATCATATCCATTTTGTCACGCACAGCCTGGCTGTCGTTGCGCAGCATTTCTTTGGCGCCCTGAAGAGTGAAACCTTTTTCCTTTACGAGGTGATAGATCGTCCGCACATTGTCGATGTCTTCACGTGTAAACTGTCTGTTTCCTTTGCGATTCTTTTTTGGTTTGATAATGTCGAACTCAGACTCCCAGAAACGAATCAATGACGGGGCAACGTTAAATAATTCTGCTACTTCCCCAATGGAATAGTAGAGCTTTTCAATTTCCTTTTCTTTGTACGCCATGTTAATTAGCAAGGTAAGTAATTAAACCATTATCATCAATCTGGACCGGCGATTCCGGAAAATCTTTTTTACTAAGATCCTGAATAATTTTTATGACCTGTTTTGTCTCGTCAATCTGTACTCCTCGTTCATAGCTTTGAATGGTAGGAGTAATTTCAGCCTTGATGAAGTCTCCTTTGCGGTCGGTAAAGACTTTAACAATTGGTGCAAGGCCGTTGACGCCGTTGATACTAATTCCGCGATAGGTGCAAAAGTTCCCAAGGCTGTAAGCAATAAACCGGTTATTGTATACTTCAACCGCCCGTGTTACGTGCGGACCATGCCCGAATATGATATCGGCTCCGGCATCAATCAGCATGTGGGAGAATTTGTACACGTCCCCGCGGTTTTCGCCATAATACATTTCTTCTGTCCGCGGAACGTTCTGAAATTTGGCACCCTCAGCACCACCGTGAAACGAAACAACCACAATATCCACAAGTGAGTCAAGATGCTGGACCAATGCTCTGGCGCCGGCGTGATCGTTGAGAGGGACACAATTTGCATTCGGGGCGAAAGCAACGAGACCCCACGTCACGCCATCCTTCTCGAAAATAGCGGTTTTCTGACTCAGCTGACCAGCGTGTCTGATGCCGGCGTTTTCGAGTGTCTTCATGCTGCTCAATCGTCCTTCCTCACCCATGTCGCCCGCGTGGTTATTGGCAAGGCTCACCATATCAAATCCAGCCGACACCAGATGTTCGACGTATTTCACCGGTGACCGGAATGCGTAACACACTTTGGGGTCTTTGCATTGCTTGGGTGTACCTCCTGAATCCAGCAGTACGCCTTCGAGGTTCCCGAAAGTCATGTCTGCGTCGCGAAGAATGTGTTCGACACCCTTCATAAGGAAATGTCCGCCGTCAGGAGGAAGCCGATCTTCAGGATAATTCGTGCCCATCATTATATCTCCTACGCCGATGGTAGTTACCGTGTCGGGAAGGGGTATCAAGGTCAGCGAATCCATCTCAATTTCGATAGTCAGTGAATCTGAAACCGACTGAATGTTGACGCTGTCGGTCACCTGGGCAGATGTGATTGAATACAACAGAATGAGGGGCAAAATCAGCAGACGCATATCACGGCAAATAAAAGCAGAAATTCAGTCGTGTGAAAGCCATTCCCCGGACGAATCAAACATTCTGTCGATCATGGAATTGCTTTAATTCCAGAAGCCGCTGATCCGTCTTGAGGTGCCTGCCTCGGGATTCATTAAAAAGATTAAAATTTATCTTATTCCCTGCTTGAACCTGTTTGTTAGCGCTTAATTTTGTGGCTTGCTAAAGATTTTTTACTGCTAAATCATTACTAACCATACAGTTACTTAATTAACGCCATATCACAATCATGGATTCGGGTTCGATTCGTCAGACGTTTTTAGATTTTTTTTGCAAAAAAGAGCATACCATAGTTCCTTCCGCCCCGCTGGTTCTGAAAAATGATCCCACGCTGTTGTTCACCAATTCGGGCATGGTTCAATTCAAGGACTATTTCCTGGGCAATGGCACGCCGCCTGCACGCCGTATCGCCGACACACAAAAGTGTCTTCGCGTCAGCGGCAAGCACAACGACCTCGAAGAAGTGGGTATTGATACCTACCACCACACCATGTTCGAAATGCTTGGGAACTGGTCGTTCGGAAATTACTTTAAGAAAGAGGCGATTGCATGGGCGTGGGAACTGCTCACCGAGGAATACAAACTTCCGAAAGACCGGCTTTATGTGACAGTGTTCGGAGGCGACAAGGATGAAAACCTTCCCGTCGATCAGGAGGCGTATGATTACTGGAAGAAAATTATCGCTGAAGACCGGATTCTTCATGGCTCCAAAAAGGACAACTTCTGGGAAATGGGAGAAACAGGCCCATGTGGACCGTGCTCGGAGATACATATCGACCTTCGTTCGGATGAGGAGGTGGCAAAGAAACCCGGCCGTGAACTTGTGAACGAATCGCACCCGCAGGTCATCGAGGTGTGGAACCTGGTGTTTATGGAGTTCAATCGCAAGGCGGATGGCTCACTCGAAAAGCTTCCTGCGCAGCACGTCGACACCGGAATGGGCTTTGAACGTCTGTGTATGGCCATTCAGAAAAAGACGTCCAACTACGACACAGATGTCTTTACGCCGTTGATCGATTTTGTCGCCGAAGCTTCCGGCATCGCCTACAAGGCTGATGAAAAAACCGATATCGCCATGCGCGTAATCGCCGACCACGTGAGAGCTGTGGCTTTCGCGATCGCAGATGGCCAGCTCCCTTCGAATACCGGAGCCGGTTATGTTATCCGCCGCATTCTGCGCAGAGGTGTACGCTACGGTTATACGTTTTTGAATTTCAAGGAGCCGTTCATTTACAAACTTGTACCCGTACTCGGAAATCAACTCAGGAATGTTTTCCCTGAACTCGAGAGCCAGAAAGATTATGTTGGAAAAGTAATCTTCGAGGAGGAAGCAGCATTCCTGCGAACGCTTGAGAAGGGATTGAAACGCATCGAGACCATTCAGGCTGAACTGAAGGGAAATGTGATCTCCGGACCTCAGGCGTTTGAACTTTACGACACGTACGGCTTTCCTTTGGATTTAACTTCATTGATAGCCCGTGAGAATGGCATCTCCGTGGATGAAAAAGGTTTCGCCGTGGAGATGGAAAAACAAAAAAGTCGTTCCAAAGCCGATGCCGCCAAAGAAACCGGTGACTGGATACAGGTGAGTGAAGATGCGAAGCCGGAATTCATTGGGTATGATCATACCGAATCCGAAGTGAGGATCGTGAAGTATCGGAAGATCCGACAAAAGAACAAGGACTTGTATCAGCTGGTTTTCGACAAGACGCCTTTCTACGCTGAAAGTGGTGGTCAGGTCGGAGATACCGGTTTCATTCGAAGTGCAAATGAAAAGATATTTATTACGGATACCCGCAAGGAGAATGAACTGATTGTTCATCTGACAGAACAGCTACCGTCGACGCTCACGGCAACCTTTGAAGGGGTTGTAGACCGGGTGAAGCGCGAGCTTACGATGGACAACCATTCGGCCACGCACCTGTTGCACGCGGCCCTTCGAACTGTACTCGGAAAGCACGTTGAACAAAAGGGATCACTTGTGAGTGAAAAGATCCTTCGATTCGACTTCTCGCATTTCACTTCTATGACCGCCGAAGAAATTCAGCGTGTTGAAGATATGGTTAATGAAAAAATCCGCGAAAATATCCCTCTGGATGAAAAGCGAAACGTGCCAATTGAGGAAGCCAAGAAACTTGGCGCAATGGCCCTGTTCGGGGAAAAGTACGGCGACTATGTTCGCGTAATTACCTTCGATCCAAAGTTCTCCGTAGAACTCTGCGGTGGAACACACGTGATGTCTACCGGTCATATTGGATTTTTCAAAATCATTTCAGAAAGTTCTGTGGCTGCGGGTGTCCGGAGGATTGAAGCTGTCACCGCCCTTGAGGCGGAGCGCTATGTGCGAGCAGAACTTCAGACCTTGCAGCAGCTGCGCGGCCTCTTCAAGAATCCGAAGGACCTGCTTGCGACAGGGAAGAATCTCCTTGAGGAAAAACACTTACTGGAGAAAAAACTCGAAGCGCTACAGCTTGAGCAGGCCAATGCGTTGAAGGATAAGCTTGCGGCGGGTGCCATAGAGGAGAATGGATATCATTTGATTCTTGAAAAGATATCAGCGCCAAGCGCCGATGCACTGAAGAACATCGCCTATGCACTGCGTAACCAGTTTGAGGATCTCCTTCTGATTCTCGCAGCTGAGATTGACAGCAAACCTCAGATCGCGGTTATGATCGGTGAGTCCCTGGCGAAGACAAATAAATTCCACGCCGGAAACATGGTAAAAGAACTTGCCCGTGAAATCCAGGGTGGAGGCGGAGGGCAACCTTTCTTCGCCACAGCCGGAGGAAAGGATATCAACGGACTCGATGCCGTGATTGAAAAAGCAAAACAACTCATTCAAACCAAAGGGTAAACGCCGCCTTCGATTGAAATATTTTAGAGCATGATTGAAAAGTCCGTTCGAGATAAATACGTGTTGGTGGTGGGGCTGGAAGTGCACGCGCAGTTACTTGCTGAAAGCAAGATTTATGCGGCAGATGCTACTGCTTTCGGCAGTGCACCAAATACAAATGTGAGTGTTATCACCCTGGCGCATCCCGGAACTTTGCCGAAGCTTAATAGGAAAGTGGTGGAATACGCCATTCGTATGGGGTTAGCCTGCAATTGTGAAATCAGCAGATTCAATATTTTCGACAGGAAAAATTATTTTTATCCAGACCTTCCGAAGGGCTATCAACTTACGCAGGACAGAACGCCTATCTGCAAGGGAGGATTTATTCCTGTTACCACGCGCGAAGGAAAAAAGCAGGTTACTCTGAACAGGATACATATCGAGGAAGATGCAGGCAAATCCATTCACCTCAATGAGGAACCGGATACGCTTGTAGACTTCAACCGTGCAGGGGTACCGTTGATCGAAATCGTGACTGAGCCTTCGATCAGATCTTCGGAAGAAGCCGCTGCATGTCTTACGGAAATCCGGAAGATTGTCCGTTATCTTCGCATATGCGATGGCAACATGGAAGAAGGGTCACTCCGTTGTGACGCCAACGTCTCGGTAATGCTTAAAGGTGCGACCCAGTTTGGAAAGAAAGTTGAAGTTAAGAACATGAATTCCATTCGCAATGTTCAGCGGGCGATTGATCATGAAATGGAACGCCAGATTCAACTGATCGAAAGTGGGGGTGAAGTGATTTCCGAAACACGTACCTTCAACGCAGATGACGGCAGGACGTCTGGCATGAGGACAAAGGAAGAATTGAATGACTACAGATACTTCCCCGATCCGGATCTCAGCCCGATGATTGTATCGGATGAATGGCTTGACGACATTCGCAGGGGAATGCCCGCACTTCCGGAGCAGTTGTTTGAGAAGTTCGTCACCTCATACGGTTTGCCGGAATATGATGCGCAGGTACTCACCGACAGCCGTGAAATAGCTGAATATTTCGAGGCCGTGTGTGCGGTTACCACGAACTTCAAAGCCGCATCTAACTGGACCATGGGCCCTGTAAAGTCATATCTCAATGAAAGCGGCCTGCCTGCTGACAAGATGCCCGTCTCCCCGGAATCTGTTGGCCGGATCATTAACCTCATTGATGAAGGCAAGATCAGTTATGCGAGCGCGTCGCAGAAAATATTCCCGGAAATGCTCCAACGCCCGCAAATTGATCCTTTGGAGCTGGCCGGGGAACTGAATTTGATCCAGGATCGTAATGAAGATACGATACAGCCGATCATTGATCAGATAGTTCGTGAATTTCCGTTAAAGGTTGAGGAATTCAAACACGGGAAAAAGGGAATTATTGGCATGTTTATGGGTGAAGTGATGAAGCGATCGAAGGGAAAGGCCGATCCAAAGTTGGCAAACGAGTTACTGACCCGAAAACTTAAGTCGCTATGAGTTATACTATGCATAAAGTAAGAATCGATCTACTGTCTAAGAAGAATTTTAACCGGCTTTTCATTTTTGCCTTTGTCCTATTGGTGTTCAGCATCTCATGCTCTTCCTCCACCAAAGAGGAAGCGCAGGAAGCACTCCCGGATCAAAATGCGTGGACGGTAACCGTGAGAGGTAAGGTGGAATTTCCGCAGTCCGGTCAGATTATGATCCAGGAAATAGAGAATGGTACATTCGGGTGGCAGGATACCATCACGCTGAAAAGCAATGGTACTTTTGCCAAGCAGATCAAGCTTTCGGAACCCGGATATTACAAGATCAATTTCTATAACAGGCAAGTAGTTGATCTGATCCTGAATAGATCGGACGTGGAAGTCGTCGTTGCCGGAAATGATCCGCAGGGTTATGCGCAGATCAAGGGATCCCCTGAAATTGATCTCATCTATCAGGCCTCGAGCATTCTTCAGCAGGCTGAGGCATCGCCTGCAGTCGCAAAGCTAAATCAGGACTATGTAAAAGCTGCTCAGGCACGGGATGAGGCGACAATGGGAAAAATTCAACAGGCCTACTTCCAGGAACTTCGGAAATCACACGACCAGGTTGCAGAATTGCTTCGTCAGCAACCCGCCTCACTGGGGGTGATTAACTTTCTGCAGACCAACAACGTGATGGATCGCGACCGGTACCTCGACCTTTATATAGATGCGGCGAAGAAGGCTGAACAGGCCTGGCCCCAGATGGCGATTGCCAAAGAGTTTTCGTCTATGGTCGACAAGATGAAGATTACGGCAATAGGTCAGCCTGCTCCCGAGATTGCGCTGCCTGATACAACAGGACAGGTAGTGAAGCTTTCGTCGATGAAAGGCAAATATGTATTGGTTGATTTTTGGGCGAAATGGTGCGGTCCGTGCCGTGCAGAAAATCCAAACGTAGTGCGCGCATACCACACCTTTAAAGATCGTGGCTTTACTGTGTTTGGCGTTTCGCTGGACCGAAACAAAAAGGACTGGCTGAAGGGTATTGAAGAAGACAAATTAACCTGGACGCATGTGTCGGATCTCAAGTTCTGGCAGTCGGAGGCGGCTAAAACGTATAACATCACTGGCATTCCTTTCTCCTTGCTGCTGGATCCGAATGGTGTAATAATCGCCAAAAACCTGCGCGGCAAGGCATTGCACGATAAGCTTGAAGAAGTCTTAGGCTCCAGGAATTGATGAAACGTCTATGCTGTTTTGTACTGGGAGTTGTATTGCTCTCAGCGTGTGGATCCGCGACGAAGGAATTGCCCGAGAAATCGGATGTGCAATACGAGATAACCTCATTCAGAACCACGTCGTCGCCGGATTGTGAGGAGGCCAGGACATGCGCAATTTATGAAGTGAGTTATCCGGTCTTCTTTGGTATCGACACCGTGGTGTCGCATAAAATCCAGACCTTGATTGACGCATCTTTCGCTATGGGCGATCCAGACGCCGGCGACAAGTCATTACAGCATATCGCCACAGATTTTGTGGCGAACTTCAAAGAATTCAGCGAAGAGTTCACCGAATCGATGCAAGGCTGGTATTACAACGGCCAGGCCAATGTCAATGTGATCGAGGATACGCTGATTAGTATTGGTGTGGATGAAGAGTATTACACAGGGGGTGCGCATGGTGGTACCGGCCGCTACTTCATCAACATTGACCCGAGAAACGGCAAAGAATACTCATGGAAAGAATTCTTTGATCCTGCTTTCGAAGAAAACCTTCACGCGCTGGGGGAGAAGGTATTCCGCCAGCAAAGGCAATTGGCAGATACGGCCTCACTGCAACAAAACTACTTTGAGTTTCCGGAGAACACGTTCCGGCTAAATGACAACTACGGCTGGACTCCCGACGGAATAGTTTTCTATTTCAACAATTACGAAGTCGCGCCGTATGCGGCGGGCCCCACCGAAGTGCTTATTCCAATGGAAAAAATAAAGGGCTGGCTTAGGGTTAAGCCGGCCCTTTGAAGAATAGCTCAGCACTTATCTTTACCGTTAGATGGAGTGTTTCGTTGTATTGGGTAGAGCACGTTCATTAGTGAAGATGTAGTCTTTCGTTTTGTGTTCTTATCCAGGTTGAAATTTATTGGCAATACGAGCTTTTGTCGAACAGCGACACCTTTCTGCATGCCAGGATTCCACTTCGGTGATAGGTTCATTACACGAACTGCTTCGGCGTCTATGCTTGCATGAACGCCTTTCTTCACCGAAACATTTGAAATGGAACCGTCAGGTTCGACAATAAACTCTATAAAGACTTTACCCTCGATACCAGCGCTTCGGGCTTCGCCGGGGTAATTAATCTCATTTGCCAGGAAATTAAAAAGGCCGGTCATTCCATCCGGGAAGGAAGCTGAGTTCTCCACTACCGTGAAGACGTTATCCTGATTCGATAAATCGGCCAGTGCTCCTGTCGACTTATTATATTCCAAAATAACAAACGTCTTTCTATTGGTGGCCGTCGTCTCAACATTCTGTTGCAGGATAACGCCCGCTTCAGCTTGTCCGGCGATTGTTTCCTCGCCTTCCTTAAACATTTCGAATGCTACAGGTAATCCGAACTTGGTCTCGAGTTCTTTAAGTTTTTCATCGTGTGCGCCTGACATTTCAAGCAGGATAAACTTCTTTTCAGGATTTGCGGCCGAAAGCTGATCGAAACGTTCCTGAACATTGGCTGGTACATCCAACGCCATTTGTGTATCCTGGGCGATGCCCGACATTTCGGAGACTACTTCATCGTTGCATGCTACTCCAACGAAGAAAACAGGTAGTGCTGTAGCCATGGCAATTATCTTCCAGGGCCTGGTTCTGAATTTTATCTTTCTCATCATTTGAATCCGTTTAAGCGTGAGTGAGTTTGAAAAGTGGTTGGCGATTCTTAAGTCGGCCGACATAAGCGCAACCCGTGCCAGAAGGTTGCAATATTCATCCACCGAATGGCTATCCACAGCTCGCGAATCTGCTTCAAACTCATGCAGCTGAATGAAAATATTTTTGTACAGGTGCACTATGGGATTACACCAGAAGAATATCTGTAGTATGCTCACCAGCATTATGTCCAGGGAGTGGTATTGTTTCGCGTGAATGCTCTCGTGCGCGATGATCTGACGCTTCTCGCCGGGAGTTAATGCGTCCGCGTTTCCGATAAAAATGAAATTGAAGAATGAGAAGGAAGGGTAGTTGTGATCCGCTTCTGCGATCATCAGGCTGTCTTTCTTGATGGAGGGAAAGCTCCTGACCATGCTGAGTATCTTAAACACCTGCCACAGGAACGATAACAGGAAGGTGAGAAGTCCTGCGCTGTAGAGCATCCCCATAATGCCTTGTCCGGAGAAAGTGGGGCCCGCGACAGTCTCTGTTGCAGGCTCGCTGCCAACTATTTCAAGCTCGGGTAGCCATATCGTCGGGACAATAGTCTGCAATTCAGCCACCGTTTGATTCTGAAAATGAAACAGCGGAGATATCAATGAGGCTCCTATTCCTATAAGTAGAATCTGCCGCTTTAAACGAAAGTCTGTCTCATTCCTGAGGAATACGAAGTACAACACCGCCAGAAGGGAAAGTCCTACGTTGGCCTCGATGAAGTAATTGACATAAGTACTCATCACTTCTGTTTTTTGAGTTCTTCAAGTAACTTTTCCATTTCGTGGATGTCCAGTTTATTCTCCTTTGCGAAGAACGAGACCAGGTTTTGAAACGACCCGTTGAAGTAGCCTTTAAGCAGGTTGTTCAGGTAGAACTTTGTGTACTTCTCCTTTGCAATCACAGGGAAGTACTCATGCGTTTTGCCGTAAGCTTTGTGGTCAACGAATCCTTTTGATTCAAGTATCCTTACAATGGTAGAGACCGTATTGTAGGCAGGCTTCGGGTCGGGCATCAGCTCAATGATGTCTTTGACAAATCCCTTCTCGATTTTCCATAGAATTTGCATCACCTGGTCTTCGGCTTTCGTAAGTTCTTTCATTATCACTATGTATTTAGGTATGAAACTAAAGCATTAGTTAATAAGATGCAAGAACCTGCCGTATTATTTTTCTGGAAAGGATCTCAGAAGGAGGAAGTGAAGCAGTATGCGAGGATATTCGCCCCCATTCGAAGTGCCTGGAGCCTTTTTTCCGCCGGGTCGTTATGGATTTTTGGATCCTCCCAGCCATTACCGAGGTCGGATTCATAGGAATAGTACACCACGAGCCGACCATTATAGATCAGGCCAAAGCCTTGCGCAGGCTTGCCGTCGTGCTCGTGAATCTTGGGTAAACCCTGCGGAAAGCTGAATTTCTGGCGGTAGATAGGATGGTCAAAGGGCAGTTCAACAAGCTCAAGTTCCGGAAATACCTTCTTGAGTTCGAGGCGGATAAACTTGTCGAGACCATAGTTGTCGTCGATGTGCAGAAATCCCCCTCCGGCCAGGTATTTCCGAAGGTTTGACGCTTCATCCGGGGAAAACACTACATTCCCGTGACCGGTCATATAGATGTATGGATAAAGGAAAAGGTCGCGGCTCCCAACTTCGACAATGTCTTCCTCGGGAGCGAGGTTCATCCCCAATTCCCGGTTGCAGAACTCGATAAGATTCGGAAGCGCCGTTTTATTGGCATACCAGTCGCCACCGCCGTTGTATTTGAGCTTCGCGATCTTCACGGTCATCTGGCCGTAGGATGCTGCAAAGATGCCCACAAAAAGAACCACTAAAGCACTGAACCTTGCACCCATAGATACCAAACAGTTTTAGAATGGACTTAAATCGTGGAAAATAATTGCTTTGTATGGTAAAAACCAAGCAGCCATCTGGCATCTTTTAACCATCACCATTTATGGAAGCAAAAAAACTGTACCTGAAGGGTGCGTTCGCGATCGTTTTGAGCGCGTTTGTCGTCAGTTGCGACAGGGAGGAACGTGATCTGACACCCCGGGATTCACGGGATGTGGCTGAGGAAGCGGTGATCGACGCCTACTATCAGGATATGGACGATCTCGCTGCTGTAGCGATTACAGCTCCGGACGACGACGACTTTGCTGGTGGCCGCCGATCTGCAACGATCACAATCAACGACAGTCGCTTCAACTGTGCGGGTATTGTTGTGTCTATCGAACCCGCAGAGATCTCGAGCCTGGAACATCCGGTTGGCGTAATAACAGTAGACTTCGGTCCCGGGTGCGCCGACCTTCAGGGGAACATCCGAAGTGGAAAACTATTTTTCTATTATGACGGACTTCGATTCCTTCCCGGGTCGACGTTGCAGACAACCACGGAGAATTATAAAATCAATGGTATTAAACTTGAAGGCACACGCACACTGACGAATATTTCAGGCAGTACGGAAGATGCTCCAAAGCTTAACGTGATATTGGTAGACGGGAAGGCAACGTTCCAGGATGGATCTGCGGCGCTGAGAGAGTCAGACATTACCTTTTCGTGGATACGCGAGGCTAATCCGCTGAACGACAAGCTTATCATCCACACGGCGAGCTCTGCATCGGGGACAACTCGTGGCGGGCGCTCGTACGAAGTGGCCTTATCCAAGCAACTCGAATACAAGCGCTTCTGTCCGATGGCCGTATCCGGCACGAAAACCTATACCATCGACCACGCTAAAGACATCACCATAGATTATGGTTCCGGAGAATGTGATCGCACGTTCTCGGTAACCGTAGATGGTATCACGCGAACTATTGAGGTAGACTGATAAAATTATTTCTCCACTTCAGAACCCGGGTTAATCCCGGGTTTTTTTGTTTCCTTTGATGTTGAGAATCTTCGCGACACTTCATTAATTGCGGAAATTCTGTTTCTTAAAACGGCACACTACAAAGCGATCAAAGGGCATGAAGCAATATCTTGAGTTGATGGATGATATACTTCGGAACGGGACGAAGAAAAGCGACCGCACCGGAACAGGAACCCTTTCAGTGTTTGGCCGTCAGATGCGTTTCAACCTTCAGGATGGATTTCCGTTGGTTACTACCAAGAAACTACACTTGCGATCAATCATTTATGAGTTGCTGTGGTTCCTCAACGGTGACACGAATATCAAATACCTCAACGATAATAAGGTGACGATATGGGACGAATGGGCTGACGAAAGCGGTGAGCTCGGTCCGGTTTATGGCCATCAATGGCGTAGCTGGCCTGCCCCCGATGGCCGCCACATCGACCAGATCACGCAGGTGTTGACGCAGCTTCGCGAAAAACCCGATTCGCGCAGGCATATCGTTACAGCATGGAATCCGGCGGAAGTCGACAAAATGGCCCTGCCTCCGTGCCATGCGCTGTTTCAGTTTTACGTTGCCGAAGGAAAGTTGTCGTGCCAGTTGTATCAAAGGAGCGCGGATTTTTTCCTCGGGGTTCCCTTTAACATTGCCTCGTATGCGCTGATGACCCATATGTTTGCACAACAATGTGACCTTCAACCCGGTGAGTTTGTCTGGACCGGCGGCGATGTTCACCTGTATACCAACCACATAGAACAGGCTCAACTCCAGCTTTCAAGGACACCTTACGCGCTGCCGCGGCTAAACATCCGGAGAAAGCCTCAGACGTTGTTTGAATATCAGTTTGAGGATTTTGAAATACAGGATTACCAGTCCCACCCCACGATTAAGGCTCCTATTGCAGTTTAGATCAGCCAATTTAATGAAGGCCGACGGATCCGAAAGATGAAAACGGAACGGCTAATGCGAAAATGGGGATTTTTTTGTAACAATGTTCCGGATTGCTCGACAGATAGCGTGAAATTGCCATGCAGGAAAAAAGCAGTGTCTTTGATATGATCGGTCCGGTGATGATAGGTCCTTCCAGTTCTCACACCGCAGGAGTGGTTCGCATCGGCCGAACTGCCCGGAAAATTCTTGGCGATACTCCTGAGGAAGCAGAGATTATCTTTTATAACTCATTCGCACGGACATATGAGGGACACGGGAGTGACCTGGCAATAATAGCAGGCCTTCTTGACATTAAGACTGACGACACCAGAATCAAGGAAGCATTTGCGTTGGCTGCGCAGGCAAATCTAAGCTATAAATTCAAATCTGTCGGCAACGCTTCTACGTTACACCCGAATACGGTGAGGTTGCTGATTCGCAAGGGAGAACGCCAGGTTGAAGTGGTGGGCGAGAGCAGAGGCGGCGGACTCATAAATATTGCTGAAGTCAATGGATTTAAAGCTGACTTCACAGCAAACCTTCATACGGTAATTATTACAGCTGAGGATGTTAAGGGCAGTATTGCCTTCATTGCCGACGTCCTCGCGCACGACGACTGCAATATTGCAACCATGTCGGTTTCCCGAAAAGGAAAAAATGATCTGGCTTGCCTTGTAATTGAAATGGATTCCGGGGTTAAACCTGTAACATTAGAGTACCTCAGGAGTCTTAGTTGGGTTAAAACCATAACCTATATACCCGATATTGACCGATGAGCGGCTTTCACAATTTTGAAGTGTTTGTACTACCTAACAATATGTTCAGCAACATGAAAAGAATCCTTACCGCTATTGTATTCCTGGGCACCTTTTGCAGTGTAATGGGACAGGAGCCGCCCGAGAAAACTCCGGAGGAAGAAAAAGTCTGGACCCTGCGGGAATGCGTTACCTACGCATTGGCCAACAATATCCAGATCGCGCGGAGCGAAAATAACCTTCGCAGCACCGAGGTCGATTTATCACAAGCGCGGATGTCGACGTTGCCAAACCTTAACGCCACACTTTCCTATGGATACAATTGGGGACGGTCTGTTGACCCGGTTACTTACCAGTATACCACTCAGGAACTCAATTCAATCAATCCATCGATCAGTTCAAACCTGACGCTCTTCAACGGATTCAGGATTCAAAACACGATTAAACAAACATCACGTGCGCACCACGCCGCGGAGTATGATCTTCAAAAGACGAAAAACGATGTGATGTTGAACATAGCCATGTTATACATCACCGTTATCTTCAACAAGGAACTTCTGCAGAATGCAGAGTTTCAGCTCAGGTCAAGTCAGGTGCAGCTCGACCGGATCAGGAAACAGGTCGAAGCAGGAGCGATGGCCCGGTCAGAACAGCTCAACATGGAGGCCCAGGTTGCCACCAATGAGGTAAATCTGGTCAATCAGGAAAACGCAGTAGCTCTTTCGCTGCTCCAGCTAAAGCAGGCACTGCTTCTGCCGGCGTCTACGCCAATGGATGTTGAAATAATGGACCTCGATGTTGAAGATTTGATTCTTGAGGAAAGCCGTGATGAAATCTTTGCGATTGCAACGGAGACGATGCCTGAGATCAAGGCTGCAAAACTTCAGGTTGAAAGTTCTGAATATGCGGTTAAAGCAGCACGGGGACAGTACTTCCCACGACTTACATTAGGCGGGTCAATTAACACTAACTACTCCAGTGCATCCGACCGCCCCCGTTTCGTGCCGGAAAGCGGAGATCCTGTTGCGGTTGTACAACCGATTGGCTACGTGGAAGCCACTGGACAAACAGTTGTTACACAAACAATGCAGCAACCGGGAAGGATGCGCGATAGCTGGAGTCAGAGTGAGCAGCTGAAGGATAACGTATTCCGTTCACTTGGTCTGACACTGATGATTCCACTGTTTAACAATTATCAAACGCGGGCTACTGTACAGCGTACAGAGATAGCAGCAGAGAACACAAAGCTGGCGGAGACCGAGGTGAAGATGACGCTACGGCAGAATGTTGAGAATGCATATAACGAGGCCGTTGCTTCGTCGAAAACGTATCTTGCTGCACAGCGCACCGTGGCTGCGCGCGAGGAAGCATTCCGCATGATGGAAAGCCGCTATAATTCCGGTGCAGCAAACTCTTTCGAATATCAGGTTTCGCAGAATGATTTGTATCAGGCGCAGACCGACTTCACGCGTGCGAAGTTCAATTTTATTTTCCGGAAAAAAGTACTGGACTTTTACTTAGGCAAACCTCTCGATTATTAATCTTCATACTCTGATGGCAAAGAAAACTAAAAAATCAAACAAACTCGTTTACTGGTTAATTGGGGCGGTCGTCTTCCTGATCCTCTTCATTATCGTAGGTCAATCCGCGGGGTGGATTGGCAAGCCGAAAGAGCTTGAAGTGGAACTTGCGCGTGCAACGAAAACGACAATCGTCGAGAAGGTAAGTGCTTCTGGTACTATCCAACCTGTGACTGAAGTGAAAATTGCTCCTGAAGTCTCCGGTGAGATCACTGAGCTTCGCGTTGAGGAGGGAGATTCGGTGAAAGTGGGGGATGTTCTGGTACGCATTCGCCCCGACATCTTCCAGAGCCAGTTGCAGCGTGCCCAGGCCGGACTTGCCCAGCAGCGCGCAAATCTTGAGCAGACTATAGCCAGTCTTTCTCGTTCCAAGGCTCAGCTGATACGGGCCCAGGCTGAATACGAGCGCCAAAAGAAATTATGGGAAGAGAAAGTTATTTCTGAAGCAGACTGGCAGCTCGCAACCCAGAACTACGAGGTGGCCAAGAACGACGTTACTTTTGCTGAACAAAACGTTGAGGCTGCCCGTCATATTGTGAGCAGTACTGAGGCTTCGCTGAAAGAGGCACAGGAAAACTTCCGCCGTACAACGGTCGTTGCGCCAATGTCTGGCGTGGTTTCCAAACTCATTGTTAAACACGGTGAACGCGTCGTGGGAACTGCTACGATGGCCGGTACTGAAATGCTCCGAATTGCAGACCTTAGCAAAATGGAGGTTCGCGTCAACGTGAATGAAAATGATATCGTACGCGTTCATCAGGGCGATACTGCCATCATTGATGTTGACTCTTATTCCAATCAAAACAGGGAGTTCAAAGGTATCGTTACGCTGATAGCCAACACCGCTAAGGAGAAAGTTTCTGCTGATGCAATTACGGAGTTTGAGGTTCGTATCCTGATCCTCAGCTCGTCTTATCAGGATCTGGTGAAGGAAGGCAATCGTTTTCCTTTCCGTCCGGGTATGACGGCCAGCGTGGAAATCCTGACCACTCGTAAAGAAAATGTTCTTTCCGTTCCGCTTGCTGCTGTGACTACCCGCAATCCGAATGAACAAAATAGTGACGATAAGAAGGATTCAGGAAATGAACGTGTCCAAACTTCGAATCAACCTCAGGCCAAGAAAGAAGACAAGACCGTCGTTTTCATCAACGACAATGGCACGGCCAGGATGGTAGAAGTGAAAACAGGTATCAGCGACTATGAAAATATTGAAATCCTGTCTGGTGTAGCCGATACGGTCGAAGTGATCAAGGGGCCGTTTCTGGCAGTATCCAAACGTTTGAAGGACGGTGATAAGATCAGACCCGCCGGCACCAAGGATGGAAAAAAATCCGGTGAGACGAAGTAAATGAGAAAAGCCCCGACAGTTCGGGGCTTTTTTCATTAATATTGCCAAAAAAAATTCAAATGGTTCAGCATCCGTGGCATGAGGTATCAACGGGGGAAAACCCTCCGTATAACGTAAACGCAATCATTGAAATCCCAAGAGGTTCGCGCGCAAAATATGAAATTGATAAGGCAAGCGGGTTGATCAAACTTGATCGCGTTATCTATGCGTCCATGTACTACCCGCTCAATTACGGGTTCATACCGCAAACATTGGGTGATGATCACGATCCCCTCGATATAGTCGTTCTTACCCAGGTCACTGTTGTCCCACGTTGCCTCATCAGCGCAAAAGTTATCGGCGTAATGCAAATGATCGATCATGGTGAAGCCGATGACAAAATTATAGCAGTTGCACAAACTGATCAGAGTGTGAGCCACATCAGCGACGTTGCGGACTTACCTCAGCACCTTGTGGAAGAACTAAGGCACTTCTTTGAAAACTATAAGACTCTTGAGAAGAAGAAAGTTGTCGTGGATGAGTTTAAGCCAAGAGAAGAAGCATACAGAATCATTGACAAGGGTATACGTCTCTATAACGAAATGTTTCCGCGCTGATGCGAGTAGGCTTCGATGCCAAACGCCTCTTTCATAATTTCACGGGCCTCGGGAATTACTCAAGGTTTGTTGTTAATGCATTAAGCCAGCAATACCCTGGTGATTCTTTTGTACTCTTCACTCCGAAATGGAACAATCACCCCGAGGTTGGTCCGATTCTGAATCAACAGAACATTTCAGTTGTGGTTCCTTCAGGAGTCTACAGGTATGCTAAAAGCATCTGGCGTTCCTATGGAATAAGTACGCATCGTGAGACGCGATCTCTGGATGTCTATCATGGCTTATCTCAGGAACTTCCCTACGGATTGAAGGGAGTGAAGAAGGTTGTGACCGTTCACGACCTCATCTATCTGAGATTTCCGCAATTCTACAATCCGATCGATGTCGCGATATATACTGCCAAGGCCAGGTCTGCGTGCCGAAATGCAGATATCGTCATTGCAATCAGTAAACAAACTGCGGATGATCTGAAAGAGTATCTGAATGTGCCCGAAGAAAAAATACGGATAGTCTATCAGGGCTGTCATCCGATTTTCAGGAGGAAGGTTGACGAATCCGAACGAACTGCTTTACGAAGTAAGTACCACCTTCCATCCGAGTATCTGCTTTCTGTTGGAACAATCGAAGAGCGAAAGAACATAAAGGTGGCTGTTGAAGCTTTGGCGATGTTACCATCCTCAGGGAGAGTCCCGTTTGTGATCGTTGGAAAAAAAACACCTTACCTTGATCACGTTAAAGAGTATGCCGCAAAGAACCATGTGATCGACGACTTGCTGTTTATACATAATGCAAAGTTTGAAGATTTGCCGGGCATTTATCAAATGGCTAAAGCTTTTGTCTACCCGAGCCTGTTCGAAGGGTTTGGTATCCCG
The DNA here is from genome assembly GCA_023417065.1 of Bacteroidota bacterium. Taxonomy (GTDB): domain Bacteria; phylum Bacteroidota; class Bacteroidia; order Cytophagales; family Cyclobacteriaceae; genus Ohtaekwangia. The sequence continues at coordinate 27,462 of JAEZGH010000039.1, forward strand.
ATCGTGGAGGCAATCCAGTCAGGGTTACCTGTAATTACTTCAAAAGGATCATGCTTTGCAGAAGCCGGCGGTCCCGATACCTTGTATTTTGATCCGGCAAGTGCAGAAGATCTGAAGGTTCACTTGTCATCAGTCTTAGGTGAGCAGTCAGTGAGGGCGCGTATGATTGAAGGCTCAGCTGATTACATCAGCCGGTTTAGTCCGGAGAATATTGCCTCTGACATGATGAAGGTGTACCGGAATGCGTTAGCTGGCTAGAACATCCAGGTACACCTGAAAGGTTCTGGATGCTGTCTCTTTCATGGAGAACTCCCTTACTTTTTCTTTTGCCGAAGATATGATTCTTTCTCGTAGTGCTGCATCGGCCATCAAGCGGTTAAGGCAGGCACTCAGCTCCTTGGCGTCTCCGATGGGAGCCAGAAGTCCTGTCTGCTCATGAATTACCATTTCCGGAATCCCTCCGGCTGCCGTTGCAACAACCGGCACGCCGGAAGCAAATGCATCCAGCACAGACGTGCCCAGCCCTTCTTCTTTCGATGTCATAAGGAAGAAATCGAGAGACGGCATTAGTTCAGGAATATTCTTCTTGAAGCCGGTGAATATAATATTACCCTCCATGTTGGACGTACGGGTGTAGTCCTGTAACTTTTTATCCAGCGATCCTCTTCCAAATATCAGCGCCTTGCATGGTATACCACTGGTGACAAGTATTTTGATGCAATTGATAAAGGTGAAATAGTCTTTGTGATCTTCGAGTGCAGACGTATTACCAATAACCCAGTGACCCTCGGGAATGCCGTATTCTCTGCGGAGGACATCTGTTCTACCGTGCCCTTCGAACTTCTGAAAATCAATGCCGCTGTGCACGGTGATACACTTCTGAGGTTGATCCACAAATTCCCGCATGATTGACGTGATCTTGTCGGAGACACACAGGATTTTCTTGACGGCAGGGTGATTGTATTTCCACCGTGTCATGAAGGAGTTCTTTGGAACAAAGTCAACTCTTCGGCTCAGGATTATTGGAGTCTTGTTGCCGAAAAAAGCGGCCAGGACGGCTATCCCGTGAGACCTTGAACTATGCGCATGAATCAGGTCGATTGATTCGGCTCTACAGATACTTCTAACGCTCAACGCCGTGAAGATATCCGATCCGTTTCTGAAGGGAAGAGCGTGAACTGCGATGCCCTTTTCGATACAGTGTTTTTCAAAAGGGGAGCCTGCCTTTACGCCGACTACTACTTCCGTCCCGCGAGACATCAATTCGGAAACCAAGTAAGCAATTTGCTGTTCCCCGCCCCGCCATGTTTTCTCGGCGCTTAACATCAGGACTTTAAGCTTCTTCATCTTCTGTGCTCAAAAACTATAAGGCGACTCTGTTTTCCAGGAAACTTTATCAAAAATACACATAATGTCGTTGCCAAGGGTTTTTCCTTTTCGGCCGCGGGCTGCCCTATCGCGAGACCATCTAAATACGCGTATCCAGTCGCGGCAGCCCTCGTAATTCGTCGGATAGCTAAGCAGTCGCAACCGTTTCCGCTCAACATCAAGCATGATGAAATTGAAAAGTTAGGTTTTTGTGCTACCTTCCCAATCGTGACCATGATTAAGGGCTCGATTTAGTGCTGGAAGGTTGCCGGGCATCGGGCCAAAGAAATGTGGAAGAAGGGAATCCGGACTCACTCTTTAAGTCTTTGATCGTCAAATTCCAGTATGCTCATCTAACTACGCGCATTCTCTTTCCGGCATATCATTTTTTATTTCTGAAGAAACGAAACAAATGGACAAGTATCGGGCAACACTGATTATTGGGTTTTATAATCAGTTAGACTATCTGAGACGCATCCTGGCGGCGCTTGAACGACAATCGGTTCAGGATTTTGAGGTTGTAATCGCCGACGATGGATCCCGCGCAGAAGTGGTAAGCGAAATCCAGCAAATAGCGAGTAAAGGCCCCCTTGCGATACAACATCTCTGGCACGAGGACAAAGGCTTTCGCAAGACCCGAATATTCAACAAAGCTGTGCTTGCAAGCCGCAGTGATTACCTGATTTTCATCGACGGTGACTGCATTCCGCATCGAAAATTTATCGAGGAACATGTGAATAACAGGGAGGCGAAGACGGTCCTTGCCGGAAGGAGAGCTAATCTTTCTGCAAAATTTATCCATCTCATGACCGAGGAATTTATACGGAAAGGTGGGATGGAGAAAGGATTTGAACGAAGGATATTGATGGATGGGATATTTGGAAAATCATCACACGTAATAAAAGGGATTTTCGTTTCCAGCGCCCCATTACGAAGCTTTCTCAATCGGAAGGACGCGGGGATACTTGGATGCAACTTCTCGATCCACAAAAGTGACCTGCTCGATATCAATGGATTTGATGAACGTTACCAGGCTCCGGCGGTAGGTGAAGATACGGATATAGAAGCCCGACTTCGGTGGAACGGCATAAAAGTGAAGACGGTAAAAAATATCGCTATACAATATCACTTTGACCATCCAAAGCTAAAGCGCCCGAAAGTCAACCTTGAGATTTTTCAGCAAGTCCTGCGGGAGAAAAAAGCGTTTACCCCATTTGGACTTGTGCCTCAGGCGTCGTTAGAATAACAGATCACGCCTTATCTTTCTTGAGCAGGTACAGTTTTGAATACTTCGCAAACTTTGAAATAGCGATGGCTGCAGACACCATGAAGCCAGCGTAGCCGTCAAGAAATCCAAGTCGCAATATATATACGCGCAAAAACGTGACAAACGGATATAGCACAACGTGAATTAGAAACGATACACCTTTTCCCTTCTTATAAGCCTCTTCTGCGGAGATCGTACTGAAGGAGTTGAATTTCTCCAGCAGGCCTGCCAGGGAATCAAAGGAATAGTGCAACAAATCACCCTTGAGTCTTCCTACCGTAGCACCGCTGTTCATCTGCACAACTTCATGCACACGATCGGGAGCCCATCCTCCTTTATCTCTTTTCCAGAGTCGTATTTTCCTGTCAGGGTACCAGCCGCAGTAGCGTATCCAGCGACCGCAGAAATTGGTCCTGCGGTTGAACTCAAAGGCGTCGGATGAAAAGTTGTTTTTTATAGCTAGAATGGAAGCCTTCAACTCGTCAGAAAGGGCTTCATCTGCGTCAAGAGACAGGATGTAATCGTACGTAGCAAGCGCAACAGCCTTGTTCTTCTGAGACCCATAACCTTCAAAGACTTCAGAATGAAAGCGCACACCGTGCCTCTTGCAAATTTCAGCGGTGGCATCAGTTGAGTACGAATCCAGCACAATAATCTCATCCGCCACCGATAACAGAGACTCAATGCAACGGGCTATGTTCTTTTCCTCGTTAAACGTGATGACGACAGCGGATATCTTGATTCCACTCATTTCAATTTTATTTCATACTTTGGCACAGCCCGGCACATTTTGGTTGTAACGAAGATTGGACGATTACCAATTCACAAGTTCTTCATAAACCCGATGAACCGGTAAACCGACCACATTGAAATAGGAACCGACGATTCTGTCAATGGCTACCATTCCAATCCATTCCTGTACTCCATAGGCGCCTGCCTTGTCATACGGTTTGAAATGGTCAATATACCACGATATTTCTTCGCGTGTCAATGAACGAAAAGAAACCTGTGTGTGATCTGAGAAGGATATTTCCTTTTCGCTCGAAACAATGCAGACACCGGTGATTACTGTATGCGTTTTTCCGGATAATTTTTCAAGCATCTTCATCGCATCGTCCCGATCAGCAGGCTTATTCAGAATCTCGTTGCCCAACACCACAGTTGTATCTGCTGCAATCGCTATCTCCGAACCAAGGCGCGACTTGATGAAATCAGCCTTTTTCCGCGCCAGGTATTCGGCTACTTCTTTCACCGGAAGCGATGAAGGAAAATCCTCGCTGACATCAGTTTTTTGGACGTCGAACGTGAAACCCGCTTCCCGCAAAATCTGTTGGCGCCGCGGCGACCCTGATAGCAGTACGATCTTTCTGTCTTTAGATTTCTCCAGCATGTCAGAAGGGTGAAAAGGGTGATGAATGAAATTCACTTTCCCGGATCGAGCTGAAGACAAAACCGCAGACAACTTTCGGATAGAAATACGTTGACTTCTGCGGCATGGTATATCCACTTCCGCAAACGCGTTTGACTTCCTCTATTGATACCTCGTTCGTTATGATGGCCATTTGAGCAGATCCGTTTTGTACTTTCTTCAGGCATTCCGTAAAACTGCGATCAAATGAAACGTGGTCACTCTTGCGTTGATCCTTGCCCTTGATGCCAAGCGCTTCCTGCAAAATGAAGTAATGCATTACGGTCAGGTCCAGTTCCTTGATTTCATCCGGGAACGGCCATCGAAGCTTCGCGAGGCTTTCGGGCTTGAGACGCACCTTATAGGCATTCTCCGGGAATACAAGCCCAAACGCCCAACGTTTGCCAACGATGATTTCGTTGAGCGTCGCAGGGTCGTCAACGGGCTTAATGATGAAGTATTCTGATAGCTTCTCGATGATTGTGGTCTCGTCGAAGCCGTCCACGCCATGTACCAGCCTGTGCGTCGGAAGGATGCGCAAGTCACCGGCTTCGGTGTTCGTCAGGTACATCAGGTGAAAATTGTAACCTTCGTTGCCAGTGTGGTTTGGATTGCTTCGCTTCTGCTCATGTTTATGGGCAAGTGATCCCTCGTAGCGATGATGACCATCGGCAAGAATGATTTTCTTGTCGCGGATAACGCGCTGAAACGATGCGATGACCTGGGCATCGTGAATCACGCCCAGCACATCGCGTACACCCTGATAATCTTCCGTTTCAAGTATTGGATGTAGCATTGCCTCGTCCATATACCGTTCCAGCGTAAACGACTCGTCGGTGTAGAGACCGTGGGTAGGGCTCGCATTCAATTCAGTTTTCTCCAGCATCTCAATGCGGTCGTTAACCGACTTGGGAATGGTGTTTTCGTGCCGTTGGATCACCTGTTCTTCCCAGGAGTACAGCCGGATGTTGCAGATAAACCCCTTGCGGCAGAGTTCCGTCCTTGAGCCTGGAAGTGTGAAGTATTGGTAGTAGACGTAGATAGCGGGCAACCTGTCCTGAACCAGGGTGCCGTTTTTCTTCCACTCTTCGAGGAGCAGGCCTGCACGGTCGGCGGAAAATGGCGCCTGTGGCAGATTAATGTGAATGCTGTTCAGTGGGTTCTGATAAAGTTTCTGCTTCTGTTTTTCGGAAACAACATCGAAAAGGGGGGAAGTCAGGGTTTCAATTTGACGGGACAGCTGGCGGTTGTATCGCCATGCCCGCAATGGTCTGATTTCTGCCATTTGAATTACTGAATTAACAACCGGCACGGCCGGAAACAAGAAAGCCAGGCGAGAACCTGGCTTTCCAACTATTGAAGTATCTATTACTCAGCTGAGTCAGCCTCAGTTTCATCCCCTCCGTCGCCGAAGGGTAGCGAAGTACCTGGCGTCGAAGCAGGAGGTGCCTGTTCAGCTGCATTTTTCAAAATCTCATCAGAAGAGGAAACGCGATCCGTATGGATGGCACTGGTTGTCAGTGTCAAAACCACCAGCGCAACAATAAATCCCCAGGTCAGTTTTTCAAGCAAATCCCCGGTCTTCTTTACACCAATGATGTTGCTTGCTGCCGATCCGCCAAACTGGCTGGAAAGGCCCCCGCCCTTAGAGTTCTGAGCAAGAATAACCAACACCAAAAGGACGCTGATTGCAATTATTAGAGTGATAACTAAGCCGTACATGATCTATTTCCTCAATGCTTCAATTTGGGATGCAAAGTAAGCTTTTTTTTGGGGAAACTTCCAAATGAGTTTCTTCAATACCTCTACAGCTTTCTCCTTTTTTCCCTGTTTTATGAGGATTTCGACGAGTGTTTCAGAAATAATCGCGTCCCCGAATTCACCCGTGCGGATCGTGGTGAGGTCCTCCGGAACTGCCTGCTTGTCTTTGGCTCCGGATATGGTCGGCTGAACCCTGATAAACTGATCAATCATCTTGATCTGTTCTTTCTGCTTTTCGTTCTCAGGCGTTATTTCTTCCTTGGTTGTTACAATCTGATCGATCAGTACGTCGACGGTATCTTTTCGCTTGCGGCGTGACCTCGGCAGCTCCTGACTGTTTTCCGAGGAGGAAGCGGCCTTTGCCAGTTCGACGATTCTTTCCTTCTTCGACTTCGGGGTCTCAGAAGATGCCTGATCGGCTTCGCTGGTAGATTCAACGGCAGGAGACTCCTGTGGCGTTGACTGAAACGACGTCTTCGAACCGTCTGCAAAAAGCAATTCAAAGTTTTCGCGAAGCTTGTGCAGGCGTTCCAGTTCGTGTATCAGATTCTGTGAAAACTCTTCACTCGCCTCCGTACCGTCAGACACCAGTGGTTGGGCGGGAGCATTAGGTGTAGCCTCACGCTCCATGATGTCTTTCAATACGCTTCGATCAGCAGCATAAACTGCCGCGAGCTGAAGTTCCTTTTGCGAATTGCTGAAACCATGATCCTTACTTACACGGGCAGAAAGCGTATGCAACACCTGACTGAAAGGAAAGGCTTCCTTTAAGCTCAGAACATTTTCAGCGTCAGTCGTTGTCGTCCCGCAAAAATGCTGTAGTACTCTTAAAAAATCTGGTGTCTCCACTTAGGTTAGCAATAGAGTAAAAATACGAAATTTTACCAATTGGCCACCGAAGCATTGAAGATGTCGTTGATTATCCGTTCGAAAATGTCACGCGTGTATTGTTCTTCGATATCTGTGAGATTCGCCTCATTTGGGAAGTCGCGATAGAATGAAAACGTCCGGTTCTGGAAACTCATCGTTTCGTCGAGCGTGTTCACATACGTTGCCTTCACTGTAATCGTCAGACGCGTAGACGTTGCGGATGCAAAACCGTCGTTGCTTTCCGAATTCACCGGCGCAATAGGCGTAAGTCGCAGATCAACAATCTCTCCCTCCAGCTGAAGTTCACCATCAGTTGAAACCACCGACATGTTCGTGTTCTGTATGAAGTAGTTCTTGATCTGATTCGTAAACGTCTGCCCCATATTCGCGGGACCCAGATCCGCGTTGTTGTAAAACTCCGCAATGGAAATCGTTTTTGCTGAAGTCGTTGTTCCGGTAAACGAATAGTTAACGCTCGTGCCGCACGACGTAAGCAGCAGTGCAGCCGAACTCATAAATGCCAATAGAAGCGCTCGCATAATAGAGTTAATCTTCAAGATCGTATTGCTTGATCTTTCGGTAAAGAGTACGCTCGGAAATGCCCAAATCCCGTGCCGCATATTTGCGACGGTTGTTATTCTTCCGAAGAGCGCGGATAATTAATTCCTTTTCTTTCTTCTCGATTGACAACGAATCGTCCTCAGTTTCGTGCGTGATGTCCGTCACGTCTTCAACATCGTCGTGATTCGTATGCGTGTTAGACAAATCGAGCACTACAGCTTCATGTTGCCGATCGGCGTCGTCGTGAACGCCTTCGAAAAGTTCGGGATTTTCCTTGATCAGCTGACCGGCTTTACCCACGCCGGAATATGTGTCAAGCACCAGCTTCTTCAGATCATGCATATCCTTCTTCATGTCGAAGAGCACCTTGTAGAGGATATCTCGCTCCGACAAGCCATCGCGATCTGAAACATTTTTATACAACGCAGGAAGCGTATTCTCCCGAGGTAAGTAACGCTGAAGTTTTTCGGCGTCGATTTCTTTGTCGTCAGTCGACAACACTGAGATCTGCTCAACCAGGTTTTTCAGCTGACGAATATTTCCGGGAAACCGGTATTGCAGAAGTAATTGCTTGGCATCTTCCTGAAGTGAAATAGGCTTCACCTTATAACGTTCCGCAAAATCAGTGGCGAACTTCCTGAACAAAAGCTCAATGTCTTTTCCGCGTTCGCGCAACGGCGGAACGTAAATAGGAACAGTGCTGAGACGATAGTAAAGATCCTCGCGGAACTTTCCTTCCTCAACTTTTCGCATCAGGTTGACGTTGGTGGCAGCCACCACACGCACATCCGTCTTCTGAACTTTTGAAGAACCGACTTTTATAAATTCACCGTTCTCGAGCACGCGAAGAAGTCTCGCCTGCGTACCCAGGGGCATTTCACCAATCTCATCCAGGAAAATAGTTCCGCCATTGGTGACTTCGAAGTAACCTTTTCTCGCTTCATGGGCACCGGTGAACGAACCTTTCTCATGTCCGAACAACTCGGAGTCAATCGTTCCTTCGGGAATGGAACCACAGTTGATCGCAATAAACTGACCGTGCTTGCGCGGACTTAGGTGGTGAATGATCTTTGAAAAAGACTCCTTACCACTTCCGCTTTCGCCGGTAATCAGCACCGACATATCAGTAGGCGCAACCTGAATGGCAACGCTCACCGCATTGTTAAGCAACGGCGAATTTCCAATGATGCCAAACCTGAGTTTTACACTTTGTATTTCCGCTTCGGATATTGCCATCTTCTGATATTGCATTAAATATTTTACCTCACTGAATCAGGTACCGCTTTACCTATCAAGGTGGCGCCGGTACATGATTCTACCATTACATTCACATATTGTCCTTTGAAAAAGTTCTCTCTGGGGAAAACAACAACTTTATTGGCAGAATTTCGTCCCTGCAGAAAATCCGCAGATCTTTTTGACTCGCCCTCGATCAACACCTGTTGGATCTTTCCAACATCGCGTTGATTCCGCTCGAGCGAATGTGCAGTCTGCTTTTGAATGATTTCGTTGAGTCGTCGTTTCTTCACGTCTTCCGGAATGTCATCCGCGAATTTCTTCGCAGCAAGTGTTCCGGGGCGTTCTGAGTAGAAGAACATATATGCGAAATCATACTTGACCTCATCCATCAATGACAAAGTGTCCTGATGTTCGGCTTCCGTCTCTGAACAGAAACCCGTGATCATATCGGAAGAAATCCCGCAGTCTTCGCCCAGTATTTCCCTGATCTTTTGAATCTTTCCAAGATACCATTCGCGCGAATAGCCACGGTTCATCAGATCGAGAATCCTTGAGTTTCCGCTTTGCACGGGAAGGTGAATGTACTTGCAGATGTTGTCGTATTTCGCCATCACCTGCAGCACATCGTCCGTGATGTCTTTCGGGTGAGACGTGGAGAATCGGATGCGAAGCAGCGGACTAACCTGCGCGACCATTTCCAAAAGGTTAGCGAATGTGATGATTTTTTCGCTTCCCGATTTCTCAAGACGCGCCTTGTTGTTTTCTGTTTCGCTCCATTTGTAGGAGTCAACATTTTGCCCGAGCAGTGTTACTTCGCGGAACCCACGATTCAGCAGTTCACGCGCCTCCTGTACGATCGAGTAGGGGTCACGGCTTCGTTCCCGTCCACGGGTGAACGGCACAACGCAGAAGCTGCACATGTTATCGCAGCCCCGCATAATTGATATGAAAGCCGTCACGCCGTTTGAATTCAGGCGTACGGGACTGATATCGGCATAGGTTTCCTCCCTCGACAGGAACGTATTCACGGCGCGGTCGCCTTCATCTACCTGAGCGATCAGTTTGGGGAGATCGCGATAGGCGTCGGGGCCCGCTACCAGGTCGACGATCTTTTCTTCCTCGAGCAGCTTGGACTTCAGGCGTTCGGCCATGCAGCCCAGCATACCCACAAGCAGGCCGGGGTTCTGTTTCTTCAATCCATTGATATGATTCAGCCGGTTTCTGACAGTCTGTTCCGCCTTTTCGCGAATGGAGCAGGTATTCAGAAATACAACGTCCGCCTGCTCGATATCTGATGTGGTGTCAAAACCCTCTTTCTGAAGGATGGAAGCCACAATCTCGCTGTCTGAGAAGTTCATCTGGCAGCCATAGCTTTCGATATACAGCTTCCGCGGGCTGCCGGTGTCCGTGTCTTGTAAACGCTGGACAGCTTCACTTTCCGGCTCCCCGTGTCTCAAAATCTCAATATCTCCAATCAGGTTCTCCATTTTCCTATTTTGAATCGCAAAAATACGATTTTGCTGAGTTTTGCCGTGACATCTTGTCAGTTTTTATTCCCGAAAAACATACGAAAATCATTTCACAATGTTGCCGCCCACTCTATTTTACCTTCTTTAACAAAATAACTATGGCATTAATAAAGAGTGTTCGCGGATATACCCCGCAGTTTGGTGAGAATTGTTTTCTGGCAGACAACGCAACGGTAGTCGGGGAGGTGGTCATGGGAGATAATTGTACGGTGTGGTTCAACGCCGTGGTGCGCGGTGATGTCCATTCTATTACGATCGGCAATAACACCAATATTCAGGATGGCGCTGTTATCCACTGCACCTATCAGAAGGCTAAAACCACTATTGGTGACAACGTCTCGATAGCGCATAACGCAATTGTCCACGGCTGTACCATTGGCAACAATGTGCTGGTGGGTATGGGGGCGATCGTTATGGACAATGCGGTGGTGGGCGACAATTCAGTGATCGCCGCGGGAGCGGTAGTGCTTGCCGGTACCGTGATCGAATCAGGGAGCATCTACGCAGGTATGCCCGCTAAAAAAGTCAAGGACATCACCGAAGAAATGAAAGCGGTGATTGAGCGAACAGCAAAAAACTACCCGATGTACGCAGCGTGGTTCCGGGAAGAGAAAAGTTGAGCTGGTTGTTTACTTTTACGACTTTTAGAGGAATATTCATCAGAGATAAAACACAAAACTCCGTCACTACGCACATAACCTATGCAGACATCAGACAATAAAGGCTTTGACCCTCAGGTAATTGAGGAATATCGCAACCAGATCAAAGCTTCAGGGCAGAATTTTATCCTCGACGACGAGGATGAGCGTTCCGATGAATATGTCCATTTCTATTTCATCGGAACGGACGAAGGCAAGGAGGTGATTTACGACAGTGTGATGTACACGCTCAGGTTGCAGCATGAAAGCGAGATGTATGAGATTGCGGAACACCGCGCCGCTAAGCATTTCCCTGAGTATAAGAAGATTACGTACGATGAAGACGAGAACGGCAACCTGGAGACGCTCGATCCGCTCGAAGAAGAAATCGGTCTTTTCATGGCGGAGGTGATCATGGAACTCGAGGAAGATGAGGCAGTCAAGGTTAAGGAACACGTCGATATGGACAGAAACGTTGAATTTGGCATCAGCCTGGACATTGGGCTGCATCTCGAAAGGATCGAAAACAAAGACATAGAGAAGTTTATCAGGGATTTCAACAGCGATAGCCTGCAGCTCGACGATACCCTGTATTCCTTTCAGGTGCAGGATGAAGAGACAAAAAAGTAAGTTTTGCCGAACGACGGTAGTTCATTAAATTCACGGCTTATCTGCCGCGTATACGATGGAGCCTGTTATATTTGCGGCTTAATTGATCCCTAGAATGAAGAACTTGTCCCTTGTCTTGAACATTGTATTGCTGGTAGCAGTAGGTGTATTGTATTATTTGCATTTTTCAACACCCTCAGGGTCGACAGTGAACAGTGCCGGCGAAGTACGTCCGGCTTCTGATTTACAAATCGCCTATATTAACTCTGATACTGTTCTGAAGTATTATGACTACCTGAAAGTAAGTCGGGACCGGCTTGAGGCAAAGACCAAGAAGATGGAACAGGATCTTCGCAACCGCGCCCAGGGCCTGCAAAATGAGTTCGCCGCTTATCAGCGCAATGTCAGCAACATGACCCTCGGACAGGTAAAAGCTACGGAAGAGGATCTGGCCAAGAAACAGCAGAACTATCAAATGTATCAGCAAAGCCTCCAGCAGGAAATCATGCAGGAGGAAGCGACACTTAATAAGGCACTTTACGACCGTATCACTGCCTTCCTCGACAAATACGGAAAAGAAAAAGGAATTCAGGTCGTGCTCAAGTTCGATCCCACCAGTGACGTGCTGCACGTTGCAGAGGGACTGGACATCTCCCAGGACGTAATAAAAGGCCTCAATGAGGAGTATAAAAACGAGAACGCCGGCGGAAAAACTGATACAACAACATCTAAAGGAACCAAATAAGGTTTTCCTGAAACCAGCACAAAAACCGGCCGACACAAGCCGGTTTTTGTTTTTATATTTGGTACCATGGTGAACCGTCTCATCCCCTCCATGTCCGGGAGGAGCCAGGAACAAAAGCAAATTGTCCTGATGCTTTGTACCGGTTTTTTCATGGGAGTCTTTATCGCTACCTACCAGGTTACCGCCGATTCGATGTTCCTGAACCGGATGGGTGATCAGTTGGATAAGGCTTTTCTTGTGGCTGGTGCCCTAGGCGTGATCTCCACAATGTTGTTCTCGTTCTTCCAGAACAGGATCAACTTCACCACCGTGACCAGTGTCACCATTGGTCTTATTCTCGCCTTCACCCTTACCGCGTATTACCTGCTGAACTATGGTGACGAGTCGCTCCACGACGACTTCATCTTTGCCCTGTACACGATGACCGGGCCTATGACGGCGGTTCTGCTGCTGAGCTTCTGGGGAATCTTCGGGCGACTCTTCAACTTCCGACAGTCGAAGCGAATAATCGGCTGGATCGACACCGGGCAGTTGATAGCCGCTATCGCCGCAACTCTGGTCGCCATTCCCTTTACGACAAGCATCATTGGCGACATCTCAAATTACCTGATCGTTTGTGCAATAAGTATCGCCATAGTAGCCATCCTGCTCTTCGTAATCGCGTCGTCGTTTACGCTGGCGAAGAACAATCCCCGCGAGTTTGGCAGTGCAGTCCGAAAGGAAACCCGCTGGTCAAGTGTCGTGCGTGACCGCTATATCATGCTGCTGTCTCTGTTCCTCTTCATCTCCATGGTGATGTATGTTTTGAGCCAATATTCCTTCCAGCAACTGGTCAAGGAACAGTATCCCGACGAACGTGACCTCACCAATTTCAACGCGTTTTTTACAGGGGCGGTGTATGGTATCAGCCTTATAATGCAAACTTTTATCAACCACCGTATTATCAACAACTACGGGTTGAAAATCGCGCTCTTCATTCTGCCGGCGATCATTACGGTATTCTCAATAGGGTCAATTGCCACCGGAAGTATTTTCGGTTTCGACAAAGCGATGGCACCAACCGGATTCATTTATTTCTTCCTTTTCATTTCGCTGAATCGCCTGCTGAACTGGACGCTGCGCGACGCAGTGGAAAACCCGATCTTCAAACTGTTCTTCATTCCACTTGAAAGCCGGCTCAGATTCAATATCCAGTCAAAAATCGAAGGGGTGGTTAATGAGGCGTCGCGATTCGCGGCAGGATGTCTGATCTTCGGACTGGCCTTCCTTCCGTTTTTTAACCTTATCCACATCTCTATCGCGATGCTCGTACTGGCCGGTGCATACTTCATTGTCGTCGACAGGATGCATAGCGGCTACCGCAATAAGATCAGGTTGAAGCTGGAAAGCTCCGATGTTCAGCAACAGGAAAAACTTGAAAAAGGGTTTACGCGAATTACAACAAAACTTCAGGAGCAACTGCTTTACCCTGACGCTAACAAGGCGATCTTCTCATTTAAACTCCTGGAGAAACTCAATGCTACGCGGGTTCCGTTCTGGTTGAACTACTTGTTAAGAAACAGCGACGATGCCACCCGTTACTTTGCAAATGAAAAAGTAAATGAGTTGAAGGGTTTGTCCGTATCCGATCGTTACGTCATCCGCGTGTCAAACAATGGTAACACCGCCGGTAAAACAGTCCTGAGCTCCGTTGACCTACACCAGATGCTGGAAAACGGTGGTGAAATTTCAAAGAGCAGGATTCGTTACCTTACCCGTTCCTCCAATCCGGATGAACGTCAATATGCGGCCGAACTATTGCTGCACACTGCCAGAGAAGAGAATATTTCGTTTCTTCTCGAACTGCTTCACGACAGTAACCCGAAAGTCAGAAGTACCGCGCTCAATACGGCGGTGAAGAAGAGCACGCCTGAGGTAGTCAATGCCGTCATTGAAAACCTCAACAACCCGATGTTCAGTAACCAGGCAATGAACAGCCTGCTTCTGATGGGGCAGAATACTTTGGCGAATCTCGATGCCGCCTTTTACCGAAGTGGACAAAGTACAAATACGAAGCTGAAGCTTATACGCGTCATCGGTCGGATTGGCGGACAAAAGGCTAAAGAGATTCTTTGGAACAAGATGGATTATCCTAACAAGGTAATCGTATCTCAGGTACTGGTCGCCCTTGGGGAATGCGGGTTCAAAGCCGGCGTGTCGCAGATTACGCGTATCAAGTATGCGATTGAATCCGACATCGCTGACATTAGCTGGAACCTCAGCGCGCTGCAGGAAATAGGGGATGAGGGATTTGCAGAATCCATCAAGACGTCATTGCGCGCAGAAATTCTGCACGACATCGATCACATTTACATGCTCCTCACCATGCTTTATGATACGCGTTCTATTCAGCTGGTGAAGGAAAACATCGACAGTGGAACGACAGAAGGTATAACGTATGCCATCGAATTGCTCGACGTGTTCCTTTCCGATCAACTGAAGCAACGCGTGATTCCATTGCTCGATGACCTCACCGACAACGAACGAATCAACAGGCTTGAGTATTTTTACCCACGTGTGAAACTCGACTCAAAACTTGTGCTGAAGTTTTTGATCAACCGCGATTTCACACAGTCGAACCGATGGACGAAGGCTTGTGTGATTTTTCAAATTGGCATACTGCGGATTTCAGACTTCCAGCTCGACTTGATTGCGCAGTTGTTCAATCCCGATCCACTTCTGTATGAGGTCGCGGCCTGGGCACTGTTTCAGATCAACGAATCGGAGTACGAAATCAACACGCGCAGATTGGGCGAAAGCCGGAAGCGCGAACTCGATCACCTTATCCTTGAGTCGAGGAAGATGATGCGTGTGGAAAAGGTTTTGTTCTTCCAGAAAATTTCCGTCTTCAGTAAGGTGCCCGGCGTAACCCTTGCAGCACTTGCCGAAATCAGTGAAGAGACTCGCCTCAAACAAGGAACCGTGCTGACCCTCGACGAAAAGGGGAACAATAACTTTTACGTGTTGGTTAACGGTACGGTGGACTACTACCATAGGGGAGAGGTGATTCGTCAGTTTCATGAGGGTCAGTTTATCGGAGAAATGTTAAGCTTGCCTAACTTTGTCAATACCAACTTACTCATCGCGAAGACGGACGTAATTGTTATCCAGTTCCATAAAGATCAATTCTATGAATTGCTGTCGGATGATGTGATGCTGGCAGATCAGGTGCTTGAATCTATTTAGTAAATCGTATGACGCGATCGAAGAAAATTTTCGCAGCAATGGCCGTCGTATTCTTTATGGTACTGGTGTATGTAAGCTACGACATCAGCCGACGAACAACCTCGCCCGGAAGTAAAGGCCAGCTGATGAAACGTCTTCGGGATAGATACGATGATACCCCTAAAAATCCGGTAGGCGACTCGCTTGCGATTGATTCGGCGGCACGCATAAAACCTTAACAATAAAAAAAATCAGATTTTTTGTGTAAACGGTTGTACTAAAAAATCTTTGTATTATATTTGAAACAGATTAAAGCCAACTATAGACATGACAATCCCCCTTAGTCGAGAACTTCGGGGGATTTTCATTTTTAATCGGTTCGAAGCTAAACAATCTTTCTAACCCGATTCTAATCTGCTCACACGAAGCATATCGACTGTCGATTCATCCATTCGTCTTCATTAGATTCCTTTCATCGACGAAACCTTTCACGGGTAATTTTGGTGTCCTATCTTCAAATCAAGATTAAAGCCAACTATAGACAGTGATTATCCCCCGCGATCAAGGATTTCGGGGGATTTTCATTTTATACCACTTTGCGTTTCTTCAAGGCTTTTCTTACAAGCAGTTCAGAAATCCTGTCCGCTTACGTATCTTTATCAGATAGCGGTATGCTACTTCAGGTATGAATCATTTTTTGGGGCTCCTCATCTTTTTAATAGCCAGTTCAACCTCATTCTCTCAATCACGATATGGTGCGGAAACCGCCAGGGTCTCTTTCTTTTCCGACGGCGCCGTCGAAGATATACGGGCATCCAATACCAAGGTCACCAGTATCTTCGACGAAAGCAAAGGTGAAATCGCATTCCTCGTTCGCGTTAAGGATTTCCAGTTCGACAAGAAGATGATGCAGGTGCACTTCAATGAAAAATTCCTCGAGTCGGAAAAGTATCCCAAGTCAACCTTCGTCGGAAATGTAGTCGGATTTGATCCCCGCAAGACGGGAGTCCAGCAAGTGTTCGCGGTCGGCAAACTGTTTTTAAAGGGCGTAACACGGGACGTCAAAATTCCTGGTACACTCGAAAAGAAGGGGTCAAATCTTTATCTTAAATCAAAATTCCTCCTGAAACTTTCGGACTATAACATCACCATACCTCAGATTGTCTGGCAGAACATCGCTGAAGATGTTGAAGTCGAACTCAACCTGTCGTTCTCGCCGCTCTGATGGAGAAAATGTTTTTTTGTTTAGCTTTCGGCATGAGATCAATAACATTTTTTCTTCTGCTTACATCCTTCACGGCATGGTGTCAGGACGACCTGCTGGGTGAACTTGAGAAGTCAAACGCACCGGAATCAGAAAACACCTTCGCGACCTTCAAAGGCACGCGTATCGTCAATGGACATTCCGTTGAAACGAAGCCCGGAGGAACCCTGGAATTTATCTTCGCTCATCGCTTCGGAGCCATCAATACCGGATGGTACGATATGTTCGGCCTCGATCAGGCCTTCGTCAGAATCGGGCTCGACTATGGCATTACAGATCGGCTGAGTGTGGCTTTCGGAAGAAACTCCATCAACAAGACGCTGGACTGGTACGGAAAGTACAAGATTTTAGAACAGCAAACCGGGAAACGAAACGTACCATTTACCCTGACCGGACTTGCAGGTCTGGCGTTTCGCCTCGAACCAAAACACAACTCGGATGTAACTCCTGCTATCGAAACAACGGACCGGCTGGCGTACACGGGCCAGCTCATGTTCGCCAGAAAGTTTACATCTGCGCTGTCACTCCAGCTCATGCCTACCATCATTCATAAGAATCTGGTCAATCAGGATTTCGAAAAGAATACACAATTTGCTATGGGTGTGGGAGGCCGCCTCAAACTTACACCAAGCATGGCGTTTACCGGGGAGTATTATCACAACTTGTCGCGGATGGATAATTCTCCATATCATAACTCCCTTGGCTTTGGCGTAGACATTGAAACAGGAGGTCACGTATTTCAGCTGGTGCTCACCAATGCCATCGGCCTCACGGAACGCGCATTCATTACGGAAACTACCGACGACTTTTTCGACGGCGACATACATTTCGGCTTCAATGTGACCCGCACGTTCCAGCTTAAAAAACCACGGTAAACGTTGCTACTCGTTTTTATTATCGGTTACCTGATACTAACCATTCTGGTTGGCGTCTGGGCTTCCCGAAAAGTGAAAACTTCCGGTGACTTCATGCTGGCAGGTCGCAGCTTGCCGCTGTTCCTCAGCGCATCTGCGCTGTTTGCAACCTGGTATGGCTCTGAAACAGTCTTTGGCGCGTCAGCTCAGTTTCTCGAAGGCGGACTTCTCAATGTAATCGAAGATCCTTTTGGCGCTGCGCTATGTCTCTTGCTCTTCGGAATGTTCTTCACCCGAAAGTTGTATAGCATGAACCTGCTTACACTTGGAGATTTTTTCAAAGTGCGGTTTGGCCGAAAAGCGGAGCTCGTAGCCAGCATATTCCTTGCACCTCCCTACGCCGGATATATCGCGGGACAACTCGTGGCAATGGCATTGATTCTGAATGTCGTCACCGGAATAGTGTTGTGGCAGGGCGTGGCTATCTGTGCTGTGGTGGTCACCCTGTATACTTTTGTGGGAGGAATGTGGGCGATATCTGTTACCGATTTTGTTCAGGGAATCCTTATCATCGTCGGGCTTATCGTTTTGTCAGTTATCCTCGGCGGAAAAGCAGGTGGATTTTCTGCGGTTATCGATGCAGCCCCGAAAGATACCTTCCAGTTTCTTCCTCCGGCCGAACCCAAAGCCATCCTCGCGTATGTTGCTGCATGGAGTGTCCTCGGCCTTGGATCGATTCCTTCACAGGATGTGTTCCAGCGCGCGATGTCTTCGAAGTCAGCAAATACTGCCGTGTATGCATGTTACCTCGGTGCAGGCCTGTACCTGGTGTTCGCGATGCTGCCACTTTTCATAAGCCTGTGTACGAGACAAATGTATCCCGAACAAATCCTGGGCGATACGCAGCTGGTCTTGCCGTCGATGGTACTGGCACATACCAACACCTTTGTTCAGGTACTGTTTTTTGGTTCGCTGCTTTCGGCCATCATGAGCACGACAAGTTCGGCACTGCTTGCACCGGCATCTATCGTTTCAGAAAATATTGTCAAGCCATTATTTGGAAGCCGGGTAGGCGATAAGCAACTTCTACTGGCGACGCGGCTGTCAATCCTTCTGTTCAGCATCATCGCCTCTGTGCTCGCGTGCATGCGATCCAACATATACGAACTCGTGGGCGAGTCTTCGGTGTTGAGCCTTGTATCTTTGTTTGTGCCGCTTACGCTGGGTTTATACTGGCGCAGGTCCAATGCCGCAGGTGCAATTTCGTCTATGGTTGCCGGGATGGCCGCGTGGTTAGTATTTACGATGTGGGACATCGGCATACCGGTTCTCGTACCCGCCACAATCGTTAGCTTAGTCGTTATGGTGGTCATCGGCCTCGCATATCCGTCACGAAAGTGAATCCATTCGTCGTGAATGTTCAGCTTTTTTTCGAATAATCGTAAATATTGTGGCAGCCTTTGATATTTTTGACTCACTACACCATTTATTATGATCACAATTGAGATTAATCGACTGGGCGATGGGTTTCATATGGAAGCCGTAAACGAGACGGGAAATACGCTTCACATGGACGCGTCACCTGATATCGGCGGTACCAACCAGGGCATGCGGCCGATGCAATTGTTATTAGCAGCATTCGGTGGATGCAGTGCCATCGATCTGATCAATATCCTAAAGAAACAACGTCAGGATCTTAAAGACCTCAAGATAACTGTTACAGGTGAGCGTGAGTCCGGAGTCGTTCCGGCACTTTATACCGAAGCACATGCCCACTTCAAACTTTATGGCGAGCTCGATGCTGACAAAGTAGAGAAGGCGGTATCACTTAGTGTGGAAAAATATTGTTCCGTCGCCAAGACTCTGGAGAAGACCGCGAAGGTGACATACAGTTTTGAAATTATTAAGCGTTAGTTCAAATGGAAGAAACCAATCCGCATTTCCAGACGAATGCGATCCGCGCACAGCACGAACGTACCGATTTTCGCGAGCACTCTGTGCCACTATATCTCACGTCCAGTTTTGTATTCGATGATGCAGAACAGGCGCGTGCGATGTTCGCCGATGAGATATCAGGAAATATCTATAGCCGATATTCAAACCCCAACACTAACGAGTTTATCCAGAAGCTTTGTCTGATGGAGGGCACGGAAGATGGGATTGCTACAGCATCAGGCATGGCCGCAATGTACGCCAGCATGGCCGCCCTCCTGAAGTCGGGAGACCACATACTTGCGTGTCGCTCTGTGTTCGGATCGACGCATCAGATTCTGAATACGTTGTTTCCCCGGTTCGGTATTTCGCACAGCTATGCTGATGTGAATGAACCGGAAACGTGGGAAGGAAAAATTCAGCCGAATACACGGATGATTTTTGTTGAGACGCCTTCCAATCCGGCACTCGACCTCATCGATCTGGAGTGGCTGGGAAAACTTTCCAAAAAACATAACCTGATCCTTAACGTCGACAACTGTTTCGCTACTCCTTACCTGCAAACTCCTGCGAAGTATGGTGCAGATCTCGTCACGCATTCAGCGACGAAATTTATGGATGGACAGGGACGGGTGATAGGTGGAGCTATCCTCGGCAGAGCTGACCTCATCAAGGAAATCCGCTTCTTCGCCCGACACACGGGGCCGTCTATGTCGCCCTTCAATGCATGGGTGCTTTCAAAAAGCCTTGAAACGCTGGCTGTGCGAATGGAGCGCCACTGCGCAAACGCGCTCGAACTGGCGAACTTCCTTGAGAAGAATGAACAGGTTATCCGCGTGAAGTATCCGCATCTTCCCTCGCATCCGCAGCATGAACTTGCGAAGAAACAAATGCGCCACGGCGGAGGCCTCGTTACCTTCGAAGTGAAGGGTGGCCTCGACCAGGGACGAAGATTCCTCAATAACCTGAAGATGATTTCGCATACGCCCAACCTGGGAGATACACGCACTATCGCCATTCATCCGGCGTCAACTACTCATTCGAAACTTACGGATGAGGAACGCGCTGCGGTAGGTATCACACCAGGCCTGATACGGATCGCTGTAGGACTTGAAGACATTGGTGATATCATTGCTGATATCGCACAGGCTATTGAAAACAGTAAGTAGTTACCTGTTTTAATTTTAGTAAGTCGGCATCTCCGGGTCAATCTCGCGCGCCCATGCCAGTATGCCACCCTTGAGGTTGTACAGGTTGGTGAAGCCGTGGTTGCTTTCCAGCCATTGCACCATGTTGCCACTGCGCGCACCACTCCGGCAATGCACTACTACTTGCTTGTCTTTTGAAATGCGGTCAACATTCGCAGGGATCTCGCCTTGCGGGATCAGTTCGCCTCCGATGTTGCAGATATCATATTCATGGGGTTCACGGACGTCAATCAATTGGAATGACTTTCCTGAATCCATCATCTCTTTCAATTCCTGAACGGTAACTTCTTTCATATTGCTTTTGTTAGATCCTAAAGTTTCAACTTTTCCGCCAGTCACGCCACAAAATTCATCGTAATCTATCAAGTCATGAATTGAATTTCGTGCGTGATGGTCAGGGTAACGTATGATAGTTTGTTCAAGGGTAAGGCTGTCGATGATCAGCAGTTTGTCTGACAAAGGGTCGCCAATACCCGTGACGATCTTAATGGCTTCATTGGCCTGCAGACATCCGATGATTCCCGGCAACACACCAAGGACTCCGGCGCTTGAACAATCAGGAACTGAAGCCGGGTCGGGTGGAACAGGGAAGAGGTCGCGATAATTGGGCGAATAGCTTCCGTCGCGAAAGTAGTTAAACACCGAAACCTGCCCTTCAAAGGTGAGGATGCTCCCGTAGATCAGAGGCTTGTTCAACAGCACGCAGGCATCGTTGAGAAGATATCGCGTTGGGAAGTTGTCGGTGCCATCGATCACGACGTCATACTCGCGCACCACGTCAATTGCGTTCAACGCCGTAAGGCGAACGGGATAGCTTCGGAAATCCACGTGGCTGTTCTGGGAACGCAGCCTTTCAACCGCTGCCAATGCCTTCGACTGTCCTACCTGAGTTTCACCAAACAGGATTTGTCGCTGAAGGTTGGTGATGTCAACAGTATCGTGGTCGGCGATTCCGATAGTTCCCACGCCTGCGGCAGTCAGGTAAAGCAACACCGGAGAACCCAGTCCGCCTGCACCGACCACAAGTACGCGCGCTTTCTTCAGCAAGTCCTGCTTGTCGGCACCAAACCCCCGGAGGATAAGGTGTCGGTTATATCTGATAAGCTCATCTTTACTTAATGCCATCCATCCAAAATTAATATGCAACTTTGGTTTGAAGGCTATTTTCGTTAGATGGAACGAAAAAATTACACCTCAGGAGCCCCATGGGAAGACATCGTTGGATATTCCCGGGCAGTTCAGATCGGAGACTATCTTGAAATTTCAGGAACGGTTGCAACTGACGAAAACGGAGTCGTTGGTCCCGGCAACCCGTACGAACAAACCAAATTCATTCTCGCGAAGATGGGCAAGGTTCTCAATGATGCAGGATTCACGTTCGAGCATGTAGTGAGAACGCGCATGTTTGTTACCGATATATCGAAGTGGGAAGAGATCGGTCGCGCGCACGGCGAAGTCTTCGGCAAGATAAAGCCAGCCACTTCCATGGTTGAAGTGAGCCGGCTGATCGACGATGCTTACCTGGTTGAGATTGAAATAACTGCGCGCAAATAGGTTTACGCAAGCTGCTTTGTGGCCAGCTCCGCGATGGTTTCACCTATTGACAGGGAAGACGTTGCTGCAGGTGAGGGCGCATTGCACACATGAATTGCACGAGGGCTTTCCACGATCATGAAGTCGTCGAGAAGGCCACCTTTGCGATCACATGCCTGTGCACGAACTCCTGCACCTCCGGGCTCGAGATCAGCTTCCTCTACTTCAGGGATGAGCTTCTGAAGGGCTTTGGTAAACGCAGCCTTCGAAAAGGAACGGTACATTTCACCGAATCCTGTTTTCCAGTACTTTGAAGCAATCTTGTGAAACCCGGGCCATGCCAGTGTTTCCGCGAATTCCGCCAGGTCGACATCGGATTTCCGGTAGCCCTCACGTTTGAAGGCAAGCACGGCGTTGGGGCCGCATTCCACGCCTCCGTTAATCATCGTGGTGAAATGAACTCCCAGGAATGGAAAGTTCGGGTCCGGAACGGGATAGATCAGCGTTTTAACCAGGTGTTCCTTTTCTTTTCTGAGCTTATAGTACTCGCCCCGGAAGGGTATTATCCGTACGTCCAGATGGGGCAGGGCATACCGGGCTATCTTGTCTGAATACAGCCCTGCGCAGTTTACGAGAAGTTTTCCCGTGTACGCGCCCTTTTGGGTTACCACCGTTATGTCGGCTGAGCCGGGCCGGATATCCGTAACCTGCTCTGACAGCCTTATTGTGCCTCCGCTGTTCATGAACAGCCCGGCATATTTTTCAGCCACCTTTCGGTAGTCGACGATTCCTGTCTGAGGGACAAAAATGCCCGCAACGCCGGTCACATGGGGTTCGTATTCGAGAAGTTCCTCGGCATCTAGTCGCTTCAGGTTATCCAGACCGTTCTGCTGACCCCGGATGAAGATGTTCTCCAGGAGGGGGACTTCCTTCTGGTCGGTAGCGACAATCACCTTTCCACAAAGCTTGTAGGGGATATCGTGCTGGTTGCAGAACGCAATGAGTTCGTGGTAGCCGTTGATGCAGTTCTTCGCCTTCAGGCTTCCTGGCTTATAATATATGCCCGAATGGATAACATTGCTGTTGTTACCCGTCTGATGCCGGGCGATAGCATCCTCTTTTTCCAGCACAAGAACATGATACCTGGGTTCAGTTCTTTGGATTTTCAAGGCGGTAGCCAGTCCAACAGCCCCTCCTCCTATAATGATTACGTCGTATTGCACAGCTCTGATTTGGGCCCGAAAGTAACTATTATTCCAGCTTTAATCCATGATGCCAACGCTTTCTGCGATGATATTACGTGGCTGAACTACATTTAATATCCGGTATTTCATCCCCTGGCCACGTCTCCACGGTTTCAACCCTCCCTCAGGGGCTGATAAGCAAACCGGGTTCCTCCGTTCGTCCGCGTTATTTGTTAAGCCAACGGCAAATTTGGCGAACTTCTTGCGTTAACTCCATATGTGAGAAAAGCAGGAAATTTTAAACATTTTAAACTATGCAGGGGAATATTTTTGTACGATGTCGACTGAAGCTGTCGCCTAACAAACCCAGTATGAAAAGGACTCTTCCCGTTTTAATTTTTTTGTTTGCCTTTTTCGGGAGCCAGGCTCAGGGTTATAAGCTGCATTCGCTGTTTATATTCAGTTTTACGCGGTATGTACAATGGCCGGATGATTACAATTCAGGCGATTTTGAGATCGTCGTGTTAGGTGATTCCCCCATTGTTGACGAGTTAAAGGCCATGGCGCAGGCAAAAAAAGTGGGCGACCGGTCGATCAAGGTTACGCGCATCAATGCGACATCTGACATCCCCAAGTGCCACATCTTATTTGTCGCTCTCTCGAAGTCACCGCAGCTCCAGGATGTTTTGACGAAAGTCGGTAACAAGCCGGTGCTGGTGGTCTCCGAAGAGGCAGGTCTGGGTGCAAAAGGTAGCACGATCAACTTTATTGAAAAGGACGGGAAACTGGCATTCGAACTAAACCAGTCAGCCCTATCCCGGCAAAACCTGAAGGTCAGTAACGAGTTGAGTCGACTGGCAATTTTGATTTAAATCTATGGAAGAAAGAAAGACTTCGCGATTCAGATTAACCATCGGAAACAAAATTCTCGGTGGTTTTCTCGTACTCATTGTTCTGTTCATTATCAACGTGTTCATTATCATCTCGCGTGGTAATGTCGTTGATAACACGGTGAACATGTCCAGTGAAGTATACCGGCCGTCACAGGCAGCCATAAAGGACTTCGTCTTAATGGTAACGCGTTCAAAGATGCTCGTTACGAACTGGGTTTATCTGCAAACCAACCAGGAAGACAAGAACGCTTTGAAGGCATTGCAGGAAACAGAGTATCCTGAGCTTTATGACCGCCTCAAGAAGCTGATGCCTCTCTGGGAAAGCGACAGCCAGCGCCTTTGGATGGATACGGCATTCATTAAATTCGACGCATTAATTAAGGTTCAGCAGGAAACAGTAATGGCGACCCTTCAGACGTTTGAGAACTATGAGGATGCGCTCAATAAACTGCTTGCAGAAGACGCTATCGACAGCCAGATTATCCCTCGCTCTACTGAACTGATCGAACTGCTGACCAAAATCGCGGAAAAGCAGGACCAAATCACGGCTCAGTCTGACCTTGAAATAAAGGATTCTATCGCGAGTCTCCGGAATTATACATTTGCCCTCGGATCGGGAATCATTCTGTTAGGACTTCTCAGTGCGGCATTACTGATGCGCATGATTACGCGTCCGGTGAACTTCCTTAAGAATGTCATTGTCAAACTTGGCCGCGGTGAGCTGGTCGAAGAGAAAGGAACCAAGTTCAGCGACGATGAAATTGGTGAAATGGCTGTCGCGACCGTTAACCTGGTAAATGGCTTGAAGGAGACTTCACGCTTCGCGGAGAATATCGGTAATGGAAATTACCAGACGGCATTCAAGCCGCTGAGTGAACACGATGTTCTCGGCAACGCCCTATTGAACATGCGTGATAACCTGGCGAAGGTTGCCGAGGATGATAAGAAACGCAACTGGGCTACTGAAGGTCAGGCGCGTTTTGGAGAGATTCTTCGGACAAACAACAGCGACCTTAACAAGCTTAGCGATGAGATTATCGGTAATCTCGTGAAATACCTGAAGGCGAATCAGGGGGCCTTGTACATTGTTGATGATGAGGTTGAGCAGAATGATGAGCCTAGTATGTCGATGACGGCGTGCTATGCGTGGGATAAGAAGAAATTCCTCAATCACAAGATATATCGCGGCGAGGGGCTTGCCGGGCAGGCGTGGCAGGAAGGTGATACGGTTTACCTTACCGAGGTTCCTCAGAATTATGTGCGCATTACCTCAGGTCTTGGTGACTCCAACCCGACGAGCGTACTTATAGTGCCGCTGAAAGTTAATGATCAGATCTTCGGGGTGGTGGAAATTGCTTCCTTCACCGAATTCCAGGATTTTGAAATTGACTTCGTGCAGAAGATTGCCGAAAGCATTGCATCAACGATATCAACGGTGAAGATAAATGCGCGCACGCACCGGCTGCTTGAAGAATCACAGGAGATGACTGAGCAGATGCGTGCCCAGGAGGAAGAGATGCGCCAGAACATGGAAGAGCTTCAGGCAACACAGGAAGAGATGCAACGCACGCAGGCAGAAACAGAGAGTACGCTGAATGCAATCCACAGTTCGCTTGCCGTAGTAGAGTATGCACCTGATGGAACGATCATCAAGGCTAATGGAAATTTCCTCGAATTGTTCGGTTATACCAACGACGAGATTGTAGGAGAGAACCATCGCATCTTCGTTGGCAAAGAAGAAAAATCAAGCGAGGAATATCGTCAGTTCTGGAAAGATCGGGCAGCGGGAATTCCGAAGAAAGGTACGTACCGACGTATCAACCGGAAGGGAGAGACTATTCAACTTCGGTCGGCATACTCACCGATACGCAACCGCGCTGGTGAAGTAATCCGCGTAATGGAAATCGCTTACGAATTAAAAGGAGTAGAAGTTTAAGTGTAATAAGTGTGCAAAGCAAAAAAGCCCAGCGTCCCTGGGCTTTTTTGTTACCTAAACCTAAACCTATGAGAAGAATTACTCTACTCTTGAGAATACTAACGGAGTACCTTCCCTGAGGTTACATTCAGATAAAAAAAAATTACTTTTTTAGTTTGTCGCCAAACGCCTGACGGAATTTTTCGAGTTTCGGCGCAATCACAAACGTGCAATAAGGAGCTTTGCCATTCAGATTGTAATAATTCTGATGATAGTCTTCCGCTACATAAAATGCTGATGCCGGCGAAATCTCTGTGACGATCGGACGGTCGA
Organism: Bacteroidota bacterium; assembly: GCA_023417065.1. GTDB lineage: Bacteria > Bacteroidota > Bacteroidia > Cytophagales > Cyclobacteriaceae > Ohtaekwangia. Next base: position 53,777 of record JAEZGH010000039.1, read on the forward strand.
ACGCACCTGCTTTGTCGAGTTCTTCCTTGTACTTCTCCGCCAGCCTTCGTTGCTCTTCATCATGATAGAATACCACTGAGCGATATTGCGTGCCAACGTCTGCTCCCTGTTGATTCAGCGTTGTAGGATCGTGGGTCTTCCAAAAAATTTCAAGCAATTCGGGATACGAAATCACAGAAGTATCGTAGCTGATCTGAATCACCTCGGCATGACCTGTAAGGCCGCTGCTGACTTCCCGGTAGGTTGGATTTTTCACCTTGCCGCCCATGTAACCTGATACCACTTTCGATACTCCTTCAACATTTTGAAAGATCGCTTCGGTGCACCAGAAACAGCCGCCGCCAAACGTAGCTATTGCAGTTGCTCCCGAGCCACTGGAATTGTCTGAAACCATAGTAACTGTAGATTGATTTTGTTTTTGTCCGCAGGAAATGCCGGCAAAGAGTACGACCAGCGCTGTGGAAAATATTAACAGACTCTTTTTCATAAGGATCATTGTCCGGTACCCCGATATAACCAAAAGGCAGTGCATTTGGTTTGCACTGCCTTCAAGTTAAACAGAATCCGGTTGATCGGTCAATATTTCTGGTAGAAGCTGCGAAGCGCAGGAATAAGTCGGTCGTAAATAGGCCGGGTAAATTCAAGGAAAAGATCCTGTGCTACCGGCGGATTGTTCTCTTTTAATTTACACAAGGCTAGTTGCTGATCCGTAAGCGCCCGCTCGTCACCATTGAAGCGCGCCCATTGATTTACCCACACATACTTGCCGTCGAACTTCTGGTGCGAAAGGATACCGTTGGTACGCCCATCGACGATGATCATGCTCAGCAACCCGGAAGACGTCACTTCTTTTGTGTAAGTCGTAAACTTGGCTTTCACGGTGTTGTACACCGGTATCGTTTTGCCTTCAACCTTTGCTTCGCCAACTTTTACGCTGTCGCGGGTTATCGTTTCTTCCTTCTCGCGGAGAACGGAGTTACCAACAGAGAAATCGTCGAACTGTATTCTCAGAATCTGATCGACATAAGGGAGATCCGAACGTTTTGCTTCTTCGGGCGTGTAGAATTTTACGAAACCACGGTCGGGATAATTGCTGTGTAAAAACTCTTCAACTTTATCCTGAAAGAATCCGCCGCTCAGATTGTATCGCGCAGGAACCGGAATTTGTTCCACGACTACTTTGAGCGTCGCTTCAAATTTGGCCTTGTCGAGATATTCCAGGACGTCTTTATAGCCCGGTACGAAGTTCTGAACGTCAACGAAGTTGTAGTATGCTGTCTTGGCGTCTTCGCGCGTTCCCCGCATTAAGGCTGTAATCCCGGCATTGTAGCTTTCGTCTGCCGCTTTTTCCTTGAGAGGGCCGATTTCACCGTAATAGTTCACCGGGTTTTTAACTACCTGGAGACACCCGGGGCATTGCTTGATAGCTTCGTAAAGCTGATTGATCGTTGTATACGACTGGATGGCGTTCTTCCATTTATAGGGAGAATTCGAAGCGATCTCATTCTTCGCCTGGCTTTCGTAGTATTCAATCGCAAGCGGATAGGCCCCCTGAAGAGCTTCACGCGATTTGGAATGACCAGGGTTCTGACGAAGTCGGTTAACGGCTTTCATTACGGCACCGTAGTAATCACCGCGCTCATAAGCCTGTTTCCCCGAACTGCAGGCGAGAAAAAATAGAGCTGTAACCGCAATCAGTAAATGTCCAACTTTCATAGGTATGTGTTTGGTCAGGGAATTTCAATAAGCGTACCGCAAATTTAACGAGTTGCCTACGAAAAAATAAGCGTGGGGGTTTCAGAAGGGGCCGTTTGCACGGTCTGATTTACCGTGAAAGGTACATATGTTTCCGCTGCCGAAAACTTCAAGATTTCCCCGATCAGTTGGCTTTAACCACGTCGTCCTTGTCTTCCACAAACCTTACGCAGATCGCGGCAATGATCAGGAACACTCCCGCCATCATGATGCTGTAGATGGCCTGTGAGTTATAGAAGTACTTCACGATCGGACCTCCGATAACGCCGTTGACAATCTGGGGAAGTGTGATGAAGAAGTTAAACACGCCCATGTATATTCCCATCTTGCGCACAGGAATGGAACCGGCGAGTATCGCATAGGGCATGGCAAGTATACTGGCCCAGGCGATGCCAACACCTATCATGGGAACGATAAGGAGATTGGGATCTTTGATGAAGTATATTGATATCAACCCGAGTCCGCCGATAGTGAGGGACACCGCGTGTGTGGTTTTTCTACCTAGCTTCAGCGCAATGGCTGGCAGGAGCAGCGCATAGAAAGCAGACACGCCGTTGTAGACACCGAAGAGGATACCCACCCAGTCGCCCGCGTCGTTATAGGCTTTGGACTGCGTATCGGTAATGGGCAAGTCATAGACGTGGGTAGCGATGGCAGGAGTGGAGAACACCCACATAGAGAACAGGGCGAACCATGAGAAGAACTGCACCAGGCCGAGTTGTTTCATGGTGCGGGGCATGGATGCAAAATCAGAAATGATCTGGGCAAGTCCCTTTTTCGCGGACTGGATCTGGTCATTTGCTTTTTCTTCAACATAAGGGTGTTCCTTCGTGGTGACGACTGTCCAGATGATGGTGGCCAGAAACGTGGCTGCACCGGCATAGAATGCCCACTTGACGTTTGGGCCAACAGGGCTGTCGACGTCGGTATTGCTCACGCCGAACCAGTTGGTGAGGATCCAGGGAAGCCAGGAGCCTACAACGGCGCCCAGGCCGATAAGGAACGTCTGAGTGGAGAACCCGAGTGTACGCTGGTCGGAAGGGAGCAAGTCGGCCACAAGCGCTCTGAATGGCTCCATAGACACGTTAAATGACGCGTCCATAATCATGAGAACCCCGGCGCCTACAAAGAGCGGGGGAAGGATTCCGGATGTCAGGACATCGGCGTTGGGCATCATCAGCAATGCGATGGATGCTACTATAGCTCCGGCGAGAAAGTAGGGGCGTCGCCGCCCGAGGCTCGTCCAGGTTCTGTCGCTGTAGTACCCGATGATCGGTTGAACGATCATGCCGGTAAGAGGTGCTGCAAGCCAGAACCAGGAAAGGTGCTCTACGTCAGCGCCAAACTGACTTAGAATTCGTGAAGCCTGGCCGTTCTGCAGCGCAAACCCAAACTGGATTCCGAAGAATCCCAAACTCATATTCAGTATCTGGAGAAAAGAAAGGCGTGGTTTATTCAGGTCTGTGTTCATTTGCTGCCGACTTCGCTTAACTGGTCCCTGCTCAAAGTCGGTCACTAATGTGAACAAATTCGCGGAGATTAGCCAGCATCCGGAATAGTTTCAAACGTTGTTTAGAGGGGGTAGGGCCTGATTTGGCCAGCTGCAGGAACCAACGCCGCCGCGGCGAGGTTGCCGTTGTCAGTCGCCGGGATGTGAAATGCAGAACTGTCCCCCGAGTCCCTTTTGTCTTACAAACAGGAACGCTAATCCACATTCGTCCCCGAATCGGCGTTGTGGAGCCTGTACTCCAAACCATGCAGACATGAATTTCCAGCGCCTGAACGATATGTTACAAGTATATAAGCCGTACCTATAAGGTACAGCTTATATACGGCTTATATACAGCTTATATACGGGTTATATACAGGTTATCTCGCTGAGATCATGGGTGTTTAAACAACTAATTCAGAGCAACCAACCCTGCTTTTATCGATTGAAGTGGTGCGGTTGAATTTGATCGGATTGCCAGTTCATTTGGGGCTTTACCGCGCTTGCTGCCGAGGTGTCGGACGACTATCATTCGCTGCTGGCATAATCGAAGGAAGTGTACAGAATCCGCATCGAACATCCTCCCTGTTTACACCCGCCCGGCGCGCACGGCAATAGCGAGTTGTCAGTGTATCACGGCTATCAGCTCATCTCGTCCATTGAACCGGCAACCGGCAACGCGAACGCCCAATTGAACCCGACCTATCCCCGAGAGGTCTTCGACAGGACCTCGAGTCACCGGCAGTGTTACCGCAAGGTTTTAGCAAGTATATCTCAATTCCAGGATTCCAGAACTAGCATATGTATCCCAAATAACTGCTTTAATGTTGCCGTATATACCAAGAAAGGTCGGGGAAAGGTCGGGGAAAGGTCGGGGATGGCTGCCAGTTGCCGGGTGGTCGGTTGCCAGGTTTGGTGAGGAGGAAAGCTGCGGTATGAGGGTAGCCGGCTGTTAAGGGTCCCATGTAGCCGGTTGCCAGGAAGTCCGGTAAACATAAAATCGGCAACAGGGAGCGTCGATTTACCGGCAACAGGTAACCGGCAACCGGCAACAAATGCACACACAATACGAAGCACCAAACGTTACGGTTACCAGCAACCCTCGATCAGAAATCAGAAACCTGCAATCAGAAATCAACCGCAATTTCCTCCCGCGAGTAGTCAAACTCAATCGCATAAACTTCCTCGAACGGCGCGGGCTCCGGATCGTAAATCGGGTCAAATTTCTCCAGAGGGCCGAAAAACTGATTGATCTCGCGCGAAACCCCTACAGCAGTGTTGTTGACACGAACTTCGTCCAGCTGATTGTATATGCCATGGAACACCATGCGCACCCTGGTGTAGGGTGACTTGAAGGATCCTTCCGACTTGTGCAGGACTACTTTGCGCTCCTCGGTTCTCACTTCGAAACGGCGGACAAGGTACTCGCCCTGTTGGTATTCAAAACTGGATCCGTCATCTTCGTAGAAGGTAAACCCTGACGTATCATTGCCCATGTACACGTGGAGGATAAGGAGCTCGGAGGTTTCTTTGGTGCTTTGCAGTACCGGTTTCATTGGAATTACTGATCCGCCTTTCACAAAAACCGGTAGCCGGTAAATCGGACATTCAATGATGACCTCATTGTTGCCGGAGTATTTTTTTCCATCATAGAGCGAATACCATTCTCCTTCAGGAAAATAAACCTTCACGAAGTCTTTGGTGCTTTCTACAGGGGCTACTAGAATCGATGGCCCGAAGAGGTACTGGTTTTCAAAGCGCATGTCGTACACCTTTGCATCATGCGTATAGTTGATGGCAAGTGAACGTTGGACAGGCATGCCGGTCGTGCTTGCTTCGTAAAATAGCGAATAGATATACGGCAGCAGCTGATATCTGAATTTGATGTAGTTTCTTGAAATCTGTTCAACCTCTTCGCCATACGCCCACGGTTCGGAATCGCGGCTGTTGATCATTGAATGGCCGCGGAAGAAAGGAGAGAACGTTCCGATGGAAATCCATCTCGCGAAAAGGCTGGCATTGGCGTCGCCGACAAAACCGCCGATGTCATAACCCGTGAATGGGATACCGGCAAGTCCCATACTGTTCACAAGGCGCACGCCGAGGATCATGTGCTCATCGTAAGAAACATTATCGCCAGTCCATACTGCTGCATAACGTTGAATTCCGGCGTATGCCGACCGCGTTAGATTGAAAGGTCGTTTTCCACTGAGCAGCGACTTGGTGCCTTCGTACGTACTCCGTGCCATTTGGAAGCCATACAAATTTCTGCCTTTGCGCATAGTGGCCTTCCTGCCATCGAAGTCGAGTTCCATCAGTTCGGGCAGCATCTGTCCCCAGGTAGCGATCTCGTTCATATCGTTCCAGAAGCCTTCAATACCCAGCTTGACATACTCGCCGAACTGTTCGCGCCACCAGTCGCGCGTACGTGGATTGGTGAAGTCTGGAAAATGGCACCAGCCAGGCCATACCTGTCCGGAGTAATACGTGCCATCCGGATACTTGATGAACACATCCTCCTTCACGCCGCTTTCATACGTCTCGTAGCCGGGTTCAATCTTTATTCCCGGATCGCACATGACGACGACGTGAAATCCCATCAACCTCAAATCGCGAAGCAGGTTCTCAGGATCGGTGAAGTCGCGTTTACTCCACGTGAAGATCTTGTACTGGTCCATATAATGGATATCAAACACGATCGTATCAGCGGGAATATCTTTGTCGCGGAATGTGCGGGCAAGATTCAATACTTCCTTATCAGGATAATAACTATACCGGCATTGCTGATATCCAATGCTCCACAGTGGCGGCATTTCCATTCTTCCCGTAAGGTGACTGTAATGACGGAGGATTTCGCTTACGGATGAGTCGTGAATGAAATAATAGTCCATTTCACCCTGGTCGGCCGAGAAGCTGGCGAACCTGTCGTTTGAAGCTCCGAAGTTGAAAAACGACTTATGCGAATTGTCAAAGAAGATTCCGTATGAAAGACCGTGGTGGACACCAATGTAAAAAGGTATCGTGCAATAGAGCGGATCGGCATTTGCGGAGTATCCGAAGTTATCGGTATTCCAGTTCTGATAGCCATTGCCACGGCGGTCGAGAGGACCGGTTTTCTCGCCGAGACCAATAAAGCGTTCTCCTTCCTGAAGTTTCTTGTACGTTGTTACCTGTTCGCCAATCCAACGCGTTCCGAACGCCGGGTCATCTTCATTGATGATATTTCCGTCGGTGGTAAGGAAAGTGAATCTGACGGGGGCACGGGAGATTCTGAGCACGCATGTACTTGTGCGGATATCGAGGGATGATTCATGTTCTTCGACAACAACGTCTTCTGAGGGTAGTTCGGCGATCACGGCATAGGAGAAATCCTCCCATTCTGAGGCCTGGGTTGTTGTGATTCGTATAGTTGAGTCGTTGTATCTGAGGACGCGAAATTTGCCGAAGGTTGTTTCACCGCAAATTCCTCCGCGTATTGCATTCCAGCTTGTGAGGTTGCCAAGACTTGCATTTGAAGAGGTAACTTTTACGTGGGTCATAATCGATTAAAAGACTCAAGTAAAGTCATTGGGTAGCATTTTACCTAGAGTACTTTCTATAAAAAATCAGAAATCGATTGCGGCAACATGCTAAAAAAAAAGGAGCGCGATGCTCCTTGGTTTTATTTCTTAAAAGGCTTTCCCTTTTTGAGGGACGAGTCTCTGACGATAAGTCGCGTTTTGAGAATCTTCGTCTCTGGTTGAGGTTCCTGATTGTCTTTCGACTTGACCTCAATCTGACGGATCAGCAGTTTCGCAGCTTCCTGCCCCATTTCAAATCCTGGCTGATCAACTGAAGTCAGCGGCGGATCCATAAGTGCACTGAAGAACCAGTTGCTGAAACCTACCACGGCAATGTCCTGAGGAATTTTCAGTCCGGCTTCTTTGATAGCCTGCATAGCCCCCATAGCAGCGGGGTCGTTGGTAGAGAAGATTGCGTCCGGGCGGTTGGGCATCTGAAGGAGTTTTTCGGTGGCGATCTTTCCTTCTTCTATTGTTCCCAGCGGACATGACATGATGAGGTCTTCATTTACCGGCAGGTTATTCTCGCGAAGCGCTTCTAGGTAGCCGTTCAGGCGTTGTTTTGTGATATCCAGGTTTGGAGGCCCTTCCAGGTGGGCGATGCGCACACAGCCCTGGTCGATAAGGTGTTGCGTGGCATCTTTGGCACCGCTGTGGTCGTCAACGATGATCTTGCTGGACGTGGGGGAGTCGTAAACGCGGTCGAAAAACACCATGGGTACGCCTTTGGCGAGGATACCTTCGATATGTTCGAAGCTGCTGGTTTCGCGTGAAAGGGAGATCAGCATTCCGTCCACGCGGCTGTTGAACAGCGCTTTGATATCTGTTTTTTCCCGCTGGAGGGATTCGTTTGATTGCGTGATGATCACGTTATATCCGGCGCTGTAGGCCACGTCTTCAATTCCGCTGATAACGGTCGAGAAGAAGAAGTGAACAATTTCAGGGATGATGACGCCCAGCGTGTTCGTTTTGCTTTGACGCAGGCTGAGGGCCACGATATTGGGCTGATAATTCAGTTTCTCAGCCAGTTCGTTGACAGCTTTTTTGGTTTCGGGGCTGATGTCAGGATGATCTTTCAGCGCGCGCGACACGGTGGAGGGGGAGATGCCGAGTTCGCGGGCTATGTCTTTAATGGTTACCTGATTGTACTTCATGGCAATTATTTAATGGGATTTAGGGCTTATCGTAAGACATGCAAACCGCTGTTTTGACGACGGCACAAGTTTAAAAAGGAATCGCCGATTTACCGCAACCGTTGCACAACTTTTTTCTCAACGTCGCAATCGTGTGCGCAACCGATTACGGGTGCGATTTCGTTAATAATTCTTGCTATTTATTACTTTCTATTGCAACCCATCGATAATTTCACGACCGACAGCGAAAAAATCGACTGCTTATGTGTCATACCTAAACTTAAATATTTCATGAGGAAATTTTATCTTCTAAAACAGGTGCTCGTTCTGGTGATGCTGCTCGGCGTCACATCGGGATGGGCGCAGACCACCAGGATAACAGGACGTGTTGTCTCTGGGGACGACGGGACAGGATTGCCGGGTGTCAGTATCCTTGAGAAGGGTACCACAAACGGTACGGTGACGGACGCAGAAGGAAATTACGGACTCAACGTGTCTCCATCAGCGGTGCTTGTGTATTCCTTTGTAGGTTATACCTCGCAGGAAGTTTTTATCAACGGACGGACAACTATTGACATCACTATGGAAAGTGTTGTGACTGCCCTTGGTGAGGTAGTCATAATCGGCTATGGTCAGCAGGAGAAAAAGGACGTGACTGGCTCCGTTCTCGCGTTCTCAACAAAAGACTTCAACCGCGGGGTGATCACTTCTCCTCAAGAACTACTTGTCGGTAAAGTTGCCGGGGTTCAGATTACCACCAACAGTGGTGCCCCCGGAGCTGCTTCGACTATCCGCATCCGCGGGGGGTCGTCGCTAAACGCAAATAACGATCCGCTGATCGTCATCGACGGATTTCCGGTCGACAACAACGGCCTTGCCGGAAGCTCAAACCCTCTGGCGACATTGAACCCCAATGATATCGAATCCATCAACGTATTGAAGGATGCTTCAGGTACAGCTATCTATGGATCACGCGCATCAAACGGTGTTATCATCATCACTACGAAAAGAGGAGCCAAGGACAAACTTACCCTCAATTACAGCGGGAACTACTCCATCTCACAACCTGTGAAATATCTCGATGTTCTCTCAGGGGATGAATACCGCGCGCTTCTGACAGATCTCAATGAAGCAGGAAGTTCAGCAGTACCACAGGGTGCTCTTGATCTGCTTGGAACGGAAAATACGGACTGGCAGAAAGAAGTTTTCCGGACAGCCTTCTCTCATGATCACAACGTCAACGCTGCAGGGACTACAAAGAACCTGAAATACCGCGTTTCTTATGGTTACACTGATCAGCAAGGGATTCTGCGCAATACAGATCTCCAGAGAAACTCACTTAATATCAATGTAAATCCGTCACTGCTTGACGGTGCGCTGAATATTAACGCCAGTCTGAAGGGTAGCTTCACCAAGCAGAACTTCGGCAATGAGGGCGCGGTGGGCAATGCAGTTGCTTTCGATCCTACACAACCGGTGAGAAGCGCTGACCCGCGATTCAGCCGCTTTGGCGGATACTTCTCCTGGCTGGAAGGCACAGGAAACCCTATTACGATTGCTACAGCGAACCCTGTGGCGCTGCTCGAGCAGACAGACAACCGTTCTGAAGTGTATAGAGCTATCGGTACCCTTCAGGCAGATTATGCATTGCCTTTCGTGCCCGGCATGACAGCCAATGTGAGCATGGGCTTCGACGTTGCTGAAGGCGAAGGTCACAACATTGCGCCAACGAATGCTGCGTGGTCAAGTGGCGGACCTGGTCGCATCGATACATACACTTCTGATAACCGAAGCAAGCTGTTTGACTTCTTCCTTAACTATAAGCGTCAAGTCGGTAAGCATCGTTTCGACGCAACAGCGGGTTATTCCTATCAGGATTTCAGCCGCAACGGAACAAGCCTTGTGAGAAATGCAGAAGGACGCAAGTTTACATTCTATGAAGTACAAAACGGCGATACTGTAGCGTACAGAAACACACCGAATCCCAATACGCTCATCTCGGTGTTTGGCAGGTTGAACTACAGCCTCAACGACAGATACCTGTTAACAGCTACCTTGCGTAACGATGCAAGCTCCCGCTTCAGCCCTGATACACGGTCTGGCTGGTTCCCTTCTGTTGCTTTGGGATGGCGTATCAACGAGGAGAATTTCCTTGTCAGCTCAGAAGTGGTATCCACACTTAAGCTTCGTTTGAGCTATGGTATTACAGGTCAGCAGGACATTGGCCCGACTTATCCCTATCTCGCACTCATTACACAAAGTACGGAGACGGCCAAATATCAGTTTGGCAACAATTACTACACGACATACCGTCCCGACGGATTCGATGCAGCTATCAGATGGGAGGAAACAACTACGTGGAACGCGGGTATTGACTTTGGTTTCAGCGACGAGAGACTAACCGGTACGTTCGACGTTTATAAGCGTGAAACACGCGACCTTCTGAACAGCATTCCAGTGCCTGCCGGTAGCAACCTGACTAACTACCTGTTTACAAACGTGGGTAGTCTTGAGAACAAGGGCTATGAAGTTGCACTTAACTACGCGGCTATACGTTCGCCGCAGGTTAACCTCAACATTGGTGTGAACTTCACGCACAATCAGAATGAGATTACACAGCTGACCCGCGTGAACGATCCCAACTATCAGGGTATCCTGGTTGGTGGAATCAGCGGTGGTGTTGGTAACACTATTCAGAATCACCAGGTGGGTTACCCTGCGTCGTCATTCTTCGTATTCCAGCAGATCTACGGACCTGATGGTCGTCCGATCGAAGGACTTTATGTGGATGAAACCGGCGCCGGAGGACAAGTCGTTAGCTCGGATCAAAACCGCATTCGCTACTACAGTCCAAATGCTGAATACCTCGCCGGGATCAACGCTAACCTGACGTATAAGGCTTTTGATTTTGGCTTCTCAGGTCGCCTGAGCCTCAACAACTACGTGTACAACAACGTGTTGTCAGAACGGGCACGCTACACCAATATCTATAACCCCAATGGGTTCCTCAACAACGTTCCAAAGGCTATCGACGATACTCGCTTCCTCAACGCGCAGTACCTGTCAAGCTACTACGTAAGCAATGCGTCATTCTTCAAGATGGATTATATCACGGCTGGCTACAGCTTCAATTCTCTGTTCACAGACAAACTGAAGGGACGTATCGGTCTGACCGTCAACAATGCGTTTTTCATAACAGAGTATGATGGCTTGGATCCGGAAGTGAACGGAGGTATTGACAACAATATCTATCCGAGACCGCGCGTATTTATGTTCAGCCTGAACTTAACTTATTAATTGAGAGAATCATGAAATTTAAAAATATATTCTATTGGGCTGCATTGACGGCGTTTCTGATGTCGTCGTGCTACAATGATCTCGATCCCGAAGATCTGGGTGCGAGGAACCCCAACGCATCGACGATTTATAAGACTGTTGCAGACTACAAAAGTGGTCTTGCGAAAGTTTATGCTTCGCTTGCCGTGAGTGGTCAGCAGGGGCCTGCCGGTCAGGGCGACATTGGTGGTATTGATGAAGGCTTTGGTCAGTATCTTCGCGCATACTGGAATTGCCAGGAGCTGCCTACTGACGAAGCTGTAATTGCATGGAATGACCAGACGATCAAGGATTTTCACTGGCATACCTGGACGCCCACTGACGTGTTCATCACAGCAATGTATTATCGTATAATGTACACGGTGGCATTGGCAAATGAATTCATCCGGGCATGTGAGACCTCGTCGGAGGCTGAAGTGAAACTCTTCCAGGCGGAAGCCCGCTACATCCGCGCGCTTTCGTATTACCATGGGCTTGACCTGTTTGGCAAGATGCCTTTCGTGACTGAAGAACATAAGCCGGGGGCGTTCCTGCCTGAGCAAATTTCGAGGGCTGATCTGTTCACATATATCGAATCAGAACTTCTGGAACTAAACGGTCTTCTGGGTGAGCCCCGCTTCGAATACGGAAGGGCTGATAAGGCCGCGTCAGCAATGCTTTTGGCTAAGCTTTATCTGAACGCCGAAGTCTATGTGGGTCAGCAGCGCTATACGGATTGTATCACTCAATTGAATACCGTCATTTCAGGACCATACAGTCTCGCGCCGGAACATCTTCACAATTTCCTCGCCGACAACCATACGAGTCCGGAAATTATCTTCCCGATTACATTCGACGGCAAGAATACACAGACCTTTGGAGGAACAACGTATATCATCAACTCACAGTTAGGCGGTTCAATGCCGAAGGAAACCATGTTCGGGTCAAAGTCAGGCTGGAGTGGTATCCGTGTAACGTCTGCGCTCGTTGACAAGTTTGATGGAACAACTGGCGAGACAGATAAGAGAGCTCTCTTTTGGAAAGATGGTCAATCTCTTGAGATCAATGACATCGGTGTATTCACCGATGGCTGGGCGTCAACCAAATTCAGAAACGTTACCAAAACTGGTGAGCTGGCACCCAACGTTGCCTATGCTGCGGATGGAACAACCTTCATGGATACCGACTTCCCGGTGTTCCGTCTTGCTGATGCTTATCTGATGTACGCTGAAGCGGTATTGCGTGGAGGCCAGGGTGGCGATGGTGCTACAGCGCTGTCTTACATCAATCAGATTCGCGAAAGAGCATACGGTGACGCTTCCGGAAACATCAACTCCGAAGACTTGAATCTCAACTTCATCCTGGATGAACGCGCCCGCGAATTGTTCTGGGAAGCGCACAGAAGAACAGATCTCATTCGCTTCGGTGTATTCACCGGCGGTGCCTATCTCTGGCCCTGGAAAGGAAATGTGAAAGACGGAGCGGCGACAGAAAGCTTCCGCAACGTGTTCCCGATTCCTTCAGCGGACAGAGCAGCAAATCCATCACTGGATCAAAATGACGGATACTAACACCTAGATTAATCGAACTATGAATATCAGGAAAATATCAGGCTTATTGACCTTGTCAGCGCTTCTGATTGGAATCAGCTGTACTGACGACGAGATTAAGCCCGTTCTCGGAAGCAAAGATGGATTCACTGCACCCGTTTTGTTGAATCCTGCTACGGGAACATTGAAGGAGTTCACGGAAAGCAACCTCAATGAGGAGTTTGAAAAAATTGAATGGCAAACCGCAGACTACGGAGTTGGTGTTTCAACCCGTTACGTAATTGAGGCCAGCCTTAGTGATGAATTCACGTCACCTGTTGTTGTAAAAGAAGTACAGGGAAGTGGAAAGGATGGCAAACGCGATACTTCTCTTAAGAATGGAGAGCTGAATACGGCCATGCTTGCGCTCGGAATCCCGTCGGGTGAGCAAGGCGAAGTGGCCCTGCGCGTGTTTTCATTCATCAATGGAATACAGCGCGACACGTTGTATTCAAATTCCATAAGGAGGTCGGCAATCCCATACCAAAGCAGCGAATGCGGTAATTTCTGTACTGTTGGTCTGATCGGATCCGCAACACCAGGAGGTTGGGATATTGATACAGATATGAGACTTGCAGATCCGGAGAAGCTGGATAAGTCGACATGGACAGTTACGCTTTACCTCACAGCCGGTGAAGTGAAATTCAGGGCGCAGGATGCCTGGGATACAAACTGGGGTGCCGCTGATTTCCCTAGCGGTACAGGTGAGGGTAATGGTCCCAATATTCCGATTGCAACCGCGGGTTATTACAAGGTGACATTCAATGATCAGACCGGCGCATATTCCTTTGTGCAGGCGGGAACCTCGACATTTGGTTCCATCGGGCTGATCGGAGCTCAGAGCGACTGGGGTAGTGACATCGCAGACCTGACGCAGAGCGACGATGATCCGCACATCTGGACAGGAACGGTTACCCTGGATGCAGGTGAATTGAAGTTCCGCGCTGATGACAGCTGGGATAACAACTGGGGAGTCGCCTCATATCCTTCCGGCTACGGTATCGGCGGTGGTCCAAACATCAACATTCCCGTTTCAGGAACCTACTTTGTGTGGTTCAACGATGCGAGTGGTGAGTTCTTCTTTGGCCCGTCGTCAATGTCAACTCCTTATGGTGATGTCGGTATCCTTGGAGATGCATTGCCTGGTGGGTGGGACAGTGATTCCAATCTGATCAAGGATCCTTCCAACCCTTACAAATGGTCAGGTACGCTGGCTATTGCTGATGGCGAAGCGAAGTTCAGAGCCGACGATTCATGGGATGTGAACTGGGGTGCATCCGGATTCCCCGGCGGTATTGCGGCCGCGGGAGGCGCGAATATCCCGGTAAAGGCGGGAACGTATTTCATTACGTTCAACACCGTCACCGGCGAGTATTATTTCCTGAAGTAATTTCAAACCTGATCGGGGGGCTTCGGCCCCCCGTTTTTTATCATTAACCTATGAGAAACATCCTCGTTCTCGTTTGTTTTTTGACGTCTATTGCTACGTGTGTACAGGCGCAAAAAGTAACCCTTAGCCCAACCGTAGCGCCGGCACTGTTTCGCGCGGGCGATGAGATCACCGTAACCTACGACGTAACAGGCACCAGTCTTGCAAATCTTGCCAATGCCTACATCTGGGTATGGATACCAGACTCGAATATTGACGCAAAGTATAACATCAGCCCCGCGAGTAGCAACACTTCGGCAACGGACAATGCCAAATTCACAAAGACAGTCAGCGAGGGTAAAACACTGTTTTCAATAACATTCATTCCACAGGATTTTTTCGAAGGCGACATATCGAATCAGGTAAAGCTGGGCATGCTCCTGAAAGGCAACGACTGGAGCAATGGTCAGACTACCGACTACGTTACAGATTTCTGGGACGGTGCATTTCAGGTGAAACTGACATCGCCATTGCAAAATCCATTGTTTGTTTCGCCTGGTGAGACCATGGAAATCACAGCGGAATCCCCGATAGACGCATCATTTGCACTTTATATAAACGATGCGTTGATCGATGAAACTACCGACGCGAAAGTCTATAGCTATGGTTATGAGATAGCCGACGCAGAACCCGGTTTAGTTCGCATTGTAGCTACGTCGGGGTCAAACTCGTCGGAGGTAACTTTTCAGTACCTGGTGTCTATAGCGAGTCCCGGGGTACCACGCCCTGAGGGTATCATTCCAGGGATCAATTATCACGACGACCAAACAACGGTGACGCTATGTCTGCTCGCGCCTGATAAGGAATCTGTCTATGTGAGGGGCGACTTCACTAACTGGCAGATCAACCCCGAGTACATCATGAATCGCGATGGAGAATACTTCTGGATTCAGCTTTCCGGTATTACGCCGGGAACGGAATATGCGTTTCAATATCTGGTCGATGAAGCGGTGTATATCGCAGACCCCTTTGCCGACAAGATTCTTGATCCGGATGATCAGTATATCCCAGCTTCTGTATATCCGGGGTTGAAACCATTTCCGCAGGAGGCGCGAAACGAAACATGGTACTACAACAGGGTTGCGGTATTTCAGACGAATCAGACTTCTTACCAATGGCAGGTCACCGATTTTCAAAAGCCGGCCAAGGAAAACCTGATCATTTATGAAGTGCTGATCCGGGACTTCTTCGACAACGGGAATCGCACTTACCGCAGTCTTGCTGATACGATTGGATATTTCAAAAGACTTGGGGTCAACGCTATTCAGCTTATGCCTGTGATGGAGTTCAATGGCAACGAGAGCTGGGGATACAACCCGGCCTTTATGTTCGCACCTGATAAATACTATGGTCACAAGAACGAGCTGAAGGCGTTTATTGACAAGTGTCATCAGGAAGGAATCGCGGTGATCCTTGATATTGCGATGAATCATCAGGATCTGCCAAATGCATATGTATTGATGGATTACGACTTCGATGCCGACAGGCCGGCAGCGTCAAATCGCTGGTTCAACCCGACAGCCCGACATCCCTTCAATGTCTTCTTTGATATGAACCACGAAAGTGCCTATACAAAAGCCTATCTGGATACGATAAATCACTATTGGCTGAATGAGTATAAGATTGATGGATTTCGTTTCGATCTGTCAAAAGGCTTTACGCAGATCAACAGCGGCGATAATGTGGGTACGTGGAGTTCTTATGACGCGTCGCGGATTGCTCTGCTCAAAAGAATGGCCGATGCGATCTGGTCGCATACGCCTGATGCTATCGTCATCCTCGAACACTTCGCTGACAATCGCGAAGAAAAAGAGCTGGCCGAGTATCGCGCCGATGAAGGCAAGGGTATGATGTTATGGGGCAACATGAACCACGCGTTCAATCAGCTGACGATGGGGTATACCGAAAACTCCGATATACGTGGAACATCACATCATCACAGGGATTGGTCTGTTCCGCACCTCGTCTCCTACATGGAAAGCCATGATGAAGAAAGGCTGATGTACCGCAATAAGGCGTATGGAAATTCCGCAGGAAAATATTCTGCGCGGGACGAGGCTGTTTCCATTGAACGAATTAAGGCGGCATCAACGATATTCTATTCGGTGCCAGGACCCAAGATGCTCTGGCAATTTGGCGAACTGGGTTACGACTACAGTATCAATAGATGTGAGGATGGCTCGATAAATGATAACTGCCGCGTCAGCAGTAAACCTGTAACATGGACATACAAGGATGATCCGGATCGCGCCGGGTTATTTCAACATACCGCCGACCTGATCAATCTCCACAAGACGTACTCCGTGTTTACAAACGGCACGGCCACCATTTCATCAGGCAATTCGCTTATCAGACAAGTGACAGTGAGGAATGCGCCATACACTGATACGCCTGCTTCCACGGACCAGATGAACGTTCAGGTCGTCGCCAATTTCGAGCTCCAAAGGCAAGCTGTCCTGGTAGACTTTCCGCATACTGGTATTTGGTATGACTACTATGGAGACGGCGAGCCGATCCAGGTGAACTCGCTGCCTCATACAATTCAGCTCAAAGCTGGTGGATATAAGTTGTTCACCGACGTGCCTATCGGCGCAGGACCAGTGACTGCCATCACGGAGTCTGAAGTCTCAAAAATTGTCAGGGTATACCCGAACCCCACGAATGGCAGATTTCAAATTGCAGGCGACAGTCATTTGAGTCCGATGCTCACCGATATGCGTGGAGTATCGCTTGAAATCATAGCAGATGGAAGTAACTATGACATAACCCATCTACCTGCGGGATTTTATTTATTAAGCACATTCGATCGAAACGGCATTCGCCGCGTAACCAAAATAGTGAAACAGTAAGATGAAGACACTTTCAATGAGGTTTGCTTTTCTTTTTTGCATTATCGCAGTCATTCCGCTTGCTGCTCAAAAAGGAGCGGGGTTTTCTCACGTTGAACCTCCGTTCTGGTGGACAGGAATGAAGGAGAAACAGGTGCAGATACTTTTTCATCATCCTTCCATAGAGATCAGCCAATACAAGGCACAGTTACAATATCCAGGGGTTACGCTTGAAGATCAGAAGAACGTTGAAAACAAGCGCTACACATTCCTTACGCTCAACATTGGCGCGGATGTAAAGCCTGGTTTGATTCCCATCGTATTTACCTCGGGGAAGAAGCAAATCAAGTATTCGTATGAATTGAAAGCGCGTGAATCCGGCGAAGGACGCATTCAGGGATTCGATCCATCTGATGTTATTTACCTGATCATGCCGGACAGATTTGCCAATGGCGATCCGTCGAACGATTCGATCCCGGGAATGTATGAGGGAGTCAATCGCTCGAAAGGTGGAGCTCGTCACGGTGGTGATATTGCCGGAATCATCGGCAAACTGGATTACTTGTCGGACCTTGGAGTAACAGCATTGTGGTTAAATCCAGTCCTGGAAAATAACCAGCGCAGCGCAAGTTACCACGGGTACGCAATTACCGATTTATATCAGGTCGACCGAAGGTTTGGCGGAAATGCCGCGTATCTGGATCTCATTCGCCGTTGCCACAGTCGCGGGATAAAGGTAATCCAGGACATGGTAATGAATCACATTGGCAATGAACACTGGCTTGTGCTGGATCCTCCTGAAAAGGACTGGATCCACCAATTTCCGGAATTCACGCGATCCAATTATCGAAGCACAGTACTTACCGATCCCTACAAAGCAGAAGGAGACGCTCAGAAAATGAACAATGGCTGGTTTGACACGACTATGCCCGATGTCAATCAAAAAAATCCTCTGTTTGCCCAATACCTGATTCAAAATACGATCTGGTGGATCGAATATGCGGGCATTGATGGAATTCGGATGGATACCTATCCTTATCCGGATAAAGATTTTATGGCTGAGTGGGCAAGGCGCGTGATGGAAGCCTATCCTAAATTCAACATCGTGGGCGAGGTGTGGATCAATAACGCAGGGGCTACTGCCTACTGGCAGGATGGATCATTGAACCAGGACAAGTATCGGTCATACCTGCCTTCGTTAACGGATTTCCCGTTGTTCTTCGCTGTCCCTGTGGCGCTGACGGAGCAAGAGGGCTGGGATACAGGACTTATGCGCTTGCACGAAACGCTTGCCAATGATTTCCTTTATCCAAATCCCGGAGGCAATCTGATCTTCCTGGACAACCATGACTTGTCACGCTTCTTCTTAATGGTGGGGCGCGACCTCAGGAAGTTCAAAATGGGCCTGGCATTCCTGATGACTACGCGAGGTATACCGCAGCTGTACTATGGAACGGAACTTCTTATGGATGGCGATGGTGGCCATCACCCCAATGTACGGCTTGACTTCCCTGGTGGCTGGCAAGGGGATCCCGTCAATGCATTCTCCCGGGAGGGCCGGACCGTCGAGCAAAATGAAGCGTTTGATTATCTGAGGACGTTGCTTCATTGGCGGAAGACTGCCGGCGTTATTCACAGTGGTAAGCTGAAACATTTCATTCCTGAAAACAATGTGTACGTATACTTCCGGTATAACGATGAGAAGACTGTCATGGTGGTTCTCAACGGAAACGACGAAGAGGTTACGTTAGAGACCTCAAGGTTCCGGGAAATGATCAAAAATGCCAGGAAGGCAAAAGATGTATTGAATGGTAAGAGAATCGAAGAAATTGAAAAAATGATCCTTGATCCATGGTCTGCCACCGTATTGGAACTGGAATTTTGAGTGCCTTGTTTCCTTGCGTCCCTTCCAATTCGACTTTAAAGTTCATTTAAACAAAAATTTCTTACTCTGCCTAAACTGATCAGGCTCCCTTATAACCGGGGGCCTGACCTTCTTACTATGGAATTTTTCGTTAAGGAGTTAAATTACGAGGTAAACCACGTGCCGGTTTTCCATTTTTTGACCGGCCTGCCCTATGAGCACTTTTCGGGATATTCAACGTGAAGTTAAAAGACACCAGCAGAACCTTGACAAAATGTTGGTGAAGGCAGAAGCCCTTGCATTGAAGTCTGGCGACAAGAGGACCATTCAATTTATCCAGCGGGAAAAAGTCAAGCTCCAGGAAACTATATCTTCCCTCGCTGATATTTCAGAAGGTCTTTATCCGGTATTTGAAGAGGAGCTCAGAAAGCGAACGCAACAATTACAGACGAGGATCAGTACGCTCAATTCTTCCCGCGAAGCCCTGGAGTCCGATAACTTTTTGCTTGAATACAAGAAAAAAGATCTCCTGCAGGTAACTGCCAAACTTGAAGAAGCCTACGATGAAATCTCTAAGAAGAATCGGGAATTGATGGAGAAGCAGCGGATGATCGAGGAAAAGACCGAACAGATCAACCGCGTCCACGAGGAACTGCTTGCCAAGAACGAAGAGCTGGAGATGCAAAAGGAGGCTCTCCTTGATCAATCAGACTATCTTCATGAAGCCAATGAAACGATTTCCCGGATGCACCGCGAGGTTGAAGATCAGAAGGATGAGATTCTCCGGAAGAATGAAGAACTTCTGACTCTCAACAACGAGAAGAACAACTTGATCAGTATCGTTGCGCATGATTTGAAAAGTCCGTTGAATCAGATCAATGGATTGCTCAACCTGCTGAGGATGGCAACGGCAGAGTTGTCGCCGGAGGCAGCGGGATACATCGACATGATTGAACAGAGCTCCGGACGCCTCTCAGATATGATTGGCAAAATTCTCGATGTGGAAGCCATTGAGTCGAAGAAGTTGAATCTCGTACCGGATCGCGTGGATATTAGTGAACTGGTATCGACGTTGGTTGAACGGTATTATTATGCCGCGCGCGAAAAAGGGATCAAGGTTCACGCAGAAAACGCGCGTTACGTGTTTGCCTATGCCGACTGGGGTTTCACCGAACAAGTTCTCGAAAACCTGTTATCAAATGCCATAAAGTTTTCGCCACGAGGGCGCAATGTGTATATCGACACCTATGTTGACGGCAACGAAACGATTTGCCACATCAGGGATGAAGGGCCTGGTCTTACAGAGAGCGACAAAAAGAAACTGTTCGGAAAATATCAGAAGCTGAGTGCGAAGCCTACGGGTAATGAAACGTCTACAGGGCTTGGTCTTTCTATTGTAAAGAAGTTCGTCGTTGCCATGAACGGCCGGATCTGGTGTGAAAGCCAGGAAGGGGAGGGGGCGAGCTTTTTTGTGGCCTTACCCCATCCTAGGCAGGATTGATCGCGGTGAACGGTAACCATTATTTCAACTCAAGTACCATCACATACTTAGCGTGGACTTCAACAGCGTCGCCAAGGCTTATCGTTTTGCCAGTGGTAATCTCCGTTGCTGACGAGAACCTGCCAAGGTGTTCATGGAATCGCTTTAAGCTGATTGTTTCAGCTTTTTCGTTTGAGTTCATGATGCACATCACCGTTTGGCTTTCGTCATGGCGGAAGTAAACGTATACTCCATTTTCAGGAACATAGTGAGAGTAGGCACCTTTCCCGATAGCCGAAGAGTTCTTCCGGAAGTTTGCCAGTGCTCGAGTCCATTCGAAGACTTCCTGTTCTTCTTTTGTCCTCCCTTCAGCCGTGAATTTGTTGACCTTATCGCCAGGCCATCCACCAGGGAAATCGAGGCGCACGAGACCATCGGGATTGGAAAAATTCTTCATCAGAATTTCGGTTCCATAATAGAGTTGCGGGATCCCCCTGCAGGTAAGGAGCCACGCCAGTCCCATCTTCAGTTTTCTGATATCCTCACCGACCACGGAGAAGAAGCGGCTCTTGTCGTGGTTGTCCAGGAAGATGACGTTCTGCATCGGATCTTCGTATATGAAATCGTTTGCCAGTGTCTGGTACAGGCGGTTCACGCCATTAGTCCAGCCAAACCCTTCGTTAACGGCATGCTCAATGCCATAGAGGTTGAGTTGGAAATCGGCCAGGCCTGGAAGGTTGCTTTTAAACGGCGTGTCCATCTTGTGCCGGCCAAAGTAAGCCTGATTGATTACCCCGTGTACCCACACCTCGCCAAACATGGTAATGTTCGGATACTCGTCCATCAAAGCCTTGTTGCACCGGTTCATGAATTCAAGGTCATTGTAGATGTATGTATCAATGCGCCATCCATCGACGCCAAATTCTTCCACGCACCAGATTGCGTGCTGGATGAGGAAGGTTGCGACGTAGGGGTTACTGTGATTCAGGTCTGGCATCATCGGAGTAAACCATCCGTCGCTCATCTGACTCTTGTCAACAGTTGTTGCGTACCGGTCCATCAGGGGCTGATCCTTGTAGGTCGTGTTGGTATACGATGGCCACTCGTGTAACCAGTCACTGGTGGGTTTGTCCTGCACGAAGGTGTGGTACAAGCCTACGTGATTGTAGACTGCATCCTGAATCAGTTTCATTCCGCGTTTGTGGAGCTCGTCGCTGAGCTTCTTGTAGGCAGCTTCGCCCCCTAATCGCGGTTCAATTTTATAGTGGTTGGTGAAGGCATAGCCGTGTTCTGACCGATCAGGCATGTCGTTGATGATAACAGGCATCATCCAGACTGCGGTTACGCCGAGATCCTGTAGATAATCCAGGTGGTTGATCACGCCTTGTAAGTCACCACCGTGACGATGGAAGATAGAATCACGATTCAGGGACTGGTCGCGCATACCTTTGATCCTGTCGTTGGAAGGATCGCCATTGCTAAAACGGTCCGGCATCAGCAGGTAGATAAAGTCTTCGGAGGTCACGCCCTGGCCTTTGGGAGAGTCTGTGCGGGATTTGAGAGACCAGCTTATTTTTTGGGTTTTCCGACCCTGCCGCAGTTCAATGACAGGGTTTCCCGGGCGGGCGTCGGGGGCAATTCGAATATCGACGGCGAGGTATCTGGGATTTTCAAGGGGCGTGACCTTGGTGATCTCGATACCTGGGTACTTGAGCGAAACTTCGCTACCCTGGAGCGAGGTCGCTTCGTTCCTGACGAGCAGCTGGATTGTTGAGTGCTCCATTCCGATCCACCAGTTTGGGGGGTATACGGTGAACTGAGCGGATGTAAGAATCGAACAGAAAATAAAGAAAACTGTGACAGCGGGTTTCATAGGTACAGAAGATAAGGCTGCAAAGAAGCCGAATTATCGAGAACCATTGAAATTATTCCAATTCCGCCACCTTAAAAATATATGTTTTACCTAGCGAAAACGATTGCGGAGCCGATTCCGCTAAATATTTTTCAATTTTAATAATGTTGTTTGTGGGTATCTCAGTAAATTATTAGCTGATCGTGGAACGTACTCCCAAACGTACTTTTTACGTGTATTTTTTACATATATAAAACCCAAACCAAAAACCGTATGACAAAATTTTATCTGTTCAGCAGGTACCTGACGGTTTTGTTCATTCTGATATCGACCATGGCGTGGTCGCAGAGCAAAACTGTCACGGGAAAAGTTACGGCAGCTGACGATGGATCAGGCTTGCCTGGTGTCAATGTCATAGAAAAAGGAACGAGTAACGGAACCGTTACCGAAGGAAATGGAGATTTCTCCATTTCGGTCGAGCCAGGCGCTACGCTGGTGTTCTCCTTCGTAGGATTTATTTCACAGGAAGTCGTTGTAGGCAATCAGACAACCATCAATGTGACCCTGCGGAGCGATGTTACGGCGCTCACTGAAGTCGTTGTTGTGGGATATGGAACGCAGGAACGTAAAGAGATTACCAGCGCCGTCGCGAGTGTATCGTCTGAACAGTTCAATCGCGGAAATGTTACCACCCCTGGTCAACTGATTCAGGGAAAAGTAGCAGGGCTTTCGATTGTACGTCCCGGCGGCGACCCAAATGCCGGGTATACCATTCGTCTTCGCGGTATTTCTACTTTCGGTGCAAACAGTGAGCCGCTTATTGTCCTGGACGGCGTTGTGGGTGCTTCGCTTGAAAACGTTGACCCTAACGATATCCAATCGATGGACGTTCTCAAGGATGCATCTGCTGCGGCCATTTATGGTGCACGTGGATCGAGCGGGGTAATTATCGTAACGACAAAATCCGGCAAGTCCGGCCGCGGCCCCTATACCAACGTCGACTATAACGGATTCGTAACCATTGACCGGGTTGCAAACAAGATAGACGTTCTTTCACCTGAAGAGTTCGTAGCAGGAGGCGGGACCGATTTTGGATCATCCACGGATTGGTTCGAAGAACTGACTCAGACAGGTTTTTCACATACTCACAACGTTTCAATATCTGGTGCATCCGGCGCAACCACTTATCGTGCAGCCGTGAATTTCCGTGATAATGAAGGGGTAGCGAAAGGTGTAAACTTTCAACGCCTGAATACGCGTCTGAACCTCGGGCATGAGGCCATCAATGGACGGCTGCGCTTCAACGTAAATCTCGCCTTTAACAATCGCGAGCAGGAAAGCATTAATCTTGCTGCGTTTCGCTATGCAGTCATTTACAATCCGACGGCACCTGTTAGGGAAGATCCAGCCCGTTGGGGAGGTTATTTTCAGCGCGACCTTTTTGATTTTTATAACCCCGTTGCGCTCAGCCGTCAACAGAACTTCGTAAATGAGCGGAAGAACATTCTCGCGAACTACCGGATGGACTTCGACCTGCTTGAAGATCTGACGCTAAGTGTAAATTATGCGCAGGATCGCGAAACAGGTATCAGCGGATCATACTGGTCGAAGAATGATATTCAACTTGGAGCCGGTGGTAATGGAGTTGGTAGAAGAAGCACTTACGATAACGTAAATCAGCTTCTTGAAGGTACCGCGACCTATTCAAGGAAATTTGACAACCTGAATGCGGAATTACTTGCGGGTCTGGCAACTCAGAAACGGGAAAGTGAAGGCTTTACGCTTCAGGTGAAGAATTTTCTTTTCGATGACACAGGTTTTGACAACCTCGGTTTCGGTGGGGTGCTGCAGGGTACCAACACAGAGACTTCCAGCTACCGCAATGAAAATGTTCTGAATTCCGCATTCGCGCGACTAAATCTGAGTTGGGCGGATACCTACTTCCTTTCTGCAAGTGTCCGCAGTGAATCTTACAGCGGCTTCGGTAAGGACAACAAAACAGGGACATTTCCTGCGATAAGTGCAGGTGTTCGCATAAGCGAACTCGCTGATTTGGGCGCAGTGAGCAATCTTAAGCTGAGAGGTTCATGGGGCGTTACTGGTAACCTTCCGCCATCAGCCGACCTAGCACTTGCTACCTACACTCCTGGAAATCGCATAGACTTCGATGGTAATCCTCTTACCGGAACGGACGTATTCGTTTCTCTTCGGCAGTCCAGGGATCCAAACCCAACGCTCAAGTGGGAAACAAAAACTGAGATGAACATTGGGCTCGATTTTGGATTTTTGCAGGATCGCATCACGGGTTCTGTTGAATACTATACCCGTAAGATTGATGACCTGTTGTACGGAATCAGCATTCCGTCTGGTGCGCCGAATCCATTCAGCCCAAGTGCGCCGGCGAATGTTGCAGGTTTTGCGTGGGCAAATGTAGCCCAACTGCGTGCAGCTGGTTTTGAGTTCCAGGCCACATACAATGAGCTTGCTCTGGGGGCCGTTCGTTGGACACCTTCGTTGAATTTTACCCTGTACGACAAAACCAAAATTGAATCGTTCAGCAGTGGAGAACTCGGATTTGCCGAACTGCGTTTGGCGGCTCCCGGTTCACCAGGGCAAAACAATAATCAGATCATCAGAAACAAGGTGGGCGAAACCCTCGGTAACATGTACGGCCCCGAATTCCTCGGCGTTGATGAAAATAATGAGTACATCCTTTCATCGACAAATCCTGACGATTGGGGCGTAATAGGCAATGGGTTGCCAAGCTCGGAGTTCGGATTTAACAACACTTTCGTTTATAAGAACTTTGACCTCAATTTCTTCCTGCGCGGTGTATTTGGACATGACCTTTACAACTCATACCGTGGCTTCTATGAAAACCGTGATGCAGCATCCAATACCTGGAACAGCGTTGTGACGGACAAGACTCCATATATCACTTCTACGCCAACGTTCTCGTCGTTATATGTTGAGAAAGCAAACTTTATCCGTCTTGACAACGCGTCACTTGGTTATAACCTTCCATTAAACAGCAATGTTATTTCCAAAGTGAGGTTCTATGTCGCGGGGCAGAACCTATTCACAATTACCGATTACACAGGTATTGATCCTGAAGTGAGATACAGCGACTCCGAAAATGGAGATGCATTTACCACCAACCTTGCACCCGGGTTGGAAAGGAGAAACACGTACTTCACCACCCGGTCGTACACAGTTGGAGTCAACGTGAGTTTTAAATAACTGAAATGAGAATGACTATGGTAAAGAAATTAGGAATAAAGGTTTCGCTTCTGAGCTGTGCGCTGCTGGCATTTAATGCATGTGAAGCTCCGGACCAGAAAATATTTGATCAGATTGACGCAGAAACTGCACTGAAGTCGACAGACCCCGATGTATTACAGGCCTTTGCGCAAAGCGGATACACGCCCATTATTGGTAACTGGGGAAGTCACAACTCCCTTTGGTCGCTGCACGAAGTTTCTTCTGACGAAATGGTTATCCCTCAGAAAGGCGCCGACTGGGAAGACGGCCACCAATGGATACGAATCCACCGTCATCAGTACTTGCCTACGGAAGAAGCGGTTAACAATGGTTGGACGTACTGTTATGGGGCAATCGGAAACCTGAATAATTTACTCAAGAGTTTCGGATCCAATCAGATTCTCCGCTCCGAGTTTGAAGTCTTGCGGGCGCTGATTTATCTGTGGCTGATCGACGCCTATGGGAACGTTCCCATTGTTACGGAAGCATCTACCGATGCCACACCACCAACGTCGAGCCGGCAGGAAGTTTTTAACTTCATTGAGTCCAGTATTCTGAACAATCTGGATAATCTGCGTAAAGAACGGACGTATGCGACAATCAACTACTATGTTGCGCAAACGATGCTCGCCAAGCTTTATCTTAATGCCGAAGTTTATACGGGGACGCCCCAATGGCAGAAGGCAGCAGATGCATGTACTGAGGTTATCGAATCAGGACTTTATAGTTTGTCCAGCGACTTCTTCTCAAACTTCGTCACGCAGAACGCATCATCTCCGGAGAACATTTTCGTGATCAACTATGACGAGAATAATGGTCAGGGCTTTAACCTTCCACAAATGACGCTGCACTATGGTAATCAGGCAACGTATAACCTTCAGGAACAGCCGTGGAATGGGTACAGTACGATTGAGGAGTTCTACAACTCATTCGAGGAGGACGATGCACGAAGAAATAGTTTCCTGGTTGGTCCCCAATATGCTTCTGACGGCAGCCGCATCCTTGATCTCAGCGCTGAGGCAAGTGATCCTGACGGACCACCATTGACATTTACGCCGTACATCTCTGAACTTACCCCCAATGCCCTCAGACAGGAAGGAGCTCGTATTGGAAAATTCGAATTTCGTCTAGGTGCTTCGTCGAGCCTTAGCAATGATTATCCAATTTTCCGCTATGCTGATGTGCTGTTAATGAAAGCCGAAGCGCTTTGGAGACTGGACGCTGGAAGCAGCGAGGCACTCGATCTTGTCAATCAGGTCCGGTTGCGTTCGCACCCTGAACCCCTGCCAGCGTTGGATGCTGATGCGATACTTGCAGAACGTGGTCGCGAGTTCTTTGCGGAAGCCTACAGACGGCAGGATCTTATCCGATTCGGCAAGTTCAACGACCCGTGGTGGGAGAAGCCTGCTTCTTCGGAAAACAAGAATATTTTCCCAATTCCTCAGCCACAGATTCAAACTAATACAGATCTGCAGCAAAATCCGGGATATTAACATTAGAAAGTAGTTGGTTGAAAGGAAGGGCCCTCTAAAGTCCTTCCTTTCTCATTATATACCCCATACCTTAAGCTGGTTTTAAGATATCTTGACTATACAGCATTTTATGCGAGTGGTTTTTTTTGGCATTAAGTGCTTTGTTATTTTGTGGATGTGAAAGAGCGGAGAATCTTGTTGTTAGAAATGTGTGTGATGCCCCTGACCAATGTTCTCCGGAATGTTAGGACACAGAATCTTGAGAGTGTAAACTGGCGTTAACGTATGGTCTACTGTATGGATATATTCCCAGAGGTTCTTAAACTGGAATGTGGCCAAATAGGTAAGGTCCAAATCAAAAACGATTTAAATAGTCTTAATGTGGATTTCACAGCTATTGTGTAGAGCAGATTGCTTCGGGATGTTTTAAGCCTTTTCTCAGGTCGTTTTGGGATGTGAGCTTGTAGTTATTGATTCAGCGAGTTGAAGGAAATTTAAGGTTTATTTTGCGTGATGAAATATGATATCAAGGTGTATTGAGACTATGAATTGGCGACGAAGTTTGGTTGTGTTGCTTACGCTGGCGACGAATGCTATATTTTCTCAGTGTTCTACTGAATATGAACGGATGTTGAAGTCCGAAGCGGAAAAAGGGGTGAGGAACGATTCAATTTTCATGGGATTGTACCTGGGTATGCCGAAGAAGGATTTTTTTGGAAGATGTTGGGAATTGAATAAGCAGGGGGTACTTCGCCAGGGGCCGGGGAATCTGTCGGTTCAACATAGGTTGGATTCATCTGTCCTCGGTGCGCCTGCATTCATGAGATTTTATCCCGTGTTCAAGGATGGAAAAATCCTGGCCATGCCGGTTGAATTCTCATTCGAAGCATGGGCGCCATGGAACAAAGACCTATATTCAGATAAACTGCTTGAACAAGTTAAGAAGCTTGCCGAACAGTGGTATGGCGAGGGGTTTCTAAAGCTTGAACACGAAAAGAAGGGGCTGGTAGTATTTGTAAAAGTGGACGGAAATCGAGAGGTTCGTTTGTACCAAAAGGACGATGCCAGAGTAAAAATGGAGATAATTAATCTTTTAGAGAGTGAAGGTGATACAAAACTTTGATTCTTGCTTAAAGTGTTTGGCTCTATGCGCGATTTTCGCCCTGGCCGTTGGTTGCTCCGATGACGAAAAAGCGTCGGAAAACGGCTTGTTCAGGAAACTTGATGCATCTCACACCGGAATTACCTTTCGAAATGACCTGACTTTCGATCGCGCGTTTAACATTTACACGTACCGCAATTTTTATAATGGCGGAGGTGTTGCAATTGGTGATATCAATAACGACGGCCTTGCTGACGTATTCCTCACCAGTAACATGAACGATAACAAGCTCTATCTTAATCTTGGAAATTTCAAATTCAAAGATATTACAGATTCGGCAGGGGTAGCAGGAAAACAGGGTTGGAGTACTGGCGTAACCATGGCCGATGTGAATGGTGATGGATTCCTCGATATCTACGTTTGCAACTCCGGATCAAGAAAGGACGATATCAAACAGAATGAACTCTTCATTAACAATGGAAATGGGGTATTCACTGAAATGGCTCAAGCATATGGCCTCGCCGATCGGGGATACTCGACGCACGCCGCATTCTTTGATTACGACAACGACGGCGATCTTGATATGTATCTCCTGAATAATTCATTTCAGGCAATTGGAAGCTTTAACTTGATGCAAAACGTTCGCGACCAACGTGACGTCGCCGGTGGAGATAAATTATTCAGAAATGATGATGGGAAATTCGTCGATGTTAGTTCCGAGGCGGGAATTTATGGAAGTGTCATTGGTTTCGGGCTGGGGGTTACCGTTGGTGACGTCAACAACGACGGCTGGCTCGATATTTACATTTCGAACGATTTTTTTGAACGCGACTATCTTTATCTGAATAATCGTAATGGAACCTTTTCGGAAATGCTCACCGAAGGATTCGCTTCGATCAGCGCAGCCTCAATGGGAGCAGATATGGCTGACGTGAATAATGATGGGCTCCTGGATATTTTCGTCACAGATATGCTTCCAGAGCAGGATTCCAGATTCAAACAGATCACCACGTTTGAGAATTGGGATAAAATCCAATACAATGTTAAGCATGGGTATCACTACCAGTACAACCGGAATATGCTTCATATCAATCAGGGTAATGGAAAGTTTGTTGAAGTGGGAAGGTTATGTAATGTCGAGGCAACAGACTGGAGCTGGGGAGCACTAATGTTTGACATGGATAACGATGGGTATAAAGACATTTTTGTTGCGAACGGAATCTATCAGGACATAACGGATCTCGATTACCTCAGCTTCATTGTCAATGAGAATACCATCAAGAAAATTATTAGTGAACGCGGTGTGGACTACGAAGCGCTGATCACGCCGATTCCGATTAACCGGGTGTCGAACTATGCATTCAAGAACCTTGGAGACCTAAAATTCAAAAATGTTGCCAGAGAGTGGGGGCTAAGTGAACTTGTTCATTCGAACGGAGCGGCGTATGGCGACCTTGATAATAACGGTACGCTCGACCTCATAATTAATAACGTTAATGAGCAAGCTTTTGTCTATCAAAACGTGGGAATAGATACGACAAATGGTTATGTAAGGTTCGTTCTGAAAGGCGAAGGAAAGAATACATTCGGTATTGGGACGCGGATTACAATATGGGCTGGAGATGATACATTCAGCTTTGAGCAGATGCCTTCACGGGGTTTTCAATCGACGATGGAGCCCGTCATACATGCCGGCGTGGGACATCACGCATCGCTCGACTCTGTAAGAGTTAGTTGGCCCGGAGGAAAGTCACACGTTCTACACAACGTGAAGGTAAACCAAACGATTACGCTCAGGCAGGAAGACGCTAAATACCACAAAAACGGCAGCCGGTCAGAGCCAAAATTACTGGAAGACATAACAGACAAGGTCGTGGCTGGGATTGTTCATGAAGAAAATGACTTTGTCGACTTCGATCGGGACAGGCTAATATACCATATGTTGTCTACACAAGGACCGAAGGTGGCCACCGGTGATGTCAATGGTGATGGACTGATGGATTTTTACCTCTGCGGCGCGAAAGGCAGCGCTGGCAAACTGGTCTTACAAAACAAAGATGGAAGGTTCATCGAAAAGGATGTTCCGAAATTTGACGCCGACAAGCGGCACGAAGACGTCGACGCTGTATTTTTTGATGCTGACAATGATGGAGACCTCGATCTTTTCGTGGCGAGTGGAGGAAATGAATTCACGGTAAATGCAATCGAGCTTCGTGATAGGCTTTATCTGAACGACGGCGAAGGTAATTTTGAAAGAGCTGATCGCACTGCGCTGACCATGCGTGAGATCAGTAGTGTCGTGCGCGTTGCTGACTTTGATAACGACGGAGACATCGACATCTTCCTGGGATCCAGAGCAATTCCGTTCTCGTATGGAATGCCTCCGTCGAGTTATATACTCATAAACGACGGGAAGGGCAACTTCGACGACGTGACTTCACGGATTGCACCGGACCTGGCCGGAATCGGTATGGTCACCGATGCTACCTGGACTGACTTTGACGGCGACGGCGATCTGGATCTCATTGTGGTGGGTGAATGGATGCATGTGGTAGTACTTGAAAACAGGGACAATTCTTTCGTGGATATCTCCAATGCAGCGGGAACTACCGACCTTAAAGGATGGTGGAACTGTATTGTCAAAGCTGACATCGATGGGGATGGTGATGATGACTACGTGGTTGGCAACCATGGACAGAACTCGCGTTTTAAAGCTACTGCTGAGCAGCCGGTATACGCATTCGTAAATGACTTCGATGGAAACGGCAGCATTGAACATGTTTTTGCCCGGACGATAGGCCGAGACATTTATCCGTATACCCTACGGCACGACCTGGTGGCACAGTTGCCGCATTTGAAGAAAAAATATTTGAAGTACAGCCAATACAACGATCAGCGCGTTAATGATATATTCTCAGAAGACCTTTTGGCTAAGTCGCTGCGTCTTGAGGCCAGAGAAATGCGAAGTGGCCTGCTGATAAATGAAGGAGGTAAGCTGCGGTTTCAGTCTTTACCCGTCGAAGCCCAGCTTGCTCCGATCTTTTCGTTTCTCGTGGATGATCTCGATGGTGACGGAGTAAAGGATATTATCGGCGGGGGTAATTTTTTCGAAGCCAAACCAGAAGCTGGAAGATATGACGCAAGTAGAGGTGTGGTTCTTAAAGGCCAGAAAGAAGGAGGCTTCAATGTAGTCGGCGCCGAAAAAAGTGGCCTCTATGAAGAATCTGCGCTGAGGGATCTGAAGATCATCCCCTGGAAAGGAAAACGAATTCTGCTTGTCGCCGCAAACAACGGTCCGCTCAAAGCTTATCTAATCCGTTCTGATGATTAGATGGTTTCTTCTCGTGCTAATGATACTGACGGCATGCTCTCAGCAGGAAAGCCAGACGCGTTTGTTCGTTCTGCTTTCGCCGAAAGAAACTGGCGTATCTTTTATCAATAAGCTCGAAGAGAAGAAACTGAATATTCTCGAATACATGTACTACTACAATGGTGGTGGTGTGGCGATCGGAGATATCAATAACGATGGATTTGCTGACTTGTATTTCACTTCGAATGAGGGACCAAATTCACTCTACCTGAACAATGGTGATTTTACATTTACGGACATCAGCATAGATGCCGGCGTTCAGGGCGACGGGGATTGGTCAACAGGAGTTAGTATGGCCGATGTCAATGGTGACGGGCTTCTCGACATTTATGTTTGCGGGGTTTCAGGTTACAAGGGTCTTTCCGGTCACAACCAATTGTTTATTAACAATGGTGATCTGACATTTACAGAATGCGCAAAGGAATGGGGACTTGACTTCGCTGGATTCTCAACACAGGCCTGTTTCTTTGACTACGACAATGATGGAGACCTCGACGTCTATCTTCTCAACCATTCGGTCCATAGTACACGGAGTTACGGCAAATCGACGCTCCGTCATGAGAAAGATTCACTTGCCGGAGATCGTTTGATGCGAAACCTTTCCCGCCAAGGGAAGCGCACTTTTGAGGACGTCACAGGTGAAAGTGGTATTTATAGCAGTCATATAGGGTATGGGTTGGGAGTCTCAGGTTCTGACTTGAATGGTGATGGGTGGATGGATCTTTATATATCCAACGACTTTCATGAGAATGACTACCTCTACATCAACAATCACGACGGTACCTTTTCCGAATCTCTGGAGGCCAGAATCAACCACACCAGCAGGTATTCAATGGGAAACGATATAGCTGACGTGAACGGCGATGGCCTTCCGGATATTATCACTGTTGACATGCTGCCCTATGAAAGTGAAATATTACTGAGATCTGCATCGGAAGACCTTCAGGAAGTGTATGACATTAAACAGCAGTTTGGATACGCAAACCAATATGTCCGGAACTGCTTACAGATAAACAGAGGAGATCACTTCATCGAGGTGGCACAACTGGCCGGTATACACGCAACAGATTGGAGTTGGGCTCCCCTGATTTGTGACCTGGATAACGATGGTATGCAAGACATTTTCATTACCAACGGGATATTCAAACGTCCGAATGATCTTGATTATATTCAATATACATCGCACAGCGTGAACCAGGAGGATAATAGTACGGAAGGCGACGCGGCGTTGATAGAGGCTTTGCCGACACTGAAGATTCCGAACTTCGCTTTCCATAATTCTCCAAATACCACTTTCAAAAACCTTGCATCACAATGGGGCTTGGATACGAAATCCTGGTCGAATGGGGCGGCATACGCAGACCTCGATAATGATGGCGATCTTGACCTTGTCATTAACAATGTAAATCAGCCTGCGTTCATATATGAGAACCGTTCAAGGCAGCATAATCAAAACACCTTTGTCACCATTTCGCTTGATGGTGGGGATTTGTTTAACAAGTTCGGGATAGGTGCCAAGGTGATAGTGCATACGCCGGAGTCGCACTATATGCGCGAACTGTCTGTATGTCGTGGGTTTCAGTCTTCTGTAGAACCCATATTGCATTTCGGACTGGGAAGTTCAGCCAGCGTTGACAGCATAGAAGTTTTTTGGGGTACGCGAGGGTATCAGGTTGTTCGCGATGTACAAATCAATAAAAAGACGCATATCGCCATAAAGCCTCAACTCCAAAACGTCGCAGAAAAGCAGTATAGTTCGGTGTTGGGGCTTGCATCCCTTGTGAAATTGCCCTTTGAACACATCGAAAACGCAGTTCAGGATTTTGCCCGCGAGCCGCTTATCCCAGCTTCGCTTGCCCGCGAAGGACCAGCACTTGCTGTTGGCGATGTCAATGGTGACGGTCTTGACGATTTGTACTTTGGTGGGGCTCACGGCCAGGCTGGAGTATTATTATTACAGGAACGTGCAGGTAACTTCACATCTATGCCGGTCGCGGATTTCGATCGTGACTATCAATATGAGGACGTCGATGCTTTCTTCCGTGATATGAATGGTGATGGCAACATTGATCTGTATGTCGTAAGCGGCGGCAATCAGTATCCGGAGGGCCATGAGCTGCTCAGCGATCGGTTGTACCTTAACAATGGCAACGGTACTTTGGTAAGATCGCATGACCTTCTTCCAGCGTTGGGCCGGAACGGAGGTTGCGCCGTTCCGCTTGACTTCAACAACGACGGAGCCATCGATATTTTTCTGGGAGTGCGCTCTGTTCCTGGAAAATACGGCACCTCTCCAAAGAGTTATATTCTGAAAAATGATGGTTCTGGAAAATTCACCATTCATTCTTCTTTCGACGCGGGCATGGTAACGGGTGCTGTTTGGGCAGATTTCGATGGAAAAGGAAAATACCGTCTTGCTGTAGCCGCAGAATGGAGTCCTATCAGGCTTTTTGAAATAACCGATACGGAATGCGTTCTCGCCAGGGATCAGATGGGCCTTGAAGGTACAAATGGTTTATGGCAGACCATTGCTGCTGCTGATCTGGACAATGACGGAAATCTGGATATTATCGGTGGCAACATCGGCAATAACAACCGATTTAATCCATCTGAAGATAAACCCGTTAGCCTGCTGATCGGAGATTTTGATCAGAATGGTCAGAGCGATCCG
This sequence comes from Bacteroidota bacterium, assembly GCA_023417065.1. Classification (GTDB taxonomy): domain Bacteria; phylum Bacteroidota; class Bacteroidia; order Cytophagales; family Cyclobacteriaceae; genus Ohtaekwangia. Next base: position 87,947 of record JAEZGH010000039.1, read on the forward strand.
TTGGTGTTTTACTACTTGGGAAGCGCAAATATTCCCTTGATGCCCAGAAGTCAGGTGGGAAAGCAGCTCCCTATGCTGAACAAGAAATTCAAGAGCTTTTCCGAGTTCTCATCCGTAAAATCTCCCCTTGATCTGCTATCAGAAAAGGCTGTCGCAACAGCCCAGGAGTATCATGTTTACTCGACTGAAACGACTGCCTGGATGCAACGGTCGGGACGCTTTATGAAAATGGAACTTCCACCTCAGGTTCAATACAGCACCGTTCGGAGCCTTTTGGTAAAAGATTTTGATCGCGATGGCCATCTGGAAGTAATTCTTGGCGGAAACTTCTTTAGAAATCATGTCATGATAGGGGATGCAGATGCTCAGGCGATGGCATGCCTGAAGGCTACGGGAAGTGGAGACTACTTCCATATTTCCCTGACGAATCAATCAAATGTTCGTGCTGCCTATCGAAAACTTGCCACCATTACTCTGAATAGCCGTGATTATCTGGTCGCCGCCCGGAATAACGGAGCGCCGGATATTTTCTCAGCAGACTCTGTTGCTTTGCGTCTCCGGAAACCGTGAGCCGATATTGATCGACGGTTGCAAACCTGTTTCTGAGTGCAGCCCTCGTTTCGCCCTACAATTCCCGCAAAATCGTTTGCAATTTCCTCTTATGCGCGTAATTTTCGTGTTCAAGTGTACCTAACTAACCGAATTCTTGTTATGATGAAGCTAAAGTGGAGTTTGCTGTTTCTGGCAGTAATCCTATTGCCGGGATGCGGTAGCGTCGAAAATAAAGCCTGGCGCGAAGAAACCCAGGATACCGAGTTCCTTCATCGCTCGGTCAAAAAAGTGACTGATGTTATTGTTCACGATATTTTCTCGCCGCCCGTCGCGTCGCGAATCTATTCCTATATGACCATCGCGGCCTATGAGGCTGCCCTACCCGGAAATCCTCAGTGGAACTCCCTCGCCGGCCAGTTGAAGGATCTTACTCCGGCTCCCCAGCCAGACCCTAATGCCGAATACTGCTACGAGGCAGCCGCGGTGCAGGCGCTCCTCAAAGTGGGCCGAACGTTGGTCTTTTCGGAGGATGACATGGATGAATTCATGGCCGAGACGTGGTCCCGCTACAAAGGCTGTGGAATACCCAAAGACGTATTAGATCGTTCCATCGAATATGGAAATAAGGTTGCCGATCACATCATCGCCTGGTCTGCAGGCGATAACTATAAGCAGAGCCGCTCTTTCCCAAAATACACTATTGAGGTTGATGATCCGTCAACCTGGAAGCCGACGCCGCCAGCATACATGGATGGCATTGAGCCTCACTGGATGAAGATTCGCACAATAGCGATGGACTCCGCGTCGCAGTTCAGACCCGCGCCGCCGACGGCATTTTCGATCGACAAGAACAGCCAGTTCTACAAGGAGGCTTATGAAGTATATGAGGTTGGAAACAATCTTACTGATGAACAACGCGAAATCGCCATGTTCTGGGATTGCAACCCCTTTATGATGAATGTGAAGGGACACGTTATGTTCGCGACGAAAAAAATCTCTCCGGGTGGTCACTGGATGAACATTACGCGCGTGGCGTGTACCATGAAGAAGGCCGGCTTTATGGAGTCAATCGAGGCGTATATGCGTGTGGCCCTTGCGTTACAGGAAGGGTTTATCTCCTGCTGGGATGAAAAGTACAGAAGCAGACTCATCAGGCCTGAAACGTATATCAATCAGCATATTGATGAAAACTGGGTGCCGCTGCTGCAAACGCCTCCATTCCCGGAGCATACCAGCGGACACAGTGTTATTTCAAATGCTTCAGCCGTAACGCTTACGAGGCTCTTCGGCGACAACTTCGCTTACACGGATTCTACCGAAACAGAATTCGGTCTCCCTGCGAGAAGTTTCAACTCGTTTTACCATGCCGCCGAAGAGGCTGCCATAAGCAGGCTTTACGGTGGAATCCATTATCGTCCTGCTATCGAGGTCGGTATGACTGAAGGACGGGACCTGGGTAACTACTTATTTGATCGGGTAACGACACGAAAAGCAGAACTCGCCAATGCGGAATAAGAATTCATTCGTTGTAATTCTTTCCCTGATTTTTTATTCCTGCATGAATGATGTTCAGAAAGTTCCGGTGGATTTTTACGCTACCGAACTTTTTCGGGACGTACAGCTTCACCCTGTGTTTCCCGACTCGAAAACTTTTGTCGATTGCGTTCCCAAACGAAATATCGGTGCCATCCTTGACGACTATCACGATCAGAAGAACGAAAAGAACTTCGACCTGAAGGCATTCGTTCACGCCAATTTTGAACTTCCGGATCGGCCACAGTCAACGTTTAAGTCCGACACCATGCGCTCCATGGAAGAACATATCACCGAGCTGTGGCCGGTGCTGACCAGGAATGCAGATGTATATCACGCGAACTCGTCACTTATCCCTCTTCCCGGAAATTATATCGTACCCGGAGGAAGGTTTTCTGAAATCTATTACTGGGATAGCTACTTCACGATGCTGGGTCTCGAGGTGCAGGGCCGTTATGACCTGATCTCGAACATGGTGTCAAACTTTGCATTTCTTATCGATAGCCTTGGATTCATTCCCAACGGTAACCGGAACTATTACATGACTCGCTCGCAGCCGCCGTTTTTCTCCCTGATGGTGAAGTTGCTGCAGCAGCATGACACGGTGGCCTCAGCAAAGTATCTGAGCCAGCTGCGGCGCGAGTATGACTTCTGGATGGATGGCGCGCGCACCCTGCAAAAGCCCGGCGACGCGTACAATCGCGTTGTGAAAATGCCTGATGGCAGCATTATGAACCGGTACTTCGATACACGGCCGGAACCACGCCCGGAAGCATACAAGGAGGATGTTCACCTCGCTGAACAATCAGGCCGCGACCCGATCGACGTGTATACAGATATTCGCGCTGCGGCAGAATCCGGATGGGATTTTAGTGCACGCTGGTTTGCGGACGGTAAGACCTTCAGCACCATTCAGACTACAAGTCTGATCCCTGTCGACCTGAACTGTCTGCTTTACCACCTCGAACTTATGATTGCCGATGGTTATGCGCGCAAGGGCGCGAATGACGTTGCCTATGAGTTCAGAAATCGTGCGGAGTCGCGACGCAAGGCTATTCTTATCTATTGCTGGAATGAAAATCTGTCCTTTTTTGTCGACTACAATTTTGTGAAAGGAAGGCCTTCATCAATCAAGACACTGGCGGGAACCTACCCTTTGTTTTTTGGCATCGCTGACCAGCCTGTGGCAAGCCGGGTGACTGAAGTCCTCGAACGGGATTTCCTCAAGCCGGGTGGATTTGTGACAACGTTGACGGATACGGATCAGCAATGGGACGCTCCGAACGGGTGGGCTCCGCTGCAATGGATGGCCTACAGTGGCCTTCGTAACTACAGCAAGGAATCACTCGCGGAAGACGTGCGCAGACGATGGTTGCGCCAGAATGAACGCGTGTATCGTTCCACCGGAAAAATGATGGAGAAATACAACGTACTGGACACTACGATTGTAGCCGGCGGAGGAGAATATCCTAATCAGGATGGGTTCGGATGGACGAATGGCGTGGCGCTGAAGCTCATCAGCGAGGGCCAGCGTATTTCCAGGCAATAATATTACCTCTTGACGGTGCTGTCTTGCATCGGTTCGTCAGCAGTAAGAACTTTCACCTCAAATCTGTTTCCGTATCTGCCTGCGGAAATCGGACGATTGATGTTCTCCGCAAGCACATACGTGAACGCTGCGCCAAAGTAAAGGATGAAAGATGAGTAGAAGATAAAGAGCAGGATCAGCGCGAACGATGCTGAAGCACCGAAGATATTTTCTGCTGCACTGTGTACCAACAGCTTGCCAAGTAGCCATTCACCCACGTTGAACAGAACTCCGGTGAGCAACCCTCCGAAAAAAGCGACGCGCCACGACGACTTTCCATCGGGGATCAGCTTGAACAGAATGGTGAAGCATGTGGTAATGACAACAAGAGAAAACACCGTACTGATCGCGACAAAAACCTGATTGTGTATCGACGGAATGAGGCGTTCAAAACGATCGTGAAGAAAGGCCACGGACAAATCCAGCAGAAAGGATATCATCATAAGCACGCCGATCACCACAAGAAACAACGTAGCTTTCGAGCGTTCCATGAGGCTGATCTTGAAACGTTTTCCCTTCTTTCGGGTAATCTTCCAGAGCATGTTGATCGATTGGCGAATTACCTGCAGGAGATTAGTGCCAATAAAGAGCAGAAACAAAAACCCGCCGATGGTGATCCACCAACTGCCTTCAAAAGAGGCGAGATTGGACACGATGCGCTGAATTTCCTGCCCGCTTTCTGTGCCGAACGTATTTTGAATCTCCTGAAACAGGGATTCCTGCACGAGTTCGTCGTTGAAGTAGAAACTCAGGATACTTACGAATATTACCAGGATGGGGGAGATAGCGAACGTGCTGAAAAACGCCGTAGACGCGGCGAGTATTAAAGGATCATTCTTCTTCAGTAGCGTGAATGATTTCCATAACAACCTGAAAAACCATTTTAATGAACTTAGCATAGCGTCAGTTTCTACAGGCAGGCACAAAAATCTCCTGCCCGAAAAAGCGGCTAGCTTTTCAATATTTGTCGGGTGTGATCTTTCGTGTCGACTTTTGAAATGACTTCCTCAATAACGCCTTTTTCGTCGATGACGAATGTGACACGGGCGGTGCCCATATATTTTCGGCCATACATCGATTTTTCGACCCAGGTACCAAAGGCTTCGTGGAGCTTCTTCTCCGTATCCGCCAGAAGCGTAAACGGCAGGTTTTCCCTGGCAATGAACTTCTGATGCGACTTTTCAGAATCTGTGCTTACGCCAATGACTTCGTATCCCTGTTTCTGCAGGACATTATAATTATCCCGGAGGTTGCAGGCCTCGGCCGTACATCCCGGAGTCTGGTCTTTCGGGTAGAAATACAATACTACCTTTTTACCCTTGAAGTCAGTGAGTGAAACAGGATTTCCGTTTTGGTCGGGTATGCTGATGTCAGGTATTTTGTCTCCGGCTGCAAGCATAATCTAGAGGATTTTTTTCTTGAACGAACTTTTGTTGCCAGCGTTATCCGTTACGATCAGTTCGAAATCGCCGACGAGTGATTTGCTCTTGTCGTATTTCTCGGCCCATATCGTGGACGTCTTTGCATCGTAATGCATCAGGAGCCATTCGCCATTGAGGAATGCATCGAATGTGTCGATACCCGAGAGATCGTCGCGGATCTTAAACCTGGCGGAAGACCTGTCAACTTGTATTGCCCGTATAGAGGGTGGTTCATTGTCTTCCAGCAACGCGAAATCTCCGAATTCACGGGTAGAGAAACTAATTTCATTGTCAGACCACTTTCCACGTCCGACGTATGAATAGGATTTTCCGATTACCCGGTACACACCCAATTTAGTATTAATCGAATAGCTTTCTCTGGGTTTCAGCGTCACGTTAATGGACTTGTTCAATGGTATATATCGGTCGGCAATCGTAAAGACTTCCCTTCCCTTGCCCAGGTTGGTATACTTCGCTGCAAGATATAGCGTGTCGTAAAGTGCGCCTTCCGGGAAAGTGATGTCCATCTCGTCGCTGTAGTAAGTGTACTTCGTATTCGGCGGAATCAGCTCCTTCAGGTGAGTGACAACGGAACCGTTGCACGCAACAACTGAATCCGGCATAACCTTGCGCAAGTCGATCAGATAGACAGAGCGGTTAGTATTGAAATAGCTTGGAATAATCGGAGTTCCATTCCCTTTGCTATACATCATCAAGGAAGCCGTGGAGTCCGGGCACGTTTTGGTTGAAATCATCAGGGCATTCTCGACGAATTCATAGTCAATCGCCTCTTTCATCGGAGGAAGCGATGAAACCTCGTGTGCCGGTGGCATCGGCATAATCCGAAATGACACAGTGCTCTTGTTATCGTAGCTGTCACGAAGTGTTATCCGTACGTGACTTTGCTTTTTCGGGTCGATAACTATTCTTCCGTCGCCGGGAGACTGGCGATAGAAGTCGAGATTGTTACCGTCGTCGATAAACAGCTTGTAAAAGCGTGTGCCTTTAGCGCGCATGGTTCGGAAGTCCATCATGGTGTAAATCTCACGTGTCTGCGCGACGTTGATCTTTTCAATATCCTGCCGGAATACGATCTGGCTGTCGACTTCCACTTCAATGAAGTTCACACCGCCATAGAAGGGGCTGTTAGGAGCAAGACGGTCTTTAGCGATAAGTTCGATACCAATCACGCCGCTGGCCATTATGGGGCTGGCGATTGTATACTGACTGGGTGATTTGGCAAGAGCATGAAATTCGAAACGTCCGAACTGGTCGTTGATCCGCGAATTAATGTCTAGAGTTCGCAGTGCGATTTTCTCTGCTGCGGGAGGCAGCTTGTCGGGCACTTCCGGGAAATTGGCAACTTTCAGAGGATCCAGGGCGAAGTTATTGCGGTCGCGGATATCAAAATGCAGGTGCGGGCCGCCGGATGAACCTGTGTTTCCCGACAAGGCAATGGTATCACCTTGTTTTACCGGAAATTGTTCAGCCGTGAAATTCAAATCGATGGAAAATGTCTTGCGCTTGTATTGCTCGTCGAGAACATATTTGGCGATTGCGCCCTTGAAGTTGTTCAGGTGGGCGTACAGCGTTGTGTTGCCATCCGGATGGGTAATGTAGACGATGTTTCCGTAGCCTGACGGAGAGACCGACACGCGGGAGATGTACCCGCTTTTTGAAGCCAGCACCGGGAAGCCAATCTGGTTATTGGTTCGGATGTCAATTCCGGAATGGAAGTGGGTGGACCGGAGTTCGCCCATCGTTCCTGCCAGCGACCCCGGTCTTCCAGGGTTTACGGGATATATGTACTTCTCGTTATCGGTGAATTTTATTTCAGGCTTGCTGAACTGGGGATAGACGAAAAAAGGTGATACTGCAAAAAATAGAGTTACAATCGATTTACTTAATTTCAACTTCGAGCATTTTTTCGTTTTCAACATAAGCGGTTAACACATTCCCAACCCGTATGGGCCCAACTCCTTTCGGAGTACCGGTAAAAATCAGATCTCCTGTTCTGAGGGTAAAAAATTTCGATAAATACGCTATGATGTAATCGAAGTTAAACAGCATCAGGCTGGTATTGCCTTGTTGTTTCAATTCCCCGTCTACTTTTAAACTAAAGTTAATGTTTGCGAGTTCCTTGAATTCACTCACGGGGATGAATTTATCCGAAATCGGCGCTGAGCCGTTGAATCCTTTGGCAATATCCCAGGGGAGGCCTTTCTCCTTGGCTTTCTGTTGGAGGTCGCGCGCGGTGAAGTCAATCCCTACGCCGATGGCGTCGAAATATTTTGAGGCGAATTTCTCCTGGACGTTTTTGCCTTCCTTGCAAATACGAAGAACGAGTTCACATTCGTAGTGAATGTCTTTTGAAAAGTCGGGATAGTAAAAGGGGGAGTTATTTCGAAGAAGGGCGGTATCCGGTTTGGTAAAAATCACGGGCTCGTCCGGCCGCTCATTGTTCAATTCTGTAATGTGTTCGGCATAGTTTCTGCCGATAGCAAAAATTCTCATTGGGGTCGGTTTTTTCTAAAAATAAAGTGTTCGTACGCGTGGCACAAACTTTACGCAAAGTTATGAAACAAACAGCGGGTGCTTTTGTATTTTTGAATCAAAAATTAACAGGGATATGTTGAAGAAGTCTATTGTTTTATCACTTGCTGCGCTGGCGATCTACGCGTGTTCGTCGGTAGCGGTCACCGGCAGGAAACAGCTGAGCCTGGTTTCAAATGCTGAGATAATGCCTACAGTAAACCAACAATATGCGGAAGTTGTCAAGACGGGGCCATTGTCAACGAACCGGGAACAGACTGAGCTCATAAAGCGGGTTGGTGTACGGATTCAAAAAGCGGTTGAAGATTACATGGCTTCGCAAAACCTTTCTTCTGAGCTAAAAGATTTCGCATGGGAATTTAATCTGATAGAAGATCCACAAACTGTGAATGCCTGGTGTATGCCCGGCGGCAAGGTGGCGTTTTATACAGGTATAATGCCCATCTGCAAGGACGAGAATGGCGTGGCTGTGGTAATGGGGCATGAAGTGGCGCACGCGATTGCAAACCACGGAAGAGAACGAATGAGCCAGCAGCTGCTTGCGCAGTTTGGCCTGGGTACGTTCGGCGCCCTGATGGGGCAGAACCCTACTGCCGGTCAGGAGCTGCTGATGCAGGCAATTGGCGCCGGAACCAGCGTCGGCATGCTGAAGTTCAGCCGTGAGCACGAATCAGAGGCTGACCGCATGGGGCTGATCTTTATGGCTATGGCGGGCTATGACCCCAATGCAGCGCCGGAATTCTGGGAACGTATGGCTGCCATGGGCGGCGGTGACGCCCCCCTGGAGTTCCTCAGCACGCACCCGTCGCACAACACCCGGATCAAAGACCTTAAAGGCTGGATCCCGGAAGCTATGCAGTATTACAAAAAGTAATTCTCAGTGATGATTTCAAAGACACTAAGGCTGCTGACCCTCGTTGGGTTGGCAGCCTTTTTAACGCTCAATGCTTTCGCCCAGGACGGACTGGCGGAGATTGAAAAGCAGCGTAAGAAACAGCAGGAGGAGATGAAGTCCCCGACATCACCACTGCTCAAGAAGGACCGGCGAAAGTTCAAAGGATTAAACTATTATCCGCCAGACCTGAATTATCGCGTGACAGCGAAGTTTGTCAAAACGGAAAACCCGGTCCTCTTCAAAATGAAGACTACAACGGCACGACTACCTGAGTATGTAAAGTATGGCGAAGTACACTTCACGCTAAGCGGAACTGATTATTCACTGGAAGTTTATCAGAGTCCGGACATTATCAAGCGTGAGGGGTATGAAGATTACCTGTTTATACCTTTCACGGATGAAACCAATGGTAACGAAACGTATGAAGTGGGCCGTTACCTGGAGATGCGGATTCCGACATCAGATGACGTGATCCTCGACTTCAACTTGTGCTACAATCCGTATTGCAGCTACAATCCTAAATATTCGTGTCCGATTCCACCGGAAATTAACCACCTGCCAGTTGAAATACCGGCAGGGGAGAAGAAGTTTAAGAAGCACTGATGGATTGATCGGATTTACCGCTTGAATGCGCGAAGTTTGATTTCGGTAAGTTTCCGCTTTGTGTCCATAGGGAAATCGCCGTTCATCATCCATTCGTAGTACGCCGGTTCATCGCGGAACACCTGAACCACAAGCTTGCCCTTGTGCTTACCGAAGTTGAAAATCTCCTGACCTTTGTCGTTGCGGATCATTCTGCCGGCCAGGTCAACCATGTCCATTGTAGTGATCTTTGACAACGAATCGACGTCATTGCGAATCTCTCCGATTTTTCGGTCCGACGCATCGGTAACATCCTGCCCTGCATAGCGTTCTACCTGCGACAGCAGCACCTGAAGCGTTGCTTCCGCGTCGGCTTCTGCCGAATGCGAATCTTCGAGTTCCTTTTGAAGGTAAAACCGATAAGCTGCCTTGAGCGTTCGTTTTTCCATCAGGTGGAAGATCTTTTGCGCGTCGACGATCTTTTTTCGACCATAATCGAAGTCAATTCCACACCGGAGAAACTCTTCGACCAGAATAGGAATATCGAGTTTCATAACACTGAATCCCGCGATATCCGCTCCCTCAAGAAAGCGCGCATATTCTTTAGCCACGTCCTTGAACAGCGGTTTGTCTTTCACATCTTCGTCGGTGAGTCCGTGGAACCGTGTTGACTCAGCGGGTATCGGTATCGTTGGGTTTAGCACATCCGCTTTACGCAATGTCTCACCACTGGGTAACATCTTGATGACGGCTATCTCTATGATCCGATCCTTTGTGATATTTGTTCCGGTCGTCTCAATGTCAAATACACAAAGGGGATTTTTCAGATTTAGTGTCATCTGTACTGGGTTTAGAAAAGAAAATAAAATAAACGGGACTAATCAAACGGAAAGTTTTTCGGCAAATTCGGCGAGGTCCATCCCTCCGAAGTTGCCACTGCTCATCATGAGCAGATTCTTGTTTTTCCATACCTGACTCTGCAGGAAATCTTCAAGTGCATGGCGATCGTGGAATACCTTAAGGCCTGGCGTAGCAAATGCATTCGAGACATCGGCATCCGTAAGGGGCTCCATGTTTTTCGCTTTGAGTTTCTCCTGGTTGTAGTATACGACGGAGACCTGCGCAGCCTTCATACTTTCCTTGTACTGGGGAAGAAACTTTTTGTTAAGGCTGCTAAACGTGTGAAGTTCCAGGCACGCCACGAGGTCACGCGACGGATAGATTTCCTTCAATGCCTTGACAGTTGCCTTCACCTTTGAGGGCGCATGTGCAAAATCCTTGTATATAGCGGAGCTGTTGCTTTCGCGGATCTTCTGAAGCCTGCCGGCGGCGCCTTCAAAGGAAGAGATCGCCTGCATAAACTGGTCGTTGGTAATACCTATTTTTTTCAAAACCTCCTTGGCACCACTTATGTTCTGCAGGTTGTGGCTGCCAAAGACTTTGATCGGAACGCGTTCCTTGCCTTGCGTAAGGAAGAACTGGCCGTTGTTATCGACTGCGTGAGGATGGCTCTTGTAGGAGATTTCCTGAACATCAGTGCGTTCCTTCTTTCCAATCATCAGCGACATCGAGTCCGTCTCGCAGTAGATCAGAATCCCGCCTTTGGGAGTCTGGTCGGCAAAAACGTCAAACTGTTTTACATAGTCTTCTTCTGAAGGGAAGACGTTGGCATGGTCCCAGGCGATACCGCTGATTAGTCCGATGTGGTGGTGATACCGGAGGAATTTTGGCGTCGGATCCAATGCTGAAGAGAGGTACTCATCGCCTTCGATGATAATTACCGGAGCATCTGAAAGTTTTACCGTGTTCTCGATACCTTTCACTTTGGCGCCTATCACATAATCGAACTTTCTGTTGAAGTAGTTGAGTACGTGAACGATGATGGCGGTTATGGTTGTCTTTCCGTGGCTTCCCGCAATGACAACGCGTTGTTTGTTGAGCGAGTTGGCATAGATGTAGTCGGGGAAAGAGTATATCTTTATTCCCAGCTCCTGCGCTTTCAACAGTTCAGGGTTATCCTTTTTGGCGTGCATGCCGAGGATAACGATGTCTGTTTCCGGAGTGATTTTGCCGGGGTCCCATCCGTCTTTTTCAGGCAGAAGCCCGTGCTTGTAAAGTGCCGAACGGGAAGGTTCAAAAATTTCATCGTCCGAACCGGACACTTCGTGACCAGTCTGTTTCAAAGCGATGGCCAGGTTGTGCATTACACTTCCGCCTATTGCTATAAAATGGATCTTCTGCTTTTTCTGATGCATTCCGCGAGTCTAAATCTCGGCCAAATTACGGTAAAAAACTCCTAAGGGCAAAAGGATCGCCTGGCCGGCGGTGGTAGCCTCAGCCTTCAATCCGCGCCCGCTAAGAATTGATCCCGGAGGCTTCAGGTTGGCGGTGTTGAACGTAGAGTTTTCCAAAGACGTTGACATCCTGTCGTTTATTGACCAGGCATTCATGAATAAATTGAGCTGGTGTGTCCGTGTCGTCAAACGGTGAGAATGTACATATTGTCTTTTGGATTTGCGCATCTGATCTCATTCATTTTGTTCACAATTTTCATGTGAGTAACTTGTTAATAAGTTGTGGAGAGTGAAACATATTATCAGGTATAATGATTGTACGTTTGTCGCCCTAACAAGTAAAACACGTACAACAACCACTGTATGGAGCAAGGAAGATCAACGTCTCTGAGGTTAAGTAGCAAGTCAACCAAGTTCGTCCCCCGTGATGTTTCTGAAGGTTTGGGCAAGTTACCGCCTCAGGTGCTTGATCTTGAGGAGGTAGTGCTCGGCGCGCTGATGCTCGAAAAGAATGCGCTTAACGCTGTCGTTGAGTTTCTCAAACCCGAGCACTTCTACCTCGAAACTCACAAGGAAATCTACACGGCAATCGTCGACCTTTTCAAGGCTACCGAGCCTGTAGATATGCGTACCGTTGTCAATCAGTTGCGCAAAACGGGAAAGCTGGAGCTCGTTGGTGGCGCGTACTACATCGCCGAGCTGACATCAAAGGTTAGCTCCGCTGCTAATATAGAGTATCACGCGCGGGTCATCATGGAGATGGCGATCAAGCGGGAACTCATTCAGGTGGCGTCGCAAATCCAGAGCGACGCGTACGAAGATACCACCGATGTGTTTGAGCTGCTGGATAAAACGGAACAATCCATATTCCAGATTTCCGACTCCAACCTCCGGAAGAACTACGATAACATGCGCAACCTCATGGCGCGGGCTATTCAGGAACTTCAGGTTCTTAAAGAACACAAGGATGGGCTCACCGGTGTACCGAGTGGTTTCACAGAATTGGATCGCATGACTTCCGGATGGCAAAGGTCTGATCTCGTGATCATTGCCGCGAGACCTGGTATGGGTAAGACCGCCTTCGTGGTATCGGCATTGCGCAATGCGGCTGTCGACTTCAAGATTCCCGTGGCAATCTTTTCGCTTGAAATGGCTTCTATTCAGCTAGTTAACAGGATGATCTCCGCAGAAGCTGAACTGGAAAGTGAAAAAATAAAGAAAGGTAATCTGGCCGAACACGAATGGGCGCAGCTCGTCCATAAGACATCGCGCCTATCATCAGCACCGATATTCATCGACGATACTCCGGCGTTGTCTATCCTTGAATTGCGGGCCAAGTGTCGGAGGCTGAAGGCAGAACACGGTATACAGATCATCGTGATCGACTACCTGCAGCTCATGCGCGGTGAACAGAGCGGAAACCGTGAACAGGAAATTGCCTCTATCTCGCGTTCACTCAAAGGGATTGCCAAGGAATTGAATGTTCCTGTTCTGGCGCTTAGTCAGTTGAGTCGTAGTGTGGAAACCCGCGGCGGCGATAAGAAGCCGCAGCTGTCCGACCTTCGTGAATCAGGATCTATCGAGCAGGATGCCGATATCGTAATGTTCCTTTACCGTCCTGAATACTACAAGATTACCGTCGATGAAGACGGAATGCCGACGCAAGGGGTGGGTGAGGTTATCCTCGCCAAGCACCGTAACGGTTCAACGGGTAATGTGAAACTGAAATTCATCGGAAAATATACCAAGTTCGCCGACCTCGACTCGCCAGCTGGCTACGATAATCCTTTCTCCGGAATGATTACGCGTGAAAGCCGCCTGAATGCGTTCAACGAGGATACGCCGACACCTCCACCACCATCTTTCCCCGGTGGTGAGGACGACGCACCGTTCTAGATCTTCGGCCAAAACCGGCCGTCTGTCGATTTTCCATTTCCCGGACTCATTGCTCAGGCTACCTTCACGTTCCCATGAAGTGTCTGGTAATCAGTGTTGCTGTTTTAGTGATTCTTTGCTCCTGTGGCGAAGAATCTGAACCTGTGTCATGCGAAGGCAGTAATCTTGCGTTAACCCTTGCCGACGTGACTCCAGCGAGTGCCTGCGGCTCGAACGACGGAGGCTTAACCGTTTCAGCTAGCGGGGGAACGCCGCCTTATACCTACACCATTGACAGCCAATCTCAATCGTCGGGTGCATTCACTCAATTGTCACCGGGCGCCTATACTGTTTCAGTGAAAGATCACAACGGCTGCCAGACCGAACTCATCAACGTTGCGCTTGAGGCCGTCGATCTTGCATTCTCCCATACTGTGATAGAAGACACGGATTGCATAATTGGCAATGGATCAGTTAACATATCGATCTTACAGGGAGAGGGGCCATTCCTTTACAGACTTAACGACGGAGCGTTCCAGGAAGAGTCATCCTTTGAGAACCTCCGCGCAGGTCAATATGAAGTCACGTTGCGCGCAGGCCAGTGCTCAAATCGCTTCAATCTCACAATACCCAAAGGAAACACAGGAACAAGTTGGATTGCAGAAGTGCGACCACTGATTGAAACGAAGTGTGCACTATCGGGATGTCACAACGGTGTTACGCGGCCCGACTTGCGGGTGTATGAAACGGCTAAGAAATATGCCACTCAGATAAAGAAGCTGACCGCAGACCGGAGCATGCCGTTTACCGGATCGTTGACGCAACAGCAAATAGATATGCTGGCGTGTTGGGTTGACGAAGGCGCGAATCAGAATTAATCTTCGAACTCAAGTTCCATCAAAGCATTCTTCAGCTCGCGAAGGGTTTTAAGTTCACCGAACTTTTCAGCTTTTTCAATCCCCAAAGAAAAGACGCGTTTGGCAGCAGATACATTTCCTTGTTCCTGCTTCAGTTTGCCGAGGTGATAGTACGTTGGCAGGTAATCCTCGTGTTCATGCAATAGCAGCAACAGAAACTTCGTAGCCTTTTGAACATCCGTTTTGCGGTACTCCATTGCTACAGCATAGATATTGAAAGGATCGTTGGGATCGTCCTCCAGGTGTTGCAGCAGTTGTTCAAGGCGTGACGAGGGCATTAATTTTTGTTTTAGAAGTTCAATAAACGGATCATCGATGAAATATAAAAGCGAAGTAAACTATTACAACGACTAATGCTATTCAAGTGGCCGACATTAGGCGAAAAAACTTGAAATTTTGGGCAAATTTGGCATTTCGGAAATCGTTTTTATATCTTGAGCCGTGTTTTGACGGCAACTTTCCAACTTATTGATTTAGAGGCAAATGAAGATTCTAGTATGTATCAGTCATGTTCCTGATACCACATCCAAAATTACCTTCAAGGATAATAACACACGATTCGATACAACTGGAGTGCAGTTCATCATTGGTCCTTACGACGACTATGCACTCGCGCGGGCAATTGAAATAAAAGATGCTAACGCAGGCACGACTGTCACAGTTCTGAATGTTGGTCTGGCTGAGACCGAACCGACGATCAGGAAAGCACTTGCCATTGGAGCTGATGACGCTGTCAGAGTGAATGCCGAACCTACGGATTCATTTTTTGTCGCTTCTCAGATTGCAGAACATGCTAAATCAGTGGGCTACGATCTTATTCTAATGGGTCGCGAATCTATTGATTATAATAGTGGGGTAGTGCACAGCATCGTTGGCGAAATGCTTGGGATTCCGTCAGTCTCTCCGGTTATGAAGCTTGATCTTGAGGGAACAAAAGCCCGCATCGCCCGCGAAATCGAAGGTGGGAAAGAATACGCTGAACTCTCTTTGCCTTTTGTTGCAGGATGTCAGGAGCCGATTGCAGAGTGGAAGATCCCCAACATGCGCGGAATTATGAGCGCAAGGACAAAACCTCTTAAAGTAGTAGAACCTGTGGCTGCAGACAGCGGCCTGAAACTTCAGCGATTTGAATTACCACCTCCAAAAGGTGCTGTGAAAATGATTCCTGCAGACAACGTAGCAGAGTTAGTTAACCTCCTGAAGAACGAAGCTAAAGTACTCTAGAAACCCCTCTGATTAATATGTCAATACTGGTATTTGTAGAAGGCGACGAAGGCAAAGTCAGAAAAACTTCCCTGGAAGCAGTTTCATACGCGAAAGCGATGGGTGACTCCGTAACCGCGATTGCTTTGGGAACGTTGGAAAAATCCGAGCTCGAATCTCTGGGAAAAGTCGGAGCAACGAAAGTTCTCCACGCCAATGATGAGCGATTGAACCAGGGAAATATCATTGCGTATGCCAATATCCTGAGCAGCGCGATGGAGCAGGAGGGGGCAAGCACGCTTGTTCTTGCAAACTCTTCGCTGGGCACTCCCGTGGCGGCACGTGTGGCTGCCAAGACAGGAGCAAGTCTGGCCACAAATGTGGTTGAACTTCCTCAAACAACGGATGGCTTTGTCGTGAAGCGAAGCATATACACCGGGAAGGCCTTTATGTATGTGGCTATGGCGAAAGACAAGAAAGTAATCGCCATCCGGAAAAACGCAGCAGAGGTTAAAGAAACCGGCGGAACAGCAGACGTGGTGCCCTTTCAGGTTAACCTGTCTGATTCCGATTTTGCCGTGAAGATTACGTCAACAGAAAAAGCAACGGGAGATGTGCTTCTTCCTGAAGCAAATATTGTGGTTTCCGGTGGTCGCGGAATGAAAGGTCCTGAGCACTGGGGAATCCTCGAAGATCTCGCAAAAGCGCTTGGAGCTGCGACGGGATGCA
The DNA here is from genome assembly GCA_023417065.1 of Bacteroidota bacterium. Classification (GTDB taxonomy): domain Bacteria; phylum Bacteroidota; class Bacteroidia; order Cytophagales; family Cyclobacteriaceae; genus Ohtaekwangia. Next base: position 104,089 of record JAEZGH010000039.1, read on the forward strand.
GCAAGCCGGTTTCCGACATAGGCTGGCGCCCCCACCACGAGCACGTCGGGCAGACAGGTGTTAAGGTTGCTCCGCAGCTCTACATTGCCGTAGGGATTTCAGGGGCCATCCAGCACCTGGCAGGAGTTAATTCGAGCAAGTGTATCGTGGTTATAAACAAGGATCCGGAAGCTCCGTTCTTCAAGGCTGCCGACTATGGAATCGTAGGCGATGCATTTGAAGTCGTTCCTAAACTGACGGAAGCGGTCAAGGCGGCAAAATAATTTTAGCTTCGCGAATACTGAATGGTGATTTAGTGTAAGTTGTATTTGTTAAGGGAAAAGCAGTTAATCTCCAGGTGAAAAAGATAAAATTAGAAATATTAGGATTGTCCTCAAGTCAGTCGCAGACGGGTTCTTTCGCACTCGTCCTGGGTGAAACCGAAGGCAACCGCCGCCTCCCCATTATCATCGGGATGTTCGAAGCTCAGGCTATCGCAATTGAAATTGAAAAGATCGTTCCGAACCGCCCTATGACGCACGACCTTTTCAAGTCATTTGCCAATAATTTCCACTTTACCGTTGAGGAAATTATTATTTCTGATTTGAAGGAAGGCGTTTTCTTTGGAAAGATTGTCTGTTCTGATGGCCTGAAAAAGACGGAAATTGATGCACGACCATCGGATGCGATCGCTATCGGGCTTCGCTTTGATTCGCCAATCTATACGTACGAAAATATCCTCGCCGAAGCCGGAATCGTCCTGACAGACGAGGCAGAAGAAGAAAAACCTGAGCCCAAGCCTGAAAAAGCCAAGGTCAAGAAGGAATCCTCCGCCGCGCGGAAGGATGATTTTAAAAATTATTCGGTGGATCGCCTCAACGAGATGTTAAGGGATGCAATCGATAAAGAAGACTATGAAAAGGCCGCCAAGATTCGCGACGAGCTGAGCAAGCGTAACTAGCCACCTGGCGCAGGAATCTTTTATTTTTTTATTCCCCCCCGGAAGTGTAATTTTCAGCCGCTACACTAACCTGGATTACTAAGAGATGGATTACTTACGGGGCCTGATCGGAATAGTTTTCATTTTAGGTCTGGCCTACCTGTTATCGGCCAAGCGCGACCAGGTTGACTGGAAGCTGATTCTTTCAGGTCTGATTCTTCAGATTGTAATTGCCATCGCTGTACTTCGGGTTCCTTTTGTACGAAGTGTCTTCGAAACCATAAGCGAAGGGTTTGTCACGTTTCTTGGATTTGCTGCCGATGGCGCGCAGTTTTTGTTTGGTGATCTCGCCCGCAATAGTGAAGGAAACCCGGACGCAAAACACAGCTTAGGTTTCCTGTTTGCCTTTCAGGCACTCCCTACGGTCATATTTTTCTCAGCTATAACGGCCGGGCTGTACTACCTCGGTGTTCTTCAGAAGATTGTATTTGTCTTCGCATGGATCATGGCAAAGACAATGCGTCTGTCCGGAGCGGAGAGTCTTTCTGCCGCAGGTAACGTGTTCCTCGGACAGACCGAAGCACCACTTCTGGTGCGTCCTTTCATTTCCCGGATGACAACATCAGAACTTCACTGTCTGATGACAGGCGGAATGGCCACCATTGCAGGAAGTGTGATGGGAGCATACATCGCATTTCTCAGTGGTGGTCAGCGGGAGCAAATGGTGGTCTTTGCCACGTATCTTTTATGTGCATCAATTATGAATGCCCCCGCCGCTATCGTAATGGCGAAGATTTTTCAGCCCGAACTCGAACCCGAAAAAATCGATAAATCACTTCATGTAAGTAAGGAAACCATAGGCGTTAACCTCGTGGATGCACTTGCGTCAGGCGCGGCCGATGGATTGAAACTCGCCCTCAACATTGCGGCAATGCTGCTTTCCTTTATTGCGATCATTTACGCGCTGAACTGGATACTTGTCGACGGCATCGGTAGCTGGACTGGCCTGAATGCATGGGTGGTTAGCTCAACGAACGGAGCCTTCGACGGCTTTTCACTGCAATATTTGTTTGGTCAGGTCTTTCGTGTCTTCGCATTCCTTATGGGAGTGGAGTGGTCTCAGTCTCTTCAGGTGGGGAGTCTTCTCGGACAGAAGATGGTTATCAACGAGTTCGTTGCATATCTGAGTTTGTCTGAAATGAAGCTGGATGGCCTGTTGAGTGAAAAATCTATTGTCATTTCAACGTATGCGTTGTGCGGTTTCGCGAACTTCAGTTCGATCGCCATTCAGATTGGCGGAATCGGAGGAATGGCGCCGCAACGTCAGGGAGACATCTCGCGGCTTGGGATGCGGGCCCTGCTCGCGGCTACCCTCGCAACCATGTTGTCAGCTACCATAGCTGGTGCATTGTTCGCGTAATCACGTCCCTTGTTCCATGTGTCATGACGCCAGCTGAAAAGCATTTACTCAAACATCTCGAACAGTTCGTCTCAGAACACAAGAAAGAATTTATTCAGAAAGTCCTGGACCAGCGTACGCGACAGATCACCGTTGTGATGGAAGATATCTTTCAGTCGCAAAACGCAAGTGCTGTAATACGAACCTGCGAATGCATGGGGCTTCAGGATATCCACATCATTGAGCAGATTTCAAAGTACGACATCAATCCACGCGTGCTGCGCGGTTCGAATAAATGGATGACGTTGCATCGTTATCGCGACAGAAGTGTTAACAACACAAAAGCATGTTTCGACGCACTTCGGGAAAAGGGCTATGCGATTCTCGTGGCAGATCCCGATGAACAGGGACTGCCTATTCAGGAGGTGGAAGTTCACGACCGCAAGCTTGCCCTCGTCTTTGGAAATGAACTCCGCGGAGTTTCGTCATACGGTCTGCAAAATGCAGACAGGAGAGTTCGTATACCGATGTACGGCTTCACCGAAAGCCTTAATATCTCTGTGAGTGTGGCTATTTGCCTTAGCACGTTGGTTTCAAAGTTGCGTCAACTGCCTGACAGTATTCATCTTACGGAAGAAGAACAGAATTCCCTTAAACTTGAGTGGTACCGAAAAATTGTCCGAAGGTCTGATTTAATCGAACGCGAGTTTTTGCGTACAATTCAGTAGCTTTGGGATCAATATTTTGAAAATGCGGTGGCTAAAGCGGATTTTTTTTGTGGGACTCGCATTTGCGGTTGTGTTTTTAATAGCCACCAACTGGTGGGTAGTGGCCAGCACCTCAAAGAATGTGTACGACGATAAAAAGCTTCTTCCCGATCACCGGGTTGCACTGGTACTGGGAACCAGTCATCGCGTGGCAGGAAAGCCGAATCCTTTCTTTGAAGAACGCATGGCAACTGCGGCAGAATTATTTCATGCAGGAAAGATCGACCACTTCATTCTTAGTGGCGACAATCGAACAAGATATTATAACGAACCGGTGGAAATGCGCAAAGCTCTTCAAAAGAAAGGCGTTCCCGCGGCCGCTGTGACCCTCGACTATGCAGGGTTGCGAACGCTCGATTCCATCATCCGATGTAAACAGATTTTCGGGCAAGATAAGATCACTATTATTACGCAGCCTTTTCACAGCTACCGGGCATTGTTTATCAGTCGCTATTACGGTTTGGATGCCGTTGCGATGGTTGCCGGAGAACCTGATTTTGAAAACTCCGTTAAGGTACGGCTGCGGGAATATCTCGCCCGGCCAAAGGCAGTCCTCGACCTCTACATACTAAAAACGACCCCTCGTTTTATGGGCGAAAAGGAGCAGGTTAAAGTCTCATTAAAAGATTGAAACCTTCTCACGGTAATGTGGGTTTAATGAAGAATCTGAACAATCAATATCCAGTGGCGCACACTGTTCAAGAGCTAGTGCTTATCCGTTTAGCGGCAACGCTCGTTTTTGTCTTTTTTTTCCTCCCGTTACTGGCGCAGGAAACGGTTATCCGTGGAAAAGTAACCGACGCCGACTCCGGCGATCCGCTGCCATTTGTAAACATCGTATTCCAGAATACCACAATAGGAGCATCGACTGACTTTGACGGTAACTACGAACTGCGGACAGACTCACCAACCGATACGCTCATCGCTTCTTATATCGGATACCAGCCGCGGAAGAAGGTTGTCTCACACGGGAAGACTCAGACGATCAACTTTCAGCTGGTTGAGGACGTAACAAGACTTCAGGAAATCGTGGTGCGCCCCGGCGAAAATCCGGCGTTTGAAATTCTGCGAAACGTCGTGAAAAACAAAAGCGCCAATGACAAGCGCAAGTATTCGGCTTACGAATATGACACGTACACTAAAGTTGAGATCGACGTCGATAACATCTCTGAAAAAATGCGGGAACGGAAGGTGATGAAAAAGATTACGCAAGTTCTCGACAGTATTGATCGCATCGCCGGCGAGGACGGGAAACCAATTCTGCCGTTGTTTATTTCAGAAAGCGTTTCCAAATTCTACTATCGCGAGAACCCGACGTTGAAATATGAGAACATCCTGAAATCAAAAATCAATGGGATCGGTATTCAGGATGGAACGCTCGTTACCCAACTGGTAGGTTCATCTTTCCAGGAATACAACTTCTACCAGAACTGGCTTAACATCCTCAATAAGGAATTTGTGTCACCCATCGCCGACGGATGGAGAATATACTATGATTATGATTTGATGGACAGTGTTTATCTCGGAGAACACTTTTGCTATCGTCTCGACTTCTTTCCCCGAAGTCCGCAGGACCTCGCCTTCACAGGAACCATGTGGATAACCAAGGAAGGGTATGCCTTGAAGCAGATCGACGTAACCGTAGGTAAACAGGCTAACCTTAACTTCGTCGAAAAGATCAAGATCCAACAGGAACTTGAAAGAGTGGATGGAGGAGCATGGCTCCCCTCAAAGAACCGCGTACTCATCGATATCAGTGAGCTGTCTAAAACATCCGCGGGAATGCTTGCCAAGTTTTATACCTCTAACCGGAATTTCGTTGTCGACCAACCTCATCCAGTATCCTTTTATCAGCATCCAATCAAAATGGCGGAGGATGCACGATTGCATGAAGAAGAATCTTATTGGGACGGACTTCGTCATGAGCCGTTGTCTGAGACCGAAAAGAATGTCTATCGGATGATCGATACGCTGCAGTCAATCCCGGTAGTAAGAACATATACCGATATCATCAAGACTGTTGTCAACGGGTACTACAACGCCGGGAAGATCCACATTGGCCCCTACGTGGGATTTGTTGCCTATAATACGATCGAAGGATTCCGCCTTCAGGGAGGCATAAAGACCAGTATGTCATTCAGCAACAAATGGGTATTGCGTGGCCAGCTCGGTTATGGATTTTCCGATGAGAAATTCAAATATTCGGCATCTGTTGAACGAATACTTTCACGGGATCGCTGGACTTCAGTGAGTATTCGGACCCGCAGTGATATTGGCAGAGTGGGCATCGATGAGGAGGCGCTTTCAGATAATTATATCTTCCTTGCCGCGCAGCGTTGGGGAAACTTTCGGCGAGGCTATTACTTCGATGAACATCGGTTCAACTCGCAGCGGGAATTGTTCAAGGGATTTACCCAACGCCTGGTGTTGCGACATACTACGTTTAATCCGACGTTTCCGTTTGCGTATAATGTAGATCCTGAGAATCCTGCGCAGCAATTACAACAGTCGTATACCAACGCAGAGTTGATCATAGAAAGCCGGTATGCCCGCGATGAACTTTTCATCATTGACGACAACGACCGCATCAGCCTGGGAACAACGCGTTCGCCTGTAATCGTTGCGCGCTTCACCCGAGGTTTCAGGGATATCATGGGCAGCGATTTTGACTTCACAAAGCTGCGCCTCTCGCTGTATAAACGTGTGCGCTTCGGTCCGCTGGGAATTGGTTATGCCAACCTGACCGGCGAGTACGTGTTCGATCCGCTGCCGTATCCGTTACTGTCACTTCACCTTGGAAACCAGACTCCGATTTATACCACGGTGACCTATAACCTCATGGACTTTGGCGAGTTTGTAAGTGACCGCTACGTGTCGTTCAATTATCAGCATCACTTTGAAGGGTTCCTGCTCAATCGCATTCCTCTGCTGCGCAAGCTCAAGTGGAGAATGGTGGGCACGGCGAACGTACTCTATGGTGGAATGAGCGATATGAATCGCAAACTGGTCGTAGACGCTCCCGATGATCCGGATGGCGCCTATCGCCCGGGATACATGCAACGTGGGTTGCCATACATTGAGCTTGGTTACGGGGTAGAGAATATCTTCAAGTTTCTTCGCGTTGACTTCGTTCATCGTCTCTCTTACCTGAAAGACTATCCGGATGCACGCCGGTTTGGTGTTTTTGTCAGCGCCCAGTTCAGCCTGTAATGTCTGCCACTTCCTAACGGCAGGCTGACAGCGAATCAGCGTAGAAAATAAATTGATCCGGAAGCCCAGAACCGTCATCGTTTTCTTTCCCGCTAGCGGTTCTTTAGCCATATTTGCACCTCGAATTAATTTTGTAGTTTAATTCACATGAATGTAAAAATCTCTTTGCCGGATGGGAGTGTACGCGAATACCCCAAAGGTGTTAAAGGTGCTGAAATCGCATCGAGTATTAGTGAAGGGTTGGCGCGTGTTGCGCTCGCCATCGAAGTGAATGGTGAGATTCGCGATCTCAGCCGTCCAATTGAAGAAGACGCAGCGATCAAAATCCTGACGTGGAACGACAACGGCGGCAAGTATGCATTCTGGCATTCGTCAGCTCACTTGTTCGCTGAAGCTCTTGAAGCGTTATACCCTGGTGTTAAGTTCGGTATCGGACCACCGATTGAAAACGGCTTCTATTACGACGTCGACCTGGGCGACCGTGCCTTCGGTGACGATGACCTGACAGCCATTGAAGCCAAAATGAAGGAACTCTCGAAAAAGGAGAGTTCGTTTGTGCGCCAGGCGGTTTCAAAACAGGAGGCGTTGCAATACTTCACTGAAAAGAACGACCCCTACAAAATCGAACTTATCAACGACCTGGCTGATGGTTCGATTACCTTTTACAAGCAGGGTAACTTCACTGACCTTTGCCGGGGGCCTCATATTCCGCACACGGGCTTCATAAAAGCAATAAAGCTGCTGAGCGTAGCAGGCGCATACTGGCGCGGGAATGAGAAAAACAAAATGCTGACGCGCGTTTATGGGATCACGTTTCCTAAGCAAAAAGAGCTGGAGGAATACCTGCATGTGCTGGAAGAAGCGAAGAAACGCGACCACCGCAAGCTCGGCAAAGAACTGGAACTGTTTGCATTCTCAGAAAAAGTCGGTATGGGCTTGCCGCTGTGGCTGCCCAAGGGAACTATCCTGCGTGAGCGGCTGGAGCAGTTTCTGAGAAGAGCTCAGGTCCGTGCGGGATACGACCCTGTCGTCACCCCGCATATTGGCGGTAAGTCATTGTATGTAACGTCCGGCCATTATGAGAAATATGGTAAGGATTCATTTCAGCCGATTCATACCCCTGATGAAGGAGAGGAATTTCTGCTGAAACCGATGAACTGCCCGCACCATTGCGAGATCTATAAAACCAAACCGCGGTCGTACCGGGATTTACCTATTCGTCTGGCAGAATTCGGAACGGTTTACAGATATGAGCAAAGTGGTGAGCTTCACGGACTTACTCGTGTAAGAGGCTTCACTCAGGACGATGCGCACATCTTCTGCCGCCCGGACCAGGTGAAAGAAGAGTTCATCAAGGTTATTGACCTTGTATTGCTGGTGTTTAACAGCCTCGGCTTCGAAAACTATACTGCGCAGGTTTCGCTAAGAGACCCTGAAAACAAGGAAAAGTATATTGGTGAGGACCATCTGTGGGAAAAGGCAGAGCGCGAAATCCAGGAGGCCGCCGACGAAAGAGGGCTGAAAACAGTAGCTGTGAAGGGAGAAGCCGCATTTTACGGTCCGAAGCTCGACTTTATGGTAAAGGACGCCCTCGGCAGAAACTGGCAGCTCGGTACAATTCAGGTCGATTATCAGTTACCTCAGCGTTTTGAGCTCGAATATGTGGGTTCAGATAACCAGCGCCATCGCCCGGTGATGATACACCGTGCGCCGTTTGGTTCCCTGGAGCGATTTGTGGCCGTCCTTATTGAACACTGTGCCGGAAACTTTCCGCTGTGGCTTGCGCCTGACCAGATCGCCGTGCTGCCTATTTCCGAGCGGTTTAACGACTATGCCCAGCACGTCTACGAGAAGCTTAAAGAGCACGATATCAGGGGGATACTGGATGATCGCGACGAAAAAATCGGTCGTAAGATCCGGGATGCGGAAACGAAGAAGATCCCTTATATGTTGATCGTTGGTGAAAAGGAAGTAGCCGATCGGAAAGTGGCGGTCCGGAAGCACGGCAAAGGCGACCAGGGGAGCGTGGGGCTGAATGAATTTGTTGAGTCGTTCCGGAAGGAATGTGCCACCCCGGCCTAAGACTATAAAGGTTCTTTCGCCTGAAGGGGGCCTATTATTTTGAAAGAATGAAAATATAGCGATATTTGCACCCTGTTTTTTTGCACACTTAAATTTTAACAGTTATCAACAGCAATACAAACCGACCCAGTTTTGGTAGAGGCGGCCGAAGGGGACCTCACAAGCCGGAGGAACCTTACCGCGTAAACGAAAGAATTACAGCACCCCGCGTACGGGTGGTGGGAGAGAACATCAAGGTCGATGTGTATCCCATCCAGCAGGCTATTAAACTGGCTCAGGAACAAAATCTGGACTTGGTGGAGATTTCACCAAATGCCGATCCTCCGGTATGCAAGATTGTTGACTATTCGAAGTTTAAGTACGAGCAAAAGAAGAAACAGAAAGAGATCAAGGCCAAGACGGTCAAGGTCGTCATCAAGGAGATCAGATTTGGTCCCAACACCGATGACCACGACTTTAACTTCAAGTTGAAGCATGCTCTTGAATTCCTGAAGGAAGGTGCAAAGGTAAAGGCTACGGTGTTTTTCCCGGGCCGTTCTATTGTTTACAAAGAACGCGGGGAAATATTACTGCTCAAGTTTGCCCAGCTTCTCGAGGAATTTGGTAAGGTAGAACAGATGCCCCGCCTCGAAGGAAAGCGCATGAGCCTGATGGTGATGCCCAAGCAGGGCAAGAAATAGAAATGTTTTAATTGTTATATAATGCCTAAGTTAAAAACAAAATCAGGAGCCAAGAAACGTTTCAAAATAACGGGCACTGGTAAAATCAAGCATAAGCATGCTTACAAGAACCATATCCTGACGAAGAAGGAGACCAAGCAAAAGCGCAGACTGACGCGCAAAGGCGTGGTTAACAAGTCGGATATGTCGAATGTAAAGGAAATGCTTATCCTTTAACGGTTTAATGTTCAACCCGGATGCTGGCCTAAAGTTCTCCCGATAGGGGAGGCGCCATCAGCCAAAAAAGAAAAGTAAAATGCCAAGATCGGTAAACAACGTAGCCTCCAGGGCTAAGCGCAAAAGGATTTTGAAACTCGCTAAGGGTTTCTTCGGTCGCAAGAAAAATGTATGGACCGTAGCAAAGAATGCTGTTGAGAAAGGTTTAGTATATGCCTACCGCGACAGAAAACAGAAAAAGAGAGAGTTCAGAGCCATCTGGATTCAACGTATCAACGCCGGAGCACGCCTTCACGGAATGTCTTATTCAGAATTTATGGGCAAGTTGAAAAAGTCAGGTATCGACCTGAACCGTAAGGTACTTGCTGACCTGGCCATGAATCACCCTGCTGCGTTTGAAGCAGTTGTGAAGAAATTCCAGTAAAACTTACACGCAAGATTAATACTAGGAAAAGGGCACGACAGTGCCCTTTTTTGTTTGCCTTTATTTGACTTAATTGGAGGACCTGTTTTTTCAGGTAGGTCGACTTTTTTTCTAGCCTAACTGTGTTGGTATTTGTGCGATTTTTTAAACGCATTACACTGGTACTTGAGGTCCTGCGGTCATGTTGAATAAACCTCTCCATACCGAAGACCACGACCCCGTTGATCAAACTGCTCCTGCTATTTCGATCAGTGGTCAAAATCCTTTTCCGGGATTGCGACCCTTTACTGTCGATGAATCCTACCTATACTTCGGTCGCGAAGAACACGTTAATGATATTCTCGAAAAAATATCCCGGAATCGTTTTGTCTCTGTATTAGGATATTCCGGAAGTGGTAAATCTTCCCTGATGCATTGCGGGTTTATTCCTGTGCTGCATGGCGGATTCCTGAATGCCAACGGACCTCACTGGAAAATCGTCATTACCCGTCCCGGAAAATCACCATTGGCTGGCCTGGCCGAATCCATGGTGGATCTTCGCATTAGTGAAGGTTTGGCAGCACAGGAGGAACGCGACTTCCACAAGGCGGTGATTGTCTCCCTGCTCAGAAGTGGTACCAACGGCCTCGTTGAAGCATCGCGATATCTGCAAAGCGATAAGAAAGAAAACATATTTTTCCTGGTCGACCAGTTCGAGGAATTGTTCAGATTCACCGATTCGAAAGGAGAACAGTCCGAACATGCAGAAAACGAGGCCCAACATTACGTCAAGCTTTTGCTTCACGCAATCAGGCAATCTGAAGTTCCGGTTTATATCGCCCTTACCATGCGTTCGGACTTCATCGGCGAATGCGCTACATTTCCGGGGCTAACCACGGAAATCAATAAGAGTAACTATCTCGTTCCTCAGATGACGCGCGACCAGAAACGCGCCGCCATCGAAGGACCTATTGCCGTAGCCGGCGGAAGCATAACGCCGCGGCTCGTGAAGCGACTTCTCAACGACATCGGGCCTAATCAGGACCAACTTCCGATCCTTCAGCATGCCCTCATGCGCACATGGGATTACTGGGTGGCTAATCGCGAACCTGGTGAAGCTATGGACCTGCGTCATTACCAGGCTATCGGTCGCGTTACACAGGCGTTGTCACTCCACGCCAATGAACTCTTTGATGAGCTGACGTCGCGTGAAAAGGAAATTGCTGAAGTGCTTTTCAAAAGCATCACCGAAAAGAATGAAAATAACATGGGGCTTCGACGGCCCTGTCGCCTCGGCCTGATAGCCGCTCTCGCGGAAGCAAGTGAAGAAGAGGTTATCCGCGTTGTCGACCATTTCAGACAACCGGGCCGTTCATTCCTGATGCCCGGCGCACATATCCCGTTACATTCTGATTCCATGATCGAGCTTTCACACGAAAGCTTGATGCGTATTTGGACCCGCCTGTCAGCGTGGGTGGATGATGAGTTTGAATCTGCTTCGATGTACAAGCGATTGTCGGAAGCAGCGGCCATGTATCAGATTGGCAAAACCGGATTGTGGCGTCCACCTGATCTGCAACTCGCGCTTAACTGGCAGAAGAAGCAACGCCCCACCAGAGAGTGGGGGCAACGCTATGACGAAGCTTTTGAGCGGGCCATCGTTTTCCTTGACACAAGCCGGATTACCTACGAAGCCGAACTAAAAAACCAGGAGATGCTGCAGCGACGGGTGCTCGCGAGAACCCGTGCCACTGCCATTTTTCTGGGGGTCGCATTTTTGATTGCCATCCTGTTCTTCGTGTTTGCCTACATTCAAAAACTCGAAGCCGATCAGGATAAGCTTCGCGCTGAAAGAAGTAACAAAGAAGCACAGGAACAACGTCTACTCGCCGAAATCCAAAAGAATCAGGCGGACAGTCTGAGGTTGGTCACTGAGAAAAGAGCCGTCGAGCTTGAAGCCGCGAAGGAATCTGTAGAGAATGCTCTCGACCTCGCAATCCGCGAGCGCGACCGCGCCGATGCCGCCCTTGCAACTGCGCGTCTGCAGGAAGAAAATGCCCGACTCGCAGGACAGGAAGCATTCCTCGCGCGACTTATGGCAGATGAAAATGCCGAAGAAGCACGGAAAGCTTACGAATACGCCCATCGTCTGTACATGCTTACCAAAGCGCAGGAACTGGCGTCGAAGGCTGCTGTTCAGGATGATGACAGCCAGTTGGCAGGCTTGCAGGCTATGCAGGGTTATGCCTTCCATACGACCTACAAAGGCAAGAAATATGACCGGTATATCTACGAAGGATTGTACAGCGCACTGACCAAGTTATCGGGAAGCTCTTATAATGCTATGAAAGCGCAGGGGCCACCGCGGATTCACATGCGTTCGCTGGCTATCTCCGCTTCAGGAAGTGGATTTTATATCTCAGGAGCGGATGGAAGAATTTACCGCGGTGATTTTGACAGGATGACAAATGCTCCTACCGGACTTCAGACCGCCTATCCGAGCAAGGTGATAGCGCTGAGCAAAGATGAAAGATATCTCGTCAACGGGAGTGACTCTGCGATCATCAACATCTACGATCTCAAGAATCCAGCCCGCAGCCGGATCGTCAAAGGTCTGAAGGGAGCTACAAATGATATCGAGTTCCTGCCTGATAACTCCGGATTTCTTGTCGCGGGTCAGGATAAGACCATCAGCTTCGTGGATCTTAATTCCGGAACGGTTGAGGTACTTTTCAAATTACCCTATGAGATCAAGGCCGTGAGTGTGAGAAAAGACGGCAACCTTGTGGCTGCTGCATCGTGGTCCGGTCAGGTGCTCATAATCGACCTTCGCAAAAAAGAAGTATCTGAACTGCTGAATGAACCTAATTCACGAATCCTATCCGTCAAATTCAGTCCTGGAGGATCAATGCTTGCTTACGGACTGGAAGACAAGAACAACACGAAGAGGGGTATCGTGAGGTTATACGATTTCGGAACGCAGAAGACGCGACAATTCGGTGGACACAGAGCCGGAGTGTATGACCTGGAATTCAGTCCCGATGAAAAACTTCTGGCAAGTGCAGGCTCGGATAAGAGACTTCAACTTTATGTACTCGACAACCCGGAAGACCTTCCGGTGGTTATGGAGAACAACAATGGGTTTATCTGGGATATCGAATTCTCAAAAGGTTCGGATTATCTCATAGCTGCGTGCAGCGAATCTGAAATCAGGATATGGCCTACCAATCCGGCACTTCTCGCCGACGAAATTTGTCCGAAGCTGACCAGAAACATGACCCAGGATGAGTGGATGAAGTACGTTGGGAGCGACATCCAGTACCAGGAAACGTGCAATAAAGTAACAAGTAAACGCAATGACGAGTAGACTGCTTTTTACTTTATTCATTTCGCTTGTCGGTATGACAAGTCTCCTTGCACAAAGTGATTGCGAATCAACGCTGCTGCGCGCCCAGGAAGAATTTGATGGAGGGCGGTTTTACTCCGTTCCGGAAATTCTTGAGGGTTGTCTCGAAAAAAATCAAAGCCGAGATTGGGAACAGCGCGCCTACCTTCTTCTCGCACAGACGTACTTGCTTCTCGAAGAACCGGAGAAAGCCGATGACAGCTATCTTAAAGTTCTTCGTGCCGACCCTGAATTCGTAACCGACCCTGCGCACGACCCGATTGACCTGGTTTATCTGAGCAAGAAGTTCACAGCCACGCCCATCCTGTCGTTTTACGGGAGAGTTGGCTTGAATACCACATTTATCCACGTGTTGCATGACGTGCGTATCTCTCCGCAGGGTAATGTTAAAGAAGGATACACAGGACGCATGGGATGGCAGGGCGGTGCCGGCGTTCAGTTTCATTATAACGAAAGGATCAGTTTTGGCGGCGAGATCAACTATGTGTTCTCAAGCTTCCGCCACAGAAGTCATGGGATGTTCCTGGAAGGAAACTACAATGTCGATTTCTCAGAGCGTCAAACATGGTTGAATGTGCCGTTGCTGGCAAAATACACATGGCCAATATCGAGCTTCGAACCCTATGTGTACGGTGGAGTGTTCGCCAATATCCTGCTGGGCTCAAAGGCAAATATTGTAATCAACAGTAATGTTGAGAGTCCGGTCATCAACGTCTTGGACATGCGGAGCGGAACTAATCACGGCCTGCTCCTTGGTGGTGGATTCAGGTATAAGTGGAAGTTGCGTTACCTGTTTGCGGAAGTCAGATACCTGCAGGGGATGTCAAATGTTGCGGACCCAGCACAGAGGTATAACCAGATCAATCAAAGCTGGCCCTATGTTGACGACGACTTCCGGCTGAGCAATCTGTCGTTGAACGTGGGCTACCTGCATCCACTTTACAAAGCGCGCAAGCTGAAGAAGGCCCGTACGAAATCGGTTCTCCGTAAGCTGGAAAGGAGGGGCGATCATGAGTAATGGCCTCTTCAAAATATTGTCTGCTCTCGCCGTTTCGATGCTGGTTTTTACTGCCGGATGCGATACCAGCGGGAACGTTGAGCCGCGTTTTGAACAATATTTTATCAAGTATTTTGGAGATGAAGGAGAACAAAGCGGTGCCGACCTGATTGTAAATGACGACGGTTCCATGGTCCTTCTTGGAAATACAGTTCTGCCCTCAGGCGCCCGAAGTCCGTTCCTGGCAAAAGTGAATGCAATCGGAGATATCCTTTGGGATTTGTCATTCGGCGAAAATGAAACTGCAGTTGATATCGAACCTGTTAATCGCGGCGCGCAAACTGGAAGTTTTGTGGTAGCAACGAACGTAATAGAATCGGAGCGATCAAAGATCCGCCTTTGGAGAATTTCTCCTAACGGAGCCGTTATCGATAGCGTCACTATAAAATACCAGAATCACGAAGGCAGCAATCAGATTGTCCGTAGTGTAACTTCTCTGAAGGACCGTGATGGGTTTATCGTCACGGGAATGGCAGACGCGGCTTTTAATCTGGAGACGTCGCCTGAGATTACCCCTTCGTCGGATTCTGATATACTGGCGTTGTATATCAATGATACATTCTCGGCAGTTGAAAGCATTGTCTCCAAAGGTGGCGAGCTCAATGGAGCTGGTGTCAGGGTGTTTGAGCTGAATGCTGGCGCGAATGAGTTGGTGCTGTTTAGCTATACAGACAGACCGTTCCGTACAAGTTCTTTTGGATATAACTTTTCATACGATATTATTTCTTCGGGAGTCCCAATAGGAAATCTGATTGGCTCTGAAGAGGAGCGTGAGATTCTCTCAGATGTAATAAGAACACCATTAACACTCGGTGAGGGTTACCTCATGGTTGGAACGTCAGTCTCGGGGGCGTCAGCATATGGCGACATCTACCTCGTGAAGTTCAACAGTTCGTTCGAGTACAAGTCACTGGATAAAAAGGTTGAATTGGGAAGAAACGTGGAATGTATATCTGCAGCGGTTGCGCCCAACGGATATTATGTTTTGGCCAATGACGTTGTTGACGCCTCTGTAAAGAACATCCTATTGACAAGTATCAGCCGCGATGGCACGGTTGAGTGGACAAGGATTTTTGGAGCAGCTGATGCGGAAGATACTGGTTCGGCAATTCACGCTTTGCCCGACGGCAGAATTGCAATCCTCGGGACTATGCAGTTAAAAACCCGGCGTAAAATGGCGCTGATAGTTGTAAATAATAAAGGAGCTTTTTGATTATGAGAAGGATTGCTCCAACCATAGCACCCGTATCCGTTCAGAAAATGCTGATTGCTATCTTTCTGTTTTTAACCGTGACCGCCTTTGGTCAGGTTACGATAACGGGGGGAGGTGGCGGATCTGCCATGTGTGCGGATGATGAGTACGTTACCCTTTCGCCAATAGTCATCAGTGAGACTGCGGTAGGAAATTTCAATATCCGCACTTTCGTTGTTGATACGCTGAACCTCGGTCTTAGTAACCCCGCATTTAAGTTCGAACCGAACTCGGGTTCCGTCTCTTTTACGGGTACGGGTGCAGAAACCGTTATTGCGACTATCAATGTCACCGAAACCAAAGTAGCTATAAGAATTGTTGAGGGCGATAACGCGAACGCGGGAGGGCTAAACGCCATTACTATCAGCGGATTGAAGGTAAAAGCTTCATCGTCCGTTTCTCCTGCCTATATCAGGAGGGTTGCCTCCGACCAGGAGTTTGGAATTACAGGATTGGGGGTCGGAACGAACCTCGTAACGCTGGCAAGTTTTAGTCCGCCAACGGTTAGCGCCGGAAGTGATGAAGTTCTTTGTTCGCCCGGCGTGATCAACTTTTCCTCGAAGTCCGTTCTGGCATCCGTCTCGGCTGGTGCCAATGTACTATGGACGCATAACGGCAGTGGTACCTCCTTTACCAATGCATGGACGCTGACACCATCTT
The DNA here is from genome assembly GCA_023417065.1 of Bacteroidota bacterium. Classification (GTDB taxonomy): domain Bacteria; phylum Bacteroidota; class Bacteroidia; order Cytophagales; family Cyclobacteriaceae; genus Ohtaekwangia. The sequence continues at coordinate 120,140 of JAEZGH010000039.1, forward strand.
ATACGACAGGACCGTCTGAGGTGGGAACTGTTTTGTTTACATTGACAGCAACGAATTCGAATGGTAGCTGTTCTTCCGTGAGCGATGTGATGGAATTGGAGATCGCTAAAGCGCCTGTGATAACAGGTCAGCCGGCTTCTCAATCTGTCTGCGAGGGAGGTACGATCAACCTGAGCGTAACTGCCCAGGGCACCGACTTAACCTACGAATGGTTCCGCGGAGCAACTTCTTTGGGACCGGCCAGTCCTGCAGCAAATACGCTGACCATTACAAATGCGAATGCTTCCCATGCGGGTGACTACACTGTTGTGGTTCGCGGCGCGTGTGATGATGGCATGGGCGTCACCAGTTCAATAGCAGCCGTTGTGGTTGATGAAGCACCTGAAGTAATTGCGCATCCGGCTCATCAGACGGTCTGTGAGGATGGATCCACGACGTTTACCGTCAATGCCGGAGCAACTTCCTCGCCACAATACCATTGGCAGGTTAACCGCAACGATGGAGCAGGGTATGTTGACCTGGTCAATGACTCCGAGCATGCTAATGTAACTACAGCAACACTTACTGTTCAGAATACGCCTCTCGCCGCTAACGGCTACTTATACCGAGCCAGGATCACCAGTTCTGCAACCTGCACGGCTACTGCGTTCAGTAATGCAGCAGTGCTGACGGTTCAGGAGAAACCTGTGATCGATGTACAGCCTCTGGCACAGACGCTCTGTGAAGGCAGCACCATTTCATTGAGTGTAACTGCTCACGGGACAGGCTTGACGTATCAATGGTTCCGGGATGGCGCTTCCTTAGGTGCAGCCAGCGCGACCGCAACTACCCTAACAATTACCAACGCGAATGCAACTCACGCAGGTGACTACACCGTTGTGGTTCGTGGTACGTGTGATGCAACAGGGGTGACCAGCTCCGTGGCGGCGATCACGATTGAAGAAGCCCCTGAAGTAATTGC
>JAEZGH010000066.1 GCA_023417065.1 Bacteroidota bacterium
CACCCGTAGGGCTGATGAGTTGACGGTAGTTGGCCCTCAGTATCGCTCCTGCACTTTCGGGCCGGATCATCGAATCCAGAGCGACGTAATCTTCATCGTTGAGGAACACGGGCAAATGTTGCTGAACCAACTGCAGTAGTTGCAATGCCTTGTCGTCGTAAATCTGCGTTTGAATGTCTTTGATATCGGCCGCGTGACGAATGGCAATGCTGTCGGCAAGTTGCATAGCAAGCGCAACCAGCGCATCCGGCTGGGGTGCAGTGCTGCTATCCCTCACCGAAATCATCATCACCAGCCGCTCCGACAGGCGTGAGTTCCGAAAGATCTGGTCAAACTTCTGCACACGTTCGTCGGACGGAAAAATACGCGTAATGTCTTCCTCCAGCCTGACGTTCGCGGCGCGCCAGACCGTAAGGACAAGCAGACCCAGGAATGAGATCCAGAATATGACGCGTCTTCTGCGAAAGAATAAATAAACGGAAACCAGAATACTTTCCATCAGAAAACCCGTCCGTAGAGTAGATTAAACATTTGCCTTCCGCCCGCTGAGTTTGAGGAGTCCATAGGTTACAACCCCAAAGATAACACCTGCAATAATGGCAAGCGTAATCGCCCCCAAAACATATTGCGCGAAGTTGTCGTGAATCATTGCCAACGTAATATCATCCGAAAAGCTGATCCATTGGGCGCGGTCGCCCATCCAAAACCCGCCTGTAACATGGCTAATGAAGATAATCAGCGGTATCATCGGGGGTATGCTGATGTTGGCTGCTATTATGACCAAAGGCTTATTAAGGCGGAACAGAAAGCTCAGCGTGATGGCTACAGCAAGCTGAAACCCCCATATAGGCACGATGCCCATAAATACACCGAAGCCAACGGATACAGCTTTCAGGGAATCAGATTCGGCCGGGTTGAATAAGTGCTCCCTGACCACCTCCCTGAAGTTTTTTTTTTAAAGCTTCGAAAGAGATCGCGCGGTTTGATATAGAGGAAGGTGATCAGTACCAAAATTGAATTCAGTATGCTGATACGGGTGAAGTCGCGAAATGGCCGGAAGTGTGAAACGCGTTCTTCCTTTGCCGGATAAAAAACTTTGACAGGCACCTGGGTTACCTCAATTCCCTTCCACGCGGCACGGACGAGCACCTCAATTTCAAACTCATACTTTCTCGTGAAGAAGCGCATGGATTGAAGCTCTTTTATCGGATAAAGACGATAACCGCTTTGCGTATCGCTGATGCTTATGCCAGTTTCCAGTTTGAACCAGAAGTTGGAGAAGTTATTTCCGAAACTGCTCTTGCCAGGGACGCTGGACTGATCCATGTTCCTGGCCCCAACGATGATGGCACGCGGGTGATCGTTGAGTGCTTCAATAAACCGTGGCAGGTCGTCGGGGAAATGCTGACCATCGCTGTCGATAGAAATTGCATACTCATACCCCGCTCCAACTGCGCGGGCAAAACCGTTTCGCAACGCCAGGCCTTTGCCTTTGTTCGTGGGATGACTGAGAACGTTAATCTGCGGAAAACGCGAAAGCACCTTATGTGTCTCGTCGGTTGACCCGTCATTCACGACAACAATCTGGTCGGTGTAATACAATACGTCTTCGATTACCTTCCCAACGGACTTTGCATTGTTGTACGTGGGAATAAGCACACATACCCTGCGTTCACGAAAAAGACTGTATGATTCTTCGCGCGTCATGCCTTTTGGAAAGTCCCCTTGAACTTGAAGAATGTGGTCGAGGATGTGAGGATGGAACCGGTAACGTTATACGAATCGTCAGCCACCTTGTAAGTGAGGGCAACGTCTACCTCTCTATTTTCATCAGGATTAATGACCGCCAGAAACTTCATATTGTCGCCGTAGGTGATACGCAGCTTCTGGCCAGAGTGATCTTCCATCAGTTCCCGAAGGATTTGCATCATACACACTCCGGGAACAACAGGCTGTCCGGGAAAGTGGCCATCGAAAATGGGATGAGACCGATCGAACGAGATACGACTATTGATCGTTTCGCCGGTAGTATTCGATTCGAGAACTTTGTAAAGGTTGTTTCTTAACATTACTGCTTATCCAATTTTTTTAACGTTATCACCATATCGAAGGTGTGATGGCGTATAACTGCCGCCATCGGTTCGGCGGGATTGCCGTCGAAGGTAATGGTGACTTTCTTCTTCCGGGGCGCCGCCAGTTCCAGTCTCAGCAAAGTACTACAATCCGGATCGGTAATAAAATACGCGGTTTCTTTTTTTTGAGCAACGCCAAAGTAGAGCTCATTGTTCAGAGAACTCGCTTCCACCGGAGAATTCCGGAACGGTATTCCAAGAAGCAGACTGAAGTCGTCGCGCAAGAGGTTTATCACAGCTTTGCGGTCCAGCTGTGGGATGACTCGATGGACCTTGAATTCATTATTTTCTCTAAATCCGAAATCGAAGAACGTCGTTCCGGCCTCGCTCGTCATGACTACCCGCGTCTCCCCTCGTTCCATGTTTTTTACAAGCAACAACCCACTTAAGCGTCGACCCATAACGTCAACGCCTGCGGTAAACCATCCAGAGGCAATGCCCCGGGGCTTCATTTGTTCAAGGCAGCTCTCCCTGCCCGTTACAGAACTCATTCCACGGTAAGTGGAAGCACACCCCGTGACAATGACCAATAATATGCTATAAAGCAAAAACCTCATCTGCTACAGGCGAGTTGATCTTCTTATTGGTAAAAGTCATCAGCGTTTTGTCGCCACCGGGTTCAATCATTTCAATCGATGCTACTGAATAGTCTGACTTCTCCACGCTGAGCAGGATTACATCAAAAAAGTCGCGTATGCCTTTCCCCGTCGGCGTAAGTTCCAGTAAATAGTAGTGGTTATTTTCAAACACACGCGTCGAAAAATCTTTGCTTGTCAGGATACTCCCCTGAATGCAGTCCATCATGATTCGGTTCACCTGCTGAAAGAGCTTGTTGGAGCGAACATTTATCTGGCTTTCTTTCTGTTCATCCTTAATCAGTATCCGGTCGCCGTTCATGATCATCCGGTAAACGAAAGGCTTTTTGTAATCGATTCTCACCTGATTGCTTCTCTTAAACCAGAATTCGCCAGATGATGTAATTGTTTCCGTTAATGCAATGAGCTGCTTTTCCTGTGTGAAGGAACTCACTATCGTCTGTATCCGGGCCGATTCCCTTGCAAAGGATGCTTTGAAGGCTTCAAGATTTTCCACGGGCGAAAAACCCTTATACTGAGCAGAAACTGCGTGTACCGACAGCAGTGCAAGAATGAAAAGTGCGGGGAAGAAATAAGTTGACAGCTTTCTACACATAAGGCTTTTCCTTTACTAGTTCATCCAGGCGAACAAATTTCAATCCACGCTTTCGCACCTCTTCAATAATCCGGGGCAGCACCTCGCGCGTTGCCGTACCATGGTCATGAAGCAGGACAATATCGCCGCCGCGAATATTATCGGTGACGCGCTTAAACAGTTTATCGGGATCTGCAATCACGGTATCAAATGATCTTATGCTCCACCCTATAACTGTGTGGTTGAGTCTTTTGACGGCGCGGGCGATCATTGGATTGGTCACTCCGTAAGGCGGACGGAACAACCGTGGTTTCTTTCCGATAGCTTTAAACACGGCAACGTCCGTGTCGTATAATTCACGTGTTACCATGGGCGCGCTTTTAAGGTCGAAAAACGCCCCATGCCAATAGGAATGATTCCCAATAATATGCCCTTCTGCATCAATCTGCCTGGCAAGGTCAGGATGCTCGTCAATGCGGTTGCCAATGCAGAAGAATGCGGCAGGAACGTCCAGTTCTTTCAATGTTCGCAAAACCTGTTCCGTTTTTCCCGGAAGAGGGCCGTCATCAAACGTTAGGGCTATGTGGTCCTCCGATTTACCTGCTGACTTGACGTCCACAAAGAAAGACAACGACAACACAGATGCGCCGATTGCCACGCGGATAACGAACAGGACCACGAGCACGAGATACCACCACATTGGAACTGTAATCGTTCCATCCAGCCCGAGCGACGCGAGGATCAGCACGAGAAACACCGAAAGGGTCAGATGATATCGCGACATGATCTCAGGAGGATAAGGGAGTAGTGGGTTCCAAAGTACGTGTTGATAATCAGAATATTTTTCGGAGGTTCTGAAAGGGGCTTTTCAGAAATCACCTCAGGCACGCGGCTTTCAGACAGCATTCGCGCCCCGAGCCAGCAGGCAAACCCCGCCGCTACCGGATACTCGCCACACAAGTGTTTGAAGTTCCCCTTCCGGGTGCGTGGAAATATGTCTGAGCGAATGGAGTCCAGCGTTTTATCCGTTTTACGATCGCCGGTCTTCCCATAAAGGACGAAGTCGATCTCTTTTGGCGTATATCCTCTTTCGCGAATGAACGTATGAATGGAATCATAAAGTTCCTTCAAAGAAGGTTGATACAACGTATGCACACCTTCAATTATCGCTTTGCTTTTGCTGTCGTTAATGGCGGATAAAACGAAAAACGCAGCACCTTCTCCGTCAACGGTTCCAGGTCTCATCGGTTGAAACAAACGCAACGTGCTGGCTTGCTTTTTCCGGAATATGCCAAACCGCGACTGGATCGCATGACTCGCCGGCGTCACTTCGTCAACACCGCCCACAAGCAGGTTTTCGGCAGTGTTATCTTCCAACGTCATCAATGCATCCAGCATAGCGTGTTCAAATGAGAATGCACGATGCGTAAATGTTTGATTATAGCCCTGACACTGCAGCAGCATGGCAATTGTAGAGCCTATGGTGTTGTGCGTCGACTGAATGAATGGAGTTGGATTCAGCGCCTCCTCCTTGTTTTCAATCAGTTTTGTCAGAAACGTTCCGGTATCTTCCAGGCATCCGTACCCTGTACCGGTGATTATTCCGTCGGGTAATTCGATGTCCGCCTCGCGCAACGCCATCAGGGCTGCCGTTATGCCCATTTTCAGAATACGGCTCATGCGCCGCAGCTGACGTGGGTCCAGCCAGTTTTCATATTCGGGCTCTATACAGCTCAGGAGAACGCCGCGATAATCATAGGCATGCAGCAACAGGATATCGTCACCCCAGCTCTGCTGAGGCGATATCGTGCCCATACCTTTGATGTATACGTTCATGAATTCAGTTCGCGTTTGAAAATATAACTGAAGAACAATTCCCTCCGAAACCAAAGGAGTTGCTCATAACGTGTTTAACCGGAACGTATTCGAATTCACGTTGAGGTTCGAGCCCGACCTCCGGCATTGGAGCTGTAAATCCCAGGTTAGCAAACACGCATTGGTGTTTGATACTCATAAGTGAATACACGGCTTCAATTCCGCCGCATGCGCCCAACGTATGTCCCGTGAAAGACTTCGTAGAACTGATGCGCGGTACGCTGTCTCCGAAAACACGCTTCAAAGCTGTTCCTTCCGAGAGGTCGTTGTTCATCGTGCCCGTCCCATGCAGGTTCACGTAACTTATTTCTTCCGGGCTGAGGTTTGCCAATTGCAGTGCCTTCTTCATCGCATTGTATGAGCCCCTGCCTTCGGGTGAGGACGCAGTCTGATGAAACGCGTCGCTGGTATTCGCGTAACCCGTTACACGGGCGAATGGCGTCAGCTTTTCCTCTTCCACCACCCGGTCAGACACGAGCACCACAAACCCTGCGCCTTCGCCGAGGTTGAGCCCGTTGCGCGACGCGTCAAAAGGACGGCAGCGCGTTTTGTCGAGGATCATCAGGCTGTTGAACCCGTTCAGCGTGAAGGCCGTAAGCGCATCTGTTCCTCCGGCAACAACGACATCGAGTTTATTATGACGAATGAGTTTTGCACCGTAGATGATGGCGTTAACAGAAGAGGAACACGCCGTATTGATTGTCGATACAAAGTCGTCAATGTTCAACGCGTCGGCGATGAGTTCAGTGGTGCGGCCACATTCGTGGTTTACCACTTCGCGCAATCGTCCCTTGCGCGGATCCTGCAGGAACGAAGAATAAAACTTTTCTGTTTTATCCATCCCTCCCACCGTAGTACCTGAAATCAGCCCTACGCGCCAGAAGTCAAAGTTCCGGATGCCCGAGTCGAGATACGCTTCTTTCGCGGCGTGAATACCGAGTAGCGCAGTTCGCGTAAGGTGACGGGGGCAGCCTGCGCGGTAAGCAAGTTCTTCATTGGTGAGTTTCACTTCACCCACAGGTAAATCCTGATGGCGCGACTCAAGGACCATCATTCCGGCGATACCGCTCATGTCGTTCCGCAAGGCATAAACGTTCTCTTCCCACGCGTTTCCGATGGCTGAGATTACTCCGGCACCTGCAACATGAACGTTTCCCTCCACGTTTACGCTGGTTTGTGGGCGGTTATATACTCGGCGATTGTCCTTACCGACTTGAATATCTTAGGGCCTTCCTGGGGATTGTCAATCTTCACGCCGTGCTTCTGCTGCAGTAATACAATCAATTCAAGTGCATCTATTGAATCCAGCCCCAGACCTTCCATGAACAGCGGTTGATCATCGCCTATATCTTCCGGTTTAAGGTGTTTGAGGTTCAAGGCCTCAATAATTTGCTTCTTCAAGTCGGCCATCAACTGTTCCATATCGCTATAAGTAAATTTCATTAAGTTTTTCAGGAGTGTGCGGAAGGTTCAAGCCGTGCTCAACACGCTCCACCAAATATAAGAAAACATCATGGTGCTCACCGGCAACATCCACCCAACCGGCGAGACAGGCTTTTGTTTCTGTCTGAATGAACAGCTGATGGACGTAAGTATGCATCATCGCGCTATCAAACTGGTCACTGACGAAAAAAGCGGTCTCACCCTTGAATCCATTGCGAATACATATTTCCCCGGCCACAATATTGGGCAGAGTATATACAAAAAGCGCCGGGCTCGAAACTTCCCGCGATGCTTCTGCATACCGAACATCAGCGTCGAGGCTTGCGTTTGCATTGGCCAGCACGACGGCAACCTCCGCGGGTTTGTAATCTCCCAAGGCATGCTTCTTCAGCAGAAATTCGGATGCAATGAAACCAAGCGCTGAAAGCCGGTCCATCTTGTAGAACTTCGGATAATCCAGTGCAAGATGTTCGTAGCTGAATTGCAGAAGCTTGTCCAGGTCCTGCTGCTCAGCGCGCCCCACGATCTCCCCATCAACGGTAATAGAAAGATCTTTAACTCTTATGTAGCCGGTAATTATTTCCACCATGTCATTCTGGGATACATTCGAGAAGGGTATGACTCACGCCGATTTCATTGTGTTGTTCTGCAACCGAAAATCCGGCCTGTCGGACAAACTCAAGAAATGTATCCGAATGATACATCTGACTATTGCCATTGGCCATTGCCGTAAAATAGAGGGATGTCTGCTGAAGTGAAAATGCAGCCGCTCTGAAGCGCTGACGATTCCAGAAGGGTTCCAGAATAAAAACGCGTCCGCCTGGATTTAGTGCTGTGCGACATCTTTTGAGGATCGATACAATCTGCTCATCAGAAAAGCAATCCAAAAACTGGCTCATCCAGATAGCATCAAATCCTTTTGGGAACGGCTGCGACTCGTCGAGGATGTTGCATTCGTGAAAGTGGATCCGGTCGCCGAAGTTTTCAGCAAAGATCTTTTCCTTCGCCATACCCACCTGTCCGGGCAAATCCATGATCGTTACTTCGACGTTTTCGTCATAGCGAAAGCATTGAAGTGCCCACTTACCTGTGTTGCCCCCAATATCCAAAATGTGTCGCGGCTTTGACTTGAATACGAGAGGCAGCGCGTCGGGAAATGAGACATCAGAATAGTAATGATCAAATCCAAACCAGCTTTTCTGAACCTGAGTGGGAAGGGACGCCAGTGCCTCGTATATCGTGGACCATTCGCCAAACACTTTCAATCCTTCCGGCTTTTCATGGCGAATACTTTCCTCGAGGGAGAATAACCCCTGATAGCATACGTCATGAACAAAGTCGAGGTTAACCTGCGTGAGTTTGTCGTGGAGGATGAAGAAACCCGTTTTTGTCA
>JAEZGH010000085.1 GCA_023417065.1 Bacteroidota bacterium
CATCTTTGAATTGAACGATCGCAGTTCATCCACCGGAATGCACATCGTGAACCTGACCTGCGATGGCATCCCAATAGGCAGTGCCAAAGTGAGCATAGTACGTTGAACCAAAGAATCCACCATAGAAAGAGAGCATCTGTATCAGGTCAATGGTCCTGTAGCAGATGCTCTCTATGTGTCTTACTTTTTCACTTCCTTTTATTGAACAGCGGCTCAGGCATAAGTGCCCAAGCTTTCAATCTTCGCCATCACCCCCATGGTGAAAACTCTCAAAGCAGCACCGGCTGGAGCGATACAATGATAGTGGACCATTCCTGGCTTGCGAATCTTGGGGCGCAACGGGACTTACAAGGCAGTGCCCAAGCACTCGCTTGGTTGCATGCATTAGGCGAGGCTTTGCCAGAGGAGATCATCATTCTGCCTGAGGATGGTCCGAAGAACATGCTCTCGGACCAACCTAAACCCGACATCCGTTGGGAGACCAGTTTGTCCTTGGAGGTGTTCCCCAACCCGAGCAACGGTCCAGTGCATGTTGTATACAAGGTGCCTGATGGCATAATGAACGCCGAACTACGCATGCTGGATGTGCATGGCCGTGAACAACGCAATGCGCGCTTGGGGCAAGGAGCCGGTTTACTAGCATTCCCAACCCATGGATTGCCATCTGGTGTATACTTTGTTGAGCTAATATTGAATGGTCATGGAGTCGCACAACGCAAGCTGGTATTGCAAGACTGAATCATGCGCTGCCTGTTGGCCATACTAGCCTTGCTGTTTGGAACCCTGACCATTGGTCAGGGTTTCAACAATCGATACGATGCCTTTAATTGGGGATATGCTCAAACCGCATTTGGAATTGAATCCCTCGCCGATGGTTATATGGTGATCTCAGGCAGTAGTGATTATGACAGCATCGCGCCTGGGGAATGGTTTTTTCACGCTTCCGTCCTTTTTTCAAGAATTGATCTTTTCGGGAATAAGTTATGGGAAAAACGAACCTGGAGGCCAATGCATGGTGCATTGCCAGGCTGGGCAAACTGTTGTGACACCATACCAGGGGGAGGAGGTTATATCGTAGGGGGTGCCAGCGAAGACACCACAGGTATGGACGAAGTGTACCTGATGCGCTTCAACGCCGAAGGTGATACGCTCTGGACACGCGTGTTCGGTGGGCCTACAGATAACTACTATTGGTTAGGCCGACAGGTGAAGCGTACCCTTGATGGCGGTTTCCTGATCGTGGGTGATACCGGTTTCGGCGACATCTTCGTTAACGGGAACGATGGTTTCGCATTGAAGACCGACAGCCTGGGCAATGAACAGTGGCGCCGTACTTATGGCGGCGGCCCACCACAGTTCGACAGTTTTGTTTCCTGCGCATTGGCGCATGACGGTACTTACTATTTATCCGGCTCGCAGTTTCCCACGGAAGACAATGGTGGTCACTGGGTGGTGCATATAGATGCATTAGGCGATACGATCTGGGAGGTGCTATGGGGCGGTCCATGGTCCGAAGGTGCTACACAAGTTGCTACGGCTTCCGATGGACACGTCTTGATATTTGGCGGGACGGGCTATGGAATAAATAGTACGGCCATGCGTCCGTACGTGGCAAAACTCGACAGTGCGGATGGCTCGATCATTTGGGAGCGGGAATACGGGCCGATCCAATATAGTACACTTCTTTTCGCGGGCAAGGAATGCGAAGATCACGGTCTGATCGCAGCGGGAGTATCCTATACAGCTACCGCTCCGAACCAACAACAGGGTTTGTTGCTGCGCACCAACAGTGAAGGAGACAGCTTGTGGATGTTCAACTACTTCTATCAGGACAGCGTGCTCAACAACGGCCAGGGCCGTTTCTACGATGTGCTTCCCACAACGGATGGCGGCTTCATTGCTGCAGGAGCCGCCTATAATCCCGTTGGCGGTCCCTACCCGCCCGGCTACAGCCAGGACACTTGGGTGGTGAAGGTGGATGGCGATGGCTGCATCGTACCCGGTTGCAATCCGGTCGGCATCACCGAGCAGGCCACTAATCTTTTGAGTGCACTGCGGATCTGGCCCAACCCGGTTGCACAAGGCGGGCAAGTTCAGATCGAGTTAGATCTTCCGCCTTCGATCGAAGCGCATGATCTGGATCTTAGCTTGGTGGCCATGGATGGAAAGGTGGTCCATCGTCAGAAATTACTCAACTCCTCAACCACCTCAAAGCTACAACTACCTCACCTCTCTTCCGGCCTCTACCACATCCATATCACCAACGGCAGCACCTGGCTTACGGGTGGAAAGCTGGTGGTGGAATGAACGGCGATCAGAAAATGAGATGATCAGAAGATCAGAATGCCTTCGTGCGTTCACTCTGGCCGTGGGGTCCACTTCGTGAGACCCTGCAGTGGTTGGATTCGATCGGAACCAACTCCATATGGCCGGTTCTCCATTTCGATCGACCGAAGCTGCGTAAGTGCCGTAGCCGGAAAGCCCGCACGACGGCCTCACCCCCAGCCCCTCTCCAAAGGAGAGGGTCGCGAAGCGGACTTTTTGATCTTTTTCCGGAGGAGGACTTGCAGGCCCTTCGGCTTCGCTCAGGATAAACTCCGGCACGACCTGACAGGAGCCCGCCCCAACCCCGATGATCGAAGGATCCATCAGTGGTTCCAAACGCATGATCTGGAAAAACTGCAGGGTCCACTTCGTGAGACCTTGCAGAGGTTTGATGTTGGAACCACAGATGAACACAAATGAATACGGATCGAGATCTGACCGCGATCAAAGGCATTTCATCAGTGTCCATCAGTGGTTCCAGACCTGTGATCCGTAAAGTTGCAGGGTCCACTTCGTGAGACCCTGCAAAGGTTTTGGTCCTTCGATCGCGATCTGTTCCCATCAAAGCCGCGATAGCAGCGGCTTTTTCATTTCCGATCGGGATCAAATGCCGCCCTTTTCCGATCCACCGCCGTTGCCTGCGCCGATCGGCCTGCGGGTAACCTTCAACATCGCCAGCGCGTTCAACCGGCACTCTTCGCTAAAAACACAGCGCGAAAATGGCAAGAATGCGGCAGTTGAAGATCACCAAGCAGGTGACCAATAGGGATACCCCCTCTCTTGACAAGTATTTGCAGGAGATCGGGCGGGTGAAATTGATCACTGCCGAGGAGGAGGTGGAACTCGCTGTGAAGATCAAGCAGGGCGATGATGAAGCCCTGGAAAAACTGGCCAAAGCCAATCTGCGTTTCGTGGTCTCCGTGGCCAAACAGTACCAGGGCCAGGGCCTCAGCCTTCCCGATCTGATCAGCGAAGGCAACCTCGGTTTGATCAAGGCGGCCAAGCGTTTCGATGAGACGCGCGGCTTCAAGTTCATCAGCTACGCGGTGTGGTGGATCCGCCAGCAGATCCTGCAAAGCCTGGCGGAACAGGCGCGGATCGTACGGCTTCCGCTGAACAAGATCGGCTCGATCAACAAGATCAACAAGGCCTTTGCGAAGCTGGAACAGGAACATGAACGTCCGCCCACGGCGCATGAACTGGCAGATCTGCTGGAGATGACCCTCGATGAGGTGAAGACCAGCATGAGCAACACCGGCCGCCACCTGAGCATGGACGCTCCGTTGCGCGATGGCGACGACAGCGGCACCATGATGGACGTGATGCAGAACGAAACGCCCAGCCCGATCGAAACGTTGATGACCGACAGTCTGCGCCGCGAGATCGAGCGTTCACTGGGCGCGCTCAGCGGCCGCGAGGCGGATGTGATCAGGTACTATTTCGGCTTGAACGGATCGCAACCACACACGTTGGAGGAGATCGGCCAGAAGTTCGATCTCACCCGCGAACGCGTGCGCCAGATCAAGGAAAAAGCCATCAAGCGCTTGAAACATACCAGCCGGAGCGTTGTGCTGCGGGCATACCTGGGTTAGGGTCTTCCCCCGGGTTTCTGGTAGCGGTGTGCAGGTTCGCCTGTAC
>JAEZGH010000186.1 GCA_023417065.1 Bacteroidota bacterium
GATAGGAGTTGAGCGACGGCGTACCCAAGGCGGCCACCCGCAATGTCTGGCCGCCCCCTTCATCAGGGCAAAGTCATCAGCATACGGCTGACCTGTGCGGCGGTCGATTATGTTGCTGAGGACCGTCAGCCCCAACCCACGCATGCGAGCGACAACGGGATGCAGATCATGCACCAGATCATTGTCATGGTTGCCGAGGTTGAAGATCGTCGGCGCGATCTTGGGAAGCTCGGCCATGAAGGCCCAGTCTATAGCCCCTTCCGAGCGCACCGAGACCACATTGCCCTTTTCGAAGCTGTCGCCATTGACCACGATCAGGTGCGGCGCGGAATGGTCGGCCACTTCGCGACGGAAGGCCGCCAGCAACTGGGCAATCTGCCCGTAAGACGAGTGCAGGTCCGAAATGGCCAGCACACGCAACCGCGGCTCCTCATTGCGCATCGGGACGGTGGCACATCCCGTGGCACCGGCCACCAAGGGCAGAACCGCCGAAAACTGGAGCAATCGACGACGAGGAAGATATGACACGGTCATTGGCGCTGTGGCTTCACATGACGGGGAGGCCCCGAAAACGGGCCGGATCATGGCTGTTGAGAGACCTTCAGGAAAGGGCCAATCCAATTTGGCAAAAATTGTGGCGATCTTCCGTCAATCTGCATCAACACTGACTAAATAATCCGTAACACAGCTAAAATTTCGATGACTGTGGCGACGTCATAAATAGTTCATCGAATACCACTGTTTCCTGTCTGGCTTAGGGCGCGCACAGGGATTATGGCGTCGCCGCATCATTCCATCGGGGATCTTAGAATGAAGCGCATTTCCGCCCTCGCCGTGTCGGCCAGCCCCCTGGCCCTCCTGCTGGCAACGCCGGCTTTTGCTCAGACTGCTGACGAAGCTGCCTCGGTTGGCGACATCGTCGTCACCGCCCAGCGCCGCAGCGAAAGCATCCGTGACGTGCCGTTCGCCGTCACCGCGATGAACATCGAAACTCTGGAAGCTGTGAACGCTGGCGGTGCCGACATTCTGGCTCTGGCCGGTCGCGTGCCCAGCCTGCAGGTCGAAAGCTCGAACGGCCGTTATGCGCCGCGCTTCTACATCCGCGGCTACGGCAACGTCGATTTCGACTTCACCGCCTCGCAGCCGGTATCGGTCGTCATGGACGACGTGGTTCTGGAAAGCGTCTACCTGAAGGGTTTCCCGCTGTTTGACATCAAACAGATGGAAGTTCTGCGCGGTCCGCAAGGCACCCTGTTTGGCCGCAACACCCCTGCCGGTGTGGTCAAGGTCGACACCGTCAAGCCGGGCACCGAGTTCGAAGGCTTCGGCAAGATCGCCGCTGGTAACTATGGCTCGATCCGCGCCGAGACCGGCGTCACCCTGCCGCTGACCGAAACCGTGTCGCTGCGTCTGGCCGGCCTGCTGAACCACCGCGACGACTGGGTCAACAACGCCTATGACGCCGACTTCGCCAATCCGAACGGCGACGAGCTGGGCAATTTCGAAGACCGCGCCATCCGCGGCCATCTGGCCTGGACCCCGAACGAGCGCCTGTCGGTCCTCGGCACCCTGCAGTTCCGTGACTATGCCGGCACCGGCACGCTGAACCGCGCCAACGCCCTGACCAAGGGTTCGAACGAACTCAACGACAACTACGACCGCGACACCGTCTATTACGACGGCGGCCGTAACAATTTCCAAAAGCAGGACACCCAGTCCCAGTCGCTGCAAGTCGCCTATGACTTTGGCACCATGACCCTGACCGGTGTCGTCGGTTCGTACCAAGGCGAGTCGATGGGCAATGGCGACATCGACGGCGGCGTATCCTTCACCGCTCCGGGCCAAGGCTATGCCACCCCGTTCCGCGTTGAAAGCGGCACCAACAACTCGGATCTGGTGCAAAACACCTTCGAGCTGCGTCTGGCCTCGAACGGTGACAACCGCCTGAACTGGCAGGTCGGCGCCTTCATGTTCAACGACCGCTTCAACCTGGTCTCGAACACCTACAACGGCACGGGTAACCTGACCCCGACCAAGCAAACCGACATCGTCCAGAAGTCGGAATCGTGGTCGGTCTTCGGTCAAGCCAACTACCAGCTGACCGAAGCCCTGAAGCTGACCGGCGGTCTGCGCTACACCGAAGACGAGCGTACCTATAACGGCTCGATCACCATCGGCGCTCCGGGCACCGGCGAGATCGATGTCGCCGACGAGCAAGTCTCGTGGGACGTCAGCGCCCTGTATGAAGTGAACCCGAGCTGGAACCTGTTCGCCCGTATCGCCCACGGTTACCGTGGTCCGTCGATCCAGGGCCGCAACCTGCCGGTACTGACCACCGCTGACTCCGAGACCGCCATGTCCTATGAGGCCGGCTTCAAGGCTCGCCTGTGGGATGGCCGCGCACGCCTGAACGCCACCGCCTACTTCTATGAAGTGGACGACATGCAGTTCACCGCCATCGGCGGCATCGACAACTCGAACCGCCTGCTGAACGCCAAGAAGGGCGAAGGCAAGGGTATCGAGATCGACGGCGACGTCTATCTGGGCGCTGGCTTCACCGTCGCCGGTGGCTTCGCTTGGAACAAGACCGAGATCAAGGACAAGGGCCTGCTGGTCGCCATCTGCGGCAACCACCTGTGCACCATCACTGATCCGATCCAGAACGTGAACGGCACCGATCGCGCAGCGATCAACGGCAACCCGTTCCCGAACGCTCCGGAATACTCTGGTAACTTCACCCTGTCGTACGTCCGTTCGATCGGCAACGATCAGGAACTGTTCGCCGCGACCGACTGGGTCATGCAGAAGGACACCAACCTGTTCCTGTATGAATCCAAGGAATTCCAGTTCGGCACCCAGTTCGAAGGCGGCCTGCGCGCAGGCTGGCGTGACCTGAGCCGTGGTCTGGAAGCGGCGGCCTATGTCCGCAACATCACCGATGAGGACAACATCATCGGTGCCATCGACTTCAACAACCTGACGGTGTTTGTGAACGAACCGCGCATGTACGGTATCGAGGTTTCCAAGCGCTTCTGATCCCTGACAGGATCAAGCTGAAACAGAGGGCGGCGAGGGAAACTTCGCCGCCCTCTTGCTATTCGCATACCGTCGCTCTCCTAT
>JAEZGH010000119.1 GCA_023417065.1 Bacteroidota bacterium
CTCAATTTCCATACGTAGACGCCATCAGGAACGGGCCGGCCTTTCGCATCGCCGTCCCAACCTTGATCGGGATCGCTGATGGTCTGGATCGCTTCGCCCCAGCGATCGAAGATGTCCAACCGGTAACGTTCCACATCGCCATCGATCCGCACATGGAAGATGTCGTTGATGCCATCGCCGTTGGGCGAGAAGGAATTCGGCACGTAAACCGCCGGATCGCATTCACCTTCGAACACCATGATCGAGGCCGAAGCGTCGACACATTCACCGATCACTTCCACGCTGTAGAAGCCGGTCTCCTCGATCGCGAGCACCGGATCCACGCTACCGGTGTTCCAGCTGTATTCCGCGGAGAACGGCACCGTGGCATCGAGCGTGATCACATCTCCCGGGCAGATCGATCGGTCGCCGCCGAGATCGATCTCCGTGATCGGTTCCGCGATGGAAATGAAGATCTCGTCCTCCACCGTGCAACCGTCCAATTCAAGCTGAACAGTGTAAAGCCCTTCTGCATTCACCGTGATCGTTGCGGAATTCGATCCGGTATTCCAGGTGATCGCTGCATTTCCCGGTTCGATCGCAAGTTCGATGCTGTCGCCTTCGCAAAGCGTGACATCGGGACCAAGATCCGGAACGATCAATGGAACGGACGAAACCTCGATCGTATCCGAGGTGCTGCAGCCATCCACCTCCACCTGCAGCCAATACGTTCCGGCTTCGCTGATCGAGATCGAAGATCCGGTTGCGCCGGTGCTCCAGGTGTTGATCGCATTGGGCATCGGGCTGTTCAGCTGGATCTGTTCACCGGGGCAAAGGGAGATATCGGCGCCGAGGTCCACACCGATGGACGAGAACAATTGGACCACCACGGTATCGCTCGCCAGGCAGCTGTTGCGCGTCACTTCAACCCAATACGTGCCTGCGTCATCGATCGTGCGTTGCGGTTGGGTGCTGCCATCGTCCCACAAATACGTGGCGCTTTCCTGCGAAACATCAAAGGTCATTTCCGATCCATCGCAAAGGATCACATCGGTCCCCAGATCGGCCACCGGACCTTCGATCAAGGAGACCTGTACTTCATCGCTGGCGCTGCAATTCCCGATCGAGACCGTCACGGATACCGATCCGCTGTCACTGGTGGTGAATTGTGCTTCTGTTGATCCATCGTGCCACTCGTATGTCGCGCCGGGCGTGGCAACATTGAAAGTGATCGACTGGCCGGGACAGAGTTCAACCGGATCACCGAGATCGACATCGGGAACGGGATGGAAAGTGATCGAGATCGAATCGTTCACCGTGCAGCCGTTCACTGTTGCTTCCACCCAGAAAATACCGGTTGAATTGATCGTGCGTGTTGCGCTGGTTGAGCCGTTGTCCCACAAGTACGTTGCATTCGGGAGCGTGGCATCGAGTGTTGCGCTTTCGCCTTCACAAAGCTCCAGGTCCGGCCCAAGGTCGATCGTTCCGGGATCGATCACTTCAACCTCGATCGTGTCGCTTACGCTGCAACCGCTCTGGCCAACTTGCACCCAATACGTTCCGGCCGAGGAGACCGTGATCGTTTGCGAAGTCGCTCCGGTGCTCCAGAGATGATCGGCGCCGGGCGTTCCTGCATCAAGCACGATCTGATCGCCTTGGCAAAGCGATACATCAGGGCCGAGGTCCACTTCGAGTTGATCGAGCACGGTGATGGTAACAGCATTGCCGGCACTGCAACCATCAAGATCAACGATCACCGAATAAATACCCGTTTCGGTAACTGTGATCGAAGAAGTTGAAGCCCCCGTGTTCCATGAATAGGTCGCTCCCGGCCAGCTCGCGTCCAGCACGACTTCTTCGCCGGCACAGACCGTTTGATCGCCACCGAGATCGATCGAAGGAACGGGTAGCACATCAACTTCGATCGTATCGCTCACCATGCAACCGCTTTGCCCCAATTCCACCCAATAGGTTCCGGTGGAAGAAACTGTGATCGTCTGCGAGGTCGATCCGGTGCTCCAGAGGTGATCGGCGCCCGGCGTTCCGGCATCAAGCACGATCTGATCGCCTTCGCAGAGCGATACATCAGGGCCGAGATCGACTTCGAGTTGATCAAGCACGGTGATGGTAACGGCATCGCCGGAACTGCAACCATCAAGATCAACGATCACCGAAAAAATACCGGTCTCGGTAACGGTGATCGAGGAAGTTGAAGCCCCCGTGTTCCATGAATAGGTCGCGCCCGGCCAGCTCGCGTCCAGCACCACTTCTTCGCCGGCACAGACCGTTTGATCGCCACCGAGATCGATCGAAGGGACGGGAAGTACCTCAACTTCGATCGTATCGCTCACGCTGCAGGCACCTTGCGTGGCGATCACCCAATAGGTGCCGGGTTGATCCACCGTGATCGTGGGCGAAACAGCTCCGGTGCTCCACAGGTGATCGGCGCCGGGGAGCGTGGCATCCAGCGTGATCGCATCGCCTTGGCATAGCTGGACGTCGGGGCCGAGATCGATCGCGCCCGGTGATGCGAATTGCACATCGATCGCGTCGGAAGCGCTGCACCCGGCTGCGTTCGTTACGGTAGCGGAATAGTTTCCGGCTTGATCGATCACGATCGAATTCCCGGTCGATCCATCGTTCCAAAGGATGTCCAGATCGGGATCATCGATCGAAAGCGTGAGCGTTTCTCCCGGACAAAGCACCGTGTCGTTGCCGAGATCGATCAGCGGCAATTCTTCAACGTCCACATTGATCTGATCCGAGACAGAGCAATTTCCCTGGAAGACCGTGACCTCATAAAGCCCGGCTGCATCCACGGTGATCGAAGCCGTACTTGCTCCGGTGTTCCAGAGGTAAGTGGCGCCGGGTAAGGCCGCATCCAAGATCAATTGATCGCCTTCGCAGATCGTTTGATCGGGACCGAGATCGATCGCTGTGGGATCGGCGTACGAAACTTCGATCGCGTCCGTGGCGCTGCAGCCGTTCGCGTCCGTCACGATCACGGAATAATTTCCTTCCGCCGTTACAGTGAAGGTTGAAGCAATACTTCCGTCCTGCCACTCGAACGAAGCGCCGGGGTTCGCGGGATCGAGCACGAGCTGATCGCCCGGGCAGAGCGTGGTGTCGTTACCGAGATCGACCTGTGGTGCGGGCAGGCCGATCACTTCGATCGAAGCGGTGGAAGTGCAGCCATTCACCGTTACATTCACGGAATAATTTCCCGCTCCGGCATCGATCGTTGCCGAGGTTTCACCCGTGTTCCAGAGATAAGTCGCGTTCGCTGATGTGGCGTCCAACAGCGCTGTTCCACCGGGACAGACCGATGGATCGGCGCCAAGGTCCACGACCGGCAATGGGATCTCCGTTACGATCACCGTGTCGCTCGCTGTGCAACCGTTCTGTGTGGCTTCCACCCAATACGTTCCAGCGGTGGAAACATCGATCGTCGCGGTGGTCTCTCCGGTATTCCAGAGGAAAGTCGTGTTCGGCAGGTCCTGGCCGATCGTAACGGA
>JAEZGH010000145.1 GCA_023417065.1 Bacteroidota bacterium
GCACGTCCTCGTGGTCGAGCTGGTCGTAGAGCCGGAAGGTGAAGTCGCCGGTCTGCGGGTCGAGCTCGAGCGACATGACCGGCCGGTCGAGCAGCGGCTGGAAGCCGCCGAGCACGCCGTTCACATAACCGACGATGGCGTCGCCGACGATGGCGAAGATCACCGCGCCGCCCTTGGAGGTGATGCCGAGCGCATTGAGCGTGGCAACCGCGTTGGTGGTGAAGCTGAAGCCGCCGCCGGCCGCCTGGCCGTCGGCGCCGAAGGAGACAGCCGCAGCCAGGCTGCCGGACACCGTCGAGGCGAAGCCGCCGCCCAGCAGCGCCAGATCCGTCTCGCTGTCGACGCCAGGCTCCTGAGTGCCGGGGCTCGTGCCCTGCGAGCGCAGGTTCAGTATGTCGTTCTCCGCGACGGTGAAAGCGGCGACCTCACCCGCGATCGCCGTCGGCATGCCGTCGCGGATGTCGAACTGGATGTGGCCAGAAGCCGTGTCGCCGTCACCGTCGGTGACGGTGAAGTTGATGCGCATGCGCAGCGCATCGCTGACGCCGCTCAGTCCGGCATCCGGGTGATCGAGCGGCCGCGACAGGGAGACCTGGTACTCACCCGTCTGCGGGTCGAGCACCGTGACACGGAACACCTCGACGCCGTTGGAATCGCGTCCGACGAGCGTGAGCGGGCCGTCCGGGGTAACCGTCACCGGCAGACCGCCGGAGGTCAGCGGAACCACCGTGGTGCCGTTGCCGACATCGTAGGCACCGCCCGACGGGCCGTAGCTGATCGAGGTCACGGTCGCGCCGTCCGCACCGCCGTTGAAGGTGAAGAACCCAGTCTTCGACTGAGGAACGAAGGTGCCGTCACCGGCCGCCTGTTCCTGCAGCCAGGTATTGCCGGAATAGGCCGCGGTCGGCGCGTCGTCTCGGACATCAAGCTGCACATGTCCGGTTGCGGTGTCGCCATCGCTATCGGTCACAGTGAAGCTCACGCGCATCCGCAGTGCATCGGCGGTGCCTTCGGAACCCACGCCGGGATGATCGATCGGGCCGGACTGGGTGAACACGAAGCTGCCATCCGGCTGTGCAGCAATGCTGAATATCAGCGTGCCGTCGCCGAGCCTGCCTTCGATCGTCATGGCGTCGGGATTCGTCACAAGGATCGGTTCGCCGTTGGACTCAAGGTCGATCCGCGTGAAGCTCGGAGCGCCCACAACTGCAGCCTGCCCGACAGCGCCACTCATGAAGTTGAAGCTGATGCCGGTCACGACCCCGTTGTCGGCGCCACCGTTGAAGTTGAACTGCCCACTAGTCGACTGGACAAGGAACGTGCCGTTGCCGTCAACCGTTTCGGTCAAAGCCCAATTGCCGGAATAGGCGGCAGTCGGCGAGTCGTCGCTGACGCGGATGCTCAAAGTCACGTCGACGGAGTCGCCGTCCGCGTCGGTGGCGCGCACGCCGAAGTTGATCGACTGCGCGGCGCCGCGGCCGGTCGAGCCCGGCTGGTGATCGATATTGCCGAGAAGCTGGACCTCGTAGCCTCGGTCGTCGCCGTTCAGCGTCGCGCGCAGGATCACCTCGTCGCCGCCGCCGGGCAGGCCACCTGCAACGTAGCCCTCGATGGTCAGGCCATCCGGCGATAGCCGGAACAGGACCGGGCGATTGTCCGACGTGAGCCCCGAGTCGACGCCAGCGCCACCGGGTGCGAGCGTACCCGAGTTCTCGTTCGGAACGTTGAAATTGCCTGAGAAGGATATCGAGCCGAAGCCGTCTCCGCCGAAGTTCACCTTGGTGATCTGGCCGGTCAAGACGACCGCGCCGGTGCCGTCGGTCCCGGCTCCCTGAACCCCCGTAATGGCGACGATGTCGTCCTCATGGACTTGGACGTTGTGGTTGCCGTCGCCGGTGACGGTCGGCACGTCGTCATTCAGATTCACGGTAATAGTGCCGATGGCGGTGTCGCTGTCGCCGTCCCGGACCTGGTAGGACACGGTGAAGGCGATGTCGTCCTCGGTGCCCTGCAGCGGGTGGCGCACGGGAGCCAGTTGCTCGATGCTGTAGGCGCCGGTCGCCGGGTTGGTGATCGTCAGCCGCACCACGTCGACATAAACGCCATTCTGGAGCTGCGTGATCACGAGGACCGACGGGGAGACGTAAGTGTACCAGAGGTCGTTGTTGCCGAGCGTCATCCCGTTCGACAGCCAGGAAACCTCGCCCGCGCCGTCGCCGCCGAATGCGTGGCCGAGCGTGCCGGTGGCGACGATCGGCGTACCGCCTGCGGCAAGGGAATCGTCGTCGAGGTTTACGATATCGTTGGCGGAGACTGTCGGAACGTCGTCGTTGATGTTGACGGTGATGGTGCCGATGGTGGTGTCGTTGTCGCCGTCGCGGACCTGGTAGGACACGGTAAACGCGATGTCGTCTTCGCTGTGATGCAGCGGATGGCGAACGGGAATGAGTTGCTCGATGCTGTAGGCGCCCGTCGCCGGGTTGGTGATGGTCAGCCTCACCACGTCGACATAGACGCCGTTCTGGAGCTGCGTGATAACGAGTTCCGTCGGCGAGACGTAGTCGAACCAGAGATCGTTGTTGCCGAGCGTCATCCCGTTCGACAGCCAGGAGACTTCGCCCGCGCCGTCGGCGCCGTAGACATGACCCAGCGTGCCGGTAGCCACAATCGGGGTGGCGCCGGTGGCGAGCGAATCGTCGTCGAGCTGGACGACATCGTTGGCGATGGCCAACGGCACGTCGTCGTGCACGGTGATGAACAACTGGCCGCTCAAGGGAAGCGGATCGCCATCTGAATCGCGCGCGGTCACTGCGCTGGACATGTCGAGCACGATCGCAGCATCGTTGCCGCCGGCATGGTCCAGCGACCCCATGAGGCGGAAGGAATACTGGCCGGTGTTCGGGTCCACCTGGAAGGTGAAAATGGTAACCCCGTCTGCCTTGGCGATCAGCATGTTGTCGACGCCGATGCTGAAGACGAGCGGCACGCCGCCGGATTTAAGTGCATGGAGTTCCGTCGCCAGATTCGTCATCTCGACGATGTAAGTGCCCCCGTCCGCGCCGAGGGACACGAGCGGGCTCAGGTTGCCGGTGTAGTTGCGGTCGCCGCCGCCACCGTCGCCGTTCTTGTCGTCGGGATTGAGGTAGTCGGTGCCTGCCGGAAGCTCCGTCTCATAGACGGAGCGGTTCTGCACCACGCCCGTGCTGGTCGGCGCGTCGTCGTGCACAGTGACCAGCAACCGGCCGTCGAGCGCCAGTTCGTCGCCGTCATGGTCGCGAACGGTGACCGCCGAAGAAAGGTCGAGGGTGAGTTCCTCGCCTCCGCCATATACGACGTCGATGCCGTCGCCATGGCCGCTGTTGACCACCGCGCCGCCGCTCGGGATGCTGTCGCCGTTTCCGTCCTCAAGCTGGAACGTGATGTTTGGCGGCGTCTGGAACTGACCGACATTGAGGTAGACAGTCGTGTTCGGACCGAGAGCGGGCAGCGTATAGTCGTTGCCATTCTCATCGGTGAGCGTCCAGCCGGTGCCCCCGCCCGCGCCCGTCGTGATGCGCAGGATCACGTCGCCATCTTCCAGGCGCCCCACGAAATGAAGCGCCGGACCGTTCACCTTGGTGGTTTCGTAGCTTTCGCCCACATCATCCAGTTGATCCGCGGGGATGCTCGCATTGCCGATCTGGTAGGCGGTCACGATCTGCGGGTGATCGATCGAGCCCTGCAGCACGAAGCTGTAGATGCCGGTCAGCGGGTTGACGGTGAAGGTGAAGACCGGCTGGCCGTTGGCCGTGGCCACCAGCGAGTTGCCCACGATCGCGTAGGTGAC
>JAEZGH010000147.1 GCA_023417065.1 Bacteroidota bacterium
CTGCTGTTGCGGGCCATCATCCGCGTACGCGGTCCGCTGGCGGTCGCGAAGCGCGAGATCACGCCTCGGGTGAGCCTGATCATCTCCGCGTACAACGAACCGGACGTCATCGCGCAGAAGCTCGACAACGCCCTGGCCCTCGACTACCCTCCAGACCTGCTGCTGGTCGTCGTCGTCTCGGACGCATCCGACGATGGCACCGACGAGATCGTGAGCGGCTATGCCACTCGCGGGGTGGTGCTGCGACGACAGGCGCAGCGCCGGGGCAAGACTGCCGGCCTGAACGCCGTGGTGCCGCAGGTGAGCGGCGAGATCGTGGTGTTCTCCGACGCCAATGCCATGTACGAGCCAGACGCCCTGCGAATGCTGGTGCGGAACTTCGGCGACGCCAAGGTCGGCTGCGTGACGGGCGAGGCGCGCTACCTCGACGACGCCCATGGAGCGGCCGACGAGGGCGAAGGCGCGTACTGGAGCTACGAAATCCAGGTGAAGCGGCTGGAGACGGCCACCGGCTCCTGCGTGGGCGGCGATGGCGCGATCTACGCCATCCGACGTGAGCTGTGGCAGCAACTGCCCGAGGACGGGATCAACGACTTCCTGAACCCCCTGCAGATCGTCGCGGCGGGGTGGCGCGGCGTCTACGAGCCGGACGCCATCTGCTACGAGTCGCCAGCTGGCGAAACGGCCAAGGAATACCGACGGCGGGTGCGCATCATCAGCCGGAGCTGGCGCGCGGTGTTCCTGGCGGCCGATGTCCTGAAGCCCTGGAAGGTCGGCTTCTTCGCCCTGTCGGTCTTCTCGCACAAGGTCCTGCGGTGGTGGTCGGGCGTGTTCGTGCTCGGCGTGCTCGTGGGCGCCTTCGGGTTGCTGTTGCCCCCGCTGCTCGCCGCTCCGCCGTGGGTGTGGGGCACCCTAGGGTTCAGCATCGTGCTGGCCATGGCGGTGCCGCCCGTGCGCCGCGTGCTCCAGGTGGGCTGGTATTTCGGCGTGCTCAACGTCGCGTCGATTGTCGGGCTGTTCAAGGGATCGCTGGGCCGCGTGTCGGGGGTCTGGTCCACGCCGCGCGAAACGCAGAAGGCGGCACCGCAGCATGTGGTGGACCTGTGGACGGGCAGCGCGCTCGTCACCTTCGTGCTGTTGATGGCGTGGCTGGGCTTCGTCCTCGAAGCACACAGCGTGCTCGTGCGTGTCCTGTTCTGGACGTCGCTCGCGGTGCTGGCGTACCTGTTTGTCGGCTACCCCCTGCTGCTGCTCGCCTCGCGGCCGTTCCGGCGCGGCACGCGTGTCGTCGACCCTGGGTTCCGGCCGAGCGTGTGCCTGCTGATTGCCGCTCACGACGAGCAGGACGTCATCGAGCAGAAGATTCAGAACAGCCTGGCACTCGAGTACCCGCGCCAGCTGCTGCGGATTGTCGTGGCATCGGATGGCTCGGCCGATCGTACCAACGACATCGTACGGCGCTATGCTCGCGAGGGCGTCGAGTTGCTCGCCTTTGCCAGCCGACGGGGCAAGATCGCCACCATCACGAGCGCCCTCGACGAGGTCCACGAGGACGTGGTGGCCTTCACCGACGCCAACGCGTTCCTGCGTCCAGATGCGCTCGTCGCCCTGGTACGGAACTTCGCCGATCCCGCGGTGGGGGCCGTGAGCGGCGACGTCATCCTGACGGGTGAACGTGCGGCCCTTGCCACCTCCGAGGACCTGTACTACACCTACGAGCGCTGGCTGCAGCGTGTGGAGTCGGAGCTCGGGTCGATGGTGGGTGTGGACGGCGCCCTGTATGCGGTGCGACGCAGGCTGTTTGTCGCGCCGGCTGCCGACACGGTGCTCGACGACATGGCCGTGCCGATGGCCGTCGTGAGACAGGGCTATCGGGTGGTGTTCGACACAGACGCCATCGCGTTCGAGCATGGCTCACGCAGCGTCTGGGAGGAGTTTTCCCGCAAGGTGCGTATCGTGGCCGGTGCGGTGCAGTTCCTGAAGCGCGGGCTGCACCAGATCCCCTGGCATGCGCCGCAGGTCGTCCTGTCGCTCGTGTCGCACAAGATCCTGCGCTGGGCATCGCCCATCGTCGGGGCCGTGCTGCTCACGACGTGTTATGCGCTGCGTGCGGACGGGTGGGTGTACGGGGCCATCTGGTGGGCCGCCGTGGGCGCGCTCGGCCTGGGCGTCCTCGGAAGCTCGCGCGTGCTGCGCAGCTTCGCCCCCATCGGGGTTTGCTATTTCTTCTGCATGGTGCACGTGGCGGCGGCGGCCGGCCTGTTGCGTGGCCTGCTCGGGCAGCAGGACGTCGCGTGGCAGCGTTTTGCCCGGACACCCGTGCCGGCCCGTACGGCCGAGCCGGAACGCGCCGGGCACGAGCCGGCCGATGCACGCTGAGGCAGGCGCCGTGCGCGCACCCACCGTGCGTGAGCTGGTGCTGCCGACCGACCTCGGCGCCGTGGAGGACCTCTACCACCGCACCCGCTCCGAGCGCGCACCAGCGGGACGCTTCGCCTGGGCGTACCTCGACAATCCCGCGGGCACGGCCAGGGTATGGGGCGCCGAAGCGGACGGCCGCCTGGTCGGTATGGCCGCGGTGTTCCCGAGGCGTCTGCGCCTGCCCTCCACGCGCGAGGTCGTCGCTTGGACCACGGGCGACCTCTCGGTGGATGCCGCGTATCGACGCCAGGGGCTCGCAC
>JAEZGH010000198.1 GCA_023417065.1 Bacteroidota bacterium
CCTACCAAAGTCCAGCCAGCGATTTGATGATGTGCTGCTACCGTAAGTATGATAAAGGAAATAAGCAGGAACGCGATGAGAGAGAGTAGAATCTTCATTCCATAAGTTTAAAGGAGAAGGTCAGGAATTTACCTGACGGCAGGACTAAAGATTCAAAAGACCCATCGGAATGACTTCCAATAAAAATCGGTGGTGGATTTTAAACATGTAAAAACCACACAACGGGAGCCTTATTGGCAGACTGAGAGCAAGCATTCCATAGAGCAATGGTTCTGAACGTATTTTAGCGGACAAAAAACAAGAAAGGCAATGTGATGCGTGTGAACGCGCATCTTAAAAGAATTCGGAGCTATTCAAAAAAATCCGCAAACATTGCCCATGAAATCAGACCATGAATCGCTGATCACAATGAATCCTGCACAGGCAAGAAGTACTGTCAAAACCAGATTATTCCGGTCAGGTTAATGCGCACGACGTACCACGGCACACAGTCACCCGAGTTCATTATCATAAAAAAGCGGAAGCCTCCCTTGGCTTCCGCTTTGACAGATTTGACTGTAGTGGAAATTAATACAGAAAGCAAACGCCCTGTATAACGAATCAGTGATCATTTAAAGAGCAGCGGCGCGAGTTCTTTCAAACTCCGTCTCCATGTCTGGAACTCGTGAGCAGTACCTTCAGATACGTATGAAACTGCATTGAATCCAGCCTTCTTCAACGCTTCTGTAGCCTCTTTGATTCGCTCAGGTCTCTCCTTGCTGCCACAGCTGAGGAAGATCAATTTCACTTTGGATTTGTCTTTGATTTCCTCTGGTTGATAAATTCCACCGCTCAACAGGGCGTAGTATGAAAATACTTCCGGCTTGTTCAAAGTGATCATGCGCGTTTCCATTGCACCCATGGATAAGCCCGCCATGGCGCGGTTCGCCTGGTTTGCGATGGTACGGAAATTTGCGTCTATATATGGGATCAATTCATCAACCAATACGGTCTGGAAAGGCGTGATGTCGAAATCGCGCAATCCGCCGAACTTGATCTCATTGGTCATCCCATAAGTCATTACAATGATGAAGGGCTTGATTTTCTTCTCAGCGATCAGATTATCCATAATCAGATTCGCGTGCCCCTGATTTGTCCAGGCGGTTTCGTCTTCCCCCCATCCGTGCTGGAGATACAGTACAGGATAGCGTGTTGACTGATTCTTTTGATAATCCGGCGGCGTGTAGACGAATGCTCTGCGGGAAGTATTGGTGCTCTTGGAAGGGAACAGAATCTGATGTACGTGGCCATGAGGAACGTCCTTCAGCGCGTAGAACTCCTGGTCGTGCGCCGGTATTTCAATACCGCTTTCCCACCGCACTGATCCGTAATAGTTTTTAGCACCTGGGTCGTTGAATTTACCACCATCGATGTTGATGTTGTAATAGTGGAAACCTTCATCGAGTGGTCCTGCTGTTGTGCCCGTCCAGTATCCGTCTTCACCTTTCGTAAGCTTTGTCCCCCCTCTTCCTCCGAGCCCGAGGCTAACCCTGACGCTATCCGCCGTCGGTGCATGAATTTTGAACCGTGCGTACCCCTGCGAGTTTACTTGTGGATACTCCTGCCCTGGCTGATTCAGAACTGAGGGTTTGAAATCTTCCTTGATCTGATCTGATTGGGCCAGCGCCATGGACCCCGACAGTATCAGGGCAAATAGAAAGGTAAAATACTTCATAGTGGTTATTTTTTTGGTCAAAAGTGCAAAACGAAAAGATGGCCTGCCAGTGATCATTCACCGGCATGCCATCCAGTAAATTGTTTCTAATTATTGAGGAATCGCATCGTTGGCTGACGTCGCATACAGGCCAATAAGCGCACCAGTGAAGCCACCCGCAACATCCGTGGACAGAATATCTCCGGATACGGTACCCCCAACGTTTTTGAATTGTCCATCTGCGCCGGCATAGCTGAATGAATAGTCGTCACCTTTTGCTTCAACTCTGAGTTGCAGCGGATTCGCTACGTCAACTTTAGCGGTACCCAGGATCGTCGACGTTACCTCACGGCTATCACGGCCTTTTCTTTCATTGCGCTGCAGTACCAATACGTATTCTTTATCTTTCCTGGTGATGCCGAACACATAGTTGAAAGCTTCGCTTTGCAGACATGTTATCCCCGCAAGATCTTTGTCCGACTCAGGTTTGTACTGCATCGTCGTTGTAAAAGAGAATGCGTTATGTTGCTGGCGGTAAAACAGCGTTGACGTAGGCTTGCGTTCTTTGATATTGCTTTCGAAAGGTGTAATTCTAACACCGTTCTTAACCTTCGTCATGAAGGCCTCACGAGGACCGCGAAGGCCGATCCAGCGGAAATCCAGTTGCTCAGCAGTAAAATCTTCCTTGTAGGTAAAGTTTCCGTTCGGGAAAAAGCCATCCTTGCCCGTCTTGTTTTGAACTCCATTAGGTACTTTGAGTTTCGGCTCCATTGGAATAAGGCCATTCTCAAAAACAGGGTAGGTACCTGTCCAGTCAACAGGAAGGATGAATGTCTCACGACCTGTATTTACACGACCCTTTTCGTTTGGTCTAATGGCGAGGAATACGCCATAGTATTTGTTATCCGGACCGAGAACGAGATCTGCGTGACCTGCCCAGTCTACCTTATTCGGGCGGTCGTTCGGAAGATATCGTTGCGTAAGGATCGGATTTGAAGGTGCAGGCGTATAAGGTCCGCGTGGATTGTCACTTGTGAAGATTACTTCGCTGTGCCAGCCTGCGGTTCCGCCTTCAGCACACATCAGGTAGTAACGTCCGTCTTTTTTATAGATGTGAGGTGCCTCAATCCAGATAGGCTTCTTCGTGATATCAACGCCACCGTCAACAATAATCTTTGAAGATCCTGGTACGACTTTATCGTTTTCAACGTCATAGTCCCAAACCTTAATTACACGGTGACCACTGTACAGTTCTTTTCCTGGATCCGGAGCGTCGTTGTGAACAACGTATCCTTTTCCATCATCATCAAAGAAAAGCGAAGGATCAATTCCGTCGAAAGCCAGTTTGATAGGATCGCCCCAGCCCTTCATCGGATCTTTTGTCTTTACGACAAAGTTACCAAGACCATTGGCAACAGCCGTTGTGATCATATAGAAGGTATCGTTGTTCTTGTTGTACACGATAGCTGGCGCGTAGACACCCATGCTGATACCCGTGTTGCTGACATCGAGTTGCGTAGTCCGATCGAGGACGTGCCCAATCTGCGTCCAGTTTACCAGGTCTTTTGAGTGAAAGATCGGCACGCCAGGGAACATCGCGAAAGATGAACAAACCAGATAGTAGTCATCTCCTTTGCGTGTGATTGAAGGGTCGGGATAGCACCCTTGAAGAATTGGATTATAAAATTCATTGTCCTTGAGGGGATGGTCCTTATAGACCTGGTCATTCCCTTCATAAACGACGTTGTTAAAAACGGGACCTTTGTTAGAAGTCTTCCGTTTCGTCTGTGCATTCCCATCGAACCCGATCAGCGAATACAACACAGCACAGGCTAATAGAAAAATTGACTTTCCTTTTTTCATGCTTAGGTGTTAGTTAGTAAGTTTTCAATGCGTTGGTTATATAGTTTGCTTCCACATGGTCATTTCGCCCACGCCGCCCCCTCAGGCGACCGCCGCCAGCGGAAGTATTCATCTAGTACACGAAGTGATTTTTCATCAGGCACCGGGCCCAGAAATGGCTTTTGCTGAAACCACATCACACGTGGTTTCGCTTCACTGAAAGGTTCCCACTTGGGCACGGCATCACTATTCGGATGACCGTATTTGGCGAAATTTGTCCAATACGTTGCCATGGCTTCCGAGATAGCAAGATCTGATTTCGTTGTTTCAGGTTTTGTCTGATCCAGCTGCATAAATACATACGGTATCTCCTGCGCGTGAGGAGAGCCCTGTCCTGCCTGCGGCGAATCTTTAGGATAGTCAGGGTGCTGATCAAAATAATAGTAGTAAGCTTTTGACTTCCCTTTTTGCGAATGAAGTCTTGCCCAACTCCACGTATGCCATCCAAAGGCAGCGTCTCTCACAAGATCACGTGCTGTCTTGGGGATATTACTATCACCCACCGGATACGCCTTAAGAAGATCGTCAGTGAACTTGCCATAACGTTCTTTTGCGCTTTGGACGAAACCGTCGGGTCCGCTACCGCGGAGCATTCCCATGAAGCTGAGACCTTCATCAGAGTTATATCCGATGAGCACCGGAACATCATTGAACTTGCCAGCCTCATATAACTTATATTGGTCATCAGGAATCACATGTCCGTCGATGATTGGCCACGTTCCACCCATTCCAAAACCACCGGGCAGAGCATCAGCAGGTATCTTACGCATGTCGGCGACGGATGATACGCCTGCTTTTTCAGCCAGGCTCACACCGTCAGCTTCCGCCACCTTGAGAGTCTTCATGTTCTCGCCAGGGTATGTTGTCAGGCGTGGCGGGCCAAATGATCCACCGCTTTGAGAGATAGCACCGTGAAACAATCCCTTCGCCAATGGAGAAGCGCACAACATGCTAACTGCGATACCGCCCGCGGATTCGCCAAAAATTGTAACCTTGTTCGGGTCACCACCAAAGGCCGAGATATTCTTTTGAATCCATTGAAGGCCTGCGATCATATCAAGAATGCCATAGTTCCCCGAAACCTTGTCAGGGCTTTCAGCACTAAGTTCAGGATGAGCCATGAAGCCCAGGGCCCCTACCCGATAAGCGATGCTTACGAGCACGACGCCTTTTTTGGCAAGATTTGTCCCATCATATCCTGGTTCCGAAGTAGATCCAAAGCTGAAACCGCCACCGTATATCCATACAAGTACGGGAAGGCGTTCATTCGCCGACTTTGCCGGTGTCCACACGTTGAGGTAAAGGCAGTCTTCGCTTTTTCCTGACGGCGGATTTCCACCCTGCATTGGCGCCGGCGCGAATTCAACTGCCTTCTTAACGCCATCCCATTTTTGCGCAGGCTGAGGTGCACGCCACCGAAGGTCGCCAACAGGCGGGGCAGCGAAAGGTATTCCCTTGTAAACGGCTAAGCCATTTTCGCTCACGCCCTGGACCATCCCCTGTTCAACCTTCACTGGCGCAGGTTGCTGACACACTGCCTGTATCGCCGCGAAGGCAAATAAGGAAACCAGGTAAAATATCCGCTTCATTGTCATCTCACGATTAGGTTTTATTAATGCTTAACACTTCAGTTTTCAGATCGGCGTCATCGGAACTATTGCCATATTCAATCTCGTAATCGCCAGGAAGTACCGTCATCTTGCCTGTCATTCTATCGAAGAACTCAAATGCCTCTTTACCGAGATTGAGCTCGACGTTCTTCGACTCTCCCGCGGCGAGCGTTACGCGTTGAAAGGCGCGCAGCGTTCTCCTTGGACCATCATCATCGCCTGCTTTCCGAACATATACCTGCACGATTTCCGTGCCGCTTCTCTTACCAGTATTTGAAACAGGAATAGTCAACGTCACACCGTCGCCAGCAGCGATTGACTGACGATTCAATGTCGCCTTTCCAAACGAGAAAGTTGTGTAACTTAATCCAAAGCCAAAGGGGAACAGCGCATCAGACATGAACCTATAGGTCCGGTTTTTCATTGAATAGTCTTCGATGTCCGGAAGCTGTTCTGAATTCCTGTAGAATGTCACAGGTAGTTTGCCGGATGGATTGTAATCGCCGAATAGCACATCTGCTATCGCCTGACCTCCCGATTCACCGGCGTACCACGCCTGGAGAATGGCATCACAGGTTTCGGTTTCCGGAGTGAACGCTATTGCCGAACCGGAGCAGTTAACGAAGATGATCTTCTTGCCTGCGTCCTTGAGCGCTTTGAGAAGATTGCGCTGCACCGCAGGCAGCTCGATGTTCGTGCGATCTCCACCTTTGAATCCGGGAAATGATACCGGCATTTCTTCACCTTCCAGGTTACCGGAAAGCCCGCCAGCATAAATCACCACATCGATACCCTTAAGTTTATTTATCAAGTCTGTATAATCTACGTCGACCTCTCTTCCGAATTCAAACTCAATATTGGCCTGCCAGTTATTCAACTGTGCATAGCGTATTTCGATCTTGTATTTCTTTCCTGCCTCAACCTTGTAGGGAATTCTTCCCGGGAGGGTTCGCCAGTTATTATATGTAGCCAGGGCTTCACCATTTACGAGAAGCTGAAAGTGACCTGTAGCGCCACCCTTGAACACAATTTCCTCTGATACGGTAGGCACAAACTCTGTTTCAAAGAGCGCGGAAAATCCTTCAAGCTTAACTCCAGGAGCAAACTCGTGTTGTCCTGCAGCTGTCTTCCTTATTGCACCGCTCATCTGCTGAATAGCAACAGGTTTACCTGATCTGTCTGAATTATTCCAGTAAGTTGCTTTTATGCCCGGCTTACCCTCAAACCCTGATTTGCTGATATAGCTTACGGTAACCTTATCTTCAACAAGGTCACATCCTTTGTCATAAAAGATTTTCTTCGCAGACACCTTCGACTTGATTCCGTCGAGAATTGAAATAGTGCGTACAGGAACTCCATTGTAGTTTCCCCAAAGCACAGCGTTGTCGGCAGCATTCGGCCCTATGACAGCAATCTTACCAACCGTTTTGGAAAGCGGCAGAATATTATTCTTGTTCTGAAGCAGCGTCATTGACTGGCGCGCCATATCAAGGGCAAGTTGTCTGTGCTCCTTGCTGTTTACGACCGACATTGGAATACTCGCCCAGGGAACGTTTGAATCATCGTCCATTTCGCCAAGTTCAAACCTTCCGACAAGCACGCGCATGAGTCGTACATCGATTTCTTCCTCATCGATCAATCCACGACGCACCGCTTCGGGCAATTGTTTGTAGTTATGGCCATCCCATTGGCATTCGATATCAGTTCCCGAAAGGACACCCTTGGCCGAAGCATGTACTGCTGTCGACGAGACTTTATGGGTAGTATAGAAATCCGCGATAGCACCACAGTCCGACACGACAATGTGTTTGAAACCCCATTCATCGCGCAAAATCTTCTGTAGCAATCGTGGGTGTCCACAGCAGGGTTCATCGTCGAGACGCTGATACGCGCACATCACCTGGCGCACATCAGCTTCCTGTACAAGTGACTTGAAGGCCGGCATATAGGTTTCCCAAAAATCCCGCGGGTCGACATTGTTCAGATTGAGCTCATGACGGCTCCATTCAGGACCTGAGTGCACGGCGTAGTGTTTCGCGCACGCCAATAACTTACGATACTTTGCGTCCTCAGGTCCCTGAAGCCCCTTTACAACCGATACCCCCATCCGTTGCATCAGATAAGGATCTTCGCCATAGGTTTCCTGCCCGCGCCCCCAGCGAGGGTCTCTGAAGATGTTTACATTCGGCGTCCACACAGAAAGGCTCAGGAAACGTCTATTCTCCTCTCCTCTACGCATGGCGTCGTGGTACTTCGCGCGAACTTCATCTGAAGTAGCATTGAATATTCTATAAACAAGTTCATCATTAAACGAGGCCGCCATTCCGATTGGCTCAGGAAAGACCGTAACGTTGTCGTTATTTGCGAGCCCATGAAGCGCTTCACTCCACCAGTTGAATTTCTTGATACCCAGCCGGGGAATCGCATCCGATACATCACACATCAATGCAGCTTTTTCTTCAAGCGTGAGGCGGCTGATAAGGTCCTTTGCCCGCTCCTCATTGCTCAACCCGGGATTTCTGAAAGGATAATCCTGCGCTAAGGCGGCATAACACATCAACATCCCTGCTACAAGCAGAATCACCTTATATCCATGGCGATTCGTTTCAGGCTCGTTATTTCGCAACTCTTTCATCTTTAAGCAATCTTAGAAAATTTGCTGAAGCGACTTTGACAGAAACAACTTACAATTCATCCAGGTATGACCGCCGGGAACGATGAGCGTTTCCAGATTTAGTCCCTTCGACTTAAAGTATTCAATATTCTGTTTTACACTTTCGTAGAGAAAATCTTCAGTACCTACACTGATGGTAAACAATTTCAGTTGTTTGTTGATCTGATTAGCATCAGGGTTCCAGGTGGTGAAGTTATTCTTGAACTCTTCTGTTTGCGTGAAAGGTGCATAGGAACACACGTACGCAAACTTATCAGTATTTGTCAGCCCTATGTTCAGGGTCTGTCCGCCTCCAACTGAAAAGCCTGCTACGGCCCTGCCGGAACTCTCTTTGATTACCGGATAGTTCGACTCAATGAATGGAATGATGTCGTTGATCACATCTTTAGTGAAATCCGGCATCGGAGATGGACGAACGTTGCCATAAGGCATGACAATGATCATCGGTTTCGCCTTCTTATCAGCAATAAGATTGTCTGCTATCAGATGAGCCTTGCCCACTTTCGTCCATGTCTCTTCGGTATCCGATCCGCCGTGTATCAGATATAGAACAGGGTACTTAATATTCTTTGTAGGGTCAAATCCGGGAGGCGTATACACCAGGAGTTGTCTGGTTGTATTGAGTGTACCGGACTTATACCACCGGTACGTAACCTTACCATGAGGCACATTTCTGAGCGAGTGTACCATTGGCGTGTCGTCATTCACTTCGACCAGACTACGCTTAAATCGTTCGTTTGCAAAAATGTATGTATTGCTTGGATCGGCAGTTTGGGTTCCATCAACGCGGAAGCTATAGGGGTAGATTTCCGGTTCTACCGGTGGAACAGTCACGGACCAGATGCCTTCAGAATCCTTCGTCATTGCCACAGGCTTTGCCAGGAATTCTCCATCGAGCTCCACACTGGAAGCAGTTTTCGAAAAGAACCGGAATGTAATACTCCTGTCAGGATGCACTTCCGGAGAATTCAGAGAAGGAGGACGCTGCGCAGAAAGTGTAACTGCAGCAAGGACAAATATCGGCAGTAAGAAGAATCGCATATTCGGAGCGTTAATATTCATATTGGCCACTGGATTATACTATTTGAATAACAATGGAGCTGACTCTGCAACGTAGGCTTTGACATTCATCCACGTGTGTCCGCCGGAAGAGATGAGTTCCTTGTGGTTTATCTTTTTGCTTTTCAGATACTCAAGAAACTCCACAGTACCTTTGTAAAGGAAATCCTCATTGCCAACACCAACCCACAGGAGCTTTAGCTGTTTATTTGTCGCATCAGGCTTCGATCCAATGTGTTTGAAGCTCTTCTCCATCTCGTCGGGTGAGAGATACGATCCATAGCTGCAAACCCAGGCGAACTTGTCCATGTTGCCAAACGCAGCCCTCAGGGTTTGGCCGCCACCCCGGGAGAAACCACCGATTGCGCGATTACTTCTATCAGGTAGAGCGCGGTAGTTCTTTTCGACGTAAGGAATAATGTGCTTGATCAGGTCATCTTCAAAGAGCTTGGCGCGCCTGATGGCATCTTCTCCATCTCGCATAGTTGGATCTGCAGGTTTTGCTGTTCCCTTCTGCTCGGCAATCCTCGCCAGTGGGTTTCCGTAAGGCATAACCACGATCATAGGTTTTGCTTTTCCCTCGGCGATCAGATTATCAAGAATAAAATTGGTTTTGCCAACCTTAAAGAAGGTTTCTTCTGTATCGGTTGTCCCGCTGATCAGGTAGAACACCGGATACTTCGCAGAAGCATTCTGATCATATCCCGGCGGAGTATAAATCACTACAGAACCGAGCGTTCCCTCTACTGAAGGGTAATATTCGTAATGGACGGCGCCATGCGGAACATCGCGCAACGCGTGAATGAGTGGCTCATCACCCGGAACATCAACGAGGCTGGCCTTGAATCGCTCATTAGGGAAGAAAGAAACATTCGCGGGGTCCATTACAGCGACTCCATCCACTTCAAAGTTATAGGGATAGATGTCTGGCTTGATCGGCCCCACCTTGACACTCCAGATACCGATTGAGTCCTTTGTCATCTCAGCGGGTTCCTTCAGAAACTGTCCCCGAAGGATCACTTTTTTAGCCTCCGGCGCCAGGTAGCTGAAGGTTACTGTCTTATCAGCATGTACCCGCGGCGAGATCACAAACGGACCACGGGGTGGCTGGGCGCTCACGGAGATATGTAAAAATATCCCGAGCAGACAAAGCCCAATGACACTGATCTTTGAACCGTATATCGTATGGATTTTCATAGGGTTAGGTTTTCTAAGGTGTTTACTCAAAGGAAATCCAGTCGATTTCAACTTCGCTATTGGAGGCCAGTGAAACGATCAGGTTATGCGTTCCGGTCGCAACTTTCTTGACCTTTGCTGAGATCGTCTTCCACTCACCTGATTTGGGAATCTCCAGTCGGGCAACTGCGGCACTACGGCGGTCGCCAAGATGAACGTCTACAGAGCCACCCGCCGCTGATCTTACACGCGCTGTAACGGTTTTGTATTGTTTTTTATCGAAGCCAACACTATTGAACTGAAGCCAGGCCCCCTGACGATTAAGAAGCGTTTTCCAGCCTTCAGCAACTTTAGTAGTGTCATGAAAATCGACAGAGACTCCCTGATCGCTGATCGCGCTGTAGCGGTCGATCTCAAGTTTCCGGGAAGCCGGAATAATGCCCACTCCACGAAGGGTAGGAATAACCTTCCTGATGGTTCCGTCTGCATTGAATGACAAGCTATCAGCACGCATAGATCGGTTCTTGTCAAACGAAGGCGAAAGGTCGTTATGGTGGTAAAACAGATACCATTGATTCTTAAACTCAATAAATGAGTGGTGGTTTGTCCAGCATCCAGAAGGCCACTCATCCATAATTACACCAGTGACTTTGAACGGCCCGAGGGGATTGTCACCGATCGCATACTCGAGACGCTCGGTATTATTCTCGACGTGCGGATAGGTCAGGTAGTAAATGCCGTTGCGTTCGATCATGTACGGCCCCTCCTTCAGACCTTTGCTCGGCAACTCCGCCAGAATCTGTGGCTCAGAGGCGAGTTCAAGCATATTATCCTTCAGCCTCGCGCCATAAATATGACCTTGCGACCAATACAAATAAGCCTGACCATCCTTGTCGATAAAAACGTTGGGATCAATGCCTCTTACGTTCGCGATAGGTTTTTCCTGGATGGTATATGGCCCCTCAGGCTTGTCAGCGACGGCAGCACCAATCGTAAAACCTCTTATTCCTCCGGTAGTGTCTTTGGGAACGGTTGGGAAATAGAAGAAGTACTTTCCATCTTTTTCGATACAATCGGGAGCCCACATGGCATAATTATTCGGTCGTGCCCAGGGAATGTCATTCTGCGTTACGATAATCCCGTGATCTGTCCAGTCGATCAGGTTGTCAGATGAGAAGACGTGATAATCTTCCATACAAAACCATCCCGGCCGACCTTTGCCTTCCGTACAGGGAATGTCATGTGATGGGTAAACGTATACTCTGCCATTGAATACCCGGGCAGAAGGATCTGCAGTAAACTGATCCATAACCAATGGGTTCTGGGCGAATCCCTGGAACGCCATCATCATTACAAAAGCAGCTACAAATGCGCTTATAACATGTCTCCTGTTGTTCATCTTATATTCTTCTTATTATCTCTGTTTTACTTAGATACTATTCATTCAGCAACAAACGAAATCACCTCTCCTTTTTTCGTAGCAATATCATACAGATAAGTATCCGGAATGCTCAACCTTTCCAGATTCGCTTCCGCCGATATGACGGGGGTTAATATTTCATTAATCTGGAAGAATGGGTTAGGGTTAATCCCAACTGCCTTCTTCAACTTACCCTTCGTTGCTTTCAGCGGTGTCGCACTTCTCAGTCGAAGGTTGCCGCCGAGATTTGATTTCACCGATACCTTTACAAGCTTTCCGTTCTCCCAATGCAAATCTGTAATTTCAAAACCGCCATACGCACGCAGTCCACTAACTGCTCCTGACTTCCATGCATCTGGCAAGGCGGGTAACAGATGCACCGCGCCATCAGCACTCTGCATCAGCATCTCTGCAATGCCGGCCGTACATCCGAAGTTCCCATCAATCTGGAACGGTGGATGAGCATCGAAGAGGTTGTTGTACGTACCACCTCCCCCTTCATTTGTGCCGACCGGAGTAAGCTGATCACCTATAAGTTTAAGTGCATGATTTCCATTGAGAAGTCGCGCCCACCAGTTCACTTTCCAGCCCATGCTCCATCCCGTGGAAACATCACCGCGGTGAATCAATGTTGTTCTCGCTGCCGAAAAAAGTTCCGGCGATCGATAGGCCGATACCTGCGCGGAGGGATATAAGCCATAAAGGTGCGATACGTGGCGGTGTTTGTCATTCGGATCGTCAATGTCTTCAAGCCACTCCTGCAACTGGCCGTGTCGACCGATATGCATAGGAGGCAACTTCGCTCTCATTTTTCGCAGCGTATCTAAGAACGATGCATCCTTCTTCAGCAATTCACCAGCGCGTATTGCATTGCTGAACACGTCAAACACGATTTGATTATCCATGGTAGTACCCACGTCAAGAGATGAGCCACCGTGTGCCTGTGGGGCGTTCTCCGGCGACGATCCCGGATTTACGACAAGCCATCCATTC
The DNA here is from genome assembly GCA_023417065.1 of Bacteroidota bacterium. Taxonomy (GTDB): domain Bacteria; phylum Bacteroidota; class Bacteroidia; order Cytophagales; family Cyclobacteriaceae; genus Ohtaekwangia. The sequence goes on from JAEZGH010000198.1 coordinate 12,528, forward strand.
TCCGGATACTCTACGAGGAAGTCGACGTAAAACTTTGCAGCTTCGCGCAAAACGGGATAAACCTTTTCAAGGAAAGACCGGTCTCCACTATAGAGGTAACGTTCCCACAGATGCTGACTAGTCCAGCCACCCCCAGCAGTCCAGAATCCCCAGAAGGCTCCATCTATGGCGCCCGTGATTCTCCAGATGTCGGTATTGTGATGGGCCATCCAGCCCCTGGCACCATACATCACGCGTGCAGTTTCCCGGCCAGCCTCGGCCAGCTCCTGAACCATTGTCAGAAACGGTTCATGCAACTCGGGAAGATTCGTCTTTTCCGCAGGCCAGTAGTTCATCTCGGCATTGATGTTGATCGTGTACTTGCTGTCCCACGGGGGATTCATTCTGTGATTCCATATCCCCTGCAGATTTGCGGGCTGACCTCCTGGTTGGGATGATGATATTAGCAGATAGCGGCCGAACTGAAAGTATAGCGTAACAAGGTGCGGATCATTTCCACTCCTGAATCGGCGCAATCTTTCATCTGTGGGCAACTCCGCTGCCGGACTGTAACCTAGATCAAGTGAAACCCGGTTGAAATACTTCTGATACGCAGCGACGTGGCCTCCCGCGATGTCGTCGAACGATTTGGAAACACTCCTGTTCAGAAGCGCGTCAGCCCTTGCATTTTCATCTCCGCCCAGGTCTTTATAATTGTTGAAATTCGTGGCAATTGAAACGTAAATAGTGATCACATCCGCCTTGTCGATGACTAATGCACTGTCTGTCGTCAAAACAGAACCGCCATCAACTTTGACTCGTGCTATCGCCTTAAATCTTACTTTACCTTCCACTCCCTCGTGACTTGTTGTCGTTCCGGAAAGCGTGACGTCGTTTCCTTCATTACGGATTACTTTGTTTGGCTGGGGACTAGTTATTTGTGCTGAACACGATATGCTTCCATTCTTATTCGACGACAATCGTATCACCACAATACCATCGGGCAACGAAGCTAGTACTTCTCGTTTGTACGTAACGCCACCCACAGTATATCGTGTTGTGGCAACCGCGCGTTCAATATCAAGTTCGCGGTAGTAGTCAGCGTATGACTCGTGCCCGGAGAAAGTGAGTTCAAGGTTGCCCACCGGTTCAAACTTCTGGCCATGCGAACCTTGAGTGATAACCGTCTTATTCGCAATTGCTTCTGCCTCTTTGTGTCGTCCTTCCAAAATCAGCTTTCGCATCTCGGGAAGTGCTGCCAAAGCTTTGGGATTGTCGTTCCGGTTAGGGCTCCCGCTCCACACAGTATGCTCATTCAGCTGAATGATTTCCTTCTCCACGTTGCCATATACCATCGCTCCCAGCCTTCCGTTCCCAACAGGAAGCGCATTTTCCCAGATCTTTCCCGATGGCTTATCGTACCATAGCTTTAGTGGTGGTGCCTTCTGCGCGAAGCCCGAACAGAAGCTAAGTAGAAATATTATTGCTGTGGAAAGTTTTTTCATAAGACCCAGAGATGGACAATGATACCCCGAAAAGATTTACAAAACCATAAATTTTGTCATCGGCTCGCCGACTTCTATCATGCCCTTCACCACCAGTTCATCTGATGTTACGATTCGATTAAACTGTCTTTCGAGATCACCGAAAGCCAGTCTATGTGTAATCAGCACATTGACGTCAAGGCTTTTTTCACGAATGCTGGAGATGACATAATCGAAATCCGCCTTGAGCGCATTACGACTGCTCATCAGCGTTGTCTCACGTTTGTGAAACTCCGGGTGACTGAAGCTAAATTCCGCATTCTGCAACCCGACCAGGATATATCTACCGCCGTGTGCCAGATACGCAAGTCCGCCATTAATAGCGTGAAGATTACCTGTTGCATCGAAAACCGCAGTGGGCATATCACCCCTGGTAATAGTTTTCAGCGTTTCACTTGCATCCGCTGCCGAAGGATTCAAGGTATGCTCGATTCCCAATTTCTCTCTGCAGAACGCCAGGCGCTTATCATTTACATCCATCGCTATAACCTGCGCGCCGGCAAGTCGGCAAAGCTGCATTATACCAAGTCCAATAGGCCCTGCACCAATAACGAGAACGAATTCTCCCGACTCGATGTCCGCACGTCTCAGACTGTGGGCACCAATTGCAAGGGGCTCAACGAGGGCAAGTTCATCCAACGACAAACCTGTTCCGGGAATAAGCATTCTTGTGGGAACAGAAAGAAATTCTCTCATCCCACCATCTATATGTACGCCACACACCTGCATGCGTACACAACAGTTGGGCTTTCCCCGACGACACGCGATGCAATTACCACAGTTCCAGTAAGGAAGTACCGTATATTTCGTCCCGGCCTCCCAGCCGTCAGGCTTGTCCCCATCGACCCATTCGCCTGCCAGCTCATGACCAAGGATTCTCGGATAAGTAAAATATGGCTGAGTTCCTTCAAAGGCGTGTATATCTGTGCCGCAAATGCCAACACGTCGAATTTTCAAAATCGAATACCCTTTCTCAGGTACGGGAGCACTGCTACTAACCGATACTAATTCTCCCGGACGATTACATACGACGGCCTTCATCTTTCGCATCCTGTTGAACGAGTAAAATATCTCATGTGAAAAACTCCGTCAAGATGCGCTTGCAGAGCGTATACCACTGGCACTATTCGTACAATGCTTGTCAATTTTAGAACGTTTGATTTGTCACTGCTGCGTTTTTTCTTTCACTGGCCGAAATGAGTAATGCAGCGGCAAGTTTTCCAATTTCAACAAGATCCTGGTTTTGAGTTGATATGCTCCCTTTTCGCCAGGTAATCCAGAATTCTTCGCGGCCGGGAGGCGTTCCAGGCGGAACAAATATGAGTGCACGAATGGCGTTGCTTGCAAAGAAAATTCCATCCAGATGCGACGACATCGACCCCATGAGTTCACATATCGCCTCCCAGGAACTTTCACCACCCTTCGTATTTAGAATGAATTTATCCCCACCAGTGAGATTGCCCGACTCAATGGCTTTATTGTACCCGGATATAAGCGCAGAATGTTGGGCGCCGTCCAGGTCAACCGACATACAGGCAATGCGTTGGCATCCCTTCTCAACGAGGTGGCTAGTGAACTCGAACGAATTCTGAAACTCACTGACTTTTTTCTTGGGTCTTCCCGGAAGAAGTGTGGATGTTTCAACCACCACCACTGGTATTTCCAGCGATGCAAGCTGATCAAGAATCTCGCATTCCTGATAAAACATTGAAGTCACCAGAACACCATCCACCCGATGCTTTTTCAGATTCTCTATATTCTGCAGCCTGAACTCAGGTTTGTTCATTGACTGATGCACAATCAGGCTGTAACCCATTTGACTGGCAGTAACTTCGGCCCCCGACAGAACGCAGGAGGGTGTGGTTGCATTGAGATGCGTTACCATCCCACCAAGAACGTGACTCTTCTGAGAGCGCAGCCGACTGGCAAAGTAGTTCCGCTGGTAACCCAATTCATTGGCTACATGCGCAATACGCGATCTCGTCTCTTCATTTACTGCTGATGAACCATTTAACGCTCTGCTTATCGTTGCAGTCGAAAGATCCAGCGCTTTGGCAATGTCGTGAATAGTCACTTCGTTCCTCGTTCTCATACAATCGTTTAAAGTGTGGTTATTCAGCCATGGTCGACAATCTACCTGAACAATAAAGGAGCAAACTTGTAGAGATTGTTTCTCCACACAGGCCAGGTGTGTCCACCAGGATATTCACTGTATTGATACCGGATGCCGATTTCGTCAAACTTCTTCATCATCACCTGACAGTTCTCATAGGCGATATCTTCTTTCCCGCCCATGGCAATCCAGAAGGATTTAATGTTTTTGTTTATTGCATCAACGTTATCTTTCATAAATGCATACTGCGGATCTGAAATCGTTGGATTGTTCGCGAACCATCCAGAGCTGAACACCCCGAGGTAAGCAAACATGTTGTGGTTTTTCACCCCTGCATGAAGTGTCTGCAGTCCCCCCATCGACAATCCGGCCAACGCCCTTTTATCCTGCGACTGTTCCGCCCGATAGTTTTCTTCGACAAATGGAATCACTACCTTGGTTAACTCGTTCTCGAACGCCTGCAGTGAACGCTCGCCGAAACCGCCAACACCTACGCCGCCAGTGTTGCCATCCATCATCACAACGAGCATTGGTTGCGCGGCTCCTTCCGCGATCAGGTTATCCAGAATCAAGTCCGTTCTTCCTTGCGTTCCCCAGCCGCGTTCGTCCTCACCACCACCGTGGAGCAGATACAGCACCGGATATTTTTTGTCAGGATTTCTATCGTATCCGGGAGGCGTGTATATGTAAATACGGCGCCAGCTGTTGAATACATTGGAGAAATAACGTCTCATCCGGATGTCACCATGAGGAACATTCTTCAATGCATAGTAATCGCCATTGCGTGATGGTATTTCGATGCCGGATGCCATTCTCCCCATGCCATAAAACGTTTCGCTGGCAGGATCGGCCAGTGCGACACCATCAATAAGCAACGAATAATAGTGAATGCCTTCGCTTATGGTGTCCGTCGTAACGGTCCAAAATCCCTCGGCATCTTTCGTCATATCATACTTCTTTCCAAGGTCAATTTGCACTTTATTGGCTTCAGGCGCTTTGATACGGAATACGACGCGGTTATCGGGCAGGATCTGAGGGTACTTCGCAGATCTTACGTTCGTCGAAGCCGGCGTTCCAAGGACCGTGATTGATGAAAGTGAATTTTTATCTACAGGCTTGAAGATTTGCTGCGAGAACATATACAGGTCGTTCTTCCAGACGTTGAAGTCATGACCTCCCGGTTCGAGGTAATACACATGCGGTACCCCTTTTTCAAAAAGATACTGATGAGTACGTGCGCTGAAACTGATCAAACCATCTTCATCTCCGCAGGATATCCAAAGCAACTGAAGTTTATCCTTTGCGGCTTTCGGATCGGGAACCAACAGTTCCGGAGCCTTCGTATTAGGGGCAGATGAAAAACCGCCAACCCATGCAAACTTGTCCAGGTTACCAAGACCAAAATTCAGGGACTGCCCCCCTCCCATCGATAGCCCTGCAATGGCACGATATTCACGCGCCTTGTTGACTGAATACTTCTTTTCGATAAAAGGGATGAGATCGTTGATAAGATCCTTTTCAAATGTTGCGAATGCCTGGACTTTTTCGGCATCGAAAATATTACCAACGGCGCGATCGTCTTTCATGGCGCGCCCATTAGGCATCACGACGATCATCGGCGTAAGTTTCTTGTCGGCATAGAGATTATCAAGGATTACAGGGACGTTTGCACCATTGAGCCATTCCTTCTCATCGCCACCTATTCCATGCAACAGATAAAGAACAGGGTATTTGGTACCCTTTTTATATCCAGGAGGAGTGTATACGAGCGCTTTTCGCGATGTACCAACCGTTTTCGATTGATAGGTAACACTATCCAGTTTACCGCGTGAAATGTTTTCGCGAACTTGATCGAAACCCTTTGGGGCTTGCTTTTCATTCGCCTGGCTCCAGGCAGCTGTGCTGAATACACTCAGAATAATCCAAAGAACTCCAATCGGTCTAAAACGTGTCATTGATCTCCTCCTAATTAGTGTTTTTATTTTTTTTACTTAAGTCTGACTTGAGTCGCCTAAAAAAAAGGAAGCGGTAAAGCTACCCGTAGCTCTAAGTAGCATTTTACCGCTTAACCCAAACCAAACAAACAAAGATCCTTATAAACAACATATCGCTATCTCATCCCATTGCGCCCAACTTCAGCCACCATTCCTGAACCCTGATTGTTGCTGTGGCTCAGATTGGCCGTCATGGGAATTGTCCTCGTTTCACCTTTGGCATTAAATAGAACCAACTTTTCAACGTCAGCGTCGACTGAAATAACCCTCGCCGATTGCGAGAGATACGAGTCGCCGTGATAGAATTCAATTCTTCGCTTCGTTCCATTGGAGAAATGTAATTCCCCATATACTTCATCCTGCCTGATCGCATGGAATGCCGCACCTTTTTTTGCAAGGCTATACATAACTACGCTGTCGCGGTTCTGTGTTGCGATAATCAATTCAGTATTTTTTACGGGTATCGAAATCAGTCCCTTCGCGTCCTTGTCAACGACGAATCCTGATTCGCTGATGGTTAACGGCCTGAAATTTCCTTTGCCATCTCCGAGGAAAGAATTACCTGTACCAGCATCGTAATGTCCTGTCAATGTCTCAGTGGAGTAATCATTTCCAATCGTGATCAGGTCGAGGTTTCCATCGCCGTTGATATCCCTTAACAACGTTCCATAAACGGGTGCGAACTGCGCTTCCTTCGGCAGAGGCCGGAAAGCGAATTTGCCATTACCAAGGTTCTCAAGGACGCCTGAACGGAATTCTGTTGCCCTGATTGTTTGCGCGTCTGTAAGCATTTGAGCTGTGAGCAAATCCTTAATGGGCGTTTTCCCATAAATAGCATACGAGCGAAGTTTTTTCTTAAACCCGACTATTTGGCCGGTAAGTGTTTCTCTCGGGTGGACAGAATATTCTATCCCCTGGATGTATCGCGAAATAATCGGATCTACACTTCCGTTCTGATCGAAGTCTTTTGCGTATATGGATACCGGTTGATCGGGTGAAGCTTTATAGACGGAGTTCAGCCCAACGTTTCCAACTATATAATCGATATCACCGTCGTTATCGATATCCCCACCCGTTACGCTGTTCCACCATCCGGTTGAATTTTCGATTGTAAGCGAAGATTCATTTACAAACTTCTCGCCATTCACGTTCCTGAAGAACTTCACGGGCATGAATTCACCCACCACCAGAAGGTCACTCCAGCCATCATTGTCGAAGTCTGTCCAAATTGCAGAGGTTACCATTCCGACATTTTGTAACTCAGGTGCAATAGCCTTGGTGACATCGGTAAACTTGCCCTTGCCATCATTCTGGAGAATATAACTATCGGGAGCGAACGGATACTCTTCCGGGCGAATTCGTCCGCCTACAAAGAGGTCAAGGTCGCCATCGTGGTCAAAGTCGTGAGCGATAACAGTACTTCCGCTTGATACTGCGGGGGGTGCATTGGAGCTTAACGAGAATTGGCCACGGCCGTCATTGAGGTAGAGCCTATCCTGATAGTTCCCTTTCTTACCGAAGTCGCTTCCTCCGCTGACGCAGTACAAATCGAGATCGCCATCATTGTCAGCGTCAAAAAGCAAAAGACCAATATCTTCCTCCTTCTTGACGGGAAGCTGAAATTTCTTAAATGAACCGTTAGACATTTGGATATATCCAACGGCCTGCTTATTAGCAGAACCACCGATGATGAAATCTTCCAGTCCATCACCATTGATGTCGCCGGATGCAATCGCAGGCCCCTGCTGAGAATGCTTCTTCGGCAATGTTGGCGTTACCTTAAAATCGATAAATTCGTCGTCTTCGTGTTTGAATGCAACCTGCAGAGATGATGGATCCTCCTTTTTGAAGATTGTCGGCTGGACAGCCTCCTTCACCTGGACGTTTTTCGCATCAGCTTCCTTGATTGAAAGGACCTGATTGGCCTTAACATTGGTTAACACCTGCCGCTTGAATCCAGGCCAGGTTACAACGACAGAATCAACTGCGTCCGCGTCGCCAACACCAAAGTGCACAAAAGGTTCAACGTTCGATTTGTATCCCCGCTGAGGGTTATATTCAGTAACTTGTTTTGTCGCCCCCTGATAAACTGTGACTGTAGCACCAAGACCTTCAGAGTTTCCGGTATTACCGATTAATTTAAACCGCAGGTAATTGGAACCTGATTTACTTGAACCTTCGCCGACCAGGCTATTCTTAAAAATGAACGATTTGCCATTGAGGTTATTGATCACGATATCAAGGTCGCCGTCATTGTCAAAATCAGCGTATGCTGCTCCGTTTGAATATGATGGCACGGCAAGCCCCCATTCTGCGGCAACGTCGGTAAAGGTGAGATCGCGATTATTCCGGAAGAGCGCATTGGGCTTATTGATACCCGGAAGTGCGTTCGCAGCTTCAATGAGTTTCTTCTGCCTTGATTCCGGTGTACCGAACATCCCGACGTTGTTGGCATACGTACCAAAGTCAAGATCGGTCACATCCCGCACATAGCCATTTGTGATAAGGATATCTTTCCAACCGTCGTTGTCGAAATCCGCAATAAGCGGAGTCCAGCTCCAGTCTGTTGCATGGATGCCGGCAAAGTATCCGATATCGCTGAAAGTCCCGTTACCATTGTTCAGTTGCAATACGTTTCTGACGTACTGCGGATCATAATTTCGCTTAAGTGCAAGTTGAAACCTGTCATATCCAATGTCGGAGAACATGGTTTTCTGGCGAAGGTTATCTTCAGGCAGCATGTCCACCACGACAATATCCGGAAGGCCGTCGTTGTTGAGGTCTCCAATGTCAATTCCCATTCCGTTCATCTCCTGATGCTTCATTCGCCGGCCAGACTGTTCGCTGAACGTTCCATCCTGATTATTGATATAGAAGTGATCGTTCGCCATAAAGTCGTTGGCGACATAGACATCCGGATAACCGTCGTTGTTGAGATCGCTTACAGTGATACCGAGTCCCCAACCTTCAGAAAGAAGACCGGCTTCACGCGAAACGTCTTTAAATATTGGATTGCCACTGGCATCGTTGCCTGTGTTCTGAAAAAGTTTATCGTTACTTCGTCCGGTGCCATCGTGTCGTTGTCCAATAGGATTGCTCCGTACGAATCGTTCGTTTGCATTTGTGAGGAGGTACATATCGAGATCTCCATCGAGATCATAATCGAAGAACGCAGCTTGCGTTGAATAGCTTGTATCGGCAACTCCCAGCTGATGCGCCATATCCTCGAAAAGAGGAATTCCATTCGCGTCGTTGCCCTGATTTATAAAGAAAATATTTTCTGAATGCCCTGTGAGGGTTGGTGTAATTGTAGAGACATAAATATCAAGTTTACCGTCTTGATTAATATCCACCATAGCGATCCCCGTACACCAATCGGAAGTCGCCACGTTGGCTTTCTCGGTAACATCTTCAAATTTCAGGTTTCCTTTATTGATATAAAGCCTTGAGGAAACCATGTTTCCACCGAAATAGATATCGAGTAATCCGTCGCCATTCACGTCGCCCACGCCAACGCCAGCTCCGTTATAGAAATACTCGTAGTTCAAGACATTAAGTGAGTCTGTCTCGGTAAGCATGTTCTCGAAATCAATTCCGGATTCCGAGGGGGACAAGAGAGAGAATAGCGTTTCGCTATCCTTCTTTGGTTGGGAGCATGAACACAACACCAGGATCAGACAAACGAGTCCGAAGGAAGCTCTGGCAAACTGTAAACTCATACGTTGTGGGATAAAGGCCTGATTTCTTCGGTTAAGAAAGGAAATGGGAAAACGTTTTCCCATTTCCAATTCTTTATAATTTACAATTGTTTCAAACGATTAGTATCCAGGGTTCTGATCCGCGTTAGTGAGGCTAGTGTTATTGTCTATCTCAGGTTGCGGAATTGGCAGAAGAGCATGCCGTGACTGGAAGTAAGGGAACGGCTCGTCAAGGAGCTTACCCTGAGCTCTCCAGCGAAGGATATCACGATTGCGGATCTGTTCGCCACCCAGCTCAACACGCTTCTCGTGAACTATTGCACGGAAGATTTCAGCTTTGGACGAAACCGGATATTCCGCGGTCGGATAATGAGGCATTTGCACACTTGCTCTATCTCTGACTTGGTTTAGCAGATTGATAGCCTCCTGGCCGTTGTCAAGTTCATTCTCACACTCGGCAAGCGCCAGCAACACTTCTGCATAACGGATTACGCGGAAGTTTATACCAGAGCGTTGATCTTCAGAAGGCACCTTATAGATCATCTGGTATTTGCGCCAGCTGATCTTAGGATCTGCGTTCTGCATTTCAGTGATCACTTGAGTTCCATTGTTGTACGTATCACCGATTTGGTAGAATGAATCTGCGAATCTTGGATCATCATCTTCGAACTCTGCAATAAGTCCGTTTGACGGGATAAGGTTTCGCCATGCATTCGGACCGTATTCCTGACCGCGGATAGTTACTTCCATTGAAGTACCATCACCGGAAGGGTTCCAGCCCAATCCACCGAAGTTAGAGCTGAACGCTACTTCAAAGAGCGACTCTTCATTGTATTCAGCCTCTTCTTCGAAGTTATCCAGGTAACGATCAACCAATTTATATTGGTTGGAGGTAACGATATCGCGCAATAGTGTACGTGCTTCCGAATAGTTACCGCGTTGCATGTGAACCCTCGCCAGCATAGCGCGGGCAGCGTGGCTCGTAGCGCGACCCACATCGCTGTCGGGATATGAGTTTGGCAACGAGCTGATTGCATCTGTCAGGTCAGAAACGATGACAGCATACACTTCATCTACTGATGCCCTGGGTTTGTTATCCGCGGGAGAAGTAGCATAAGTTGTGTACAGCGGAACTCCGCCCCACATGCTTACAAGTTCGAAGTAAGCCCACGCACGGTGGAACTTGGCTTCACCACTAACGCGGGCTTTAGCTGCGTCAGTTGCAGTTACTTCGGGTCTGGCAGCAGACTCGATAACTACGTTAGCACGATGAATAACACGATAAAGACCATTCCATACGGATGTCATCACAGGGTTTGACGGATCGTGTGTCCCTTCGATGAGCTGTCTTCTTTGCAACTCCAGCTGTTCACCTCCGGGCTGCATGTCATCACCTCTCAAATCGTGAATAAAGAAGAACTCACGAGCGTAGAGGTCAAGACCCTGCCAGGCTGCGTACACACTGTTGACGCCAGTGACGAGTTCGGTCTCATTCAGGTAATAGATACCCGTAGAGAGGTCGTTAGGGTTGACTTTGTCCAGCAGGTCTTCGTTACATCCCCACATTAGTGAGAAACCTACCAAACATCCTTTCGCTAAAATATTTTTAATTCTCATATGTCAATATTGTTTACGACTTACAAACCTAGTTGTACTCCTACCGTAATTGTTCTTGGTTGCGGATACTGGCCGTAATCAATTCCATTTTGGAAAGATCCGCCTGCACCGTTTCCGTTGAACGCTCCAATTTCAGGATCGTAACCACTCTTGTACTTTGTCCATGTGAGCAGGTTGGTAGCCGAAAGGTAAACTCTCAGTCTGGAGATGCTGTTCTTTGTAAGTGCTTCAAGTGTTTCAGAAGGAACTGCATAACCAAGAGAGAAATTCTTGATCCGCAGATATGAACCGTCTTCAACAAATCTGTCAGACGCTCTTGAGTTCAGGTTAGGGTCACCGGAAACAGCACGAGGTACGTCAGTATTCTGACCCGGTGTAGTCCAGCTATCCAAAACAGCAGTTCCTGCGTTGAACAGACGTGTCATACCTTCCAGGTGATACTTTGTTGTGCTGTAGATCTGGTTGCCCTGAACACCTTGAAGGAAGAGATTCAGATCAAAGTTTTTCCAGTTTGCAGTGAAGTTTACACCGTATGTAAAGTCAGGCAGATATTTACCGATCATGGTTTTGTCATCTGCTGTGATTACACCGTCACCGTTGATATCGCGGAACTTGATGTCGCCTGGCTCTGCATTTTCCTGGTATTTGGTTGAAGGATCGCCATCAACTGCGTTGGCAGCGTCGATTTCCTCTTGAGACTGGAAAATCTTCTCTACTTTGTAACCGTAGAAGAAAGAGATAGGGTCACCTGCTCTTGTGAGAGTCAGGTTGTCACCGTACCAGTTTTCACGTGCATAAGTGAGACCTTCTTCTCCAAGGGATAGTACCTCGTTACGAATGATACCCATGTTAGCGCTGAGGTTCCAACGGAACTCGCCTTCCTGAGAGTTATAACCAAGTTGCCATTCGATACCTCTGTTGCGGGCAGAACCGGCATTCGCTGTAGGAGCACCGTCATATCCTAAAGAAGAGGCAATAGGCACGCCGATGATCATACCATTTGTTGTATTGCTGAACCACTCAACAGAGAAGTTGACTTTGTTGCCAAACAGACCTCCGTCGATACCTACGTTCAACATTTCAACCTCTTCCCATTTCAGATCTTTGTTCGCCATCGTGTTGATGGTATAGCCCTGAGTCTGGTCAGCAGAAGAAGCGTTGAACTGATAGTAGTTGTTGTTAGTCAGCGTAGGCTGATAAGCGTAGTTTCCAAGAAGGTTATTACCTACCAAACCATAGCTACCGCGGATTTTCAACTCAGTGATGGTAGGAGCCAGATCTGCCATAAAGGCTTCTTCTGAAATTCTCCATCCAGCAGACACTGAAGGGAAGTTACCCCATCTGTTGCCATCTGCAAAGCGGGAAGAACCGTCACGACGGAAAGACGCACCAAGGAGATATTTACCTTTGTAGTCGTAATTCAAACGTCCCACATATGAAATGAGGGCCCACTCCTGCAACTGCGCGTTAGTCTGCGGTGAAGCAACACCACGAGGCATTTTGATCGCATCCGAGATTGAGTTTGTTCCGCTTGCAGTGACATCGGAGTATTTGGATGTCTGCTGTTCAGCAACAAGAACAAGGTTCAGGTTGTGATCACCAAACGACTTAATTGCAGTAAGTTGGTTTGTAACAATCGGTGTTACGTTGTTTGAGCGAGTCTCACTGATATTAGCAAAGTTTCTTGAATCATAACCACCAGTACCGCTGTTGAATGACGGGCTGAAGTTGCTGGCGATGTTGTTCGTGACGTTTGCACCAACGTTCAACCTGTAGGTCAACCAGTCGGTGAACTTGAAGTCGAGGTATCCTGTTAACAACATTCCGTTGCCGGTATTGTAGTTTTCGTCGAGGATAGCTCTTCTCACAGGTTGTGTAGGGTCAGATGCGTCTACAGCCTGAGGACCGAAGAAACCACCTTTGTTGAACGGGTTATACACTGGCAGATAAGGAATTGATGCAATTACGTAACGGATGTTGGTTCCGATTGAACCACCGTTCACTTCGTTGCGTCTGCGATCATAGTAGAGGTAGGCAGTCTGTCCGATTGTTAATCGTTTTCCAAGTTTGTGTTCGGAATTCAAACGAATGTTGCCACGCTTGTAGTAAGTACCAAGCATGATACCACCTTGATCGAAATAACTCGCTGACAGGAATACTTTTGACACGTCACCAGCTTTGGAAATGTCAAAACGATGCTGCTGGATCGTAGCATTTCTGAACATTTCATCCTGCCAGTCAGTCTCAGTTTGCGCGAAAGTCTGACTTGCACCAGGATAAATAGGTTCGTTCATACCGTTTTGAACGCGCGGAGGAAGTGATCCTAGCATTCCAGCATACTGGATATACTGATCGCGGTTCAGGAGGTCAAGCTTGCGCCATGGAGACTGAACACCTACATAAGAGTCGATGTTTATACTCAACTTATCTTGTGTAGCAGACTTGGTAGTAATAAGGATAACGCCGTTTGCAGCGCGTGACCCGTAGATCGCAGCCGCACTCGCGTCTTTCAGTACTTCAAGTGACTGAACATCTTTTGGGTCGATGTTTACACCTTCACCAACAGGCACACCGTCAACCACATAAAGAGGGTTGGCGTTGTTGATGGTGCTGACACCGCGGATGCGCACAATCGGTCCGGAACCAGGGGCACCGTTGTTAGTAACGATAACACCGGGAGCACGTCCCTGGAGGTTCTGGTCGACACTTACTGAAGGAAGGGCACTGAGTTCCTTCGCAGAAACGGAGGCAATGGCACCCGTTACAGAACTTCTCTTCTGAGTTCCGTATCCAACAACAACAACTTCAGAAAGAGTTTTGATGTCGGTAGCAAGGGTGATGTTTATTACTGACTGAGATCCGACAGTAACCTCCTGGGTTTCGTAGCCGATAAAGCTGAAAACCAGAACTGCATTGCCATCCTCAACAGAAATACTGTAGCGACCGTCGATATCTGTCGTTGTTCCTACAGTAGTTCCTTTCACTACGACGTTAACACCCGGCATCGGGCTACCAGTGTCGTCGACGACCCGGCCCGAGACGGTAATGGCGTCGGAAAGAATGCTCATTGGGTCTGAGCCGACGCCAGGGTGACCGACCGCATAGCCCGCGCTGGCGAAAAACGCCACCAAAACGAGCCCGGCCAATCGGAAATTAGTCAATGGAATACTCCATTGACCCGAGATTTTTGCGTAAAGTTTGCGCATAAAAACTAGGGTAATTGGTTTGGTCAAGAAAACGCATTGATTAATTAACTCGCGGTAACTGTTACCACTGAGCTTTTGCCGGATCGTTTCTAACGGTGTCCGGCCGATTTTTTTGAATAATACTTCTCCTGTCTTTTTGGGCTGGCTGGGGTTTAGGGTTCTACATGTGCTTTGCCGAATGCAGCGACTCTTTGAGTCTAACCATCACCGCAAGACATGGTTTGCGGTGACAGACCGGATGCAAACGATTTCACTAATGTGCCTATTACACTCATCCAACATGTAATAGGTTTTGAACAAACCCTTTAAACTTTGAAACAAAACTGCAATTTTGAGCTGTTTTCAACGATTTATGTTGAAAATGTGCAAGTAACCCCGGTGTAATAATTCACGTTTAGACATCGAGTTTCAACTTGTAGCTGCAATCAAGTGCGTCATAAATTTCCAACGATTGCGCCCTCACCCCACCGCGAAGCAACTCTTCAGCCCAGGATTGAACCATGCCGACAGCTTCGCAACAACGGGCTCAGTGCCCCCTTAATGCCCCACACCAACAGGCAATCCTGAGAACAAAAAAGTTATTTGATAATTTAAAATCTGGAATCAGAAACCTGAAATCAGGAACTAGGAATCAGGAATCAAAAAGTCTGGCCCAGGTATTCCGACGGAGTCTTGCCAAATTCCTCCTTGAAACACCGTGTGAAGTACGAAGCCGAATTGAAACCGACCTCAAAGGCTACCTCCGATAACGTAAGCTGCCGCGAATCCATAAGCTTGATAGCCTGCTTCATCCGCACCATACGGATGAATTCAACCACCGACTTACCGGTAAGCGCCTTGATCTTGCGGTAGGTCTGCATCCGGCTCAGGTTAAATAGTGCCGCAATAGAATCGACACTCAGCTGGGGGTCCTGAAGATTCGCAGAAATATAGTCAATGGCCTTCTGCAGGAACTCCTGATCCAGCACATTCGTCGTCGCTTTGCCCGGCATCAGGTATACATCCTGGCTGAACCTTGCATACAGTTGGCGACGGGAAGTGATAATCTGGTTAATATGAGTAATCAGATACCGGATATTGAAAGGCTTCGGTACGTAAAGATCAGCCCCAGTTTCAATACCCGCGATCTGATCCTCAATCCGTGTCTTCGCGGTCAGCAGGACAAAAGGAATATGACTGGTGTTGATATCAGATTTAATTTCATTGCAAAGCTCGATTCCGTTTTTCAACGGCATCATGATATCGCTGATGATCAAATCCGGGCTGGACTCCAGAGCTATGGCTAGCCCTTCCTCTCCATCCTTCGCCTCAAGGACCAAAAACTCATTCCGGAGTTCTGAAACCAGATACTCTCTTAACTCGAGGTTATCCTCAACTACCAGAATTTTCGGTTTCTCGTGGTTTTCCTCACCGTTAGTCGCTATGGGTTCAGCCTGGGCCACCCCGTCAACGGAGGTATTGGTGTAAATAACATCTGGCGGAGTTTCAGCAGCGGCTGAATCACCGATACCGTATACGCCGGCATCTATTGGAAGTAAGATGGTAAAGATCGTGGCCTGATCAGGCACACTTGTAACCGTGATGGACCCACGGTGCAACTCCACAAGTGCCTTCGTCAATGATAAGCCAATCCCTGTTCCCGGGCTGGATATTTTGGCCGATGACTTTGCCTGATAGAATTTTTCAAAAATATGAGGGAGCTCGTCTGGCGAAATACCGATACCATTGTCTTCGATTTCAAGTTCAATACAGCGGCATAGACTTCCATCGGGAATGATCGATTGCTTTGTGCTCACCTTCAACTTTATTGCGCCAGCATCGGCGGTAAACTTGAATGCGTTTGAAAGAATGTTGAAAATAATACGTTCCAGTTTGTCACGATCAAACCATCCCATAATAACAGGGGAATCTGATGTCGCGGAAAAAATCATTTTTCGTTTTGCAGCCATGTCGTTGAACGCAGCCGCGGTGTCCATGATAAACTGAACAATTTCGCCATGCTGAACACTGAGACTCAGATTCCCGCCTTCGAGTTTATTGAAGTCAAGAAGTTCATTTACCAAACGACTCATCCTGCACGCATTTTTGTACGCCGTGTATATTTGTCCGCGCAATGCAGCAGGAACGTCGTTTCTTCCCATCAGGCTTTCAAGCGGGATCATGATCAGACTCAGGGGTGTTCTGAACTCGTGGGCCACATTGGTAAAGAATTGTGTCTTCGAATCGCCCAGCCGCTGTTCCTGTTCACGTCTTAATTTTTCGAGCGTTATTTCATTTTTGAGCTTCAAGCGTTCAATCCTGATTCTCACAACAAACCAGATCAGTCCGATAAACACCGCCGCGTATATCGAATACGCCCACCATGTCTTCCAAAAGACCTGACGAATTGTGATCTCAAGTCTTAAAGGTTCGCTTATCCATACGCCGTCGCGGTTTGCAGCTTTCACCAGAAAGACATAATTGCCCGGATCAATGTTCGTGTAGGTCGCACCATTGTTTGTACTGCCGCAATTCCAGTCTTTATCAAATCCCTCGAGCATGTAACAGTATGTATAATTAGAAGACTGCCGATGGTCGAGTACTACAAAGTCAATCATAAACGACCGTTGCGCGTACGAGAGATCAAGACTTGACGTGAGACTGATGTGCTTTTGCAAAGGTGAACCTTCTACCCCAGGACGCACGGATTGGTTATTAATTTTCAGATCGGAAAAGACAATGGATTCGTTGGATGCCGTTGAGCGAATGCTGTCGGGGTAAAAACTGTCAATTCCATTGTTGCTGCCGAAGTAGAGCTTTCCGGCGGAACTCATCAGCGCGGACTTGCGGTGAAAGTTATTGGATTTTAATCCGTCTTCTTTGGAGTAATTCACGAAGGTTCGAGACCCGGGTTCGAATCGCGTAAGCCCGGTGTTTCCACCAAACCAGATGTGGCCGTTCCCATCGATCACCAGTGAACGAATCGTATTGACTGCTTTCTTGTTGACACCAAAGGCCTCGAAAAGCGACGTCTCTCTCCTTCGTACGTTCAAGGCATCCGTTGTTCCCACCCACAGGTCACCGGAAGAATCCTCAATGACTGCATGGACCTGAGCACCAACAATTGAACCCTCTGTTTCCTCCGGCAAGTGGACGGCATACGAAAATGATTGGCCAGAAACCCGTTTCAGTTCATAAAGTCCATAGAGCGTCCCAATCCAGAAGGTACCCTTGGAATCTTCCAGGATATCTGTAATGTAACCTGTGTTCGGAATATGATGTGGTTGATCGTACTCGGCAAGACTCACGAAAGCATCAGTGTTGCGGTCGTAATAAAAGAGTCCGCTGCCCCAGGTTCCTGCCCAGACCACCCCTGACTTATCTTCAAAGAGGCAGAAGACCTGGTTATTTCCAAAACCTTCCGAAGTCAGCGAATAATTCACAAGGTGGTGAGTCTCGGGGTTGATCCGATATACACCCTTTCCGGCAGTCCCAAGCCATAGCTCTCCTTTCCTATCACTAATTACCGAGGTGACATTCTTGTTGGTGATCTTTTTATTGATTCCTGAAATCGTATTGACAGTACCTGACTTCTGATCAATTTTTGAAAGTCCAACACCGTAGGACGCGATCCAGATATTTCCATTGGCGTCTTCTGCGATGCTCCTTACTTCGTTATGATCCCTGGCGAGCAAATCATCCGATTCAAACTTGCGGCGGTTGTTATCAAGGATGTATGCGCCGTTATTAAAAGTTCCAATCCAGATCAGTCCGCGGTCGTCGGCAAAGATCGATTCAACAGAATTACCCGGGCCTCTGCCCTTTTCTCCTGTCGGGAAGAGTCGCTGGATTTCATTCGTCTTTGGATCAATAATATTGAAGCCTGTACTCTCACCGCCCACGAGGATATTTCCTCTGCTATCAAGATCCATCGTAAGGATGCGATTGAAGCTTTCCGGCAACTGGTCGCCGTGGCAGATTTCCTCGAAAGAATAATGTCCATCGCGGGTGATAACGCGCGTAATGTCGCCGGTAATTGTGGCAATGATCAGACCGCCAGACGACTCCCTGATGAACTCACTGATCTGGGCGCCGGCAAAACGCTCCAGACCTTTTAACGGAACACGCGACCTTGTTTCTACGTCATAAAGAATAAGTCCCCCTTTCGAGGCACACCAGATAGTATTGTCTATCAAAATAAGACTGGTTATGAAGTTCGAAGAAGGAAGGACACCTTTCTGAGGCGGATCGATGATGTATTCAAACCTTTGTTTTTCCGCATCATAAATATTGATTCCACCTTCGTGCGTTCCAATCCACAGACGTCCGCGATCATCAAAATCAAGATCCGTTATGTAGCGGTTGTTCAGGTAGTTCTGATTACCCTTGATCGAATCAACATTTACAAAGTTGTCGAGCTCGCGGTTGTAGATCGATAATCCCAGCGCCGTGCCAACCCAGAGTTTGTTATCGGGACCTTCAATAATAGCGTTTACAGTGTTGTGAGGGATAGAGGTTCGATCCTTGGGGTCGTTTACATACCGGTAGGCGTGCTTCCCGTCATATCGGATCAGAGCATCTTCCGTTCCAATCCACATATACCCTTTGCTGTCTTTATAAAAGCATCTGACGTATGAGTTGGAAAGGACTTCCGGTGCAACGGGAACCAGATTAGGAGTTGGTGACTGCGCGAAACCCGACCCGGCGGGCAACATTAGAGTCGTCAAAGCCACAAATATTACGCATAGAAAACCTTGAAAAAAGCGGTTTATCCTCTGATGAAATAAGATCTCTATGCCTCTGTTTTTCATTCGAAATGTATCACTCGTCGCGGAACAGCCACAAACTTTTGATTGCAAAACACAGAACGATTAAGTGTAAGCATAACAATTATACAAAATTTCAAACGGTTGCTGAGCCTTTTTTCGGGATTTTTTTCGCCCGGTAGAATTTTTGAGCAAACAATTTGGAAGAACCAACCAACGGCACGGATTAACGCCCTGGGCAGGCGCAGATTATTTTGCGTTGATTTCTGCAAGCCTACTTCCGGGCGTAGAAATAGAGGTAGGAATCCTGCCCTTCCGGCCTTTCGCTCAGCGTATAAAAACCAGTCCCGCCAACAGCCCATGTAATGGCCTCACCCTGAGGTTCAGATTCATAGGCGATTGTCTTTGGATTGCCTTTCAAAAGAGTGATAATACTCTGATTGCCTTTGTTTTCCCAGCAGTAAACATTAGTGTAATTTTTCATTAACACGCTCCCATCCTTGTGGTAGCAGTCCGCGGCCACGAGGCTCAGCATCGGGAGGGTAAGAACCTTGGGTGCTGTAATAGTATCGCGGGGATTTCCGACATTTTGAATTTCATACATCGACGCAGGAAATTCGCGTTTTGAAAGGATATAAAGTTTTTTGGATTGAGGATCAACCATAAGCGATTCGGTATCCTTCATGCCATCTTCGAGTTCGAAAACAATCCGATCAACT
>JAEZGH010000221.1 GCA_023417065.1 Bacteroidota bacterium
CCCAACCCGGAACTCACGACGCTGAAGTTCCCGTCGGTTTCCAGCACGATCGCATCGACATTCTCCAGCGATGCATGGCCCGCGGAGCGTACCGCGGCCCGCAATTCGCCTTCGGTTACCCGCTCCCGCCGCATGGCCTGGCAGCGGGGCTTGCCTTCCCACAGCAACAGGGTCGGCCGGTTCTTGACCGTCTGGCGGACCCACCCGACGCGCACCGATGTCCAGCTGATCGCGTACTGCAGCATGACCAGCAGCCCCATTCCGACCACACCCTCCACCAGCGCTACCTGCTCGGTCAGCAGGATGCTGGCCAGCGTCGAACCAAGGGCGACGGTGACGACCAGGTCGAACGCGTTCCACTTCGACACCGAGCGCTTGCCCATCAGCCGCAGCCACGCCACCAGCGCCAGGTAGGCGAGCGTGCCGACCACAAGAACCCGGAGCACCCCGTGCCAGCTGTCGAAGAACATGTCCGCCTCCCGATACGACCTTCCTGCATTCATGCACGGACGCCGTTGAAGCATCGTGAGCCGATCGGCCCGCCGCAACGGGCGGTTCGCGCTGTGCGGCATCGACGTTGAGATGCACCGCGCGCAGCCGTGCCTCGAGCGAATCGATCGCATGCACCAGGGAATAGGCCCGGGACATGCTTTTGAGGCGTGGCTCCCCATCGGACCATCCGCCTGGCCAGGCGCCAATACGTCACCAGTCCGTCAGCGCCGCCTCCCCGCACCCGCCAGCCACCTGGCCGCCGCAAGCACCAGCATCAGCCCGCCGCTCAGCGCTCCGACCATGGCGAGCTCTAACGGCCACAGGTTGTGCGAGGTCGGATCTATCGCGGTGTCCACCACGATGCGCAGTATCACGAAGCCCACCAGCGCCGCCGGCACCATCGCCGCCACCCGCCAGCCCCCTTTCCATTTGCATGTCGCGACGACCGGCACCACCAGGCCGACGATTCCCAGCGCCATCATGCCCCACACCACTGGCAGCACCCACCAGTCGTTGTCGTCGGTGCTGTCCATGGCTGCCTGCCGGTCGCGCTGCTGCGCCTGGCGTTCCTGTTCGCGCAACGCCTGCAGCCAGGCAGGCTCTGCGCGACCGATCCCGGCCGCTGGTTTGGCACTCGCGGAGACGCGACCGCGCCAAGTCGCAACCACAGTGGTGTCGTCGCGGCTGCCGTCGCCGGCGACGATCCTGATCTCGTCGACCACCCCGACAGGCTCGGTGAAGAAGAACCAGGCCATCGCTTCGCCCGCTCCCTGGCGCCTGCGCGACGGACTGCTGCCCACGCTCACCTGGCGCCCCTGGTGATAGGCATGCAACCACAGGCCCACCGGGCGGTCGCTCTCGTAGGCCAGCCGCAGGTAGAACGACTGCCCGGGGCCAAGCCGCACCTCCTGCGCAGCCGGCCAGGTCTCCACGATCCGCACCCGCGTTTCAGCCAGCCCAGTGCGCGGCACCAGCGCCGCCAACAGCACCACCAGCAAGATCACACATCTGCCCATGTCCTTCCTCCCCTGGCAAGGCCCCCGCCCCATACTGCAACCGGGGCCTGCCTACGTCGACGAACAGGCGGCGGCGATGTGACCGTCATCGGCCGCCGGGCCACACAGGAGAAGCACGCGGCCGGCATCCGCCTGCTGGGCGTGGACCCCAAGTCCCGCGCACCGGCGCCGGCAAGGCACTGGCGACCGCCTGCCCCCAGCGGGCGCGCGAGCAGGGCATGCGCAGGTGATCCTGCACACCACCGCGGTGATGACCGTGGCCTGGAACATGTACGAGCAGTGGGCTTGTGCGCTCGGAGGCCCTGGACTTCCTGCTGGAGGCCCTGCCGGTGTTCGGGTTCGGGCTCCGGTTCGGGAATGCGCCAGGGGACGCCCGGCAGGCGTAACCGCCGCCTACTGCGGCGCCAGGCCGGTCGAGACCACCTTGGAGTGCGGGTAGCCGTTGCGTCACTCCAGCAGCTGGTGTTGCAGTACGGCCGGTGAATCCCCCGTTTCGCACACCATCATCCCGCTCTTGCCGTGGGAGAAACGGACCTTGGCCAGGAACGAGGCTTCGAAATCGCCATGGATCCGGCAGTCGACCAGGGTGGCCTTGCCAACCGCGGACTGGAACAGCGCCCCGTGATTTATCAGGTACGGTGTGATCGGGGGCCGGGACCGTCTCGCGAGAAGGTGCCAGGGAAAGTTGCCCGCAGTTGTCCTGGGCACCTTTTCTGCCACGCCGACACTAGGCGCCGTCCTCAACACCCGCATCTTCCTTTCCCGGACAGAACACATGCGCAGGAATTTCGTGGGACTGCAGCTCAGGTCTGGCAAGACGTGGCCCGCCACTCTCTTGTTGCTCGCGACATCCCTGCCCCTCCTCGCCCAGGATGCCCGGGACGAGTGGCCGGAAGGCAGTGCCATGCACTCCATGTACGTGGAGGCTGAAAGGCTGGAGGCAGCCCGGGCCGATTTCGAGCAGGCAATCGCCGACCTGCAGAATGCCATCGGCGGCAACCCGGCCGACCCGCCTCCATTTGCGCGAGCAGTCGCAAACCAGCAGGCGCGTTGGCTTGAGTACATGCGCGCCGACTGCGAACTCGCCGGCACGCTGACGGGCGCGGGCGGTGCCTGGCCTGCCGTCCACGGTCTCAGCTGCCAGATCGAGTCCATCGCCGACCGGCTCGAGGTGGTTCGCGGCGCTACCGCATGCCTGGGCCAGTTCGGCCCCGATGCCTACCGCTTCGAGCAGTTCGAATGTCTCGAGAAGATGGTGGCGTGGTCAATGGTGGGCAACTGACCGGAATTCCACTGGCGCGTCGAAGCGCTGGTGGGCCCGAACCTGGAAGTGAGGTCGCGGGAGAGCCCGGGGCCGCGGGCGGACGAGGCCATCGGAGCCGGCGATCGGCCGCCGCTACGTGGGCGCCTTCAACGCGCGCTATCGGCGAATGGGAACGCTGTGGGCAGGCCGGTTCAAGTCCGCCCTCTTGGGCAGCGAGACCTACCTGCTCCTGCTACCGCTACATCGAAATCAATCCGGTCCGGGCCGGCATGGATCCCAGATCCTGCCGACTACCCATGGTCCAGCCACCGGTCGAACGCCCTGGGCGCGCATGATCCCGGGATCAACCCGCACCCCGGCTACCCCGCCCTGACTCCCGCTCCATCCGACCGGCAGAGCGCTTACCGCGCCCTGTTTCGCGTCGCGCTCGATCAGGGCCCCGCGGATCGGCTGCGCGACCACACCCGGCAGAACAAGGCTTTCGGCGACGACAGTTTCGCAGGCAGATCGAAGCACTCGTCGGTAGAAGTCTGGCCGTCAGACCCAGCGGCGGCCAGCGATCAGCGCCGGGAAAATGAAACTGACCCATTCTCCGTCCACTCCCCAAGTCCGATCGCGGGGCGCGCCCCCGGGCGTCCGGAGGCTTGGCCGACCTGCGTCCCGGGCCGAGGGCCTGGAACCCGGACGACCGACTAGGGCGTCAGGCGGACCTCGACGAAGCCGACATCCTTGCCACCTTCCCGCACGATCAGCCGCCCGCCGCCGCGGGCCACGGACACTGCTTGGGCGCAGTCCAGGCGCACCGGTCCCGATTCGCCCGGCTCGATCGAGGTGCCGGGCGTCATGCGCATCATGCAGCTCACCTCGCCACCGCCGAATACCACCTTCGGCCGGTAGTTGTTGCGCACCGGCGTGAGCCGCGCATCGCGCCCGTCCTTCGAGTAGTTCAGCGTCAGCGTCGCCGGGATGCCCTGGCGGGCACCGAACACGACCGGGTCTTCGACCGGCAGGTCGTTGGCCATGGAAGTCGCGGTGGCCAGCAGCGTGGCGAGGAGGACGGCGGACGGCAGTCGAATGGCCATGAAAGTGCTCCATGCGAGGTGGCCGGGAAGTATAGACATAAGCGCAGCGTTCGCTCCGTCCGCCACGCCACCAGCGACAAAGGTGTCAGCAGCGACAAAGGTGTCAGGGACAACTCCTCCTGGCGGGCGGTCTCCCCTGTTCACTCAGGCCCGCAAACCTGCCGGTGCGCTGCCTGACCCACTCCTGGAACCGGTCCGAGCCCAACGCCCTCTGCTGCTGCAGGTAGACACGGATATCCTGCACCACCACATCCTCCAGCCCTCCTCCACGATCGCCCGGTACGCCGCTGCGCGCGCGTGCGTATCCGTTCCCAAGGCCAGGTACTCGGGATGCGGGACCAGCAACGGATCCTTGCGGTGGCCTGCGTTTGCCCCATGGCTCGACCAGGGATGGTCGGCGGTCCGGGCCACCATCCATGCCCGGACCGGATTGAGCTCAATGTACCGCGTGCACGCCAGCAAGTACCGGCCCGAATCCACCAGGCAGGCCTTGAACCGCCCCTCCCACAACGTCCCGGTGCGCCCGTGCCGCCCGTTGAACAGTCCCGTGTCGTTGCGCGCGAAGGTATGCATCAGACGCGACACCGCACCGGTGGCACCGGGCGTCAGCAGCAGATGCACGTGGTTGCACATCAGCACGCAGGCATGCAGCTGGCAGTCGAATCTCGCCAGGCCCTGCCGCAGGCACTGCAGGTACCGCTGCCGGTCCTCGTCGTCCAGGAAGCACGGCAGCCGGTTGTTGCCGCGCTGCACGATGTGTTGCGGGATGCCTGCGCAGTCGAAGCGCGGATGCCGGGCCATGCCCAAGCCTCGTTCGATCTGCCGCCCGCTTCGATCAGACCGCGGCGCACCGCTGCGTCAGGGAACGCCTCACCGGTTCTCGGATATTGTCCATGACACCTTCTCCCGAGAGCACTGACGGCGGCTCCAGATTACATGCGCGCAAGCTCTTGCCATCCGGTGGACGCCCAACTTCAACTCGAAAAAACTTCCAGATAACTCAGAATTACTGCTTACAGGAACACTTCGGAGTCGGCCGCATCGAGAGCAATCAACTCGATAGCGCGCTGCGGCTTCATGCAGCCGCTCGTCAGCCGCAGCCAACGCTATGCAACTCGTGTGATTCGAATCACAAAACCCCGGTCAGTTCACTTGTACGGTCCGGATGCGGGGTTACGTTCGGCACGCATTCGACAGCTCGCATATATCGATTGCGTAGCGATTCTGAAGCCTCGCACTCCATTCCCGGACGAAAGGAGGTTGGCCATGTCCAGGCCACATGAATCACCACGATTCATCGCGTTGATTGCAGCAGTCGCGTTGTTGATGACCCAGATCGGAATGACCAGGGAGCCGGCTCGGATAGGCTCACTAAGCGCAACGGAAACCAAGAATCTCGAGTTGCTACTACGAAGCGAACTCCTCACAGTTCTTGGGCGAGAGAAGACACAACCTGGCGAGTCACCCGCCGCTTCGCTTCTACGTGGCGTGCGAGTCGACAGAACTTCGAACCTGGTCATCGTCGAGCTGTCGAAGGACTATCTTCCGGCGGGGGTCGCGAACTATTCGGCCGAGCTTGAGGATCGACTACACCGGATGACGACCGGAATCTTGTGGAGCATTGAAAACGAGTTGAAGTTGTCCGCTGCTGGGGTCAGCTACATCTTCGACGGACAGCCTCTCTGGTTCTACTATCCGGAAGATTTCCCCGATCACAAGCCGAATGCAAAGCCTCCTACTAAAGCCACGCACGGCAAGAACACTCCAATTATCGTCAGTGCAGGCCACGGCGCATACCTGTTTCATGGCACATCGCCCTCGACGTGGCGATATCAACGCGATGCGGCTTTCGGCATCCGCGAAGACACGATGACACAGCTACTAACTGACGAACTCGCGGATCTGCTGATTACGCGCAGCGGGGCGACTGTCGGCTTCGTCAGGGACTTTTCCACGACCGCCCATACGCCCAGTGGTCTACCATGGAGCGATGTCGCGGCGAGGTACTTCCTGGCTGACGCACTACCAGCGCGACCGGACATCTGGAACTCGCTGCCGGCAGCGACACACGATCTGCGCGAGCGGGACGAGGACATTCGTGCTCGCCCGTTCTACGCGAATGATGTCGGCGCCCAAGCTCTCTTGAGCGTACATACAAACGGTGACGGCTCACCTACGCCGCGGGGCGCGCGCATCTACCATGCAACCGGCAGGTCCGGCGACCAGGCGATCGCCAACAGCATGCTCTGCTACATGAAGGAGATCATCCAGGCCCAGGACGGGTACGAGGATTTCCCAGTTGCGGCTGCCTCGCATTCGTCGACGGGGCACGGCGAGAACAACCACGCCGCCGTTCCGGCTGTGATCATCGAGACCGCGTTCCACAGCAATCCGGATGATGCGGCCGCGCTTCAGGACCCGATCTTCCGGACAGCCGCGATGAAGGGCGTCGAGAAGGGCTATCGCCTGCACATGGCGAACGAATCGTGTACCCATTACGAGATCATCGATGTTCCGGATGTATCGGCGCCGTGGGGCGGCTCCGCCGTAGTTTCCATTCATTACGAGGGATTCCCACAGTATCCGGTCGAAGTGACCATCGAAGACGTCGCATGTAGCGTCCTGTGCACGCCAGGCGGCGGTATGATCGCCAGCGAATGGCCGTCGCCCATCGAAGTCGGCTTTGCCTGCCATGGCGACCCCGATGCCCCGCCAGGTACGGCGCAATGGCGCGTCACATTCACTGACGACGACGGCGTCTCGACCGAGTTCGAGTACAGCAGCATCTGTGGCGGCAGCGGCAGTACTGCGTCGACTCGCTCCAAAGCTGCGCCGGCGGGGCGATTGATTGGTCCATCGCAGTCGCTGATACCAAACTGACAGGACTGGCAGTAGTCAAGCTCGGCGGTCACCGGATAGCGGAACTGCTAGACACCGGGGACCGCCGAGCTACCTGCTTCGGACCGCGTTTGCCTCTGCTGTGAAGAATACTTGGTACTCCACCAGCTAAGTAGACCCGTCCGCTACTTATATCTGGCGCCGGATGTACTCCGAGGTGCGTTGTCGGCCTCATCGATCTAGCTGACCAGCTCTTCTGGCTGACGGCCCCGCTAGCGGCATGAAGAAAAGCTGGCCTGCATGCTCCACACCCACGACGTTGCCTGAAAGGCAAAGATGCAGCGACAAAGGTGTCAGGGACAATTCCCCCTGGCGCGCGGCCTCTCCCGTCCACGCAGGCCCGCGAACCTGACGGTGCGCTGCCTGACCCACTCCTGGGACCGGTCCGAGCCCAACGCCCTCTGCTGCTGCAGGTAGGCACGGATATCCTCCGCCACCGCATCTTCCAGTCCCTCCTCCACGATCGCCCGGCATGCCGCTGCGCGCGCGTGCGTATCCATTCCCAGGGCCAGGTACTCGGGATACGGGACCAGCAACGGATCCTTGCGGTAGCCTGCGTTTGCCCCATGACTCGACCAGGGATAGTCGGCGGGCCGGGCCACCATCCATGCCCGGTGTAAGGCGACACCCTAATTTGTCGCTAAGGCGACACCCAGATTTACGGGTCGACCCCGTAGCCTCGACCGCTGTCGTCCTTGACGGGAGCGGGCGTGGCGATCACCGATCTGGAGATCCGCATGACCATCAAGACC
>JAEZGH010000017.1 GCA_023417065.1 Bacteroidota bacterium
CGAAAGTCAGTCATATTCCCCTCTGGTACTTTCAGGGCGGTCGCGACAACCTCCCGACTCCGTTCCAAACCGAGAGGACAGTGCGTCTGCTGCGCGAGGCGGGTGGAAATGTCCGGTATACGCTATATCCTAACCTCGAACACGGAACGTGGAATACAGCATACCGCGAGCCGGATTTCTTCACCTTCTTCCTGGGCAACATCAGATCTGATATTCATATCGCCTACGGAAGTCCAACAATTTGCGGAACGAATAATCAACCTGCGCGTCTCAGCGTACCCGAGGGGTTCTTTGCCTATCAGTGGGAGCTAAACGGAACGATCATCCCGGGCGCGAACAGCCACACGTATGAAGCGAGCGTTCCCGGCGTATACCGCGCACGTTACAGCAGAGTTTCAGCGACTCCATCTGAATCGGAGTGGAACCGATGGTCGTCACCTGTTACCGTGACCGAAGTGCTGCCCAGCGCTCCGGTGCTGTCGCAAATCCGGTCGCTCCACCTTCAGGACTTGAATGGTTCAAATACTGCCCGCCTTTCTGCGCCAGAAGGCTATACCTATTACTATTGGGAGAAGGATGGTCAACCGACGTCAATCAATACGAACCAGGCAAATCCGGTAATCTCAGCAGGTACTGACAACGCCAACATGGGCAGATACACCGTGCGAACTGCGGGTTATGACAACTGCCCCAGCGAACCCTCAAATGTAAAGGCTGTGTTTTATGGTGGGGCGTCGCCATACGCTATCCCGGACATCACCGGCTTTTCCGGCACGCTCACCGGCCCTACGTCAGTTCTTCTCAGGTGGAACGACGTGTCCGGCAGTGAACGCCACTATGAGATCTGGCGCAGAACTTCGGAAGATAATTCCAGCAATGGATGGACATTTGTCGCGCTTACCGACGAGGACGCCATTCAGTATGAGGACAGAAACCTTCTGCCGGGCACTGAGTACTGGTACAAGATCCGTGCGGTAAGCAACGAGGGCAGGTCGCGCTATGCGCCTGGGGAAAGTAAAACCAACGTTAACGCGAATTTTATCATAAGTACCCAATCCGACAATACGCCGCCAACACCGCCACAGAATTTGACTGCCGTTCAGCATGACACAGACATCGCCACACAAACGGTAAGCATCAGCCTTTCATGGGATGCTTCGACTGATGCCGGAGGAATTTCGAATTATCAGATCCAGTATGGAAGTACGACAATTGATGTTCCGGCAAATCAAACCCAATACATCGTTGAAGGACTGCCGCTAAATCAAACTTACGGATTTCGGGTCGTTGCGAGAGACAACGCAGGAAACGTTTCGCAGCCCAGCAACCAGGCTAATGCGAACACCTACATCGATGGCTTCTTCTGGGAACACCGCACCGGAGCGTTTACTGATTTACGCGACATAACAGATGTTGTATGGGACAATCCCGAGTTTGAAGGAAGGTCACCCAACCTCACCCTTGAGCCTGCGCTTCAGGAAGAGTTTCTCGTATTCAGGTTTTATGGCTATTTCTATTTGTCCACGTCTGGCGACCATCAATTCCGGGTCAGGGCCAACGACGGCGTAGCCCTTTACATTGATGGACAACGGGTGGCTGTAAGAAACACCACGAAACCTGATGGCACATGCGACGCCGTCAATATGGAGCCGATGTATCTTGAGAGCGGTACCCACACGATGGAAGTCCGCTATTATCAGTATATAGGAACAAAGTGTTTGTCCCTGGAATGGAAAGGACCAGATACGGGCAGACCGCTTACCACATGGATCGGGGTTCCTGATGAGAGAATAAGAAGCTACCCTGCCCCTCCGGAGCCGCAAATACCACCGGTCCCAACAGAACTCGTTGCTGAAGCTATGGGGATGACACAGATCAATCTTTCCTGGACTATGCCAGATGAAGCGGTGACCGATTTTGAAATCTATCGCTCCACGTCTGAGAACGGAACCTTTACCGTGTTGGGAAGGACAGACGAACTGTCTTTCTCAGATCAGGAACTGCTTCCAGGCACGACCTACTTCTACAAACTGAAAGCTTTATCCGAATCAGGAGCATCGGCCTTCTCGGAGACAGCCAGTGCCACGACCGAAGTGGATACAGAAATCCCAACTCAACCAGGAGCGCTGACACTATTCACGCAGACCCTGACCACCGCTTCGATCGCGTGGACAGCATCTGAAGACAATACAATGGTAGCAGGATATGAAATCTGGGTAAACAACACATTGCACAGCACTGCGCCGCAAAACTACCACCTCATCGAAGGCCTGCAACCCTTACAACAATTCAGCGTGTTTGTGGTCGCTTTCGATGCAAATGGCAACAAATCGGAACCTTCGAATACACTTGTATTCGAAACCAATACACCAGAAACGTTTTATTCGAAACCATCCGGTCCGCTTAACGTCCTTTCGAGCTGGGGAAAAAATCCCAACGGAACCGGAGAAGCGCCTCTGAACTTTTCGACTAATGGTTCGTATTTCGTTGTGACAAACAGAGACGAAAGTGCCGTTGGCGGAAACTGGAAAGTCGACGGGAATGTCTCCAAAATTATCGTCCCGGCAGGTGTCACCCTCATGGCTGAAACACAGGTCCAGGGTCGCGTGGAAGTTCAGGATGGAGGCACGTTCGTCGTCGCGAATGCTACCCCTCCCAGCTTCGTGAACCTCGGAGTAAACAGTACAGTAGAATATAATTCAACCGCGCCGAACATTCAGGTCGCGGAATATGGAAACCTGGTTCTTAACGGAACGGGTAATAAGACGTTCCCCGCAGGAACAACAACAGTGCACGGCACACTTACAGCTGCAGACGGAATAGCCATCAAAGGCGTTACCAACAACCAAAGTACGCTTGTTCTGTATGGCGATCTCAACTACACCGGCTCACCGGCGTTTACGCCTTCCGAAGTTGGCGTTGCCCTTGATTTGAGAAAAGCAGGAACGCAAACCCTTAACTTTGCTGGCAAGCTGGATCTGTTCCGTCTCTCCGCAGCAGGTAATACAACCGTGGTCGTGGATGGTGACAACACCAGCACTTTGGCGGTCGGATCAGGCTCTGGTGGTGGACTTGTTCTGGAAGATGGTTCAACCCTGCAGCTCGGAAACAACACGCTTCAACTAATAGGCCGCGCAACGATAAACTCAGCTGATCAAAAAGGCGTCATCGCCGTCAATAACGGAACACTGGATATCACAAGTGCGGCAACTCAGCATTCAAACCTCTATCTTGATCCGGTTGAGAACAACGTTTTCTTCCTGCGCAGTAACCTTTCGGGAACAGGTACGCTGATCGCTCAGTCGCCTGTGATGATCACCGACGGACTGAAGATTACGCGAGGCACATTCAATGCGAACGGAATGGTTACGCTGGTCTCCAACGCGGAGAAGTCAGCTAACCTTCAGGCGATAGAAAACAACGGTCGGGTTATTGGCGCAGTGAACGTCCAGCGCTTCATTTCGCAGAAGCCCAGAACGTACCGATACATTTCTTCACCGGTAGAGGGGAC
Source organism: Bacteroidota bacterium (assembly GCA_023417065.1). Taxonomy (GTDB): domain Bacteria; phylum Bacteroidota; class Bacteroidia; order Cytophagales; family Cyclobacteriaceae; genus Ohtaekwangia. Next base: position 3,512 of record JAEZGH010000017.1, read on the forward strand.
TACCATTGCCGACTGGCAGCTGTACTTCCCGATTACCGGACCTTTCGACGGGACAACCAAAGGTTCAGGCCTTACCAAACAGTATTCGCTATTCGTAAGGGAACGAAGTGGATGGGTTGGTTATCCCGATGCAGAAAGCGATAAGACTGCACCGATCGAAAAAGGCCGCGGTTATGCCGCGTTCATAAGAAACACCACCGCGTTTACCATGACTAACCGCGGGGTGCCACACCAGGGCGATGTTGACTTTGATCTGTTTGATCCAAACCCCGGCATCGAAGAAGGTAGTTGGAACCTTCTGGGCAATCCGTATGCATCGACAATAGCATGGAACAACGATGCCAATGCCTGGACAAAGCAGAATATCGGAAGCGTGATCGCTGTCAGAGATAATGTCGATACAAATACCGGCCAGTTCCAATACTACGACGCCATTACCGGAACCGGCACCGGACCAGGCGAAGGAGGCACGCTGGAAGGTGGTCGTATTGCGCAAGGCCAGGCGTTCTGGGTTCAGGCCACAGGACCTGACCCTGCATTGACGATCAAAGAGCCTGCAAAGAGTACTGGACAACAACAACTGTACAGAGAAGGAACGCCTGCGTACAGCCACGTGAGATTGCGCCTCGCACAAGCCAATAAGGCTGACGTAGCGCTGGTTGTATTTACCGACTTCGGCACAGATGAACTCGATAAGGAGTTTGACGGTGTGAAGATGAGTAACGACGGATTATTCAACCTTGCGACTGTAACCGCAGATGGAAAGGCCGTTGCCATCAACAACGTCAACGACGTATTCTGCACGAAGCGGTTACGGGTGGATATCAACAATGCACCTCCCGGTGATTATAAACTCGAAGTTCCTTCACCGGATATGTTGATAGGCGTGGGATCGCTCCAGCTGGTAGACCACTTTACAGGAAACGTCGCTGAGCTGATCGACGGCAAGCCTTATAACTTCAGCGTCACCACCGACACAGCGTCCTATGGCATGTACCGTTTCGAACTTGTATTTGGACGGCCACAGCTTTCAACAGATATCGAAACACTGGTGTCTGTCGAGTGTACGGATGGTGCTGAAGTCAGATTGAAAAGAACACAGCCTGGAGCTTCATACGTTCTGTTGACAGAAAACATGAAGGTTGCAGGAAGTGAACAAACAAGTACCGGTAATGATGTAATCTTTACTGTTCCTTCATCACAACTAAATGAAGGAACAACCAGGTTTAAAGTTCAGGCCTCGTTTAAAGGTTGTGCAACGTCCTTGCTACCCGATGTGGTGCAAGTTGAGTACTACGGTGCACCAAAAGTTTCGGGACCTAATGTATACGCGTGTCTGGGATCACCTGCGACATTAAACGTTCAGGGTACAGGCAGTATTTCGCATTTTGAATGGTGGAATGGTGACGTACAGATCAAAGGGGCACAGAGCGCGGAGTTTGTGACAGGTGCCATCACGGAAGAAACAACTTACTACGTGAATGCAGTAACGCCGAATGGGTGTCGTGGGCCAAAATCGGTTATCATGGTTACACCTGATGAATTAGCAGAACCAGAAATTCTGGTTCAGGGCGATACGCTTTACAGTTCTGTGTTTGGAGGTGAGTATACCTGGATCCACAACGGTAAGGAGATAGTGACGTCAGCGAATGCAAATTACTTCGTACCTGAGAAATCAGGTGAATACATTCTGAAAGTTCGCTCTGGCGCATGTCTGAAAGAATCACGCGCGTTTGTCGTCACATCGGTGGCTGGAGAACTGCGCGGCAATGCTGTGCATGTGTTTCCCAACCCGACATCGTGGTCGAACATCAATGTTCGTGCGCAGTTGAGGTCGGTTGATCCGGTACGGATCAGTATTTTGGATGGAAGAGGAAGAAAGGTTTATTCGGTTAGTGCGACGCCGGATGAGGTCAGTGACGGGATGCGGTTGAAGGTTCATAATCCGCTTGCGCCGGGGCTTTATTTCCTGTTAATGGAACAAGGTTCCCACACTGAGAAAATTAAGCTTATTGTTGGTGAATAGTACAACGCTTTTGGAACGAAAAAAATGGCGAACGGGCGCTGATTTGGCCTCTTTCGCCACTTTGAAACAAAGCAGCGGCAAGGTGCTCGACAATTTGCTGGAAATACTTACATTTACTTCGCATAAACCCATCTGGTGTACACGCGGGATGGAACCTGTTAATGGTTGGCAACCATAAATAGTGGTCTTTAATCTAACGCACGGTCCTTGTCTATGGACCGGAGACACTCTGGTTAGCTCCAGGCTGTCACACGGGTATACCGGATGAAAACAGTATTAGCTATGAACCGTTTCATCCTGTCCTTCCTGTTTTTATTCATTCTCTTATTCCCATCAGCGAGAGTTCTTGCTCAGTACGGGGATACAACAGATGTCAGAATTTCCGGCTGGAAGCTACAGCCAGGGACAGTCAGCAATCGCGGGACTGGTACGTATTATGAAGTTGAGAAGCGCTGGGACTCGAGCCCCTACCTAGAAGGCCACTTACGCCAAGGAGCGACGTTTCGAATGAATTTCCGATACTTGCTCCCTT
>JAEZGH010000081.1 GCA_023417065.1 Bacteroidota bacterium
CGCTTACATCATCGGTAAGCATGATTGGAACACCAAGAGACATAGCTTCATAAAGCCCACATACAAGGCAATTTTCCATCAGCGTTAGGTCGATGATCAAATCAGAATCTGCCAAGAGCTGCCAGTAATCTAGTTCATCGAGAAAGCCTGTGAATGATATGGTTTTCGGAGCCAGCCTCCTAAGCGCATCGGGACATTTACGGTCATCACCAGTGATCCAGGCACGATACTCATGCTTCACTTCATGCAACGCCCGAAATATCTCGGCAATAGGTTCGTCCTTTGCGTAGGTACTGATGATAGTGATTCGGAGAGGACCGCCCTTCTCATTCGCTCCTGAAGGATTAATCTGCTCAGGCGGCTGAGGAATGCTATCTGGTAGGACAACAGCCTTCCCCCCATTTCCTTCGACGACTCGCGCTAACTCTTCGTTGGTAACGATAGTCACGTCCGCCAAACGATGACATAGTCGAGTCAGTGCAACAAAGTGCCCTCCAGAGTTCACATAAGGGACCACGCCCTCGTTGTGGGCATCGACAATCAACTGATAGCGAAAAATGGGTCGCAGAATGCAAGCCAGTACCGTCAATATGAGCGAAGGATTCTGCACAATGAGTACTTCTGGACGCTCGTTGGCAAGAAGTTTAAGCGTGCGGTAAGACAATAATATGTATCTAAATAAACCTGTCTGCTTGGTTTTTATGATAAATAAGGAAATTCCAAAGAATTTGCTGAGACCATCAGTTCTTCGGTGACTTTGCCAACTAACCCAGATGACCCTATTCATAAATTTATAACTCGATGTCCTGCTGATGATTGAACCACAACTGGAACATAATTAGAGAAAAAATAATCTTATTATTCTTTCGCTTTCCCTGCAGATGGTCCTGAATCAGACCCTGAACATACTGGGGATTAAAGAGGCCATGCCGAGCTAGACTCTCATTAGATAAAAGTTCGACCATAAACCCTTTCAGCTCATTCTTAAGCCATCCTGCCATCGGCGCCTCAAACCCTTGTTTTTTGTGTTTGATGATGGATTCTGGCAACCAGGATTCCGCTACCTTCTTCAACGAAATCTTCTTATTCCTGCCTGATATCTTTTCCGACAAAGGCACCTTCGTAGTAAATTCTGCTAACTTGTGATCGATCAACGGCACGCGTAACTCTAACGAGTGCCACATGCTCAATCGATCCGACAGTGCTAAAATATCCTCTGGCAAATAGGTTTTTATATCTGCGTATAAAACACGCTCCATGTCAGATAAAGACTTACAGTTCTCGAAGTGTCCTGTTATCAGCTTTGATGTTTGCTCGAAGTTAACCCTTGCAGCACTTTTAGCAGCATACAACCGTGAGCGCTCATCTGGATCTAAAGAGGATACATAACCTAGATAGCGTTCACTGGCTGGTTTATCCAAATAACGAAAAAAACGTTTTATATGGTCGACCCGGTCACCACCATTTTTGAATTCAGGCAATCTGCCCACCAACGGCTGAATTACCTTGCGGATCAGGAAGCGTGGCAATTTAGCCAATTGTTGGCTAAGAATGAATCCAGTGTATCTATTGTATCCAGCAAATAATTCATCTCCACCTAAACCGCTCAGTGCTACCTTAACTTTCTTTGCTGTTTCCTTACAAACGTAATAAGAGGGAATGATTGAATCGTCGGCAAATGGCTCATCAAATGCCTCGATCAGCTCGCCACATATCTCTCTAAAATCTGCCTGAACCGTGTACTCGTTGTAGTCCAAATCGTATCTTTCAGCGAGTAACCGAGCGTAATTTCGTTCATCCGTGACATGAATTGACTTACCGGTAAAACCTACGGTAAAGGTCGACACTCTCTCCTGAAGACGAGATTGCATCATCGAAGCGACTAAAGAGCTATCAATACCACCTGAAAGGAACGCGCCGACAGGGACGTCGCTCACCAGATGAGAGGACACTGCTTTTAATAGTTCCTGCTCGAGGTTTTCCAATAATGAATCGGACGCCTCGACAGGATTATTGAAATCCAAGTCCCAGTATTTGTGTTTATATATCTGGCCTTCCTCAACTACAAGGTAATGTCCAGGTTCCAATTTACAAATGCCGCGGTAAATTGTGAGCGGTGCAGGAATGTAGGTAAATGTCAAGTATGCGTCTAATGCATCATAATCAAGCTTCTTCGGTCCCTGTGCTACACGCAAGATCGTCTTAATTTCGGAGCCAAACAACACCCTACCTGACGTTTCCTGCGTATAAAACAGTGGCTTAATACCCAGGCGGTCCCTGGCGATGATGACCTTTCCGCCTTTAATGTCATAAAGCGCAAATGCGAACATACCCTGCAAATGATGCAAAAGTTCGACACCATACTCCTCATAGAGATGAACTAGAACTTCGGTATCACTCTTCGTTCGAAATTGATGCCCTTTCTCTTCTAACTGAGCACGAATCTCATTGAAGTTATAGATCTCGCCGTTAAAAACAACACAAATAGAACCATCTTCATTAAAAATTGGCTGCTGACCGCCATCCAAATCCTGAATGGCAAGTCGGCGCATTGCTAAACCTACTCCTTGCGCGAGAAAATAACCCTCTCCGTCTGGCCCGCGGCGGGCAATAGTGTCATTCATTTTTTTGAGTTCGGACTGCCCCAAACCCAGAGAAGGGTCAATAAAACCGCAAATTCCGCACATCAGATATGCCTTGTCCTTTTTTGAATTGCCTGGTGCTTAAATTATCATGCGTGGCTTTTAAGCAGGGATTTATACTGGTGCGTGTAGGCTCCTGCCATCACATCAAGTGAGTAAAATGAGCGCAAATGCGGCAGGAAACTCTCTCTCTGCTTGACCCGATCATGCCCTTCATCAGCTAATTGATTTAATATGGCTTCTACCATTTCACTGATCGTTGTCGGATTAAACAATTTACCAAGGCGCCCATTATCCAGAAGTTCTGGAACACCACCGACAGCACTAGCAGCAATTCTGGTCCCACAAAGCATTGCTTCGAGAACTACGGTTGGCAGCCCCTCAGTGAAAGATGACAAAACGAACACGTCGAGCTCTTTCAGAATAGAATAAATTGGTGAAACAAAGCCTGGAAGATAGATGCAATTTGTTAGATCCAACGCTTCGATCCGGTGCTCTAACGTTTCACGCAGTTCGCCTTCACCTACAATTACTAGTGTCGCATCAGGATGTTTTTTTCGAACAATAGAAAAGGCATCAATCAAGTTCAGGAAGCCTTTCTCGACCGCTAGACGGCCAACTGCTCCAATAATTGGCCGAGACAATCCATTGGGCAACACGCCTCGCTCGGATAACGCGGAGCGACATGTAATAGCTGAACTAACCTCTCGTTCCAGATCCATACCGTTATTGATTGCAACGGCGTTCGGTAATTTCAGATTATTGAAAAAGGGCTGCTTGAGCATCGCATGGCTTACAAACACTACCCGCTCGAGCCATTTCAAGATACGGCGATCTGCCTGCTGATATAACCACATTCTGGTACCAGGCTGCGCCGTTACATAACCATGAACTGTAGTCAAAACCGGTAGCTGCCGCAAAAAACGTGGCCAAACCCCCATTTGAAGATTGAACTTGTACCCATGTGAATGCAGTATCTGAAAACCTTCTCTGCGTGCAAACATTAGAATTTTCCACGCCCCACTTAGATTCAACCCAGGCCTCATGCGCCACTGCTTAACAGGTAATGATCTTGATCTTGCAGCTGCCTCCAGGGGTTTTTCTAAAATTCCTGGCTCACCTATACTTAAAATAAGCGGTGAAAGTCCGTCCTTGATTTGCGCTTCCACGAGATTAAGCAGAACCATCTCCGCGCCATAAAGCCCGCCACTGTCGATCAGATGCAACACCTTGATAGTCATATTGTCAATTATCCGACACGCGGCGCCCAAATGATTTGCTTCTCTCCCTTCACATACCGCCATGCTGCATGGGCCGATGCGACGTTCAGTAAGCAAAAGTAATAGGGCAAGGTGAGATAAAACGGCCGATGTCTTTCGTCATCATAGCGGTGCCCCAGCCATGCCAGCACATAGAAGCCGACCTGGCCGACGAACATCAGCGTGTATATGCCGCCCTTCCCTAATAGGAACAAATTGGTAAGCGCCAGCCAAAGTAATGGCACAAACGCCAAGTAGCGAAGCAATTTATGGGATAGGAGCTGCACCGCAAACAGGCCAAACCGGGCTGGATTCAGCAGCTGTTTCATGTCATGCAACGCCCAAAGGGCCCTGAGGGAAACCCGCACCCGCATACGATATTCGCGGTTGGAGTTGTCCAAGGCCAGTTCCTTCAAAAGGGCCTCAGGTTCGTACACAACGCGGTAGCCTTGCTCCACCACCTTGAGTGGCTGTACGAAGTCCGGCAGTTGGTCTGGATTCAGTTGCTTGAACAAACTGGCGCGAATGGCGTCAATACCGCCATCCACTCCCACAACGGAGCCTATGCTTGTTTCCTTCTCGCGCAACCAATTCTCGTACTTCATATAGGCACTGCAACCATCGCCAATCATCGAGCCGTCCGGGTTGGTATACACCATCTTTCCGGTCACATAACCTACAGTTGCGTCTGCGAAATTTCGAACCAGTTTGCGCAGGGCATCCGGGGCGTAGATAGAGTTGGCATCCGAGAACACTAGTATCTCGCCGGTCGCCTGCGGGGCAATCAGGTTAAGTCCAGACGTCTTGCCCTGGCGCGGGACCTGACGGATCAGTCGAATCGGTATCGGTGCCTCGGCGGCAATACGTTCGACAATGGCGTCGGTCTGGTCCACGGATTCATCGGAGACCACCAGGATCTCAAGCAGGTCTTTCGGATAGTCCAGTTCGATTTTGTTGCGCAGCGTGTGTTCAATGTCCTGCTC
>JAEZGH010000100.1 GCA_023417065.1 Bacteroidota bacterium
CACAGCTGCAATCCCCACGCGCACACCACTGCCGACTGTGCAGCCGACGCCCACCCGTCAAACGGGAAATACGGGTGTGGTGGTAAGCAGCGCGTTGAATGTACGCTTTGGCCCATCGACCGCGTTCGGCGTGATTCGCTCGATCACGCGTGGCACTGAGTTTACAGTGTTGGGGCAGAACAATAGCGGTGCATGGCTCTTTGTACGTCTGAGCAACGGGACGGAAGGTTGGTTGGCGCGCGCCTACACCAACTATGGCGGCATTGCCCCGGTGGTGCCGTCGCCCAAGCCACCGGCTCCAACCCCGGTGCCGACCTCAACGCGCCCACCACAAGGTACGGGTTGGCGTGGCGAGTATTACAACAACGCCCATTTGTCGGGTGAACCGCGCTTGGTGCGCGACGATGCCAAGATCGATTTTGACTGGGGCACGGGTTCCCCGGCCTATGCCATCAACGATGATTACTTCTCTGTGCGTTGGGTGCGCTCGTTCTATCTGAACGAAGGAACCTACCGCTTCTTTGCCGCCGCAGATGATGGTGTGCGCGTGTGGGTGAATGGCGAGTTGATCATCAACGAGTGGCATTTGTCTTCGGGTCGCACCTATTCGGCGGACAAGCGCGTTGACTCCGGTTCTGCGTTGGTACGCGTCGAATTCTATGAAGCTACCCAAGTTGCAAAGGTGCGCTTCTGGTGGGAACCGGTTGAGCAGCAGGGCTATCCGGAGTGGCGCGGGGAATATTACAGCAATCGTACCTTGTCGGGTTCGCCTGCTTTTGTCCGCAACGACAGCAGCATTAACTTTGACTGGGGGACAGGCGGCCCCGCGAGTAACTTCCGCTCGAATGACTTCTCGGTGCGCTGGACGCGCAATGTCCACTTTGATGCCGGAACCTATCGCTTCCGCACCGTGATGGATGATGGCATGCGTGTCTATCTGGACGACTCGCTCATCATCGATGAGTGGCGCAATGGGAGCGCGCGTGAGATTACGCGCGACATCTATGTGAGCCAGGGTACGCATCGCTTGCGCGTGGAGTATTATGAAGATGCGTCCTATGCGGTCGCTCGCTTCTGGTGGGATCGCATAGCCGACCAACCAACCGAGTTCCCGGAATGGAAGGGCGAGTATTGGGACAATCGCAGCCTGGACGGAGACCCGCGTGTTGTGCGCAACGATCGCCGCATCGACTTCAACTGGGGTAGCGGCTCGCCAGACTCGCGCATCTCGAACGACAACTTCTCGGCACGCTGGACGCGGTGGGTTGACTTTGATGATGCCCGCTACCGCTTCTATGCTAAGGCCGACGATGGCGTGCGCGTGTGGGTCAATGATCGCCGCATTATTGACGAATGGCATGACAATAGCGCCGACCGCACCTATAGTGCCGATATTGATTTAGATGGCGACGAACGCGTGCGGGTCGAATATTACGAACGCACTGGCGGCGCGCGCATTGAAGTGTGGTGGGAAAAGATCGATGATGACGATCCAGACCCGACCCCGACACGCATCCAGCCCTATGCCGATGTTGTGCCATCACAAGGCCCAGCCGGTACACAAGTGCGGGTGACAGGTGGTGGTTTCCCGGCAAACACGACCGTGAATCTCTACTTGGCAGGTTTGGTACAGGCGAGTGCCCAAGACGCGGCGAACGCACAAGTGCGGGCCACGACTACGACCAATGGTAGTGGTAACTACTCGATGGAGTTTACCATTCCCAACACCTGGCCTGATGGTTCACCCGTGGAGCCTGGTCGCTTGACGATTCTAGTGGCGACGCAAGACTTTAACGTGGAAGCCAGCGCGATCTACGAGGTAACAGGTGCGCCTTCGAGTGGTGGCAATCCCAATGCTCAGATTTCGCCGAGCAGCGGCGGCGAGGATACCCGCGTCACTGTCAGCGGTGACGGTTTCCCAGCCAATGTGCGCGTGCGGGTCTATCTGGCGGGTCTGGCAACGGCGACCACGGCAGATGCAGAGGACATGCGCGTCTATGCGTCGACCAACACCAACAGCCAAGGTAACTACAGTGTCTCCTTTGACATGCCGGAAGAGTGGCCGAGCGGGGATGACATTCAGACTGGCAAGATTATAGTCTTGGTCGCAACCGATGACTTTGGTGTCGAGGCGAGTGCTGAGTTCGATTACTTTGAGGACGACGAGGTGCCAAATGTCTCGCTAGATGTGTCGCCGAGTTCGGGCGGTGCAGGGACGACGGTACGGGTGAGTGGCAGTGGCTTCCCGGCCAACAGCGAAGTCAACCTCTATCTGGGGTCACTTGACAGCCAAGTCGGTGGCGACGCCGGAGACCATGTCTATGCCAGCACCAACACGGATCGCCGCGGCAACTATAGCATGGCCTTTACGATGCCGAACCAATGGCCGGATGGCAGCAGCATTCCAGGTGGACGCGTGGCAATTGTGGTTGCCAACAGCGACTTCAGCCTGGTTGCGGGGGGCAGCTTCAACTACACCTTGGCCGGGCCGACCGCAACTGCGACACCGACTGTGACGCCGGGCAGCCCGACACCTGCGCCCACGGCAACTGCAGCTCCTTCTGCCAACTTGAATCCGTTGGTGGGTGGCGCAGGAACCGTGGTCAGCGTGAATGGCAATGGCTTCCCGGCCAATGTGACGGTGAATGCCTATCTGGCCGAGTTTGGCGAGAGTGGCGGCTTTGCGGGGGATGCTGTTAGTTATGGCACCACGACCACGGATGGTGGCGGCAACTATAG
>JAEZGH010000126.1 GCA_023417065.1 Bacteroidota bacterium
GAAGTAGGGAACATAACGGGTGGTGTGACGGCGAGGAAATCACCGGGCCTTTCCAGCCTGGTTCGCGGCTTCTGCAAATCGACTTGTGTAAGCATAGCGACTATAAACCCCTCGAGTAAGGGCAAGGGGATGTCGTCGCCCACGTACCTCTCCTTGTGGCGTCCTCCAACAGGCCAATGTCCACTTCCGACCGGGGCAGCATCACGTAGCGCACCACACTGCCACGGATAAACATGTTCTTGACCGACGACAGGTGAGGATATTTGTCCAGGTCGAGGACGTCGACATCGTCCAGCTTGATGTTGAGGTATTGGTCAACGGACTTTAACGTCCCGCGGATACGGATGTCATTTTTGAGCTCGATCGTGACGGTCTGGTTGGTGAGGGTTTTGAAGAAGCTGGCAGCTTGTTAGATATAGTGTCTTAGGGGTGTATGAGAGACTCTTAGGTCGCCCTTGGCCACGACTAACCTGAAGAAAAGCATGGTGTCGGTAGGAGTGCGATAGAGGGGCAATTAGTCGAGAGTTGTACGGTTTGGTTTTAGAGCATCGCTTCGCAATTCAGGGTAGGTGAAATATGGGGCTTTTTTTCCGCCTGCACTAAAATGAGTTGGAGGTCGGAGAAGGGGTAATTGCAGTGTGAGTGATTCAATCGTTGAAGACGATGCTCGTCGTCACGGCCGCCGCAACCTCATTATCGCGACCAAGTTGGTCACGTGACGTGCTCATCTTCTGGTCTTTCGTTCAGTCGAACACTGGAAATGACGGTCACTAGAATAATTATCTGCAGTATAGTACCAGATGATAAGAGTTTTGAGGCGATGCTCCTGTAGACCACAAGAAGTCTATAGCATTGAGTGTCCGCACTCGCACAATCTGATATATATTTTGCGTCCACTTGGTTCCTCATCAGCATCATGTCCACCTATGCGGAACAAAATGCCATGCAGCATGCACCCATGTTTATACGAATTTCTTAGACACATCGCCCAAGGAATGCAAGTCTTACCGCGATGGAACGCAGCAAACTTAGGTTCGAAAGTACCTTAGTTGAGCTACGTCTTACAGCCAGAGCAGATCTACCAACGAACGGAATGTATTGAAAGCGCAATTGTCAGATATTCGGCTGGTCTGTATACAAATATAAAGGACGCATCACGATAAAAGCACGGCATAACCATCGAATCCTGTCCCGCCGCCTCTACCAGGCCACACTGTCTCCCGCACCGCCCTGCGTACAGTAGTAGTTGAGCTCATCTCCTCCGATATGGCTGCCCTTAGATTCGCAGTAATAGAGCAAGTCCCGCTCGCTCTGCAGAGTACAGTCGGGGCACTGATCCCACTGCTCGTCACCAGTGTTCCGCGCTTTGTAGGCGCGGCATGCGCTTTCTGTCGCGTTTCGGTTGTACACTTGCTATGTGGCCGTCAGGAGGGTCTTGTACGTCGTCAGGACTCGTTGAGGGGTAGACACTTACCACTCCTTTGCCGGGAGTGTCGACACAAACACCCTGGGTATGCAGGTCTGCAACGGCACTATGAAAGGTTAGCGTTGGAGTTAACTAGATGAGCAGGAACATAACGAACCCAACGGCCAGAGCTGCAATGATGATCGAGGTAGAGACCATATTGTATATATTGATAGGAAATTGTTGATCTAGCAAGAGCAGATTCACAATGTCGCACTCTGAACAGGCAGTGCTTCCAAGTTTTAAACCATTTGATATCTGTCCCATACTAGTTTCTATATCATTTCCAGTCTCCCTCTCGGTGAAACTTCAACTCTGCGACATTTTCTGCTCGGCCAAGCCAGACCCTCCGAGGATTCGCCGTATGCAGATTGATCCTAGATGCTCACCTCCTGAGCTCATAGAAACGTTGTAGTATACATGGCTTGGCATATTGCTCTTCTGTCACGCCATGTCCCCAGGTGGACCCTGTTCCGCTCTCATAGTTTGGCCGGACACGTGGATCCGTTTCATCTATCACTGATTGACCGAAACACGCCCTCTCACAGAAGGAGAATCCTCCTCATGGGAATCTTATCTAGCTGCGATCAGAGACGATCGTCAGACGTAAGGTTTGGCAGCCCATGGCCCTGCAGCTTCAGGATCTAGTCTATCGTCTGAACTAACTATTGGGGACTAAACTTTCTGCACCACGCAGCCGTTGCACCGGTCGATCCTGATCGTGGCCTTACCCCGTGGGCCTGTCGATCGTCGGAGTACAGTACACTCCGTGGTTTTGAAACTCCCGTCGGAGTTTAGCTGTCGTGCTGTTCATGCTGTTCATGCTGTTGAAGGACATACTATATTGAGGAAGCAAGTGTAGGCCAACCTACAGGATTGAGACAACTATAAAATTGAATCAATCAACATTCATGGCTATTCCTTCATGTCTATAGGGGTTACTACGTTGAAAGGCCTGGCTAGCTCTAAGCAAGTCATTTATCACTTAATAGACCTCCGCTGAGCTAATGAACCTCAGTGATGATCTGCATAATCTTCACCCTCATGGTGGAACTAGACAAAGCCAAATTAATTAACCTCTCGTCATCTAGTTACTCTATATGATGGCTTGGTATACTCTCCTGGATATTCCTCGGAGTTATATGCCTGCAGAAGACGATATCACGTTTCAGATGCTCCGAAGTTCCAACGATGACGGATCCGACAGCAAATGGCTCCTCATACTGTTCAGCACTAGCCTTACTTGAAAGTCGGATATCTCTTAGCAAGACTCTAAATAAGCTCTCTCTCCCATTACCATCCCAACCTCCTGATCTCTGACCAACCATCCAAGCAATCCTACTTTCCCTCCGAGTACACTCATCCAGTCCGACACAATGAAAGCCCCATCCCTGCTCGCCTGGCTCTGCGCCAACACCGCGCTGGTAGCGGCTCTACCCTCCAGCC
>JAEZGH010000207.1 GCA_023417065.1 Bacteroidota bacterium
ACTCAGTCGCGCACGGGGCGGACGAGCTCGGCTGCGAGCACCTCGACGTCACCGAAACGGGCGACGACGAACTCGTCAGGGGAGGCTTCGGAGTCCCGCAGCTGATCGCAGCCCACAGGGCGCACGAACAGCCACTTGAACCCCTCGAGCTCCGCCCACTCGACGATCTCGGTGAGGATCTCGCCGGTCAGCGGGCCTCCGGAGACGGGCAGCACCGAGTGGTGGAACGCGACCAGGGTCACGTCCACACCGGTGGTGCGTGCCGCTCGCAGCTGGCGGTGACGGCGCCGATCGCCGGCCCGGGCACGTTCCAGGTCCCACTTCTGGACCCGGACGAAGTGCCCTTCACCGTCGAACTCGAACCACAGCACGGTGTTGTCGTCCAACCACAAGGTGGCATCCACCTTGCATAGAGAGGACCCCTCCGCGCCGGGCGCGAACGCCGACACCGGCGTCTCGACCTGCACCGGAGCACCGAAGCACTCCGAGGTCAGCTCGATGCCGTCACGTGCGTAGCTCGACAAGGTCCGACGCAGCCCCGGGTACGACTCGATGAGTTCCTCGCAGAGGTCCCACCAGGTGCACCCGAGGTGATCCTCGACCTCGGCGAGGTTCCGGATCTGGGCCTTCGACGGCAACCGGTTGTCGTGCTGGGCTGCGTAGCTCAACGCGAACCGCTTCAGCTCCGCACGGGTGCTGAGGCGGGCCAGGTCGACACGCAGCGTTGCGGCCGCGGACTCGTCCGGCAGCGCCGGAGTTGCCGCATCGACCACCCAACGTGGCATCCCCGCGAGGTCATCGCGGCGAAGCTCACGGCCGAGACGCTGGTTCAGCAGCGACACGACCTCCGAAGGAGGCTGGGTGAACAACGGCAACGCGCCACGTTCGGCACGCCCGGTGAACTCACCGCGGTGAGGGGACACCAGAGCGCAACGTGCTGCGAGCTCGGAGAACGTCGCGAACAGCAGGTCGGCGTTCAGGGCGAGCTGCCCCTCGGCGACGTTGATGCGGTTCCGTTGCCCGTAGTAGCTCGAGCCGAACGGGCCGGTGCGATCCTGGGCGGTGAGCTCAGCGAGAGCGGTGAACCACTCGCGCATCGCGTCGTGCGGTTCGCCGTCATCGAACAGTGCGGGCTGGGGAGGGTTCGCCTCCAACCAGGTGCGCGCCGCAGAGTGGACCTCTGCGACCGTTCGCGGCCACCACAGCGCCGTGGCGTGATGCGGTGAATCCGCGAACGCTGCGATGACAGCGTTGCGTTCCCTCGGGCCGAGCTGGGCGAAGAACGCCCCGTTCAGCTCCTGGGGAGCTTCGGGAGGCATGTCGACCAGCAAGGTCTGGCAGCGCCGCACCGTGTCATCGGCGACACGGCCGCCGACGATGTCGACGATCGCCGGGTGACCCAGCGTGCGGTCCAACCACTCCGCGGTCCACGCGTACTCCGAGAGCAGCTGCGGACACCGCTGTCTCAGCCGGGACCGCAGAGGGTTCCCGGAGAGGTCACGGCCATCGATGGAGAACCGCTCCGAACGGAGCGAGTCGGCGTCGACGCTGTCGAAGTACCTCACGCCGCCGTCGGCCAACGCGAACACGTCGCGCAGCTCGGCGTCGGTGAGGGGCCGGTTGCGCCGCTGCGGCGACCCGAACTCCTTCACCTGGATCAGCAACCAGAGGGCGAACCACAGGGCGGCTCGCCGCTCGGAGGTGATCCGCCGGAGGCGTTCGGGGGCGAACTCGGACAAGAACCTGCGCGCAGCAGAGTTCAGCTGCGAGCGCTTCACCTCCCCCTTTCGGGGCAGGAGTCGGCTGCGGTGATCCGCAGCAGAGTTGATGCCGTGCACCACTTCGAACTCCACCTCGGCGACCATCGAACGCAGCGCGTCCAACGGCACCAGGTACGGGGAGCCGACACGTTCCAGGAGCTTGTAGGTGCGCTCCAGGAGACCGGTGTCAGTGCGCGAAGAGGCACGGTTCGCTGGTGATCCCATCCCCAGCTCACGAAGGCGGCCAAGCCCCCGTGAAACGAGATCAGCTCAGCGCCGGAACAGGCCCGAAGGCCCGCCCGTGAGGGGTCGAGTGCGACCGGCCGAGAGGGCGCGGTGCACGAGGGCGGTTGAGCGCATCGGTGCGCCACCTCCTATGAGTTTGGGGGAGCCCACCACTTCGGGGGCTTCCACCACACCTGGTGGCGGCCTCCGCAGCCACCAGTGCGAACCGGGGGTGTCAGCGTGCGGGGCGCGGGGCGCGGATCTCACCCAGCGATGCGACCTGCAACGCCGCCGCCGCCAGCTGCACCGTGCGGCGATCCTCGGGCCCGAACCCGCGGGTGAGGCGCACCGCGGCGAGCACGCACAGCCCGTCGCGGACCATCCCGGGGGCGGCCGGTAGCCCGGAGCGCACCGCGGAGGCGAACCGGTCGAGCAGCAGACGCTCGTCGCGGTGCACGAACCGGGCCGCCTCGGCAACCTCGGCGCACAGCTGGGTGGCCGCAGCCGGCGCCAGCTTCACCACGACCGAGTCCCCGAAACGCTCGAACGGCTCAACCCCGGCGGAGGGCCCGAACCGCACGCTGGGCTCGGCGAACACCACCGACGGGGACAGCTCCCAGATCAGCTCGGTGAGCTCCACGGCACGCACACGACGGGCGAACATGGCCGCCACGGTCCGGTGCGCGCCCAATGGGTCCACCAGTCCAACGTCGCCCGGCACGACAGGTGCACGCCTCGAGGGGCTGCACCTCGCTGCGGGCCGGTCACCGTCGGGGCCATGGCTGAACCCGACCCGACCCACGTCGACCTCGCGGAGCTGTGTGAGTGGGTGGCAGGCGAGTCGTTGATGTTCGCCGACGAGAGCTCACCGTTCACCGCCACCGTCACCGCCGGGTCCCCGGGCCTGGTCGTCATCGCCGGGGAGAACGCGTCCGGGAAGTCGCTGTTCTTCCGGGTGCTG
>JAEZGH010000013.1 GCA_023417065.1 Bacteroidota bacterium
CCACATTTACATTTTTCGAAGGACCGCCGTCTGCAAATGGAACGCCCGGCATCCACCACGTAATGGGGCGCACGGTTAAGGATATCTTTTGCCGCTTTAAGACACTTCAGGGCTTTCAGGTGAAACGCAAAGGCGGCTGGGATACCCATGGACTGCCGGTTGAACTACAGGTCGAAAAACAGCTCGGCATCACCAAAGACGACATCGGCAAAAAAATCAGTATTCGCGAGTACAACGAAAAGTGCCGTGAAACGGTGATGAGCTACAAGGACGAGTGGGATGATCTTACCCGCAAGATGGGCTATTGGGTCGACCTGCAGAACCCTTACATCACCTACGAAAAGGAATACATCGAATCCCTCTGGTGGGCACTGAAGCAACTCCATGACAAGGACCTGCTTTACAAAGGATACACGATCCAGCCGTATTCACCGGGAGCAGGAACAGGATTAAGCTCCCACGAGCTGAATCTCCCCGGATGCTACCGCGAAGTTAAGGATACGTCCATCGTTGCCCAATTTAAGGTGTTCCGAAACGAAAAATCGGATGTCCTCTTCGAAAAGGCCAACGGCGACGTATACATCCTTGCATGGACCACCACTCCGTGGACACTTCCATCAAATACGGCGCTGGCTGTGGGTGAAAAGATCGCCTATGTTCAGGTGAATACTTTCAACCCGTATACATTCAAACCCGTTAGTGTCGTTCTGGCAAAAGATCTGGTGGGCCGGTATTTCCCGGACAAGAATAAGGGCTTGTCGTTGTCGGATTACAAGCCCGGCGATAAGGCAATCCCGTTTGAAGTAATCCGTGAATTTACAGGCGCGCAACTCATCGGTATTCGATATGAGCAGCTCCTGCCTTATATTCAGCCATTCTACGATGCTGAAAAAGCATTTCATGTCATCTCAGGCGACTTCGTAACAACGGAAGATGGTACTGGCGTAGTTCATATTTCACCAACGTTCGGCGCCGACGACTTCAGGGCTGCCAAACAAAATGGCATTCCGGCGCTGACTATACGCGACGAAGCCGGCAACGAAGTTCCAACGGTAGACAAGAAAGGAAGATTCATCCCGCAGATAGGCCAACAGTTACAGGAAGGCGTGAAGAAGTACGGCATCAAGACCCACAAGGATCCTGGTCCGGATGACTTCTACGTTAAGAACTACACCGGTGAAGACGAAAGCCACCCTGACTACAAGACTACTGACGTCATTATTTCAATCATACTTAAGGAGGAAAACAAGGCCTTCAAAGTTGAGAAATACGAGCACACGTATCCCCACTGCTGGAGAACGGACAAGCCCGTATTGTATTATCCGCTTGACTCGTGGTTCATTCGTACCACGGCCCTCAAATCCAGAATGGTTGAACTTAACAAAACCATCAACTGGAAACCTGAATCAACAGGTACAGGACGTTTTGGTAACTGGCTGGAGAACCTTGTCGACTGGAACTTGTCACGATCGCGCTACTGGGGAACGCCGCTTCCGATCTGGCGCACCAAAGATGGCAAGGAAGAAATCTGCATTGGCAGCATAGCAGACCTGAACAACCAGGTGGAACGCGCAGTTGAAGCCGGTTTCATGAAGGAACCCCTTCCGGCAGATTTTGACCTACACCGCCCTTACGTCGATGAAGTTGTTCTGGTCAGCGCATCCGGACAACCCATGTATCGCGAACCGGATTTGATCGACGTATGGTTTGATTCCGGAGCCATGCCTTTTGCACAGTGGCACTATCCTTTTGAAAATACTGATACATTCAACAGTAATTATCCAGCGGACTTCATCGCCGAAGGTGTAGACCAGACGCGTGGCTGGTTCTTCACACTGCACGCAATCGCCACAATGTTGTTCGATGATGTTGCCTTCCGCAACGTGATCTCCAACGGCCTTGTCCTCGACAAGAACGGCAACAAGATGTCGAAGCGCGTGGGCAATGTGGTCAACCCGTTCGAAGCACTTGGCAAGTATGGTCCTGACCTGGTACGGTGGTACATGATTGAAAACGCACCGCCGTGGGATAACCTGAAGTTCGATTTCGACGGAATTACCGAAGTACAGCGACGTTTCTTCGGAACCCTTTCAAATACGTATTCATTCTTTTCGCTTTATGCGAATATCGACGGATATGTGAAAGATGAACTGAACACGGTTTCCGATCACGAACTCACGCATCTCGACCGATGGATCATTTCAAAACTTCAGAGCCTGATCCAGGAAGTAACGCGCGCATATGATGAGTATGAACCTACTCGCGCAGCGCGCGCCATCCAGGATTTCGTGAATGACCACCTCTCCAACTGGTACGTGCGACTAAACCGGAAGCGCTTCTGGTCTGTGCGCACGGCTGCGGGTGAGGAACTTAGCGCAGATAAAAAAGCAGCATACGACACGTTGTACGAATGTCTGCTGGTTACGGCTCAGCTGATGGCACCAATTGCGCCTTTCTACGCAGAATGGCTTTACCGAAACCTCACTGATAACATCCGCGAAAAGGCGCAACAGAATTCGACGCCATTGCGCCATATCTCTGTACACCTAACTGATCTGGTAAAAGCCGATACGTCGCGCATCAATGCAGAGCTGGAAAAGTCGATGGATTACGCACAGAAGATCTGTTCACTCGTGCACTCTATCCGAAAGAATGCAAAGATCAAAGTTCGCACACCACTGCAGCGTATCCTTCTTCCTGTTCTGGATGCAGGCTTCGCCGACCGCATCCGCAGCGTTGAAAACATTATCCTGGCAGAGGTTAACGTGAAGGCTATTGAATACATCGACGACACCTCAGGCGTCGTGGTGAAGAAGGCCAAGCCTAACTTTCCGAAACTTGGAAAGCAATATGGCCCGCGTATGAAGGAAGTTGCTGCTGTCATCAATAGTTTCACTAACGAAGAGATCACGCAGCTTGAAAAGCACGGCTCCTTCGAAAAAGGCGGCTTCACCCTCGTTCCCGATGATGTACTGATATCTTCTGAAGACATTCCAGGATGGTCTGTGGCATCGGAAGGCGACGTTACCGTGGCTCTTGACATCAACATTACCGATGCGCTTCGCCGCGAAGGTATTGCCCGCGACTTCGTAAACCGGATTCAGAATCTCCGTAAGGACATGGGTCTTGAGGTGCTTGACAAGATCGGCATCGAGGTTGAGCGCGACGGAGAATTTGTAACAGCGGCACTTACTGAATTCCGCGACTATATCAGCACAGAAACTCAGGCGCTAAGTCTGGACCTGAAGGAGAGCGTTGCCGAGGCTACCGAAGTTGATATGGATGAATTTATGCTCAAGGTAAAAATCAGCGTAAAAACTCAACGATAACACGTCAACATGACGGACCCTCTCAATAGAAGCCGAATGAAAATCTATAAATATTTTTTGATTGCGATCGTTGTAATAGTCATTGATCAGACCTCGAAGCTGCTTATTCATTTCAACATGAACCTTCACGATGAGATCACCGTGTTGGGCAATGATCAATATGGCTTCAAGCTTCATTATCTGTTGAATCCGGGTATGGCATTCGGCATCCGATGGAAAAGTGAATTTGGAAAGCTTGCCCTGACCATCTTCCGGATCGCGGCCATGTTTGGAATCGGTTACTACCTTTGGAGAATGGGCAAACGTCATGCACATCCCGGCTTCCTGTTGAGCATGGCACTTATACTTGGAGGGGCCGTCGGCAATGTAATTGACAGTACCTTCTACGGCGTATTTCTAAACAACCATCCACCCGATTCACCGACGCCATGGTTTCATGGTCAGGTGATCGATATGCTTTACTTCCCACTCTTTGACTTCACGATCCCCCATTGGGTTCCATTCAAAGGTGGCGAATTCTTTACGTTCTTCAGTCCGGTTTTCAATATCGCTGATTCTTCGATTTTTATCGGAGTGGTTATCATCCTGCTATTTCAGAAGCGTTTCTTCAAGGACCATCTGGAGGATGAGCATACTACTACGACTGCAGACGAACCTGCTACCACTGCAGCTCCCGAGGAACCTCTTGGCAACTTAAGCCCGACAAATACGGAAAATCCTGAAGCGTAAAAGCAGGAGAAATCCTATATTGGTCGTCTGTTTGCTCCCATTAACCCTAAACGCATGCAAGAGCTGAATGATTTTCTCAATCTGATTGACTCATATCTCGGAAGCCATTCCTGGTTCGTATACCTTCTCCTGGGAACGGGTCTTTTCTTTACAGTGTACCTGAAGTTTCCGCAGATAAGATTTTTCAAACATGCAGTTCGCATCGTAAGAGGCAAGTATGACAAGGACACCGACGTAGGTGATACATCACATTTTCAGGCACTCGCAACAGCATTATCCGGAACTGTTGGAACAGGTAATATCGCCGGTGTTGCCCTGGCGATTCACCTTGGTGGGCCATCTGCATTGTTCTGGATGCTGGTCACGGCCTTCCTTGGGATGACCACCAAGTTCGTCGAGGTTACACTGTCTCATAAATATCGCGAGAAAGATTCAAAGGGACATATCGCAGGGGGGCCGATGTACTATATGAAGAACGCCCTCAACGCCCGATGGCTCGCAGTGATCTTTGCAATTGCTACGGTTCTCTCATCCTTTGGAACGGGAAACCTTCCCCAGATTAACAGTATTGCCAACGCCGTTTATACCTCATTCCCGCAAATTGATCACTGGATCACCGGACTCGTTCTTTCCGTACTGCTCGGGTTCATCGTCATTGGAGGTATCAAGAGGATTGCAAAGGTTACGGAGAAACTTGTTCCGTTTATGGCAATCTTCTATTTCATCGGGGCATTGCTGATCATTTTTTACAACATCGAAAACCTGGTACCGTCGATCATTTCCATTGGCAGCGACTTGTTTTCCGGAACTGCTGCTACAGGCGGATTTCTTGGTGCGACCGTTGCATTTGCTTTCAATCGCGGTGTGAACCGGGGCCTCTTCTCAAATGAGGCTGGACAGGGTTCTGCACCTATTGCGCACGCCGCAGCCAAAGCACACGAACCAGTGTCTGAGGGAATGGTAGCCATTCTCGAACCCTTCATTGATACAATCATTATCTGTACACTTACCGGTCTGACGATTCTATGTTCGGGAGCATGGACGGATAAAATTCAAAATGATTTCCAGGATGCCGACCTTTTTGTGATTGAAGGCACGTACAGTGAAAGTAATCCCGATGACCTGAAGCGGTTGTCGGATCACATCACCGACCAGGCTCCGCTGAAGTATTACGATGGCACGATTGAAGTTCAGAACGGAAGAATCACCAGCCCTGTCACCCTGATTCACGCACGCTCTGTGGCGGAAGACGTCAAAGTTCACAGTCGCAACGAAGCATTTACAGGAATGCTGACAATAGTAAAAGGCAAGGTGAAACGCAATGCTGACGAAACGTCGGAAAGCAGCATTCGCCTCAGCGGAAAGTCACTCGTACACTCAGCACCGCTCACATCAGTAGCCTTTATGAAAGGTCCACTTGGATCATATGGGCAATACATCGTTACCTTCGGACTATTACTGTTTGCTTTCTCCACAGCGATTTCATGGTCTTACTACGGTGATCGTGCAATGACCTATCTCTTTGGAGCTGGCTCCGTGAAATATTATCACATCGTCTATGTCATCGGATTCTTCCTCGCATCGTTTACCGATACGACGATCATCTGGACGCTGTCAGGAATTACTATCGCGCTGATGACTATCCCCAACCTTGTCGGTATTCTGCTCCTCCATAAGGACATGAAACAAACGCTTAACGACTACTGGAAAGGGTTCTTCGACGAATTCGGAAAGAAATAAATCAGAAAGAATTACAAATGAACAGTCCGGTGATTCAAAAAATCACCGGATTTTTTTTTCGTGAAACGCGCCTTTGAAGGTAGGATCCTCTTTCTTCCGCTGATTGTCGATTTCGCGACGCATCATCTGCTCTTCTTCGAAAGGGGTTTTCTCAACGACAACTTCTGACGGCAACTCTTTAACCGGCACTGTCTCGCGAATAAGCTTCTCAATCTTCTCCATATGATATACCTCGGCCTTGGTCACGAACGTAATCGCAACTCCGTCCTGAAAGGCACGCCCTGTGCGACCAATGCGATGGACATAGTCTTCATACAACACAGGTACGTCGAAGTTGATCACATGTGACACCTGAGCCACATCAATGCCGCGTGCAGTTACATCAGTTGAGACGAGAATCCGAACGGTGCCTTCCTTGAACTCATTAACAGCATTGATACGCGCATTCTGTCCTTTGTTCGAATGAATAACGCGTACTGGGCCATACCCTTTGCGATCCAGATACTGAAATACGTTATCGGCAACTTCCTTTTTTCGGGTGAAGATCATCACGCGGTGGAATGTTTCGCGATCACTGAGAAGATGTTCCAGAAGGTTGATTTTCGTCTTGAGGTTGGGCACATCATACCGCCATTGCTCCACCTGCTTCGCCGGAGTAGCCTGCGGCGTGACTTCAACCTTCAGCGGAAACTCCAGGAACTCAGCTGAAAGACGTTCTACCTTTTCATTGAATGTCGCCGAGAACAGCAGGTTTTGCTTTTTCCTCGGAAGCACTTCAAGAATCTTTCGGATCTGCGGCATGAATCCCATATCCATAATTCTGTCCGCTTCGTCAAGGATCAGGGTCTTAATCTGTTTAACCGGAATTTCCCCGCGAAGGTAGAGCTCCATGAATCGCCCTGGGGTCGAAACGAGGATATCGACGCCTTTCTGAATTTCGGCGATTTGTGTCTTTGGGCCGATGCCGCCATAAAGGGGAAGTATCCTGAGGTCGGTATATTTCGAAAGGGCGCTGGTGTGTTCCGCAATCTGAAGCGTAAGCTCCTTGGTAGGTGCAAGAATCAGCACCCGCGGTTCAGTACCCTGAGCGTACTTGATCTTCATCAACACCGGCAGCAGATAGGCCGCCGTTTTACCGGTACCAGTCTGAGCGATCCCGATCAGCTCCTGTCCACCCTGAATCGGACCGATGCATTTCTTCTGAATCTCCGTCGGTTCTGTGAAACCAAGGTCAGCGACCGCCGACAGCAGCTGCTTATTGAGATTAAAATCCTCGAAACTTGTAATGTTGGACACTTTAGATTCTAATTTTACCGGCGATGCAAACACTCATAACCAACGCAAATATAGTCAATGAAGGCAAGGTCTTTCAGGGCGATGTTCTGATCGACAGCGAGTATATTGTTAAAATCGGAACCGGTTTATCGGCGGCCACGACCTCGCGTGTGATCGATGCCGAGGGTAAATACCTGTTTCCAGGCGCCATCGACGACCAGGTTCACTTCCGCGAACCAGGCCTGACGCATAAAGGGACCATTGAAACGGAGTCGCGGGCTGCCGTCGCCGGTGGAGTGACAAGTTTTATGGAGATGCCGAATACCAATCCGCCGACCTTCACACATGAGCTGTTGGAGGAAAAATATTCGATTGCTTCGCGTACCTCGCTGGCCAACTATTCCTTCTATATCGGCGCTTCCAATGATAACGTCGAGGAGGTTTTGAGAACGGATTTAAGCCGCGTGTGCGGGCTCAAAATATTCATGGGTTCTTCTACCGGTAACCTTCTTGTGGATGATCCTAAGGTACTGGAACGCTTTTTCAGTGCCTTTCCGGGGCTTATTGCTACGCATTGTGAGGACGAAGCAACCATCCGCCGGAATACCGAACGTTTTCGTGAGGAATATGGCGACAAAGCCCCCGTACGTGTACATCCCCTGATCCGCAGTGCAGAAGCCTGTTTCATGTCATCGTCGTTTGCGGTAGAGCTTGCCCAAAAGCACGGCACGCGCTTGCACATACTCCATATTTCTACGGGAAAAGAGACAAAGCTGTTTGACAACACCATTCCGCTGGATCAGAAGAAAATAACGGCAGAGGCGTGTATCCATCATTTGGTCTTTTCCGACGAAGACTATGACCGGCTGGGCACGCGGATAAAATGGAATCCGGCCGTGAAGACAGCTCTCGACCGCGACCAGATTCTGGAGGCTGTTCTGGACGACAGGATCGATGTGATTGCCACTGACCACGCGCCGCACACGCTACAGGAAAAATCCCAACCGTATTTCAGTGCCCCATCGGGCGGGCCGCTGGTGCAGCACAGCGTAGTGGCTATGCTTGAACTTTACCATAGGGGCCTGATCACGTTACCACAGATTGCGACGAAGATGAGTCACAATCCGGCCATCCTGTTCAGGGTCGAAAACCGGGGATTCATCCGGGAGGGTTACTTCGCGGACTTGGTTCTGGTGGACTTGAAAGCGCCCTGGACAGTCACTCCGGAAAACGTGCTGTCAAAATGTGGCTGGTCGCCTTTTGAAGGTACAACGTTCCATTCACAGGTCACGCACACCTTTGTTTCGGGACATCCGGCCTATGCCGAGGGTAAGTTTGATCTGTCTAAAACAGGAAAACGGCTAACTTTCAGCCGAAAATGAAACTTGTAGCGTTATTTGCAAAATCGAAAGCGCTGCCTAAATTTGCAGTCCTCAAACGGTGAATGTAGCTCAGTTGGTTAGAGCATCAGATTGTGGTTCTGAGGGTCGCGGGTTCGAGTCCCGTCTTTCACCCAAAAGCTTTCGATAGAAAGCTTTTTTTGTTTCCCGGCTGGTACGTGCGTAGAATCGCAGCCGCCGGTACGGGGACTTTTGATTTTTTTGTGCTTCGTATACGTGTTTCATTACACGGACCCTTCGTAATCGATTTAGACGCTGGCCTTTCCTTTTACAATTCTCTGAACTTATAACGGTTGACCTATACGATGGTAATCGTTTACAGAGTACAAAAGGTGTTATGTGCGGGTTCGCCGCATCTTACCTTGCAGACTTTATTTTTTTACGTTAAGTTGAATTTATGATTGCATGGCGGGAATATAAGAAACTGCCTCTACAGGAGAAGATAGACGTGTTGTACGAACACGGTACTTTTATCATGGCCATCCGATACTACAGCTATAAAGTGAACCTCTACCTGATGGGCAATTATTACCTCGAAGTGTTTGTCAACCACAAGCACGCGCTCATTGAAAAAATCGTACCCCTCGACACCAGGCATCCCCGCATGAAGTTCTATTCGGATCAGATCAAGCTCCCCTGCGATATTCTGAAGTCATAAAAAAAAGCCCTGTCTCCAGGGCTTTTTTCTTGTGTTAATATTCTACTAAGCAGTTGCTGTAGATTCTTCGAATTTCTGAGACATCCGGAGCGTAACTGCTTTTTTGGCTTTATAACCGCAGTACCCGCACTGGAAATGTTTCAGCAGTTCACCCTGTTCTTCGGTAGAAGGAGCTTTCAGAATTTCCTCTCTTGCAACTTTAAATGTCTGGTAGTTACACTCAGGACAACGGAGTGCATGGAGGTGACCTGCATAGCGCTCGATTTTAACGTATCCGGTCTCCTCATCCTTCCATACATCGTAGTCTATGGAGAATACATTTTCTTCAGCCTGCATACCTTCATCGAGGTAAGCATCTTCTTCCTCCTCACTCAGAAGCTTCATAGGCTTGCCGCTCTTGGGAGAAATCCTCGGCTTGTAACGCAATACCTTAAGGCGTGACTCGATGAAGAACGGATAGTAGAACTTGAGCAAATTCTGGATGATGAGGGCAACGATCATACCCATGGCGAATGTGGTGAAGAACCGCACAAACACCCATAGATAACTGAGTTCGACGATGTTGCTATTAGCGTAGAAACAGCTTCCGACAATCAGAATCAGAGAGGCTACCCAAAGCGTTTTGATTTCAGACTTGTTGATGTAATCGTACTTGGATTTGGAATCGCTCATGGTAGAAAGCCGAACCACATGATACAAAGCGATCAGAATCGAGATCGCCCATGCAACATAGGCCACGTTTTTAGCCATCGTGTTCCAGGTTTCATACTGCTGTAGATTTACTTGCTCCATATAAACAGGTTGGTTTAATCCGTAGTATAACAAATATAAACGGCAGGTTTAATTTTACCTAGCTCGTTTTGTATAATAAGGCGCTAAATTAACACAAATTTGTCGCTCGTTTTCAGTTTTTTAACATGAAAACTAACGTCAATTTTTGGAGGTAATAAATCCGGAAAGGAATTCGAATATGCGTTCTACGGACGCGTCTTTGCCTTCGAACATCCCCATATGGGCTGCGTCGGAAAGTATCGTAACCGCGGCTTTTGGGTTGAGGCGGGCCTGCTCAACCAGCGAGTCGGGTGGGATGCCCTTGTCGGATTCCCCCCCTAAAATTAAAATCGGACGATCAAATCCTGCAATAACGCGGGTGTTGTCAGGTCGATCGCGCATGGCCTTGGTATAGCCCTTAACGGCATCGACAGGCGCGGCCATGCTGATGTCCTTAACGAAAGGTATTGCGGGATGGCTGGGATTGGCAAACAAGGGCTCAATGAAGTTGGACGTGAATGCCAGCACTCCGTTATCGTCGATAAACTTGAGCACTTTGGTGCGCGACTCCTTCTTCTCAACGGAGTCGGCATAGGCCGTGCTGTGAAATAAGATGACGCCTGCGAATTGCTGTGGCGCCTGCCGAACCATTTCAAGCGCGACGTATCCACCAAGTGAATGTCCGACCAGCACTGGTCTGTCAATCCTTTCTGCGGTAATCCAGGTATTCATGGCAGTCGCGACATCCACCAGGGAGAACTCCCCTGGAAGTATTTCACTTGCTCCGAACCCGGGCAGATCCGGTGTATAAACAGTATACTTTCTGGTGAATGCAGCCTCGAACTGTTCCCATACTTTCCTGTTCATCGGAAATCCATGTATGAAAACTAACGCAGGACCTGCTCCGGATTTTTTGAAATGAATCGTCATTACACGGGTTTCGCAATTCCTTCCAGCATTTCCACTACAGTGCGTTCAATGCCATCGACGTCGAAGCCGCAGTCCCGTTGGAGTTCGTGTTGTTCTCCGTGCTCGATCACACTATCCGGTATGCCCAGTCGCCGAACCTCTGCGTGGTAGTTGTGGTCGGCCATAAATTCAACGATCGCACTTCCGAAACCTCCCTGCACACAGCCGTCCTCGACTGTAACGATTTTTCTGAACTGCGAGAACACTTCGTGAAGCAGATTTTCATCCAACGGCTTTACAAAGCGCATGTCATAAAGCCCGACGCTGATATTTTGTTGCGCCAACCGGTCGCATACTTCCAGCCCAAAGTTGCCCACATGCCCTATGGTGAGGATCGCAAGCTCAGTGCCCTCCCGGACCTTTCTACCGGTACCAATCTCGATCTCATGCATTGGTGTTTTCCATTCAGACATAACCCCCTGCCCTCGCGGATAGCGGATTGAAAACGCTTTTCCTTGCCGGGGAAGCTGAGCTGTATACATAAGATTGCGCAGCTCCTCCTCGTTCATGGGCGACGCGACAATCATATTGGGAATGCAGCGGAAATATGCCAAATCGTAGGCTCCATGGTGGGTTGGACCGTCAGCGCCGGCGAATCCTGCCCGATCGAGACAGAAGTTGACCGGCAGATCCTGAATACACACATCGTGGATCACCTGATCGTAGGCGCGTTGCATGAACGAACTGTAGATGTTGCAAAACGGAATAAGTCCCTGTGTTGCGAGACCTGCGGAGAACGTAACGGCATGCTGCTCGGCAATCCCAACGTCAAAAGCGCGATCCGGCATTTCCTTCATCATGATGTTCATCGATGAACCGGAAGGCATCGCCGGCGTAATGCCACAAATCTTGTCGTTCTGACGGGCAAGCTCCACAAGCGTATGACCGAACACGTCCTGATATTTAGGAGGCTGAGGTTTGTCGTAAACTTTTTGATGTATCTCGCCCGTGATCTTGTCAAATTTACCCGGTGCATGCCAGGTAGTCGCATTTCCTTTTTCAGCAGGTCCGTATCCCTTGCCTTTTACGGTTACGCAATGCAGGATTTTGGGTCCTTTGATGGCTTTAAGGTCATTGAAAATGTTGACAAGGTGGTTGACGTCATGGCCGTCGACTGGACCAAAATACCTGAGGTTCAGCGACTCAAACAGGTTGCTCTCGCGAAGTACCGTCGATTTTATCCCGTTTTCAACTTTTGAAACCAGTTCCTGGGCAGTCTTTCCGAAATTTGAAAGCTTGCCCAGCATATTCCAGACTTCGTCCTTAAGCTTATTGTAGGCCCGCGAGGTCGTGATGTCAGTGAGGTAATCCTTGAGCGCCCCGACATTAGGGTCGATAGACATGCAATTGTCGTTGAGCACAATCAGGAGGTTTGTATCGCTCACGCCGGCATGGTTCAGGCCTTCGAAGGCCATTCCGCCGGTAAGCGCGCCATCACCAATGACGGCGATATGCTGTTTTTCTTCGTCGCCTTTGTATTTGGAGGCGACCGCCATACCGAGGGCTGCCGATACGGATGTAGACGAATGGCCTACTCCAAACGCGTCATATTCGCTCTCTTTGATTTTGGGGAAGCCGGAAATTCCCCCATAGGTACGATTTGTGTAAAACTGATCCCGTCTGCCGGTTAGTATTTTGTGGCCATAAGCCTGGTGGCCGACATCCCACACCAGCTGGTCATGCGGCGTGTTGAACACGTAGTGTAGGGCTACCGTAAGCTCCACCACCCCAAGACTGGCACCAAAATGGCCGCCATAAACGGAAACATTATCGACGATGAATTGCCGTAATTCTTCACAAAGTTGAACCAGCTGGGCCTGATCTAATTTTTTCAGATCTGCCGGATCGTTGATCGCCGACAGCAGCTTACCGGGTGTAATGAGCATAGGTTAAATTTAAAAACCCTGACGAGTTTTAAACAAGGTTCTAAGGTACTTGTTTTCAATTTTTGGTCCTAACCCTGTTTTTTCAACAAAAAGAGGGGGTAACCTGCAAAATGCCTGCAAAGTTAGCAGGATTAGGCGATTAAAATTCCTGGCTTTTTAATCCGAATAACTTTTTACCTTTGTTCTCCACTATGACAGCATCCGAAAACTTCGAGGTAAAACTCCCGCTATTTGAAGGTCCGTTTGATCTCCTGTTGTTCTTCATTGAACGCGACGAACTCGATATCTACGATATTCCGATTTCCAAGATCACGAATGATTTTCTGGAATACATCCATCATCTGGAGCGGTTGAACATCGAAGTGGCTAGCGAGTTTATTCTTGTCGCGGCTACACTGATGCGGATAAAGTCTAAAATGTTGCTGCCACGTCCGCAGATGGACGAACAAGGAAATGAGATCGATCCGCGGGAAGAACTGGTGAAACACCTCCTCGAATACAAGAAGTATAAGTCGGTAGTCGACACCTTCCACAAGATGGAGGAAACTGAGCTGATGAAAGAAAAGCGCGGCAACCTCATCAAGGAGTTGAAGACCCTTGCTGAAAGCACCAACGTGGAAGCAGAACTTCAGGATATCACTGTCTTCAAACTGATGACCGTCTTCGAAAAGGTGATGAAGCGTCTCGAGGCCAGCAAAAACAAACCGGTCCATCAGGTAATTCAATACCCATATACCGTCGACGGACAAAAACGCATGCTCATTGAACGGTTAGGCACAAAGGAACGCATTTCATTTACTGAGCTGCTTGAAGAGTTTCCCAGCCGACTTGGTTTGATTTTCAATTTTCTGGCAATTCTCGAAATGCTTGCATTGCAGATTCTGACGATTCAGGTGGGTGAAGGATACAACAACTTCTGGATATCAAAGTCTGCAGCAAACACTACCGAGAATGTTGCAGAATCCAACACGGTTCTCTGATTCTTACACGTACAAATCTTTTCTGTCGGCGGCGGCTATCTCTGAAAAGAATTGAGCCACCTTCACCGTAACTTCCTTCAGGTACGTTTCACCTTTCTGCGCTGTAGCTTTGGCTGGATTGCCCACACCGGTATCTTTAGTCACCTGCGTCCATTTGCGTTCTGCCCACGCCCAGCCTTCGCGAATTGCCTGCATCCTGAATTTCTTCGCAGCACCATCTCCAGCTTCTGAAAGGGGCCTGACAAGATGCGGCGTGAGGTGCATGATCACACTAGTCTCCATTTCACCTGCATGATCATCTTTGTTTTCGAAGTAGCCGGTCTGATTGACGGCCTGAAACCAGTTACATTGAGTCAGGAACATTTCAGGAAACTGAAGTCCAAGCTCGCGAATCATCGTTTTGAAGTCGTTGCCACCATGACTATTAAGGATGATAAGTTTGTACACACCATGTCGGTCCAGCACATCAACCACATCGCGAAGGATCGCCAACTGCGTTGACGGGTTGAGATTCATGTCCAGCGCTACGTCAAACTGGCCCGTGTTTACCCCAAAGGGTATCGCCGGCAAAACGATCACCTTGTGCCCCTGCTCCCACGCCAGCCTCGCCGACTCTGCAGCCACGTAGTCTGCTTCAATGATGTCGGTACCGTAAGGTAGATGGTAATTATGGGCTTCGCAGGCTCCCCATGGAAGTACTGCAACCTCATATTTGCTTTCCTTAACCGTTTTCCAGTTGTTTTCGGCGAGTATGTAGGGACGCATTCTGATCCTTAATTTCTGATCCTGATTCCTGATTGGGCGCTGTCGTGATGGAGGTCCGTCGGTTCGAGCGGGCGAGTTTAGACGTCAGTTATCAGGTTTACCATGTCCGAATTAAACGCTTTCCGGATAAGGTTCCAAATTGCATCCTCCGTTCATCCTCCGTTCATCCTCCACTCTTCCTCGACTATTGTATGCCCCTGATGTATCACTATGAAACGGTTGGGCCGGAATGGGAAATCTGTCTGATTTCCGGATATAGGACAGAAAACGATATCTTATTCCGGACCATCGCACCACTTTTCAGATCAGGACGTAAAGAGGAACGTCTGTTAACAGCATGCGCTTATCACTCCCTGGGAAGCGCAATGGTATACGTCTTGCCACGCTTCACTTTGAGCTTCTCGTCGCGAAGCCATGGGTTATGGCGCTTGAGCAGTTTGTAATTGGCACCGTTGGCTTTTGCGAATGCAACCAGATCGTTTATATCATCGGTAACTTCAATATAACGCAAAGGTTCTTCCTGATACAGGTGAGCAGGATTCACTCTGAACCCATACTTCCGCGGGTTTTCGATAATCTCCTTGATGGCAATAATCCGAAACACATAGCGCGACGTCTCTTCATTCAGATAAAGATCATAGTACGAATTTACCTGCTGGTTATCGAGAGCTTTTTGAACACCCGACATTCCGCGGTTATAGGATGCCGCAACCAGTGCCCAGTCGCCAAATTTATTGTATGCAGTTCGCAGATATTTGCATGCTGCCTCCGTTGCCTTGAGCGGATCGTATCGCTCGTCGACAAACTTATTTATCTCCAGCCCCAGCTCCGAACCCGATGATTCCAGGATCTGCCAGAATCCGACAGCGTCTTTTGGTGACACCACATTGAGGAGATTGCTCTCTATCAACGGCAGATATTTGAAGTCATCAGGAATGTCGTACTTGCGGAGAATTTCCTGCATCTGCGGTAACCAGCGGTGCGCGCGTTTTATGAGGAATATCGTATTACTGTGAAAGTAACAGTTGATCTGAAGCTCTTTATCAAGGCGTTCTTTTACATCAGGGATATTCAATGGTATCGGTGCACCTGCGAACGTCAGACTTGAAGGTACATCAAAGGATATTGCAGGAGTTGGAGACCATGAATCTTCATTATAACTCACCTGGTAGACGCCGTCATCAGAGATGCTCTCCCGCAAGGCAGCGACTGCCGGCTTCTGGCCTGTTTCCTTATAGGCAATATATCCAAGTAGGATAATCAGCGTAAGCAGGCTTAAAAAAGACGCCGTGCTTAATTCGGGTACACGAAACTTCATTGATGTAACAAGTCAAAAAAATGTATTTCCTTAGTAAAAAATGTCTTACTGCAAAGATAGTTCCCGATTCATCAGGACGCTGACGATACCTGGAAGATCTTTGCCATCCCATGAAATCTTCTCCACAATACGATTCCGCTTTCTTTCGATGCCGGTTGCATAAGCTTTATCGTAATAGTTCAGAATAATTTCTATCGCTGCAGCAAGGTCGCCTGCGAAAAGGTGGTCACGCGCACTGTTGTAGTGCTGGCCACCGAGCTTTTTCGTGATGCCTCGAAGCGCTTCGTGAAACGCTTCTACCGGCACGTTCTCATATTCCGACACAAGCCTGCGGATGCGCACATCCTTCGGAACGTCGACTTCAAAAACCGGAGCCTTACCCATCCGCTT
Organism: Bacteroidota bacterium; assembly: GCA_023417065.1. GTDB lineage: Bacteria > Bacteroidota > Bacteroidia > Cytophagales > Cyclobacteriaceae > Ohtaekwangia. Next base: position 16,211 of record JAEZGH010000013.1, read on the forward strand.
CCAGAATGGCGATGGCAAAAAGATTTTGCCGATGGCAACGGATTCGTCTTCGACCCAAACATGACGCGTGCGATCCAAACTCAGGAGCACTTCGAACAACTCGTTTTCGAATTGCTCGGTCGTCGGTTGCGCCGGCATCGACAGTCCGCCGAAAACGGATCCCTTATGACTTGCAAGTGTCTCAAGGTCGATCACCTGCTCCCCGTTCGCCTTCAGGGCACGGAGCAGTTCGCTCTTGCCGCTCCCGGTAAGCCCGGTCAGCAAAACAAGTTTAAAGGGCTCGGCGAACGCCTTATGCGCAGCCTGGCGATAGGCTTTGTAACCGCCGTCAAGCTGATGGGTCTTCAGGCCGATCATGCCAACAAACTGGCAGAAATTCCGTGAGCGCATGCCTCCGCGCCAGCAGTGTACGATGAATTCGGAACCTATCTCTTCAGCGCGCTGAACCATAGCACCGAGCCTTGGCCCAACCAGTCTAAACCCTTCACGGATGGCTTCCTTCTGGCCCTTTTGCTTATAGGTGGTTCCAACAACCACGCGCTCGGCGTCATTCAGCAATGGAATATTTATCGTCCCAGGAATATGCCCCTGTCGCCATTCACTCTCCGAGCGCACGTCTACCACCGACAGATGTTTCCTGAGTTCAAAAAAATCTTCGACCGTTATTGCCACACCCGAAGATATACTTTGCGTGGACGAGTTTGACGGAAATCGCACGGGAAATTTCACCGTGTAACATTCCTTGTGAAGTTGACTAATCTGAGAATGTGATCGCCAGGTTAGTCGTGATCCCAAGGCGGAATCCGTAGTCAGAATACTTGCCATCCTGGAAGGATACAGCACCCTCAAGACGGAAAATCCGAAGGATACCATCAATCGAATAACCGAGCTCGGTATAGTTGCCTGAGGTTGGCGTCGCGAGGTAATTAAGAAACACATTCTCGCGGATACCCATCAGGCGCGCCCTCGGGAAAGAGGTCAGCAGGAATCTCCGAAACTGGTAATGGACGTTCCCCGCGAAATACTTGTCGGAAGTACTGTGAGTATAATAGTCGAGAAGCCTGAAACTACCTACAGGGTCGGCGGTGCTGAGGGGCGTGCGATTTCCAAGGAAGTGTTTGTAATCCATGAAGTACAGCTGCGAATTATTCAGGAATGTACCCGCGGTCATATCCACGATAATACGTCCTCTGACACCTAGCGTGAAGTCGTGCCTGAAGCCCACCTCCAGTTGGTCAAAGTCAACGTCGCTACCCAATATATTCCGGAATCCCTTTGTGTAGTTGATCCTGAAGACCGGAGAAGAATTGGCAATTTCATGACGTGTGCCGTTTCTAACGCGGTACTTCAACCATGGTCGCATTTGCAAACCAACCGATCCCACGAAAGCTTCATGTGTTGGAAATGAAACATCGGGTAATTCCACATTCACCGGATCATTCGACGTGTACCCTTCAACGCCCTTTCGGTCTAAAAGTTTGTAATTTGAATTATTGGAAAGGTGATAACGCCGCGCTACGGACCACTGGGTCTGGATAAATATTTTTGGCGTAACACGTCTGCGGTAGAAGACATCTACATAGTCGCGCTCGTACAGCTTCATAAGGTTCCGCTCCAGCAGCAGTGTCGTAAGTGTATTTATTACGGGATGAATCGGCTTGTCGTGATTCAGTTGCTGGATATACCTTCCACCCTCGACCTGAAGTCTGAACTTCTCATTTCTAAGCGACACCATCATATTGCCCGTGAACTTCTCGCGTGCAAAAGCATAGCGGAGGGTAGGCGTAATATTGAACCGGGTTTTGCTGGTATCCTGAAAAATTGTTCCAAAGCCCACCCGGTAATAGATGTTCCAGCCTTCCACAGTATTGAACCCGCCGAAAGGCATGTGAATTACAAACCGTGAATGTTTTGATATTTTGTAGCTATCGCCAACGAGGATATCCCAAGGCTGAAAGCCTTTGTGCTTCGACGCCTTAAGCGTATCTCCCTCCTGTCGCTGGCGTTCCACAACGGCCATGCTATCCGACTTTTGGTACCCGCGTATCTCTTCCCGCGTAAGCGGAACCGGTCTTACTTCGGCCCAATAGAGCGAATCTTTTTTATAAGCGCCGCTATCTATCGTAAACGTGTTATCAAAAAGCACTTCAGGCTCCTTCTGCTCCTTCTTTTCAGCCTTTTCATATTCATTAATAAGGGTCTTTAATTCTTTGCGGGTAATTTCCTTTCCGGCAGCGAGACGTTCCTGAAGTTCCTTCGTCTGCCCTGATAAATTCTCCTTGCGAATCTTCTCTGCCTCCTCTCTCTCTATTTTCTCATCAACAACTTCCATCTTCTCGGGTTCCACATAGAGTTCGGGGTTCAATGTGATTTTGTAGTCACTAACCGTAGCTAAATACTTATACTCAAACTCAAATCCGAAAATCTTCCCATAAACGCCGAATTGATGTGAGACCGGGAGCCAGGCTTTGTCCTCGATTGGCGCATATACTGCTTTGATACCAAACTTTATTCCGAGCTTGGTTGTCGTGATATCCATACTGTGGATGCTCCACCAGTTTTCCACCAGGTTGATCGTACCTTCAACGACGTTGTCGCCCCGCATTCGCGGTGTGACCTTTATTTTGCTGATCTCGTAATCGCGGTCTTTGAATGTTCCGAGGTATTCGAATTTGTAGTAAGAAAACGCGCGTGGTGATAGCGGCGATACAGTCTCGGCAATTTCAGGCTCATAGAAGCTTCCGAAAATGTATTGGTTTGGCGACGTGTTGTTATCTTTTCCGTCGCTATGGATGGAGATGACCTTCTCTTTGAATGTATTCGGTCGCGTGTATTCAATTTCGCTTACCGATTCAGAGATAAACACGCGGCCTTTTTCGATACCCTCCTTTTCGAGTTGTCGCTTTGCGAGCCAGGGATAATCTTTTAACTGGCCTGCGCCTTTGATGTAAACGCGTGCCGAATAGGCATCAAGCTGATTTCGATGGTAGTTTGCCTTGGCGATAGCCTTGCGCATGATGGTATAAGCCGGATCCTCCTTTCCTGCACGGATCTCCACCGTCTGAAGTAACGTGGCCTGTTCGCGCAAAACGATATTAACCTCAGCAAAGTCGTCGGTAACGTCAACATGCCGCGTGACAGTCTCGTAGCCCATATATTGGAACGAGATGTCATATCCACCCGGACGAAGTACGAGTTCGTAATCACCCTGCACGTTGGTGGTTGTTCCACTTCCGGTTTGCTTTACGAAGATGGTTGCAAATGCCAGGGCTTCACCCTGTTCATCGGTAATCTTGCCTTTGATACCTCCGGCAAGTGCAGAGACAATGGATATATATATAACCGCGCCTGCCGAAATAAGGAGTCGAATGGCAGAACGTTGCAGGTATGGCGACATGTAAATTTGGTTTGTTTTATCGCAGGTAGAAACCCTTTCCACGGATCATCTCATCCACAGCATCAGGAACGAGATAACGCACCGACTGGTTGTTTCTGATGCGGTTTCTGATGAAGGTTGCTGAAATGTCGAGAAGGGGTGACTCCACGAACTTTACGTTAGGATGCATTTTAAGGTCAGATGGTTGCACGCCCGGCCGCGGATAAACGTATAGCCCGAAATCGTTAAGTATCGTTTCATAACTCTTCCAACGCACAAAGTTCGACAGATTGTCTTCGCCCATGATGACGCGAAACTGTTTCTCGGGATGCTTCTCGGCGAGATAGAGCAACGTGTGAATGGTATAACTCGGCTTGGGAAGATTGAATTCGACGTCGCAGGCTTCCAGCTTGTAGTTGTCGTGTATGGCCGCGCGAACCATATCAAAACGATCGAACTCGTGAAGCAGCCCCTTACTTGGCTTGAACGGATTCTGAGGCGACACCACGAACCAGACCTTATTCAGGTCGGTGCTTTCTGCCATAATATTTGCAATGATCAGGTGCCCGACGTGAATCGGATTAAAAGAACCGAAGAAAAGACCAATCCGCTGAGTTGAACTCATGTGATGAAGTTACAACATTAAGGCTGGTTTTTAAACGAATCGTAAAGTGACTGAGCTTTGGTCAAAGACTGTTGAAGATCTTCATTTACAAGAACGGTATCGAACTTGTCTTCGAAGCTCATTTCAAATTTGGCTTTAAATAATCTGCGGGAGAGACTTTCGTCGGATTCAGTGCCGCGGTCGTGCAGGCGTTCTTTGAGGACTTCCATGGAGGGGACTTTCACGAAAACTGCGAGAGCCTTGTCGCCAAAGTATTTCTTCAGGTTAAGCCCACCCTTAACATCAACGTCAAAGATGACATTTTTACCGGAGTTCCAGATGCGTTCAATTTCAGATTTCAGCGTACCGTAGAAGTTTCCTTCGTATACTTCTTCCCATTCGATGAATTCATTTCGGTCGATTTTCTCCTTGAATTCTTCGGGAGAAAGGAAGTAGTAATCTTTACCGTTCTCTTCGGTGCGGCCTCTTTTATCGCGGGTAGAGGCAGAGATAGAGAACCCGAGGTCGGGATTTGATTTGAGGAGGTGTTTAACGATGGTTGTCTTCCCCGATCCCGAAGGTGCGGAGAAAATGAGTGCTTTACCTGCCATTAGATCAAGGGACGAGATTTTGAGATACGCGAGCCTTGATGGCGTCGATGATGTCCTGAGGTGCGTCGTTTTTACACTTGCTTTTCAGAAGCTGACGGATTTCCACTTCAATGTGATAGTTCCGGTAGCACGGGAGGCATTCTTCGAGGTGATGTTTCATGAAGTGCTCCTTTTCTTCGGTGGATGCTTCGTCATCCAGGATCAACTGAAGTTTTTCGAAACAGTCGCGCTGGTTGGGACAGTCTTGTTTCATTTTGCTCTGGTCAGGATTGCTCATAAGAGGTCAAGCGTTATTATAGCCCATTTGTTTTGCGTAGGTACTCAGTTTTTCTTTCAACAGGTTTCTTGCCCTGTGTAGGCGGCTGCGGACAGTTCCAATGGGTATGTCAAGAATTTTGGCCATCTCATCGTACTTAAATCCTTCCAGGTCGCATAAAATTATCACCGTTCTGAAATCAACATCCAAAGAGTTCAGCGCATTGGAGATCTCATCACCAATCATATCGCGCAACGCCTCCACCCGAAGATCCGGAGTAATCTGCCGGTCTACATCTTCCGAGTTATAATACGTTTCAACTTCCTGATAGTCTACTTTCGAAGGCTCCTTGCTCTTCTTCCGGTAGTCGTTTATGAAACTGTTTTTCAAGATTCGAAACAGCCACGCCTTGGCATTAGTTCCTTTCTGAAAGGAATCTATAAAACGAAATGCTTTCAGATAGGTATCCTGCAGCAAATCCTTTGAATCATCCTGATCAAGCGTAAGACGATAAGCAAAATTATACATCGCATTTATGTGCGGCATAAACTCATCGTTAAAGATCTTTTGTTTCTCCAGATCCGAATATTGATGACGCGGGATCAGTTCTTCTTCTTCCATGATGTAAAAATAAAAATTAACCGGATAAGCATTCGAGAATTTGCCTGACCTTCAGGACAATCTTCATTGACGTTAAACGTGGTACAACGCTTAGTTCCCTGTCAGAATGTTAAAATGTCGTTCCAACGGAACCAAATCAATTGTCTTCCAACTCTTTCAACGCCAGCCATGCCATCAACCCGCAACTCAATCCCAGAGCATCCTCATCGATATCGAAGGTCGGTGTATGGACATATGAAGTAATGCCCTTCGCCTCATTTTTCGTACCAAGTCTATAGAAAGATGCCGGTATTTCCTGTGAATAGTAGCTAAAATCCTCCGCTCCGAGAGAAACATCAAGCGTCTCAATATTTTCTTCACCAACATATTCTGCCGCAGCGCTGCGTATCCGACGGGTTACTTCCGGGTTGTTTTCCAGGTATGGATAGCCGTGTGAAATTTCCACCTCGCAACGGCCGCCCATCCCCTCAGCAATGCTTTCGGCCATTTTTTTGATCTTTTCCAGTCCTGCAGCCCGCCATTGCTCATTCAGCGCACGGAAGGTGCCGGCGATGTTTACCTCATTGGGGATGATGTTGGTGGCACCTTCCGCAATGATCTTCCCAAAGGTAAGCACCGTAGGTTGCTTGGGACTTGCATTGCGGCTGATAACCTGCTGCAAGGCGACGATAATATGCGAGGCAATTACCACCGGATCAATACAAAGTTCAGGCGCTGCGCCGTGACCACCTTTTCCGATCACTTTCAGGTAAATCTCATCAGCACTGGCCATGTACATGCCTTCCCTGAATCCAATCTTACCCACCGGTAACAGTGGAAATACGTGCTGTCCCAAAATGCTGGAGGGCACCGGATTCTTCAATGCCCCATCGCGAATCATCAGCGAGGCACCACCCGGGTTCTTCTCTTCGCCCGGCTGAAAAATCAGGCGTATTGTTCCTTCAATCTCAGACTTGACCGTCTGAAGAATCCGCGCGCTGCCCAGTAACGAGGCCGTGTGAACGTCATGGCCACACGCATGCATTACACCGGGCTTTGTGGATTTATACGTTACGTCGTTTTTTTCGTGAATCGGCAAGGCGTCCATGTCGGCACGAAGGGCTACCGTCTTTTTGTCAGGATTCCGGCCCTTGATCTCGGCAACCAGTCCTGTTGTCGCGAGCGTTTTCACCTCCTCAATGCCAAAGCTCTTAAGCCTTTCCGCCACATACCGCGATGTTTCATACTCTTCATAAGAAAGCTCGGGGTGTGCGTGCAGATGCCGTCGTATCTCGATTATCTCCGGCTGAATTTCCTTCGATAACGTCTTGATGGTTGACAGTAGATCCATTATTGTTGATTTCCCCGCCAAAATAGGTAAACTCAGGTATCTCACCAACGGGTCTGATCAAAACGATCCGGTCAATAGCTTTATGCGGACAATCCCATCATACAACCGATTGTAAAAACAGGTTGGATATGTAGCCGGCAGATGTGAAATTGGCCTGACCTTACAAACAAATTAACACATGATTAAACCGTATTGCTATGCTTTACTGTGCTGTCTCGCCATTTCTGTTTCGGGCCTGGCGCAGCAAAGCAAAATGAAGAACCTGCCGCTGGAGGATCTCTCGGCATTCCGCGAACAGGCAGGCAACTGGCGCATCGTTGGCGGAGTTACAATGAACCCTGCGGCCGATGTACACGCTGAAACAGCACCACAACCTGAGGCACCAAAAGGAAAGAAAAAACGCTCACCGAAAGAGGCCGTAGCTCAAAAGCCTCAAGCCGTCGCGTTCGAGCCCGGAACAGGTATCCTCCTCAACATTAACGACGAAACGAAGAAAGATCAGCTGATCTCCAAACTGGAGCACGGCGACATCGAGCTTGAACTCGAGGTAATGCTGCCCAAAGGCTCCAACTCGGGAATTTACCTGCAGGGAAGGTACGAACTTCAGCTGTTTGACAGCTGGGGCGTGAAGAATGCGAAGTACTCAGATATGGGTGGAATCTACCGAAACTGGGAAAACGAACCCGGTAAACTTTATCTTGGTAAAGCTCCATTGACCAATGCTGCCAAAGCCCCGGGCCTTTGGCAGAAACTTAAAATATCGTTCCGCGCGCCGCGATTCGATGCCGCTGGCAAAAAGATCAGCAATGCAACCTTTACGCATGTAACGCTGAACGGCGTGACGATCCATGAAAATGTAGAAGTCCCTCTCCCAACGGGTGGGCCACTGGAAAATAACGAAGTCCCTACTGGTCCGCTGGTGATACAAGGGGACCACGGCCCGGTTGCCTTCCGCAATATCCGCTATCAACTGATGGAGGAACTTGACTATAAGTTATCACCGGTGAAATACGATGTGTTTCATGGAAACTTCACATCGACTGCCGACTTTGCTCAGTCCAAACCAGTATTAAGCGGTACATCTCCTGAACTGAGTGCCGACGTCGTCGATGTCGAAAACGCCTATGGAATCCGCTTTACAGGAGAACTGACGGTACCCAAAGATGAGCGCTATCTTTTCACGTCCCTTTACACGGGGGGAGCAAAGTTTGTGTTGAACGACAAGGAACTGTTTAACTACCCCACCCCTGACGGATGGCGCCGCGACACGGCGTCGATGGTTTTGAAGGCCGGAACGTACACGTGGGAAATCAGCAACTTCAAGGATGCATCATGGATGCCCCCACGACTGGCCCTCTACGTTCAAACTTCAAACTCCTTTGCAAAACCTCTGCATGGCTTGAACTCATACCCGCCATCAGACAATCCGACATCTTCGATTTTTATTACTCCGGGTAGCAGTCCACGGCTCGTAAGAGCATTCCTCGACTTCCGTGGCGACCGATCTAAACGCCTGACACATACCATTGCAGTTGGCGATCCTTCGGGCGTCCATTACATCTACGATTTGAAGTCCGGGAACCTGGTATGCGCATGGCGCGGCGATTTCGTTGATGCTACTCCGATGTGGCATGATCGCGGTGACGGATCTTTCAGGCCCATGGGTGCACCGTTGTACTTCTTCAGGAATCAACCGCTTGCAAGTCTTCCCAACGACTCTGAAGCATTCCCTGAAAGTTTTGATGAAAAGCGTTTTAAAGGAAAGGGTTACTCTATCGAAGAGAGCACGAATCGTCCGGTGTTTATCTTCGACTACAACGGCGCGACATTCGAAGACCGCGTAGTTCCTGAAGAAAATAACCAGATCCTGACGCACGAGATCACGCTGAAAGAAGGAGCTTCCGGAAATGGCATTTATTATAAACTCGCCGAGGGGAAATCGATCGAGCAACTGCCCGACGGATCGTATGCTATCAATGACAAGGAATACTATATAAAGCCAGCTGCGGGCGCAAAACCATTTATCCGCGACGTGAACGGCACGAAAGAACTCGTAACTCTTTTCACTGGACAATCACTTAAGTATTCAATAATCTGGTAACCCATGACAACGCTGAACAAAATATTTTTCGCACTCATATTGATTTGCCTGGTTGCCGGCTCACTGAACGTTGTAGCGCAGCCAAAGGCGGCAACGGAAGATGATTATTACAAGATCTACACGGTTCCTGTTCCTGAAGGCATCCTGCTTGAGATAGGCGGAGTTGCCACATTCCCTGATGGCCGTATCGCTGTAGCTACACGCCGCGGCGATGTATGGACGATTGAAAATCCCTATCGCCAGAACGGAGGAACACCGCGTTTTACGCTCTTCGCGTCTGGATTGCACGAAGCCCTCGGGTTATTGTATAAAGACAACTCTCTTTACGTAGCACAGCGCGGTGAACTTACGCGACTCACGGACTCCAATGGCGATGGACGTGCCGACAAGTATGAAACGGTATATTCCTGGCCTTTGTCAGGGCATTATCATGAATACAGCTTCGGGCCTAAGCTCGCCTCTGACGGAAGTTTCTTCGTCAGCGGTAACGTTGCTTTCGGAGATCAGGAATGGTGGCGCGGAGAAAGTCGCGTGCCGTGGCGCGGCTGGATTATGAAAATCCATCCCGACGGAACAATGGAGCCGTGGGCAACAGGTATGCGATCACCATGCGGACTGGGCATCATCGATGGTGAGCTGTTCTACGACGACAACCAGGGCGACTGGATGGGATCTGGTGGTATCTGGCACGTTGCCAAGGGTGACTTCACAGGTCATCCCGCAGGGTTGCGCTGGACTTCTATGGAAAACTCTCCTGTTAAACTTACTACGGAGCAGTTATACGCGATGGTAGATCCACGCCGCGAGCAGAAAGAGGGAATGTACCTCAAGCCTGAAAACATTGCTGATGAAAAGAATCCTGACATCCTGTTTGAATTCAAAGAAAAAATACCAGAGCTGAAGCTTCCCGCAGTATGGCTACCCCACGGTATCCTGGGTATCAGCAACTCGGAAATCATCGTGGATGAAACGAACGGAAAGTTTGGACCTTTCGCCGGACAAGTTTTCGTAGGCGACCAGGGACAAAGCAAGGTAATGCGTGTGGTGCTTGAGAAAGTGAACGGTGAATACCAGGGTGTCGCGTTTGATTTCCGCTCCGGATTTCAGTCAGGTGTACTGCGCATGAACTGGGGCAATGATGGATCTATGTTCGTCGGCGAAACCAACCGCGGATGGGGGTCTGCAGGAACAACAACCTCCGGGTTACAGCAACTTGTGTGGACAGGCAAAGTACCGATGGAAATGAAAACCGTTCGCGCGATGCCTGACGGATTCGAGATCGAGTTCACCCTGCCGGTAGATAAAGCCAAAGCTGAAGACCTGAACAGCTATGGCGGAAGATCTTTCGTTTACAAGTATCATCCCGTCTACGGTAGTCCTACGATCAACGAAGAGAAGCTTGCTATTAAAGGTGTGAAGGTGTCGGAAGACGGGAAGAAAGTACGCGTCGTCGTTGATAACCTCCGCAGATATTATGTTCACGAAATTATCGTTCAGGGCATCCGCTCAACTGAAGGAAAATCTGTCCTTCATCCTGTGGCGTATTACACGCTCAACAACATCCCGGAGGGAGCAAAACTGCCTGCGTCTGAATTGAGTACGAAACGATCCACGACAGCAAAGGCGACAACTAAGCCAGCTGCTACACGCACGGCTTCGGCAGCAAGCGCAGCGAAGGCTCCCACGTATGCCGAGATAGAACCACTTTTGGTGAAGAATACATGCACAGCATGCCACCAGACCACTAAGCGTCAGGTCGGCCCTGCATATGCCGACATCGCCAAGCGGAAGTACTCCAATGAGCGGATTGTTGAGCTGATCTATAATCCTGAGCCCAAAAACTGGCCGGAGCACGAAACGCCGATGGCGCCCATGCCTCAGGTTCCGCGCGATGAAGCCCTTAAGATCGCAGCATGGATCAATTCGTTAAGGGATTAAGGGATTAAGGGGATTAAGGGATTAGAAATAATGGAACCTGGTCCTGCATCTCCCCGGTCGTAACCAACAGCTTAACATTGAAAAGGCCGTCACATGAGAATGAGACGGCCTTTTTCTATTGAGTTGAGTTCAACGGAAAACCCGTTGAGAATAGCTTATTGTGCCAGAGGAATTTTCTCCGGGATGATGATGGCTGACGGAAAATACTTTTTGATCATAGTGAAATCCGCCTGAGCATCCATCATGTAGTAATACTTCCCGGCCTTCACGCGGAAGATCGGCTCTGTAAACTGGATTTCGGATTCAATATTGGGCATCAACGTAGTGAGTTGGCGCCGTTGACTGAATGCATCTTCCCTTCTGCCGGAATACACCTGAATGGTATATCCATCAACAAATTTTTTGGCGAGATGAATGCGATCAATACTATCGAGTACAGGATCAATCTTATCGTTGACCGCGAGGCGCGCCTCTACAAACGGACGCTCAACGTACTTTTCAGGTTTCCCCGCAACGATGGTATCTCCGGGCAACTCAAACTTCGGCCGCAATGAAGACAAGTCTTCCGTGTAACGGCCTGAACCTCCTGTTGACGAAGCCGGTTTAGACGCAGCACATCCGGCGAGAAACAGATACACCAGATAATAAGATATTCCGATCATTCGCATGTGTTAGTCGATTATGATACAACGATTATTCACGATATCGTCTTCAACCTTCTTGTATTTAACGTCACGAACCACTCTTCCGTCTGGGTATTGAACGCTTACTTTGTCGTTTCGACCGGCGATTTTTTCAGATTTCACCGGCATAACCTTTTCCTGCGGCGGGCGATCAGCCTGCGCTTGTGCCTGTTGTCCACCGCCTCCGCTAAGTAAGCTGCGTGATTCATCCTTCTGCTCCCTGAGTTTTGGGCGTGCCCGCTGTACGCGTGCCTCCTGCACCTGCTCCGGCTGCTGAATCGGAATGTCCGCCTTCAGCAGGAACGAAATAGTGTCCTCATTTACTTTGGCGATAAACCGCTTGAACAGCTCAAAGCCTTCAAACTTGTATATCAACAGCGGATCCTTTTGCTCGTAAACAGCATTCTGAACCGACTGCTTCAGATCATCCATCTCGCGTAAGTGCTCCTTCCAAAGCTGATCAATAATGGCAAGCGTAATCATCTTTTCCATCGCCTTGATCAGTTCGCGGTTTTCCGTTTCGACGCATTTCGTGAGGTTCGCCGCTACACCGATCTGTTTCTGACCATCGGTGAAAGGAACCATGATATTCTCCACAGTAGCGCCGCGTGTCTGATGGATCTCGCGAACCACAGGCAATGCCTTCTGAGCCACCATTTCGTTTTTCTTATGATAATGATCCAGAGCCTTTTCGTACAGATCCTGAGTCAGGCTGTTTTGATCTTTACGATCGAATTCCTCGCGGGTAAGCTCATAGTCCAACGCAAGCACACTGAGTGCATTCAGTCGGAGGCTTTCATAATCAGACGCGTTTTTGGCGTTGATGACCATGTCCTCGCAGGTATCATAGAGCATGGTAAGTATATCCAGCTCCAGACGTTCACCGAACAATGCGTTTCTCCTGCGCTTGTAAATTACTTCGCGCTGAGAGTTCATAACGTTATCGTATTCAAGCAAACGCTTCCGGATACCGAAGTTGTTCTCCTCTACTTTGCGTTGCGCGCGTTCAATGGAACTTGTCACCATTGAGTGCTGAATCTCTTCACCTTCTTTCAACCCGAGTTTATCCATGATTCGGGCAATACGCTCCGGCATGAAGAGGCGCATCAGGTTGTCTTCCAGCGACACATAGAACTGTGACGTACCTGGATCACCCTGACGTCCGGAACGACCGCGTAACTGACGGTCTACCCGACGCGACTCATGGCGCTCCGTACCAATAATAGCAAGACCACCAGCGGCTCTCGACTCAGGCGTGAGCTTGATATCCGTTCCACGACCCGCCATGTTGGTAGCGATGGTCACGGTTCCAGGCTTACCGGCTTCAGCAACGATTTCAGCTTCGCGCTGGTGCTGCTTTGCGTTCAACACCTGGTGCTTGATCTTGCGCAACTGGAGTAATTTGCTTACAAGCTCAGATATTTCGACAGACGTCGTACCTACGAGTACAGGCCTTCCGGCTTCGGTCAGCTTCACAATTTCGGCAATCACCGCGTTGAACTTTTCGCGGGTTGTCTTGTACACTAAGTCGTCGTAGTCTTTCCGGATTGCTGGTTTGTTCGTCGGGATTACCACCACATCGAGTTTGTAGATATCCCACAATTCACCGGCTTCCGTTTCCGCCGTTCCCGTCATACCAGCAAGCTTATGGTACATCCGGAAATAGTTTTGGAGTGTAATCGTAGCGTAAGTCTGGGTAGCGTCTTCCACCTTCACATTTTCCTTCGCTTCGATAGCCTGGTGTAATCCGTCTGAATAACGTCTGCCGTCAAGTACACGACCAGTCTGTTCATCCACGATTTTGACTTTGCCGTCTACGATGATGTACTCCGTATCCTTTTCAAACATCGTATACGCCTTCAGCAACTGGTTGATGCTGTGGATGCGTTGAGCTTTTGTTTGATAATCGCGAATTATTTCCTCCTTGCGACGGAAACGTTCTGCATCGTCAAGCCCGGTTTCCTTCTCAAGCTTGCTCAGCTCAGTACCGATTTCCGGCAGGATGAAGAAAGAAGAATCCTCCCCTTCGCCCGTGATCAGGTCGATTCCGCGTTCAGTAAGGTCAACGGAGTTATCCTTTTCGTCAATAACGAAGTAGAGCGGCTTATCCGCCTCCGGCATGTTTCGCTTGTTGTCGGCGAGGTAAAAGTTTTCGGTCTTCTGCAGGACCGTTTTCATACCGGTTTCGCTCAGCACCTTGATAAGAGGCTTGTACTTCGGCATGGCACGGTGCGCACGGAACAGTGCAAGACCACCATCCCGCTCATTGCCTTCGCTGATAAGTTTCTTTGCCTGATTCAAATACTCGTGCACCAGCTTCTTCTGAGCTTCAACCAGTTTGTGAATCCGGGGTTTGAGCTCATAAAACTCGTGCTGGTCCCCTTTGGGTACAGGACCAGAGATGATCAGTGGCGTACGTGCTTCATCGATCAACACGGAGTCCACCTCATCGACCATTGCATAATGGTGCTGACGCTGAACGAGGTCTTCGGGGTCGCGCGCCATGTTATCGCGCAGGTAGTCAAAGCCGAATTCGTTGTTAGTACCGTATGTAATATCGCAGAGATACGCTGCCTTACGGGCTGCGGAGTTAGGTTCGTGCTTGTCGATACAGTCTACGGTAATTCCGTGAAACTGGAAGATTGGCCCCATCCACTCGCTGTCGCGTGTTGCCAGGTAGTTGTTAACTGTTACCACGTGAACGCCGCGTTTCGCGAGAGCGTTGAGGAACGCAGGCAGTGTTGCCACCAGCGTTTTACCCTCACCTGTGGCCATTTCCGCAACTTTTCCTTCATGCAGGGCAATACCACCAATGATCTGAACATCGTAGTGGACCATGTCCCAGGTGATCATGTTTCCGGCGGCCATCCACTGATTGGCCCAAATGGCTTTGTCGCCTTCGATTTTGATGTTGCCGTGTTTGGCAGCAAAGGCGATGTCGTAATCGCGGGCGGTGACTTCTACAAACTGATTTTCTTTGAAGCGGCGGGCGGTTTCTCGTACAATCGCAAATGCAGTAGGGAGTATCTTCAGGAGCACTACTTCAAGCTCCTTGTTTCTTTCCTTCTCCAGCTTGTCAATTTGAGCAAATACCTCCTCCTTTTCGTTGATATCGAGTTCGGGGTGGTCAGCTATCTTTTTATGAAGGCCAGCGAGTTTTTCATCAATTTCTTTGAGTTCCTGACTAATTACCTCCTGAAGTCTGGCTGTTTCGTTCCGGAGCTCGTCGTGACTAAGGCTTTTTAGCCGTTCCCCTTCCTTTTTGGTTTCTTCGACCAGCGGCATCATCCGCTTTATGTCCTTGTCTGACTTCGTTCCGAATAGTTTTGCAATGAATTTGAGCATAGTGATATAAGTCTTTAAACCCTTTTGGCGCAGTCTGATCCTGCAGAAAACCCGGTTTAAAGGGTTTCAAAGTTAGTAAATTGTTTGTGCCGGGAAATAAATCCGCTGACTTAGGGCTGGGGAATCACAACTATAATTCCAATTCCCCCTGAAAGACCATTTTGGCAGGCCCCACCAAAAAAATATTTGTGAACGCGCCGTCTTGTCCGGCATTTCTTTCGAATTCCACAGAAAGCTCGCCCCCCAGTGTCTTGATTTTGATCGGTGAGGTGTACCCGTGAAAGCTTGCGGCAAGGGCTGCCGCCGTTACGCCTGTACCGCACGAGAGAGTCTCATCTTCGACACCCCGTTCGTAGGTGCGAACAAAAATAGTATTGTTATCCTTCAGGGCGATAAAATTGACATTTGTTCCGCCGGGCTGAAAATCAGCTGAATAACGGATGGAACGTCCCTTTTCCACAACAGGAAAATTTTCGACTGAATCAACGATCTGAATATAGTGGGGTGATCCGGTGTCAATAAAGAAGTCGTTACCAAGATTCCTGGCTCCGCTGACGTCATTCATGCGCAGTCTCACATTTCCATCAGGACGGATTTCCGCATCGTGTAAGCCGTCGTAGGCGTTGAAGCTAGTCTTACCGTTTACAGCGCCTATTGAAGAGGCAAACATCACTGCAGCGCGGCTGCCATTTCCGCAGAGGCTCTGCGAACCGTCACTGTTGTAGTAAACGAGATTGAAATCGGAAGATCCATCCCTCTCGATAAGCATCAGGCCATCAGCGCCGACCCCGAACTTGCGATCACATAACCGCTGAACCTGTTCTGTGGTAAGCTTCAGCGTCCCCGGACGGTTGTCAACAATAATAAAGTCGTTTCCTGTTGCCTGGTATTTGGAAAACCTGATTTTCATGGAAGGAGATTATTTTACTTCCTCATAGTCGATGTATTCGCCGCCGGTGAACTTGCCGCTCTTCGGTTTACCCCCATTTCCACTTTTGGTCGTTTTCTTCTGCTGATGTTCGCGGAATTGCTGCGTGGCAGCTCCAATCTTAAAGAAAAACGATCCAACCTTGTACAACACAAAGAAAATCAGAGCAAAAATGAGGATCAGCTTAAACATGCTTCAGGTTTTTTCTATAACTATAAAACAAAGGTAGAGGTTCAACAGCAAAAATTCGCCCCTGGGATCACCTTTCTTCACGTGCGGCCGGACTGTCAGGCCTTGAACCCAACATCCAGCTGCTCAAGGGTTCCAGAAGCAAAAAGAGCCCGTCGCGGGCTCTTTTTGACATTATCGGCTCAAATAAAGATTTCGCTCCGCGTAAATCTTCATGAAATAGTCATCCATAAGGTCGTCGATGAAGTAAATGGCCTCGCCCGTGGATTTCATTTCCGGACCAAGCTCCTTGTTCACGTCAGGGAACTTGTGGAAACTGAATACCGGTTCCTTAATAGCGTATCCTTTCTTCGTTGGATTGAACGCAAAATCCTTCACCTTCTTCTCACCCAGCATCACCTTGGTGGCATAGTTCACATAAGGCTCGTCGTAAGCTTTACAGATGAACGGCACGGTTCTCGACGCACGTGGATTCGCTTCAATGATGTAAACCTTATCATTCTTGATCGCAAACTGAATATTGATCAACCCCACGGTCTTGAGTGCTACAGCGATTTTTTCGGTGTAGTGCTCAATTTGTTTCATCACAAAGTCACCCAGGTTATAGGGCGGCAACACGGCATAGCTGTCACCGGAGTGAATACCCGCAGGTTCAATGTGCTGCATTATTCCGATGATGTAGACATCTTCACCGTCGCAGATTGCATCGGCTTCAGCTTCGATGGCCCCATCGAGGAAGTGATCAAGAAGAACCTTGTTGTCAGGCAGATACTTCCATATGTCGAGGATGTGATGTTCAAGCTCCTTCTCATTGATTACTATCTTCATACTCTGACCACCGAGTACGTAAGACGGGCGTACCAGCAACGGGAAGCCTATAGTTTTGCAGATCTCCAGCGCTTCGTCTGCATTGTTTGCAACACCAAACTCTGGATAAGGGATGTTGAGTTCTTTCAGAAGGTTTGAGAAGCGCCCGCGATCTTCGGCCAGGTCAAGCGCTTCAAACGAAGTTCCGATAATGCGGATCCCATTCTTCTCGAGTTTCTCCGCAAGCTTCAGAGCAGTTTGCCCACCGAGCTGAACAATCACGCCCACCGGTTTTTCATGCTCGATCAGATCATAAAGGTGTTCCCAGAATACCGGTTCAAAGTAGAGCTTATCGGCAATATCAAAATCAGTTGAAACCGTTTCAGGGTTACAGTTGATCATGATCGTTTCATATCCGCACTCTTTCGCGGCAAGCACTCCGTGCACACACGAGTAGTCGAATTCGATACCCTGACCGATGCGATTGGGGCCAGAACCCAGAACGATTATTTTCTTGCGATCGGAAACAACCGATTCGTTCTCAGTATCGAAAGTCGAGTAGTAGTAAGGCGTCTTCGCTTCAAATTCCGCAGAGCAGGTATCCACGAGTTTGTACACGCGGCGTATGCCCATCTCCAGGCGTTTTGCACGCACTTCACTTTCAAGACAATCAAGGATGTGTGCGATCTGACGGTCTGCATAGCCTTTTTCCTTGGCAGCGCGCATCAAGTCAACAGGTATGTCGTCGAGTGAATACTTTGACATCTCCTTTTCGAGCTCTACCAGTTCTTCGATCTGCTTGAGGAACCAGCGATCGATTTTCGTCAGATTAAAGATCGTTTTCAGCGGAATACCAAGCTTGATCGCGTCGTAAACATGGAAGATGCGATTCCAGCTCGGGTTCGCAAGGCTGTACAGCAAATCATCCTGATTGGTGAGTTCCTTGCCATCTGCGCCAAGGCCATTGCGTCGGATTTCGAGAGACTGACATGCTTTCTGCAAGGCCTCCTGGAAGTTGCGCCCGATACCCATCGCTTCACCGACAGATTTCATCTGCAGCCCCAGTTTGCGGTCAGTACCTTGGAACTTGTCGAAATTCCAACGGGGAACCTTAACGATCACGTAGTCAATGGCAGGTTCGAAATATGCAGTAGTTGTGCCTGTAATGGCATTCTTAAGCTCATCGAGGTTGTACCCGATGGCGAGCTTGGCAGCTACCTTCGCAATCGGATATCCTGTTGCCTTCGACGCAAGTGCCGAAGAACGCGAAACACGAGGGTTTATTTCTATACCGATAATATCTTCGTCGTTATCGGGATTTAAAGCAAACTGTACGTTACAACCGCCAGCGAACATTCCAATGCCATTCATCATTTTGATGGCCAGGTTACGCATACGCTGGTAAACGGTATCGGGAAGTGTCATCGCGGGAGCTACCGTGATCGAATCGCCGGTGTGAATGCCCATCGGATCGAAGTTCTCGATCGAACAGATAATGATGACGTTACCAATGTTATCGCGCAGAAGCTCCAACTCATATTCCTTCCATCCAAGAATACTTTGTTCGACGAGCACTTCGTGGATCGGAGAAGCATGCAGGCCGCGGTTCAGGGCATCGTCGAATTCCTCCGGAGTATTTACGAAAGCGCCACCGGTTCCACCGAGCGTGTAGGAAGGACGTATAACGAGAGGGAAACCTATTTCCTGAGCGATCTCCTTGCCGAGAAGGAAGGACGTTGCCGTTCCACCCTTACAAACGCCGACGCCGAGTTCAAGCATTTTGAGGCGAAACTTCTCGCGGTCTTCGGTAGTCTCAATAGCCTTGATATCAACGCCGATAATCCGGACACCGTAGTGTTCCCAGATTCCCGCTTTGTCGCACTCGATACACAGGTTCAATGCAGTCTGACCGCCCATTGTCGGCAGAACAGCGTCGATGTGATGTTTTTCGAGGATTTCACGGATCGATTTCTTCGTCAGCGGTTTGAGATAGACGTGGTCGGCGGTCACTTTGTCAGTCATGATCGTCGCCGGGTTTGAGTTGATCAGGACGACCTCAATTCCCTCCTCTCTTAAGGATCGGGCTGCCTGTGAGCCGGAATAGTCAAATTCACAAGCCTGGCCGATGATAATTGGACCACTTCCAATGATGAGTACGGAGCGAATACTTCTGTCTCTTGGCATTTTTTTGTTTTGGGTAGGATAAAATTGCGCAAAAATAAAACGCAGATCGGAATAGGAAATAAAAATGCCGACTAAATAATGAATTTTCTTTTTGGTAATGATTATCCTTGGAATCGCGACCGACAAGCGCTTGTTTGTCCCCTGACTGTTGGTATCGTGTGAAATGGTGACAATAACACTTTTTTAGAAATGTATTATTCCGGTAAGGGTAAGGATTCCGTGACGTTTGATGCTATTGTCGTGGGTTCGGGAATCAGTGGTGGCTGGGCTGCAAGGGAACTGTGCGCCAAAGGTTTGAAGGTACTCATGCTTGAGCGCGGAAAAGCGGTCGAACATCCGAACTATCCCACCACATTTGCTGACGTCTGGGAGATTCCGTACGGTGGCCGAACCACACATGCCGACCGGGAACAAAATCCTATCCAAAGCCGCCATTTCAGCTTTGGCGGCGACAATAAGCACTTCTATATCAACGACCTCGAAAACCCGTATACCGAACGCAAACGCTTCGACTGGATTCGCGCTGACGTGGTGGGCGGACGCTCACTCCTGTGGGGCCGCCACTGTTACAGGTTTAGCGACCTGGATTTCGAAGCCAATTTGCGCGATGGCCATGGCATCGACTGGCCTATTCGCTACAAAGACCTCGAGCCGTATTATGACTACGTCGAAAAATTCATTGGCGTAAGTGGTCAACCTGAAGGGATACCACACTTCCCGGATGGGAAATACCTTCCTGCCATGGAATTGAACTGCGCCGAAAAACATTTCCGCGAGCAGGTTCAAAAACATTTCCCCGACAGGGTTGTTACCATCGGGCGCGTTGCCAACCTCACCGCACCTGTTAAGGGCCGCGGCATATGCCAGCATCGGAACCTTTGTCATCGGGGATGCCCTTACGGAGCTTACTTCAGCACAAATGCAAGTACACTGCCTTCAGCATTTGAGACCGGCAACCTCACACTCGAGTCAAACAAACTTGTGAACCAGGTTTTGTACGACGAAGGCAAACAACGCGCGATCGGCGTGGAAGCTATTGATACCCAAACTAACGAGGTTCGGGAATACTTCGCAAAATTGATATTTCTGAACGCGTCAAGTCTTGGAACAGCATTCATCCTGCTGAATTCGACAAGCAACCGCTTCCCGAACGGATTAGGTAACGACAGCGATATGGTGGGTCGGAATCTCATGGATCATCACAAACAGGCCGGCGCATCAGCAGATATTGACGGCTTCGAGGACAACTATTACTACGGACGACGGCCTAACGGTATCTATATTCCACGTTTCAAAAATATTAACCGGAAAGAAGAACGCTATATCCGCGGCTTCGGAATGATGGGCTCCGCTGGCAGAAAGGGTTGGCAAAACGCGCTGACAACCGATAGTATCGGCGCTGAATTGAAGTCAGCTGTGCAAACACCGGGTCCCTGGGGAATAAGCATTCAGGGCTACGGCGAATGCCTGCCGTATGTCGACAATCGCGTAACGATTAATAAGGATCAGAAGGACAAATTCGGAAGGTATACCCTTACCGTTGACTGCAACTTCCGTGAAAACGAATTGGAAATGCAGAAAGATATGGCGGATAGCGCAGCAGAAATGCTCGAGGCTGCAGGATACCGGAACATACGGAAGTTTATCAACACGTCATTCCCTGGCAATGCAAATCACGAGATGGGAACTGCACGGATGGGCAGAAGCCGGAAAGACTCAGTGCTCAACGGATTCAACCAGATGCACGATGTAAAAAACGTGTTTATCACCGACGGTGCCTGCATGACTTCGAACGCCTGCGTAAACCCTTCGCTGACCTATATGGCCCTTACGGTGAGAGCGTGTGAGTATGCCGTTGACCAGATGAAGAAACAAAATATCTGATCTCTCCCGATTAGATCATTCCCCGTGCCTTCAACTCAAGGTACTTGTTGATTGTATTAACGGTAAGGTTTTCTGGTGCCGTAAGCATGGACTGTATTCCATGGCGCGCAAGTTCCTTGACGATCATCTTCTTGTCATAACTGAACTTCTCCGCGATTGCTTTGTGATATATCTGTCGCAGATCGCCCGCCGGCTCTTCCACGAGTTGCCTGAGTTCGGTGTTTTCGAAAAAGATGACTACCAACAAGTGCTGTTTTGCCAGCTGGCGCAAATACTGCAACTGACGCTGCAGCCCATAGATGGATTCAAAGTTTGTGAACAGTAACAGGAGGCTGCGTTGAGTAATTTTCCTCCTGATGTGCGAATACAGGACCGAAAAGTCCGACTCCCGGTAGGAGGTCTTCTGGTTATACAATACTTCCAGAATCTTACCAATTTGCCCGCTTTGCTTTCCTGCAGGGATTGTCGATCCAATAGTATCCTGAAATGTAATAAGTCCTGCTTTATCTGACTTTCGGATGGCGATGTTGGAAATAACAAGGCTTGCATTGATGGCATAATCCAGGAGACTCATTCCCAGAAACGGCATACGCATCAGTCTGCCTTTGTCGATAAGACTGAAAACCTGTTGGGATCTTTCATCCTGAAAGTGATTCACCATCAACTCCCTCCTGCGGGCAGTAGCCTTCCAGTTAACGGTGCGGATGTCGTCGCCGGAAACATATTCCTTTATCAGCTCGAACTCCATATTTTGCCCCACTTTTCTGATCTTCTTGATACCTGCCTCAGTCAGACGGTTTGATATTGCCATCAACTCATACTTCCGCATCTGAAGATATGATGGATAAACCGGGATCAGCGCATCGGCTGAAAAACGGAAGCGGCGACTTAGCAGGCCAAGAGGCGAGGTAACGTAGACATTCACTGCACCAAAGGAATATTCGCCGCGCTTTACGGGGCGCAGATAATAAGCAATTACTTTCGAATCGCCTGGCGCGATGTTCGCCTTAAAGCTGATGTCACGGCGTTGAAACTGATGGGGAATTTCATCAATGACCTCCACGCCGATGTTATAGGGATAGAAATTCTGAAGGTAAACCCTTATTTCGTTTTCATCACCGTTAGAAAGTCGCTCAGGCGTAAAACGATAGCCGTGAAGTCCCTTTCGCGTTCGATACAATAGTACCAACTCGGTGGCAACTACTGCCACGAACAAATAGAAAAGTATTTTGGGAAGGATAATCCCGGCACCGATTACAAATGAAATGATGAACAACAGCACGACAACGCCGATGGCGATGAAGAGCCTGTTTTTGACGTTTAGTGTTCTGAAGAGCCTCACTTACCTGGGAACTTCTATTTTGTCAATCATTTGCTTAACGATTTCGTCGGCGGTGACACCTTCCATCTCCTTATCAGGCGTGAGAATAACACGATGACGCAACACCGGAAGGGCGATTGTTTTTATGTCCTCCGGCGTTACAAAATCCCGTCCCTGCAGTGCCGCATAGGCTTTTGAACTCACCAGCATCGCCACTGAAGCGCGTGGTGACGCGCCAAGAAACAATCCCGGATTGCTACGCGTTTCGTGAACGATCTGGCCAATATACCGCACCAAATGTTGTTCAACGTATACCTGTTGCACAAGCTCCCGGTATCGTTTTATCTGTTCCGCATTGAGAACAGGTGACACATCCTCCGCAGGGACAGCACCCCTGCGCGTATGGTGACCGTTAATAATGGCAATTTCTTCCTCCAGCGAAGGATAGTTTACCACGATTTTAAAAAGAAAACGATCGAGCTGAGCCTCGGGCAGGCGGTATGTTCCTTCGTGTTCGACCGGGTTCTGCGTCGCCACTACCAGATACGGGGCGTGCAGCGGATATGTTGTTCCATCAACCGTCACTTGTCGTTCTTCCATCACTTCGAAAAGCGCGGCCTGTGTCTTCGCCGGCGCGCGGTTGATCTCGTCAATAAGCACGATGTTACTGAAAATCGGACCGGCCTTAAATTCAAAGGTTGAGTCTTTCATGTTATATACCGATGTGCCTAATACATCCGACGGCATGAGGTCAGGCGTAAACTGAATTCGTGAAAAATCCACCGAGATGATTCTCGACAGAAGCTTCGCGGTAAGCGTCTTCGCTACTCCGGGAACACCTTCAATCAATACGTGGCCGTCGGCAAGAATAGCAGTGATCAGCAAATCGAGCATCGCCGACTGACCAACGATCACTTTTCCGATTTCAGCCCTTATCTGGATCAGGCTTTCATTGAGACCTGACAGGTCAACGCGGCTTTCAAATTCTTTATCTTCCATCTGACAATATTAATTCTGACTATAAACGACATTTTTCTATCTGAGCATTGAGTTTGATGAGCAACTCCTGATCGATCGAATCCTGGGATCTCACCTGATTAATAATCTGAATCAGGTTTCGAATATCTTCCTCCGAACGACCCGTTTTTTTGCTCAGGGTCCTGACAAATTCGTCATCGAGCCTGGTGGTGCTTAACCAGTATTTTGTTCGAAGCTGATCAAGCAGAAACAGGATTTTTTTCTCCGCAATGTTGCGGTGTTCGCGGTTCTGGTAATACAGGTTACCAATAGTCGTGACAAATTGGACCGTAGTATTTTCAGGAGCTTTGATCACAGGAATCACACGTTGCTTCCGCTTCATCTCAAATACGATAAACAGAATAACTGCACAAAGCGTGATGTAGTACGCCCATTTAAGTGGTTCGGTCGTCAGGATAAATCTAAGCGGAGACCTCACCTCTCTTCGACCCGATTGGTAGTATTCAGTCCATTGGATTTTCTGAACAGGCAGATACGAGAGCAGGCCGGATGCGAATCTGTTGTTTTCGCCCGACAGCATGTAAATATTAGTAAATACAAATGGAGTGCTGTTGACATACAGGTTTCCCTTACCCAGTTTGATGCGTAAGGTCACCGGCAGATCATGCTCATTTCTGGCCACCACAGTTGTGGTGAGAGAGTCGAAGTTAACGAAGTAATTCGGCACATCATCCCGTCTGAAAGAGTACCGTCGGGTGGTGTCAAGAGACGGTGATGCGAACTTAAGGTGCGACGTATCTCCCCGATTTAACAGATTGCCATATTTATAAAAGTAACCGGATGCAGAAAAGCCAAGTGTATCCGGCAAATAACCCCAAAAATATTGTGCGGAAATAAAACCGGTTCCTCCGTGATCAATGAAATTAAGTAGCGCTTTCGTATCAGCTTCCTCAGCGTGAAAGCGGGAGCACAGAATTAAAACAGCGCCCGCGCGCGCAAGTGAATCCTTTATCTCGTAAAGCGTTTGATGGGAGTGTTCAATTTCAGCATCCGGAAAGATTGAAGGCAGCAACTCCGACAAAATGTACGCACCATAAGGGTTTTTATCTTCGGCTGCAAACGTCACAGTCCAATTGTACTGTTTGGGACTAATGAGCTTGATTCCGACAAATACAGCGATGGCAAGCGAGACGTATAATATGTACTTCCAGTCCTTCATTTCGCACCGCCCTTACGTGAAACAAAGATGTTATTAACCCGGTCGAAGAGCTCCTTCGATACGACGAAGTTGCCATACCAGGCGTATTCGAAGTAATGACTGAGTTGACGCAGCCAGGCGCGCATGTTTTCCTCCTGAACTTCACCGACATAGTCATGGTTCGTCTTCCCTTTCTCCCACGAAATCAAATGCTGATCCGAAAGGGTCTTCAATGCATAGAGAAAGAGCAGGCGGATACCACGGCGGTAGTCCTTTAGCTCCAGCGCCCGTTGAATTTCGTTCTCAAAGTCGATCTCATGGATATTTTCATCGAGGACTTCATGCTTAATAGGTGATGCACCTTGCCCGTGATAGAACACCTTAAAGGCGTCGACCTTCAGAATGGCCATGATGATCACCACCAGTACTGCCACTCCGAGGATATACATTATTATCCGACCCCAATCAGTCGTAACAGCGCTGTTGAAAATTGAACCCAATAAATTGCTCAGCCACATCAGGAATCGATCCCACAGACTTTCGGCGAACGTTGGAGGCTGATCGTAACGGTATTCGGGATCGCTCTTGAATGACTCCACCCGAGCCTCGTCAAAATACCGTTCCTCCACAGCAACTGTATCCGTTATTCCCCGCTCCTCAGGTTGTACATCAATGACCAGTGGGGGCACAGCAGACTGGGCCTGTGCAATGCAGCAAACGCTTACCAAAACCAGTATTACAGAAAATACAATTTTCACAATATACCTAATACTGTTCCTCGTCAAATTGCGTTGAAGGCTTCTGTCCAATCGTATCGAACTGGCTGATCAATCCACGGGCTTCTTTAATTTCGACCAGGTTAAAATACTGAAACGCTATCGCTACAGTGGGAAGCATGTTCATTACGATGCTGACCAGATAATAGATTGTAAAGAAAATTATGAGGCTCCACTGCATTCCGGACGTAAACTCATTCTGGCCGGTTTCAACCGCATGGAACATCTGGATGAAAAAGATTACATAAAACGGAATAACAATCAGACCAGCCAAAGAAGACATGATAAAATAGATAACAAAGGCAAACCCAAAAGTGCTCCACCATTCTCCGCGAATCAATTTGAATGAACGAGACAATGCGTCGAAGAAACCTTTCTTTTCATATGCGCGGATAAAGAACGTCATCGACGAACTGATGACAAAGTAGATTATCCCGGCATAGACGCCGAGAATTCCAAGGAAGATAAAAACTTCCGAGATCATGGCAAAGATTACCGATATCATAATGACAACGATGTACGCGGCCAGGAACACGAGAAAAAAGAGTACCATGGAACCCGCGTACATCCAAAATGACGAACGCACTCTGTCCCATACATCGTGAACCTCTATCTGATTCGTCTTTTTCTCATCATATAGTATGATATACTCATTAAAGGTGGCAATCGTAACGCAGCTTGAAAGGAAGAACAGGCACATTATGAGGACACCCTGTAGCCAGAAGCTAACGGACATAAAATAGGTCTGCAGGACCTGAGGATTTCCGACTGCCGCCGGGAATACGCCAAACATGTCATTCGCCATCGACGCCATCAGCGCGCTGCTGAGCAATACCGAAGGTCCCGCAATCACCAAAATGGATTTCGATAATCCCTTGAAGTTTTGCTTAATGAATTCAAACGTGGCGTTTATACGCCTTCCAAAATCACGCGCGCGTTGCAGGGTGATCACCTCCACTGTCTCCATTGCTGTAAAGTTTTAACGGGTAGATTACAAAATAATAAATCATCAAAATCGCCGACACCCCGATTACCAGCGTCTTCAGGCTCCAGTGCATAAAAGCATAACGGGTGATAAACGACTCAATAAATGCGGCGAGAATAAAGAACGGCACCAGTCCGATTACAATTTTTAAGCCGCGAAGGGCTCCTTTCTGAAACGATACGAGGCGGGAATATGTCTTGGGGAAGATAAGACTGTTGCCCATTTCAAAACCTGCTGCAGCCGCGATCACGATAGAGGTCAACTCAATTGTTCCGTGGAGCATGATTACCGGAAATGCCTGAGCAAGTTGTTGTTCTTTGTAAAAGAACGTAACAAACGTCCCCACCATCACGCCATTCTGAAAGAGAACAAATCCACTGAAGATCGATGTGAAGATACCGTAGACAAACACCTTGAACGAGACCATGATGTTATTCCACGCGATACGAAAGAACATGGAAATTTCATCCATACTCGAATAGATATCCGTGGGGTTTCCTTTGCGAATGTTCTCGAGGGTCAGGTTAACATATCCATCGCCCAGAATCAGGCGAACGAAAGTTTCGTCATAAATCGTAGAGACCACACCGATTGCGGAAGCTACCATAAAAATCACGAACGCATAAAGGAGTGGCTTCCGCGTTTCATACATCACCTGCGGAAGCTCGTATTTCCAGAACGCAACAAAGCGGCTGGTCTCCTCGCGTTTATTCTTATAGATGCGAAGATGGACCTTGCTTGCAAGAGAGTTGAGGTATTCGGTGGTACGGCTGTCAGGGAATTGCGTTCTTGCGAACGCAAGGTCGTCGGTGACTTGAATGAAAAGCTCTGCCAGGCGGTCAGGATGCACTTGTGTCTGGTGTTTCACGACCTTCTCAAATTCCTGCCAACGGGCTTTGTTTTGCTTTATAAAAGCAGCTTCTTTCATGTCAGGTCAGGTATATCGAACGATTACCGATTATTGCGCGGCGGCCAGTTCGATTACTTTATTCCAAACCCGGAAGACGTTTCCTGAACAAATTTTCTCGATCTGATCGGCTGTATATCCGCGTTTCAATAATACGAAAATTAAATTTGGATATTGCGACACATCCTTCAATCCCACAGGAAGACTGTCGCCCACACCATCGAAATCCGAGCCTATGCCAACGTGGTCAATCCCAACGAGGTTTACCACGTGGTCGATGTGATCGGCAACACGCTCAACGTCTGAATACAGGGTTTTGTGATCCTTAACAAACTGATCAATGATAGGCTGAGCCGCCTCGTCGCGGGATGAGTACCCTTTAGCTTTAAGGACGTTTTCAAGCGAGTCAAGCAGTTTGGTATTTGTTCTCGCAACGGAGTCGATAAACGACGCACCAAAGTTAATCTGGATAACACCTCCTTTTTCTGCAAGGCGGCGAATCATGTCATCGCTCATATTCCGTTGGAAGCCGGGGGTAAATTTCCGGCAGGAAGAATGCGAGGCAATGACCGGAGCTTTGGAAACCCTGATTACGTCATAAAACGTGCTGTCAGAAACATGCGAGATGTCGACCATCATGCCCAGGCGGTTCATTTCTTTGACAACCTCTTCGCCAAAAGGACTTAAACCACTCCAGGTGTTCAGGGTATCATAGGAAGAATCACAAATCTGATTGTCTTTGCTATGGGTGAGCGTAATGTAACGGATTCCGCGATTGAAAAAGTACTCCACGTTGCGTATATCGTTACCGATAGGCGCGCCGTTTTCCATTCCCATAGGAAGGGACATTTTGCCTGCAGCTGTATTCTCAATTATTTCCTGCGGAGTATTGGCGAGTGCAAATTTATCGGGATGGAGTGCTGTTATTCCCGTCACCATATTGATCAGTGAGTCGGCGAGTACTTTACCCATATCTGGTTTCAACTGCTCACGCGAAGGAATATAGATTGCCATAAAGGGGGCATCAAGACCACCTATACGCGCGCGTTCATAATCAAAATCCCCTTCGTCGGACTTTATCGGTATTTGAAGAAACTCCCGCTCCAAACGGAAGTTTTTTACTTTCAAACGGTATGGCAGGTCAACGTGGCCATCGGTGAGAATGAAACGCTGCGCCAGTGACTGGGCCTCGGCCATCAACGCCTCGTCGGAGGTGCTAGCAGCTTTTTTTTCAGTCTGACATGAAACGGCGATCAGGCAAATCAAGGGGAGTATTCGAAAAAAATACATCAGGTAAACCTTTTAGGAAATTTTGGATACTTTTAAAACTATAAATTGAAAGTTGCACAAAAAGACAGGTTGATGCAAACCATTCGTGTAGAGACAACGCAAAACGTTTATATCCACTATCCCCTGGCGAGTCTTGGCGAACGCATTGTGGCGTATCTTCTCGATCAGGTCATCCTGTTGATTTACGCTATCGCGATGGTCGCGTTGCTGATAAAACTTGATATCCGTTCTGTCTGGATACCGGTAGTTACACTCGGCGTGCCCTATTTCCTTTATTCACAGGTTTGCGAACTGCTAATGAACGGTCAGACTCCCGGAAAAATGGCAATGAAAATTCAGGTAGTACGCCTCGATGGAACACCTGCTACACTTGGCGATTACATCATCCGGTGTCTCTTTCAGCTAGTGGATTTTCACATCAGCAGTGGCGCGATAGCCATGATCGCAATCGCTGCCGGTAACAAAGGTCAGCGCCTGGGCGACATCGCCGCCGGAACTGCGGTAGTGAAACTTAAAAAAGAAAGCGAGGTATCGTCGGATGAGTTATTTGTTGTTCCAGACACCGAATATGTTCCGGTATTCCGGGAAGTTGTCAACCTGAGTTCGCGCGATATCGAGATCATCCAGCAGGCCCTGGAGGTCAACCGGAATCACGGCAATAACCGTCCTGTACTTTTACTCGCGGAAAAGATCAAGAGCGTGCTCGGCGTAGAAAGTGACCTGCCTCCGGTGAAGTTTCTTTACACCGTGGTCAAAGACTTCAACCATCTTACAGCAACACCTGCGTGAGCGCCGAACTTACGGAATATACGAGAGCCCAACTGGCGCTCAGGAACGGGCAGGACAGGCCAGAAATCTGGGTTGCCCTCCGCGGGATTATCTACGACGTCTCCCGATCCCGGTTATGGCTGAAAGGCAAGCATTATGAGCACTGGGCAGGTCAGGATCTGACCGATGAGCTGAAAGACGCTCCCCACACCGAATTTGTGTTTGACAAATTCGAGCCGGTGGGTCGGTTGAAGGCCTGATGATGGAAAATATTCCTGATGTGTGCGCACACATTTATCGAATTGTTATTTTATTGTTCCTTCAGGAAATGTAGCTTTGCTTCCGTTAAAAGGAGTAATACAATTAGCTGACCTACCATGATTTTAATTGCCGACAGCGGTGGCTCCAAGATCGATTGGAGACTTATTGACAACGACGGGAAAATCTCCCAGGCAAGTGCACCCGGATTCAATCCGTATTACCAACCCATCGGCGACCTGAAGCAGACCGTAGTCCAGTCACTCCTTCCTCTCGTCCAAGAACCCGTCTCTCAGATTTTCTTTTATGGTGCCGGCGTTTCGTCTGAGAAAAACCAGCTTGCCATAAAAACCGCGTTTCTGGAATTCTTTCCCGACGCCGAAATCGAGATTGGCTGGGACCTTCTTGCAGCGGCACGTGCACTATGTGGCCACGAGCCCGGTATTGCCTGTATCATGGGAACAGGCTCAAATTCCTGTCTGTACGATGGCCGGAATATAACAGATAACGTCGCCAACCTGGGCTGGATCCTTGCCGATGAGGGGTCAGGCGCATATATGGGCAAAATTCTATTGGTGGATTATCTCCGCAAGAAGTTGCCGCCCACTCTTGCCGACAGCTTTCACGCACGCTATCCATTCTCCCGGGAGGAATTCCTTGAAAAGGTTTACCAGCAGGAAAAGCCAAGCGCCTTTCTCGGAAGCTTCACCCGGTTTATTTATGATCACCTGAAAGAACCTTATTGCTATAACCTCGTAGCGGGAAGCTTTGCAGAATTCTACGAAAACAACGTAATGAAATACGCAGGATATAAAGATCTGAAGGTGCACTTCACCGGATCGGTCGCTTATCACTTCAGCAGTATTCTGCGTCAGGTTGCCAATGATAAAGGCATAACTGTAAAAAATATTCTTGAAGGGCCTATCGCAGGGCTTACCTTATACCATCAAAACAAAGTTGCGTGAACACAACGGAATCCACCTCCCATTACGAACACCTGGAAAATATGTCGGTTCGCGAGCTGTTGACAAACATCAACCGCGAGGATCAGACTGTTCCTGCAGCCATTGCCCGCGTTATTCCGGCTATCGAATCACTCGTTGAGCAGATTGTTTCTAAGATGAGCGGTGGGGGAAGATTGTTCTACATTGGCGCTGGAACCAGCGGAAGATTAGGAATCGTCGATGCCTCCGAAATTCCACCCACGTACGGTATGCCTCAGGGCAAAGTAATCGGCATTATTGCCGGTGGCGACGCAGCCATCAGGAAAGCTGTTGAGCATGCAGAAGATGATCCCGAACAAGCGTGGAAAGATCTTGAAGCATTCAGCATCAATCAGCAAGATGTGCTTATCGGCATCGCTGCCTCAGGCAGAACGCCTTACGTAATCGGAGGGCTGAAAAAAGCCCGCGAAGCAGGCATAATAACGGGCTGCATCACATGTAATTCAGGCACGGCACTGGCTGCCAATGCAGATTTCCCCGTCGAAGTTGTGGTAGGCCCCGAATTTGTAACAGGTAGTACCCGAATGAAGGCCGGAACGGCACAAAAGCTGGTTCTTAACATGATCTCTACCACAACAATGATTAAGCTGGGAAGAGTAAAAGGCAATAAAATGGTCGATATGCAGCTTACCAACAACAAGCTCATCGACCGGGGTACTCGCATGATCATGGAAGAACTTGATGTAGATGTCGCCGAAGCGGAGAACCTTCTCAAACAATACGGCTCAGTAAGAAATGCCGTAGAAAGCCGCAGAAGCAATGCACCAGATCGAACCATACCATAACTGGCTCAAATATTACGACTCATCACTCGATGACCGCCTGCCGTTCTATGGCAAGGAATACAACTACGACATCTACTCAGAAACAATTTACGGTTACTATATCGATCCCGCGTGGGATGCATTTGGATCTGAAACGCTCTATGCAAAGGTGCTGTACACCGACTACCATCTGGGTTTTACAGTCATTGAGCTGATCGGGGAATGGAATGATGCGATTAACAACGACATCATGACCTTCAAACGCAACCTGATTGAATTCTTTTTGAAAGAAGGCATCACTAAGTTCATTCTCATTGGCGAAAATATTCTGAACTTCCACGGCTCCGACGATTCATACTACGAAGAATGGTTTGAAGAAGTGGAAGATGGCTGGATAGCCGCCGTGTCTTTTCCTGAATTTGTTCAGCAGGAGATGCAGAAATTCAACATTGATTCTTATGTAGTGATGGGAGGAACGTTGCAAATCGATCGTTGGCGAACCATGACGCCCCTGAACTTCTTCGATCTCGTGAACGGGTTAATTCAGAGGAGACTTAACTGAACATTATTCACCACTGCATCCGCCGGAACGAGATAACTTCGCCGGGATTTCAATTCAACGCATAACACCCGCGTTCTCTTCAGCTTGCCCTTTTTGAAATAGCGCTTATGAAACTGAAAAATGCTTCCCTCCGGAAGCTGATCCAGGGTAATATATGCCGCCGCATTTTTGTCAAACTTCCGGAACGCTTCAATCAGTTTTGTGTCGGCGTATGAACTGGCTTTGGGGTTGATCATGTGTCGCCTGAGTTCATGGAGTATCGCCTCCGGGAAAACAGCCTCCCAAAGCACGGGAATCATCAGATCGGTGAAGGTGGTTTTCCATTCGTCGCCGTGGGGATCAACGCGATTGCCGTGTTTCAGATATACGTGCAGGTGCGCAACCTCATGGATATACGTCTGAAGAAAAAGGTAGGGATTCAGATCATTGTTGAGCGTAATCCGCGGACGGTGTTTGCTGCCTTTGCTGGTGAAGTCACCAACTTTGGTGCTTCTGCTTTTGGTAACCTTGAGTTCGAACGGGCTTTGCTGCCAAAGTTGAAAGCAATATTCCACCGCTGCAGGCGGAACATGCGTTTCAAGGATCTTCTGAACAGATGCCGGGGTCATATAAAAAAAAGGCTTTAGAATCTAAAGCCTTCTCCATTGTTTCAATCTTTCTGTTAATACTGAACAGTATCGGCTTCAGGTGTTGATGTCTCAAGCGTGTCGGCTGAAACTTCCTCCTGCTCATACACAGGAGCCTCTTCCGCTGCCGGAGTTTCAGACGCGCTGCTATCTGAGCTTTGGCCACAAGATACAATAGCCACCGCAAATGTGGCTACAGCCATAAACGAAATTATTTTTTTCATAGTTAAGTGTTTTTGGTTGGCCAAATATAGCCAAGCCTCCGGCGGATGGTGTACCCGCGCCCTGTGAACTACTTTTTTCGGAAGATCAATCGCACAGGAACTCCTTCAAAGGTAAAATGCTCTCTCAGTTTATTTTCAAGGAATCGCTCATACGAGCCCTGAATGTACTGCGGAAGATTGCAGAAAAAGGCAAACGAAGGAAATCTGGCAGTTACCTGTGTGATGTACTTAATCTGAATGTGTTTACCCTTCATCGAAGGAGGCGGGTAATGTTCAATTTCCCGCAACATTATATCATTAAGCTGCGATGTCGGGATTTTTTTGGTTTTGTTTCCGTAAACCTCCACCGCTTTTTCCATCACCTGGAAAATCCTTTGTTTGTTCAGCACTGATGCAAAGATCACAGGGATGTAATCGATAGGAGCTATTTTCTCCATAATCTGCTTGCGATACTTGTCGGCAGTCTTTGAATCCTTCTCAACAAGATCCCACTTGTTTACCATGATGACCATTCCCTTGCCCTGGCGCTGAGCCAGACTGATCAGGTTTACGTCCTGGGATTCGACGCCCCTTTCAGCATCGATCACAATAATACATACATCGCTTTCTTCCAGCGCGCGCAGTGATCTCAGCACAGAGTAAAACTCTACGTCATCTTTTACCTTTCCCTTCTTTCTTACACCGGCCGTGTCAATCAGAATGAAATTCTTGCCAAACATCTTGTAGTAGGAGTGAATGGCGTCGCGGGTTGTACCGGCTTCATCCGTGACAATACTTCGTTCCGTTCCCAGCAGGGAGTTAAGAAACGATGACTTTCCAACGTTAGGCCTACCCACAATTGCAATTCTCGGGATACCTGCATCCGGATCTTCCTGTCCTTCTGACGGGAAAACCTGAATTACTGCATCGAGCAACTCACCCGTGCCGCTTCCATTCTCCGCGCTAACCGGGAAAATCTCGGCGTCAAGTCCCAGACCATAGAACTCATTGCTCATGATTGACTTATCCGGTGTGTCTGTCTTGTTGGCGGCGATAAAGACAGGTTTTTTAGAAATGCGGAGCACGTTTGCAAATTCCTTGTCGAAGCCAGTAAGTCCATCGCGAATATCAACCATGAATATCACAGCTGATGCCTCGTCGATGGCAAGCTTCACCTGCTTCCGGATTTCTGATTCAAACTTATCTTCCGAACCGGTAACGTATCCACCTGTGTCGATCACTGTGAAAAACTTTCCGCACCACTCGGCGTAGCCATAGTGGCGGTCGCGCGTAACGCCAGGCATGTCATCCATGATTGCCTGTCTCTTCTCGATCAGTCGATTGAACAGGGTGGATTTACCCACGTTAGGCCGTCCTACGATTGCAACTATGTTAGCCATTTACTTATTCAATTTCATTAATTACTAGTACTACTCCAGATAGCCGAACTGACGCAGCCGGTGCTTCTCTTTCCGCCAGTTTGCGGCTACTTTAACGTGCGTCTCCAGGAAAATTTTCTTCCCAAAGAAAGCTTCCATATCCTTTCTCGCCTCGGTTCCCATTTTCTTGATGGCGCTTCCTCCTTTTCCAACCAGGATTCCCTTTTGTGAATCGCGCTCTACATAGATAAGTGCACTGATTCTAATCAGATCCTTTTCTTCCTTAAATGCCTCAATGACTACCTCAACGCTGTACGGAATCTCCTGTTCATAGTTGAGAAATATCTTTTCGCGTATAATCTCCGACGCAAAAAAGCGTTCACTGCGATCTGTAAATTCGTCGAGGGGGAAATACGGCGGATGTACCGGTATAAGTTCAAGAATTTTAGGCAGCAATCCTTCTACGTGCGTACCTTCTTTTGCCGACACCGTGTAAACATCGGAGACATTGCCCAGTGATTGTTTCCAATAAGCGATCTTGTCATTTAACTGCGTTCCTTTGGCCAGATCGATTTTGTTGATTACGAGAAGAACCGGTGTTTCAATTCGCTGAAAGCGCGCAAATGTTTCTGCATCAAACTGATCGTCGACGCCAACGACAAGAAGGATAAGATCTGCATCCTGAAGCGACACCTTGACGTAGTTCATCATCGCCTCCTGGAGCGTGTATTTAGGCTCAAGGATTCCGGGCGTGTCGGAATACACGATCTGATAGTCACCTCCACTGAGGATACCCATAATCCGGTGACGCGTGGTCTGGGCCTTGGCGGAAACAATAGAGACATTTTCCCCCACAAGCCGGTTCATGAGGGTCGATTTGCCCACGTTGGGTTTGCCCACAATGCTAACAAAGCCGGATTTAAAGGCTGGTGAAGTCATTTCTTAATACGTGATATTCAAACAAAAAAAGGCGACCAGGTCGCCTTTTGATAAGTCTTTGTAGTTGGACGTCTTCGAAGCTTTGCGTCCAGCTCACTTTTTATTTTTTTAGCGACGTCATCGCCAATTTTAGTAGCGGGGACAAGACTCGAACTTGTGACCTTTGGGTTATGAGCCCAACGAGCTACCAACTGCTCCACCCCGCGATATATCTTAATCTGAAACTATCAGATGTTGTTTCCGTATTACCAACTGCCCGAACTGGTTAAAAGTTCCTCGCAGTCGTGAATGGGATTGCAAAAATAGAGGATGTGCGTTATAAAGCAAAACAAATGTCCTTTTATTTCTTTTCGTTCGAAGATACAGCAGGCTGCTTAAGCCGCCATGATCTGCCACCGGAAAAATATAGTTGTACTTAATCCGCTATTACGGGCAGGATAGCTTTTCACATTCAGAATTTGATATCTTTCGATTCAAATACGCCAGACCCTCGTTATGAAAAAGATCCTTCATGTTGAAGACGACCCGGTTAATGCGATGCTAATGGGAAAGATGCTGGGCCTTGAGTTTGACGTAACACAAGTAGCCGATGGTGAAACATGCCTGAAGAAAATTAGCGAAGAACAGTTCGACATTATCCTGATGGACGTCAATCTGGGCGCAGGCAAAATGAATGGCACAGATACGCTCTTGAAAATCAAGGCTATCCCGGAATATCGCGACATCCGCGTCATCGCTATCACCTCGTATTCCCTGCCTGAAAATGAGGATGAATTGCTCAATCAAGGCTTTGACGACTATTTCGCCAAACCAGTTGAATTCAGTAAATTAATTGACCGTATCAATCAATACATCGGATAGCACCCGCGTGCATGGATATTGAAAAATCGTTTCCACCAGCCGAGGCATTTATCGATGCAGAGCAACTCGCATCACCGGATGACCGGGAACCAAACTGCCTGAATTGCGATACTCCCCTCACAGGACCATATTGCTCACAGTGTGGCCAGAGGCGCCTCCCGCGCCGCCAGACGCTTACCGATCTCTTTTCAAACTTCATCGCCTCCTTCATCAGCTTTGAATCGAAGTTCCTGAAAACGGGTAAGTTGCTCCTGCTTCATCCCGGCCGCCTCCCCATCGACTACAACGCCGGGAAGCGTGAGCGACATTACCACCCCGCCCGGCTCTACGTCTTTATCAGTTTCGTGTTCTTCCTCCTCGTCAGTATCATACCTGATGAAAAGGAGAAAGGAGTAAACTCTTCTACCAGCGATACCACCCAATTCAAGATACATGACCTTGATAAGGCGCTGGGCAATCTTAAAACCCGTGAACAGTACGACAGCGCCCAACTCGCGCGGCCTGCAGATAAGCGCGACAACTTTTTTAAGCGCAAAATCCGTCAACGTGAGCTTGAACTTCACCAACGCTACGAGGGGCATTGGCAGGACTTCAACACTGAATATGCCTCTAACTACCTGGAAAATGTCCCCAGGGTATTCTTCTTTTTGCTTCCGATTTTCGCACTGATTCTCAAGATGCTCTATATCCGAAAAGACTACTATTACTCAGAACATCTCGTCTTCTCCATTTACTATTACAATTTCTTCTTCCTCGCAGGAAGCCTGATAATGCTCCTTGATCTGGTGCCGTATACCAAATGGATCAATGTGGCGCTGGTTCTATGGATAGGAATCTACCTGTTGCTTGCCATGAAGCGGGTTTACAGACAAGGATGGTTCAAAACTATCTTTAAGTTCGGCACTTTCACGTTCATTTTTTGTTTATTCATTGGCATCGCTTTATTTGTCAATCTCATCATCTCAGTAATGCTTTTATAGATCCGCGTGTTAATATCCGCTGACATTCCTTTAGCTGAACGAATGCGCCCCTCCAGTCTTGACCAGCTTGTTGGTCAGGAACACCTGACGGGCGAAAATGGCGTTATTCGCAAAGCCCTTCGCCAAGGTGCCGTACCCTCAATGATCTTATGGGGACCTCCCGGAGTGGGAAAAACTACCATTGCCAACATTATCGCCAACGAGGCACGGAAACCATTTTATACGCTTAGTGCCGTAAGCGCAGGTGTGAAAGACGTTCGCGACGTAATCGAAAAAGCACGGCATGCTCCGCGTTCCATCCTGTTTATCGATGAAATTCACCGCTTCAATAAATCCCAGCAGGATGCCCTCTTAGGCGCCGTTGAAAAAGGCACCATTACACTCATTGGGGCTACTACGGAAAACCCTTCCTTCGAAGTCAACTCGGCCCTGCTCTCGCGCTGTCAGGTATATACACTCAAACCCCTGACGGAGGAAAAGTTGCTGATTCTGGTTGATCAGGCACTTCAGTTCGGTTTTCCAGACCGGCAAATAAAGCTGAAAGAACATCAGGCACTGCTGAATATTTCAGGCGGCGACGGACGAAAACTCCTCAACCTTATTGAACTCATCGCCAATGCAACTTCGGGTGATCTGGAAATCACAAATGACCTCGTGATCAACCTGGCACAGAAGCATATCGCCATCTACGACAAGAGCGGAGAACAACACTACGATATTATTTCTGCATTCATAAAAAGTATTCGCGGAAGCGACCCGAACGCGGCGGTGTACTACCTCGCGCGAATGATTGAAGGCGGCGAGGATGTGAAGTTCATCGCGCGCCGAATGGTTATCCTCGCGTCGGAAGACATTGGCAATGCTAACCCCACCGCGCTCATCATGGCTACGAACGCGTTTCAGGCGGTAACTGTCATCGGGTATCCGGAGGCGCGTATTATACTTTCACAATGTGCCGTGTACCTCGCAAGCTCTCCAAAAAGCAACGCTTCCTATATGGCTATTGAAAACGCCATCCGGACGGTACATCAGACTGGCGATCTTCCGGTTCCCCTCAACATCCGGAACGCCCCGACCAAACTGATGAAGCAACTCGATTACGGCAAGGGATATAAATATTCACACGACTTTGAAAATAATTTTGCCAGTCAGGAGTTCCTGCCTGATAAGATAAAAGGGACCAAGTTCTACGAGCCTGGAAAAAATGCTCGGGAGGAAGAACTCCGGAGGTATTTGCGTGCCCTCTGGAAGGACAAATACGGTTATTGATATAAAAACCTTTGTCACCCTCAGCTGCGACAAGTACCTTATGCAAAACGTGAATCAACCCGAACGCGCATGGATCATCAGCGACTCATTCTAGATACTTCTCCTCTGTTCGTGATTCTTTGCGCCCTTCTTGCGGGCGGCATAGCGTACCTCCTTTACAACACTAAAAGTCCGTGGCCAAAAAACTGGAACTACGTCTTGTTTGCCACAAGGTTCCTGATCACGTTTCTGCTGTTATTTCTTCTGCTCGGTCCGGTAGTCCGGCAAATCACCAATTACTTTGAGAAGCCGCTCTTCATCGTCCTGATGGATCACACCTCTTCAGTAGCCCAAACCACTGATTCTGTTCAGCTCTCGAGATTAAAAGATCAGCTTGCGCAAACAAAGAAAACGCTGAACGACCAGGGCTTCGACATCCGTATGATTAACCTTGATGGCGATGACGTCGACGGCGGGGTGAAGTATTCCGGCGAATCATCCGATCTCCACTCGGCGCTCAGAAACATCATGCAACAGAACGAGGGCCGAAGCATCAATGGTGTAATCTTCCCAACGGACGGGATATATACTTCCGGTTTGTCGCCCCTTTACGGAAGTTACAACTTCCCGATTTTCAGCATCGGCCTTGGCGACACCACCCAACGCATGGACCTGGCAATCCGGAATGTCGCCGCTAACCGAATCGCGTATCAAGGCAACCGGTTCCCTGTCCGGGTAGAGGTTCAGGTAAAAAATCTGCCCAACGAGCCAGTTGAGGTGACACTCTCGGGAAAAGGAAAGGCCATAGAAAAGCAAACCAAAAGGAATCAAGATGACCAGCTGATGGTTTTCGATTTCCTGGTATCGGCCGATGAACAGGGCATCCAGAAACTCGACATTGCCGTAGCAGAAAAAGAAGGTGAGAGCAATTACCGGAATAACCGCGCTTCCGTATTCGTGGAAGTTGTGGAAGGAAGAAAGAAAATACTTCTCGTCGCAGCGGCACCTCACCCCGACATTAAACCCCTTCGGGAGGTAATTGAACAGAATTCCAATTACGAATTCCTGCTTCACATTCCCGGACTGAAGGAAGACGGTTTGAAAGCCACTTCACCTGATAAAATTGATCTTGTAATATTTCATCAGTCGCCGGATGTCAGAGGGCAGACGGCCCCTGTGTTTCAGGAGTTTCTCAAGACCAAAGCATCTTTGCTTTTTATTCTAGGTCAACAGACAGATCTACGGACCCTCGCGCGGCATAACCTACCGCTGACGTTTGACGCCATCCCACGCGAATTCGATCAGGTAACTCCGGTTGTGAATGCATCGTTCAGCAACTTCTCTCTGTCGCCGGAAGCAACAACCATGTTCCAGGACTTCCCGCCTGTGTCGGTGCACTTTGGGAAAATCCGTGTACCTGAATCGGCCACACCTTTACTGTTTCAAAAAGTTGGGAGCGTGTCTACAGACCGACCTTTACTTGCTGTTGAGAGTCAGGCCGATCGCAAAATTGCGATGATGCTTGGTGAAGGTCTCTGGAGATGGCGGTTGAATGAGTTCGATCGTACAGAAAAAACACAGGGATTTGATGAACTGTTCGGAAAGCTGATACAATACCTAAGCACCACCGACGACAAACAGCGCTTCAAAAGCTACCCTGTACGTCAGGATTTCTCGGATGCCGAACCCGTGGTATTCGAAAGTCAGGTGTACAACGACATCTATGAACCCGTTTATGGAAACAAGATCGACATCGAAATCACCGGCGAAAACAATTTCTCCAGATCATACACATACACTACCAGTCCTGGCAACATTCGCTATGCCATCGGTGGTCTTGAGGAAGGAGTTTACAAATATCGATCGAGAACCTTGATCAACAACCGCATGGAAGAAGTGCGCGGCGAATTTGGAGTGGTCGCGCGACAAGTGGAACTTCAGAATCTTACCGCCGACTTTGACATGCTGCGCAAACTCTCAGCCAACACCGGAGGGAAGTTTTACACACTGCAGCAAGTACCTCAGCTTCAGGCAGACCTTTCTGCTGCAACGGCGAAACGGATTATCCATTCGGAAGAAACATACGACAGCCTCGTTAATCTGAAGTGGGTTTTCTGGCTGGCGCTTGCATTTATCAGCCTGGAATGGTTCACACGCAAATTCTTCGGTAGCTACTAGCGCAATTCCTATCGCACCACAAGTAGCAATAAAAAAGGCTGCCCCGGTTTCAGAGCAGCCCTATTAAACTTTACTAACTAATTCTTATTCGCTTTTCTTCTCCTTGGAAGATGACGACTTCGATTTCTTCGACTTGATCGTCAGTACATCACCCTTGCCGTCGTAGTCGGCCATGATCGTACCGCCTTCTTCAACTTCGCCTTTCAGAATTTCTTCCGCTACCGGATCCTCCAGGTATTTCTGGATGGCACGGTTCA
Organism: Bacteroidota bacterium; assembly: GCA_023417065.1. Lineage (GTDB taxonomy): Bacteria > Bacteroidota > Bacteroidia > Cytophagales > Cyclobacteriaceae > Ohtaekwangia. Next base: position 56,550 of record JAEZGH010000013.1, read on the forward strand.
ACGGACGAGCTCCGAACTGCTGATCATAACCTTTCTCAGCGAGGAAGTCTTTCGCCTTGTCACTCAGTTCGACGTTGTAGCCAAGTTGGATAATCCGGTCGAACAATTTCTTAAGCGTAATGTCGATGATCTTGTGGATGTGTTCGCGTTGAAGTGAATTGAACACAATCACATCGTCCAGACGATTCAGGAACTCAGGACTGAAAGCACGCTTCAGCGCATTCTGGATCGTAGCTTTCATATGCTCTTCTTCGCTCTCGCGCTTCGAAGCAGTCGCGAAACCAATACCGGTTCCGAAATCTTTAAGATCGCGAACCCCGATATTTGACGTCATGATAATGATCGTATTCCGGAAGTCAACACGGCGACCCAATCCATCTGTGAGGATTCCATCGTCAAGTACCTGCAGCAGGATGTTGAACACATCCGGGTGAGCCTTTTCGATTTCGTCCAGCAGCACGACAGAGTACGGCTTGCGTCTTACCTTTTCTGTAAGCTGACCACCTTCTTCATATCCGACGTATCCCGGAGGTGCTCCCACGAGGCGTGACACAGAGAATTTCTCCATGTACTCACTCATGTCGATGCGTACCAGTGCATCTTCCTTGTCGAAGAGGTAGGTAGCGAGCACTTTTGCAAGTTCGGTTTTACCAACGCCTGTCGGACCGAGGAATATGAATGAACCAATAGGTTTCTTAGGATCCTTCAGACCAACACGGGTCCGCTGGATTGCTTTCACCAGTTTCTTGATTGCTTCATCCTGACCGATCACCTTACCGCTGAGTTCTTCACCCATGTTAAGGAGCTTATTGCTTTCCTTCTGAGCGATACGCTTCGTCGGAATGCCGGTCATCATCGCGATTACGTCGGCGACGTTATCTTCGTTAACGGTATACTTTTCAGTACGCGTTTTTTCTTCCCACTTCGCTTTTGCGATTTCAAGTTGCTCGATGAGCTTCTTCTCGCGGTCGCGTAGCTGTGCAGCTTCTTCGTACTTCTGGCTCTTAACCACGCGATTCTTTTCCTTCTTAACATCTTCGATAGCTTCTTCCAGCTTGACGATGTCTTCGGGAACGTGAATGTTATTGATGTGTACGCGTGCACCTGCTTCATCGAGAACGTCAATCGCTTTATCCGGCAGGTACCGGTCGCTGATATAACGATCTGACAGTTTTACGCAGGCTTCAATAGCCTCTTTGGTATAGATCACATGGTGGTGATCTTCGTATTTTTCTTTGATGTTTTCGAGGATCTGGATCGTTTCTTCCGGAGTGGTTGAATCGACCATTACCATCTGGAACCTCCGTGCGAGCGCACCATCTTTTTCGATGTACTGACGATATTCATCAAGTGTCGTTGCTCCAATGCATTGGATCTCACCGCGCGCAAGAGCCGGCTTGAACATGTTGGAAGCATCGAGTGAACCTGAAGCGCCACCAGCACCTACTATAGTGTGAAGCTCATCGATGAACAGAATCACGTCGGGTGATTTCTCAAGTTCATTCATTACCGCTTTCATTCTTTCTTCGAACTGGCCACGGTATTTTGTACCGGCTACCAGTGAAGCAAGGTCAAGCGTAACGACGCGTTTTCCGAAGAGGACGCGCGATACTTTCTTTTGTATGATGCGCAGCGCGAGACCTTCAGCAATCGCTGTTTTACCCACACCAGGTTCACCGATAAGGATCGGGTTGTTTTTCTTTCTCCTGGAAAGGATCTGAGCGACGCGTTCGATTTCTTTCTCACGTCCTACGATAGGGTCGAGTTTGTTATCTTCAGCGAGACGCGTCAGGTCACGTCCGAAATTATCAAGTACCGGTGTCCGTGACTTTTCTGTGCCCTTCTTTTCTTTGCCGGCGGAGCCTGCTCCGGCGCCAAAGATTTTTGATGAATCGTCATCCGGATCATCGGTATCCGAAGATGCCATAGGCCCTTCGTTTTGATATTCCAGCATCTCCTTAACAGTTTCGTAATTAACGTCGAACTTATTGAGGATTTGGGTACCGAGGTTATCCTGATCGCGAAGAATAGACAGCAGCAAATGCTCTGTACCTATCAGTTGGGCTTTGAAAATCTTTGCCTCAAGATATGTGATCTTCAAAACTTTTTCTGACGCTTTGGTCAGGGGTATATTAGCAAGGTTCTTAATCTGATGAGTTGCCGTACCTTTTGAAATCTTTTCGATTTCACTACGGAGCTCATCGAGAGGAACACCGAGCTTCTTCAACACTCCGACGGCTACGCCTTCTCCCTCCCGGATCATGCCGAGAATAAGATGTTCGGTGCCGATGTAATCGTGCCCCAGCCTCAATGCTTCTTCCCGGCTCAGTGAGATAACTTCTTTTACCCGGTTGGAAAATTTAGCCTCCATATATTATAAAAAGTGAAATGATAAATGTAAATGTAAAGTATTTTGTCTGTTCTATGCTACCGAATCCCTAAGATTTAATACCAGGTAAGAAACACTGTTATTATTGGAAATGTTCACTACCGCTTACCGCTCACTACTCTCCCTCAAAATACGGCTTGCTTCCGGCCCGCAACAGAACACGAGATCAATCACGCTAAGGTTATCTGCAAACGTGTTGCCAAAAACCTGCTGATAGGGAATAGGTTTATATACCTGACTCAAAAAATCCTTATTTCCGTAGGTGATGTATGACCTTAAGTCGTTCACCTCGTCATAATATTGTTTTTCGTATGACAGCGTATCTTCTACCGCGATATCGATACGCAGCCATCGAAGACACATTGTCAGTAATGCGCGGTTCAGGTCGTAAAGCAAGTCATACTTTAGGTACAGAATGTCGTGCAGGTCGTCGGCATAATATTCGAAGAAGGGAGCCTTGCCATAGCCCGAGCGGATCGTACGCCAGTGATTGTTCACCCACTTCTGGGAGTAATCAGGGCGGACCTCACCTACAGGAACTTTCCCCCGCTTCCCGGTCAACGGGATTATTAAGGCAGACGGCCCGTGTGCCGTATTTACGTAACAACGATTGCGAAACGTCTGTTTCTCATAATATTCGTGCTTTTCCAACAGCACCGTCCCGTAACGTTGCAACACAGCGAAGTATGCAATGCAGGGTAAGTAGTGAAGATCAATTACGGCTTTGGTCACTTGATTTCTGTTCGGCTCCAAAATAGGAAGATCTTCATATACCGGGCCATAATTCAAATATTTAATGCCGCCTGGAAAAGAAGTCTTGCCTGGCGCCTACATAGCTGCCCGCCGTATTTCAAATCGAAACGTGGTCAGAACCAGACAGATCACTGGCCCGGCTACCTCGGATGAAACATGATCCTACAGAAAAGAATAGATATCGCCGGCAGCTTCCCGAACCACAACCAACTCCGGGCCAGTGCAATCAACGACAGTCGATGGTACATTGTTTCCCGCACCTCCGTCAATGACCAGATCCACCTGATGCTTGAAATCCTCGTAGATTTCCTCGGGGTCCGTCGTGTAGGCCTTAATCTTGTCGTCGTCTTTAATTGACGATGTGATCAGCGGGTTACCGAGTTCCGCTACGAGCGCCCGCGGAATGGCGTGGTCAGGAATACGAATACCTACCGTCTTCTTATTCGTCTCGAGTATCTTGGGAACCTTGCTGCTCGAATTCAAGATGAAGGTATAAGGACCGGGTAGCGTTTTTTTAAGCAGCTTGAATACGGAAGTATCCAGACCACGGACATACTCGGAGATATGACTGAGATCGTTGCAGATGAACGAGAGATTCAGCTTCTGCGGCTTGATATCCATGATTCTGCAAAGACGCTCCAGCGCTTTGCGGTTCAGCAGATCGCATCCTATTCCGTAAATGGTGTCGGTCGGATAAATGATCACACCGCCGTTGCGAAGAACGTCTACTACGTGCCTGATTTTCCGGTCCTCCGGATTTTTCGGGTGAATTGAGATTAGTTCTGCTTCCATTCGAAAATTAGCTAATAATGCTGTACCACATCCCAAAGGAACGGGTTTCGGCCCTTTGTTGGCAATAACTCTGAAATGATTTTCTTAATTTTGAGCCCCTTAGTTCTATGAAATTCAGCAAACGACTCGTTTTTTTCCTCCTGTTCGCAATTTTGGGAATCTCCTTTGCCTTTTACGGTTATCAGATTGTATATACCCCCAACATCCTTGTCGAAAAGAATGACCGGGCTATCGTCATCCCGAAAGAGGCAACGTTCAAAGACGTACAACGCGAACTTCACGAAGGCGGCTATGTCCACGACCTGATTTCGTTCAGCTTTCTGGCCCGCCTGATGAAATACGATAAAAATGTAAAACCCGGAAAGTTTATGCTCCGCCGGAACATGACTAACCTGGAGGCAATACGCACGCTTCGGCTGAGCGGCCACAACGCGGTGAAAATCACCTTCAACAACGTGCGGCTCATTTCCGAGCTCTCAGAAAAGATCACGCGCAATCTCGCCATGAGTGAAGCCGAATTTCAGGCTGCGCTAATCAATTTTGCGAACAGCAATCCACATGGATTTAACAAGGATAACATCATCAGCATGTTTATCCCCAACACGTATGAGGTTTATCACAATGTCTCTGCAAACCAGCTCGTCGAGCGGATGTATGAGGAATACAAAAAATTCTGGACCGAAGAACGCAAGCAAAAAGCCCGTCAGCACGGCTTGACACCGTTTGAAGTTTCGGTTTTGGCTTCTATTGTCCAGGCAGAAAGCGTTCGTGCAGACGAAGCACCACTTATTGCAAGCTTGTACATGAACCGCCTGAAAACGGGTATGCCTCTTCAGGCAGATCCGACACTTGTGTTTGCTGTAGGCGATTTCTCCCTGAAGCGGGTGCTGAATGAGCATAAGGAAATCGATTCACCGTACAACACCTACAAGTATCCGGGGCTTCCTCCGGGACCGATCAATATGCCCACGATCAATTCGATTGATGCGGTATTGAATCATCCGGAAACCAACTACATCTACATGTGCGCCAAAGAAGATTTCTCCGGCCGACATAACTTCACCCACGACTACAGGGAACACATGCGGAACGCCGCGCGTTATCAGCGTGCCCTGACTATTGAACAACAGAAAGCGGCGAAACTGAAAAAGAAATAATGTATCAGTCCAGCACAACGGTCCGGGTACGCTATGCAGAAACCGATCAGATGGGCTACGTGTACTATGGCTATTATGCTATGTACTACGAAGTTGCCCGCGTAGAAAGCCTGCGTCAGCTTGGGATTACATATAAGGAAATCGAAGAGATGGGCGTGATCATGCCCGTCCTTGAAAACAGGTCGCGTTATATTGCCCCCGGGCGATACGATGAATTGCTGAGGATTGTAACTACCATTAAGGAAAAGCCAGGAGTACGCATCAGGTTTGAATACCAGGTTTTCAACGAAGAAAATAAGTTAATCAACGAAGGCGAAACCCTGCTTGCCTTTGTGGACAAAAAAAGTAATCGGCCATGTCGTCCTCCGCGGGAAATGCAGGCTGTGCTTGAACCGTATTTTAATGAAGTATAAGCATAAACGACTACTCTTTCGCTGGAACCCGGGCCGGATATTTATCAATTGGCTGAAGAAGGTACGGTTCCGGAAGTATGAGAACATTTCGCTCTACAAAATCCTGCGGCTTTTCCTGAAGAACCTGACCGACGATGAAATCCTCGACCGGGCAAACGGTGTTGCTTATAACTTCCTGCTCGCCATCTTTCCGGCAATAATCTTTCTATTTACGTTGATACCCTATGTATCAAAGTTTTTTCCCGAGGTGACCAACGAGTCAATTGTGGAATTTCTAGGTCAGCAAATGCCACCTTCCATGTTTGAAGTGGTGTCGTCGACAGTACTGGATATTGTTAACAACCAGCGCGGCGGACTGCTATCGCTGGGGTTTGTATTCTCGGTATATCTGTCAACCAACGGTACGATGGCCCTTATGCGCGCGTTCAACGCCTGCTACCGAACGATTGAAAACCGAAGTGCCCTCAAGACGCGACTGATTGCAACAGCCCTCACATTCAACCTTGCCTTCGTCGTTTTCCTCGCTATTATCCTGCTGGTAGTCGGGCAGCTCGTACTCGATTACGCATTGACGCATCTCAGTTCGCTGGAATTCATCAACCTTAACAGCTATACGGTTTTTCTTCTTTTCGCAATCCGTTTTGTCGTCATCTTTATCGTTTTCTTTCTCGCAATATCCACACTCTACTATTTTGGTCCGGCAATCCATTATAACTGGCGATTCTTCTCTGTCGGGTCATTCATGGCAACGCTTATGATCATCGCCGTTTCATACGGCTTTTCGTACTACGTCACAAATTTCGGTACGTACAACAAGGTTTATGGTTCAATCGGGGTACTGATTGCGATTATGGTGTGGGTACAGCTCGTAACGATTGTACTGCTTATAGGGTACGAGATCAACGCGAGTATTCATCACGCGATCCGCAAGGAAGCTTTATGGAATGCGCGATCATTCCGACGCCGGAACATCACTGAAAAGGAATCCACCTGAGTCACTATTCCAAAGCTGATTTGCTTTCCAGAATTATCGACATAAGTCCGGGGGCGAGCTCTGACGGAGGCAATACAGCGTCAGGACTATTGCGATTTATGATGGTTTCGGGCATCCCTTTGAATTCTGCTGAATGGGGATCCTGCACCAGGACAATTCCCCCGTGTTTGTGAATAGTCTGTACCCCTTCATATCCATCGCTACCCATCCCGGAAAACACGATTCCTACCGCTCTCCTGCCCATTTCCTTCCCAAGACTGTGAAAGAATGTGTCAATCGTTTTATTGACAACTTCCTCTGATAGACGACTTCGCAGAATGAACCTGTTGCTCCGGATTTCGACCTTTACCTTTTCCGGCATCACGTACACATGATTGGGAAGGATCTGCTCGCCGCCGGCAATCCGCACAACGCGCATGCCCGTGAACTTTGAAATCATCTGATCAAGGATACTGAAATGGTTGCGGTGGAGGTGTGTCACGACAACGAATGCTGCGCCTGGCTGTTCAGGCAAATTCAGGAAGAACTCTTTCAACGATTGGTGACCACCTGCCGATGCCCCAAGTCCAACAACGTAAAACTCTTTCAATTGCATGTAGCGTAGGATTTAAATGAAGTGCCAGATGACCCTCGCCATTAACGCTTCTGTTTCAAAACGCCTACTGGCACCTCATTTTTATTAAGATAATCCGTGAGACATCGAACAAATCGCCGGCCAGGCCGGTACATTCTGTTTAATTTTTAGGGACGTATGAGGTCTCACAATACATCAGGAGACTGTTCTGTTGATCAGTCTCCTGTTTCTATTCACTAAAAGGAATGAGTTATGACAGACCAGGAAAAGAACTATGATCTCGATAATCGCACAGGTATCAACCACGAAGGTGCAGACGCGAATAAGCCCGTTGAACGGCTGACTGCCACATCGATTATTGGTGATAGCGTCGAAAATCGCAAAGGTGAATCACTCGGAAAAATCGACGAACTGATGATCAACCTCGAAAATGGCAAGGTCGAGTACGCCGTCGTCCAGTCTGGGGGCGTGCTGGGCGTTGGAAAAAAACTTTTCGCCATACCATTCGAACATCTCGAAGTTGATGAAGAAAAGGAAATCTTCATCCTTGACCGGGACAAAGAATATGTGAAAGACTCTCCGGGATTCGATGCAAGTCACTGGCCGGGTACGAATGATCACGCGTACTTCGACGAGGTGACCGCCTACTTCAAACCTCCGGTAACGCCGTTTCCATAAGACTATCTACATGATTCATAGAGCTGCCCGCAACGCAGCTCTTCTTTTTTGGGGTGATCCCGGATGTAATATTCAACGCAACTTCAATCATTAATTCCTCTTATTAATGCCGATTTTTGAATCAAATTCGACAGATTGGGTTTTCGGCATTTCTATCTTATCCCGTTTCTTCTTGTATGGTTGTCTACAGCCATGGCCCAGCAGCCCATCCGCGAAAAACTTGAATGGTATAATCAACAGCTCTTCCGGACAACGGGAGGCGACAGCGCATTTGCAGTTGCAAAAGAACGTCTGCGCGAAGCTTATCAGACCGGGGATTTCGAAGAACAAAGCAAGCTCAAAAAGGAAATTGGCCTTTTTGAACTCACTCAGGCGTACAATTATTCGGGCGCACTCGACGCCTTCATCGAATGCCTCAAGATTGAAGATCGCCATAAACTGAAGGCCGATCAGATTATTACCTACATCGCCATGGCGCGCGTATTTGAAGTCGTCGGTGACTTTCACAAGAGCATCGACCTTCTGGGAAAAGCTATGCTGCTTAATGAAGAAGTCAACGATCCTTCCGTCCTGATTTTTTTGTCCAACAAACTTGGAAGCCTCAATGCAGCCAGTGGCAGATACGATGAAGCGCTGGAGAATTATGCTCTGGTTCTTGAAAAGAATGACAGCCTCGCATTACCCCTGGCAAAGGCTGAAGCCCTCTTCAACAAAGCGCATGTCCACACGCATAAGTCAGAATACGAAGAGGCCTTGCAAAGCCATAAGGAAGCTCTTGCGATATGGCGAAAGAATAAAGCCCGCATGCAGGAGGCACGGTCACTTAATGACATTGGTGAACTATACCGCCTGATGAAGAATGACCAGCAGGCGCTGAAAAACTTCGTGGCTGCATTGAAAATTCGCACTGAACTCAACGATGTCGAGGGACTCGCGCATTCCTATATCAACGCCGGGATCCTGTACTTCAATCAACAGAATTTCGAAAGGGCAATAGCCAATCTCGTACTTGGGCTCGAAGCTGCAAACTCCGCTCAGTCGGGAGACCTTCGCGCAAAAGCCAACGAGTTTCTGAGCTACTGCTACAAAGAGACTCGTCAGTTCGAAAAAGCGCTTGAACATACGCAGGCGTACATGGAACTTGTGGAGTTTACACGCCGCGAAAAAGCGCAAACCGAATTGGTGGAAGCTGAAAACAGGTACGAACTTGACAAAAAAGAACTTGAGATCCGCCATCTCGAAATTGAACAAGAACAGCGTGACCAGAAGCTTATCATGCAGAAGAAACTGCAGAACTTTCTTTTCACCATCATTGGCTTCGGTATCATCATCGTATCGCTGATCCTGTTCCTCTACCTCACGAAACGCAGAGCAACGATCTCGCTTGCTGCAGCTCACGCACGCGTTGCACAGCAGAATGTGCAGCTGCAGGAACTCAATGCAACCAAGGATAAGTTCTTTTCTATCATAAGTCACGACCTCAAAGGACCGCTGAATTCGTTCACTTCATTCGCACGAATGCTTATCGAACATACCGAGCATCTCTCCAAAGAAGAGATTCAGATGCTGGCGCGCGAAATAGACAAAAACCTCAAGAACCTGTTCGCACTTCTGGAAAACCTGCTGGAGTGGTCGCGCTCACAAACGGGAAATATCGAATTCAAACCGGAGCCGTTTGATCTGCATGAACTACTGCAACAAAACCGTGATCTGCTGCAAACTCAGGCGGGGAATAAAGGTGTGACAATTGTTTATAAGAACAACGAATCCATCCCCATCCACGCGCATCGTCATTCGGTGAACACGGTGATCCGGAACCTGGTCTCAAATGCGATCAAGTTCACGCCCACGTCAGGCACGATCACCCTGTCCGCAAAGGTGGATCCGAAGGAAGTAATGGTAGCCGTTGCTGACACGGGTATAGGAATGGGGCCCGAGACGATAAAGAAACTCTTCCGCCTGGACACGAAGTACACAACCAATGGTACAGCGAACGAAAAAGGTACCGGCCTGGGACTAATCCTGTGCAAGGATTTCATAGAAAAGAATGGCGGTAAAATCGGCGTGCACAGCGAAGAGGGCAAGGGCTCTGTCTTCTATTTCACGCTTCCCCGAACAAGAATCCCTGCTCCAGAGCCAAAAACGGTTTTGACAGAAGCCGATTCGCAATAGATAATACTTTATGAAACGTGTGTTTGTGTGTCCTTGCATACTTGATGCAGGTGACGTATACTGCTGATAAATCGTCAGCGTTACCGGCTTACGATTCTGAATAGCACACATTACAAGTATTCACCTCATGCAGAAGCACATTGTCCTTCATCTCATGATTCTCGCACTATTTATCACAGCGTGCAACGGCGACGACGATAAAGAGGAAGGGACATCACTACCGGAAAACCTTCAGATTCAGACAGAAGTGAGCGCTACTGAAGCAGGAAAAGTTAACGTATCTGCAACAGCTGTAAATGCAAAATTTTTCACCGTTGACTTCGGCGAACCGGGAAGTACGACTACTTCCATCAACGGAACCGCCTCTTACACTTACACAAAATCCGGAACCTATACTATTGAGGTGAAAGCGCATGCCACATCAAATGAATTCATCTCAAAAACAACACAGGTTGAGGTAGTGATTCCGGAACCCCCAATAAGTGATGAAGGGTACACCACACCTGATAGTTATGATGGTTATACGCTTGAATGGCAGGACGAGTTCGATGGAGAATCTGTTAATACTTCAAACTGGACATTTGAACTTGGAACAGGTTCGAACGGATGGGGCAACAATGAACTGCAGTTCTATCGCGCCGAGAACACTTCTGTAAAAGATGGCTATCTGATTATAACGGCGAAAAAGGAAAACTTCTCCGGACGCGAATACACGTCATCGCGCATGGTAACGCGAGGCAAACAGGAATTTCAGTACGGAAGGGTGGATATTCGCGCCCTGTTGCCTAAAGGTCAGGGTGTATGGCCGGCGCTGTGGATGCTGGGCGCTAACCATCCTGAAGTTCCGTGGCCAGCATGCGGAGAAATAGACATTATGGAAAAGATTGGTGGAACGGGTAACGAGAATAAAGTGTATGGAACGCTACACTGGGATCACGAGGGCGCGCACGCATGTACGTGCGACAAGCCGGCATACACGCTTCCCGATGGCATCTTCAATGACAAGTTTCACGTTTTCACCATCACCTGGGATTCAGAGAACATCAAGTGGTACGTGGATGACGTGCTGTTCAACACTATTGATATCACCCCCGGGGGGCTGAGTGAATTCCACGAAAAGTTCTTTTTTATTTTTAACGTGGCTGTGGGCGGCGACTGGCCGGGGAGCCCTGACGCGTCGACCGTGTTCCCGCAAAGAATGATCGTCGATTATATCCGCGTTTTCAAGCCTCAGGAGTAAGAAGCTTTACCACTTCGCTGAAGCTAGGCCTTTTCCACCACAAGTGCGATCGTTTCCTTTCCACCTTCGCGGGATGGTGAAACAACCAGCGGATCGGATACTATCTTGCCGGTGGACTCGTCGTCGCCACATACTATTGTGACGGTTTGCCCTTTCCCGTACTGAGATTCTTCTCCAGGTGAAACCGCAACCCTGAATTGTACCGTATTGCCATCCTTAAGGTCTTTAAAAAGCATTTGCTCCGACTCGGTGATGTTTATTGTTGCCATAATGTTGCCTTTTACGGATAATGTAAAAATCATATACCAGCGGCCATTGTTTCGATTTCTCGTTCCATATTTCTGATTGCTGATTGTTGCATTGCTGCGCGGTAAGCGTTCGAGGTGCCAGAATTTTTATTTCTGCTTTTGACATAACCAGGTCTAAGTTTGCCAATAGGGATCCTAATTTCATCCTCCGTTGATCCTCCGTTCTGGCTTTAATTTAAGGATGGACATGGAAACGGTTTCGTCTTATGGATTTCGAGCTGAAGTCAGGTCTGGGAGCCAGAATATATAGGGGTTGTGACTTGACATAAGGAAGAGCATTCTAGAGAAAACCACGCAGATGAAATATCTGATCTCCTTGACCTTGATCGTTACCTTTTTCTCTTGTAAAGAAAAACGCCACGAACTACCTCGTACCGCCGACGAAACTCCCGTTCAGTGTTTATAGTTGTCGATAGTTTGAATTCCGTCTTTTTTCCAGATAGCATTCGTGAGGCGTCTAATGAATACATCTTTTATATACCGTTGAATATTTCCGTCAGCGTTATAGCATACAACAAAATGGACGACAAACACTTTTTCAAGGTCACTGAAACAAAATCAGACTCCACTAAGATAAATGTTAAGTTGACAGAGGTCTCACTCGAGGATATCAGAAATGCGATACCTCGGGTGAGTGAAAACGTCCGCTAACAGCGGCCGACTCACGTGATCACTTCGACTGGCGACTGTTAAATACCACCATGCACGTGGTCCCCTTACCCACCTCGCTTTGGATATCAAACGATGCGCCGTGCACATCTATAATACGCTGCGCCAGTGACAGTCCCAATCCTGCGCCTGGAATGTTGGCTGTATTGGACGCGCGAAACAGGGCTGACTTTACTTTAGAAAGATCTCCCGAGGGAATTCCGATTCCCCGGTCTGCTATCATTACCTGAACCTTTTCATTCACAATAGCCATAGACACATCGACATCCTCCGTGGAATACTTGAGTGCGTTGTCGAAGAGATTGCTAAATGCAATTTGCAGCAATTGCTTGTTCCCTGTGATCATCGTTTCCCGGTCTTCCGGAAGATTTATCTGCCTGCCTGGATACAATTTCCTCAGAGGATTCACCGAATCCCGCAGAAGGTTCGATACTGCAACGGCCTCCATGTTCGCATTGAGATACCCTTCTTCTAATCGCGCAAGCATCAAGAGTCCCTGAGTTATGGAGATGAGCCGTTCACCCTCGTCGACCACGACGTTCAGGGTGCGCTTGTATTCTTCTGCGCTCCGTTCCTTTACCAGTGCCAGCTCAGCTTCGCCCATTATTGCAGTGATAGGCGTTTTGAGCTCATGCGACGCGTGCTGAAGAAAACGTCGCTGTGCCACAAATGCACTCTCGATGCGGTCAAGCAGCGCGTTGAAGGTCTGGGCAAGTTCGTCCATTTCATCAGGACTTGTAGTGCGACTTTCGTGAAGCCGATGGCCGAGGTTATCCTTAGTGACCTGATTTACTTCGCGAACCACACGTTTCACCGGCTTGAGGGCATCGCTGGCAAAGTAGAGACCGGCAAGATAGGACAGCACAAGACTTACGATCCACCCTATGGCTACTGCTTCTTGAAGAATGTCGAGTTCGTGCTGCCCCGGTAAATCTTTATCCGACACGAAAACAAGGTACGTTTTGCCCTCTACCGTGAACTTCCTGCCTGCAGTAGAATAACTTCCCCGCTCAGCGTCGAGCAGCTCGTGTGTTTTCAGATACTGCACCCAGGTTCTGGTAACTTCGAAGTCGCCGTCCTGGTAGAGCAGCTTTCCGTCCTCTGAAAAAATAGACGTGGATGGGTTCACGAGCAGATTGGAACCTGGCGGAATCACATCGCGGACGTGCGGGGTGGCATAGTGCAACACTTCAAGGCTGGCCTGTTGACCCAGGCGTTCAAGGAAATCGGCGTGGACGAAACGGCGTGTTACCGTATAAGTGAAGATCAGTATCGCTCCCGTTAGCAGGGCGCTGACCAGTGTGAACCTAAGAGCAAGGCGCTGACCAATTCTCACGCGTTGGGCGTTTTCAGGATATAGCCAAATCCGGTTACTGTGTGAATCAGCTTTGTGCCGAAGGGCTTGTCTATCTTATTCCGAAGATAATTGATGTAGACGTCGATGAAGTTGGTGCCGGTCTCGAAATCGAGCCCCCATACCGCTTCGGCTATCTCACCCCGCGAGCGAACCTTTCCCTGATTACGCGCGAGGTACTCGAGCAGGGCGTATTCACGCGCCGTGAGTTGAATCAGCCTCCCGTCGCGCTTTACCTCTTTACCCTCAAAATCAATAACCAGATCGGCAATCTTGACGTAGTCGAGCTTAACGGCCTGCCCATTGGCGTGGGCGTTCCCTCCGACGATTTTTTTCCTTCGGGTCAGGGCTTTGACCCGTGCATACAGTTCGTTGAAGCGGAACGGCTTCGACATGTAGTCATCAGCGCCGGCTTCGAGGCCCGTTACGATGTCGTCGCTCATGCCTAACGCTGTGAGCATCAATACAGGTGTGGTCTCATCCGTCTCCCGAATACGTTTGCAGGCTTCAAGTCCGTTGATCCTGGGCAGGTTAATATCCAGGATAATCAGGTCGTAAGTTCCATTAGATGCGAGGCGCAGACCGATTTCCCCGTCAAACGCCGTTTCTACCTCATATCCCGCCTCCTCCAGCCCGCGTTTGAGGACCTCTGAAACTTTTACCTCGTCTTCTACAACCAGTATTTTCATTTTTTGAGCCGACAGGAGTAATGTTTAACAATGATAAAAAACAGTTTTTAATGGACCTCTAATTTTCTAATGATTTTCTAATCGCATTATAAGTACCCCTTAATAACGTGTAGGGGCGTTGTGGCGTAAACTTGTATAGTAAACAAAAGCAAGAATTATGAAAAAGATATTCGCAATAGCAGTACTGTTTGGGGCATTTTCACTGACGGCAAATGCCCAGCGCCAGACCAGCACATATCCGAGCTGGACATTATCAAAGGAAGTTCAGAAGTACCAGTTCCGTAACGTGCTGTACACGCCTGCAACCGTAACAACGGCAGGTGCAATTGTAACTTCAAAAGGAATTGCAAACCTTCAGGCTAACCGTACTCCACGTGCGACAGCACAGGTTGCAACCAAAGGAATCCCTTCTATCGCGATTTCGAAAGGTGTTGCAAAGAAGCAATACGAAAGCAAGCGATAAGATACTTTGCCAACTAAAAACGCGAGAGGGCTCCCGTTGGGAGCCCTCTTTTTATATCAGTCAGTCATAAAAACTTCGTAGAGGCAATTAACGCCGGAACCAACCATCTCAACGTCCACAAACTAATTGAATTTACTATCTCCAACGTAGTACGTGCCGTCAAAACGATACACTTCACTACCCTCCCTTATCATACGTCCATCCTGCACAACGGAATAAGTTACCTTTAAATCATACAGTCCATTAGTGGAAGTTTTCAGGATGTCAAATTTTTGCGTTTTCGAGGTTGAACGCTGTGTTTCTTCTTCCGATGCTACATAGTCGTCAATGGAAACCTCTTCAAGCTGCAGGCGGAACAATGAACGAAACCCCTTCCCTGTTGCCATAAAGATTTCCACCCATGACTCTTTGTGAAAATCAGGCGAACTCACTTCACCATCGGAAGTTATCATCAACACTGAGCAGTCTCTTTCAACCACAAGGGGCAGCTCGTCAACTTCAAGTCCTGTGGCATTGACACCATGCGATCCATCGAAGACTTCCTTTCCGGAAACGACTATTTTTCCAGAGGCATCGCGAGCGAGGAAGAAGAGGTCGTAATATTCTTCGTTCACGTCACCGCGAGTGCACAAAAGCAGCGTTCGCTCTTCACATGATCCCCCTTCCGAGAAAAAGGCACCATGAATTAATTGTGCGCCGGTAACGATGTAATCCGGTCTGGAGTTATCACCGCTGATCAGAGAATCAGGCATATAAAAGGGCACTACCAGCTTTTCGAGTTCCAGTGTTTCGCCAAAAACAGTGACCGCCTTCTTGCCCAGGCCATCCTTAAAGGCAAATGACTGCGGCTCCTTCAACACGTTGAAATTCTGATCGTCAAAACTTACCGAGTCGTTTGATGATCCCGTCTCGCGGAAATCACACGAATCGAATAGGAATAAGGCAAGGGTTACCAGCCCCATCCAGCCTGCGATACGTACAACTGAAATTTTCATAACGGAACCCAAATGTATCCGGGTGCAAAATAAGTCAATTAGGGTATATCTAAGGTTGAGTAAAATCACAGCCAGGCGGTATTTTTAAACAAACAGCCTTGAAAAGTTCGAATCTCGCGGCCAGCCAGCCAGTGATTACTTCCAAATGGTACTTACTTCATTGAGACCACACGTATTTCAAATTTCTCTGCGCAACGGTCAGCCCATTCCAATTTCGTCAGCGATAAGCGCAGCAGGTTAATTTACCTGCAAATTGCCCATTAGCGAAAAAGCGTTTTTACCTTTACTAAGGTGTATACCTTACACGGGTAGGGACAGGATTCAACGATCCCCATATTCTCATAACTTAATTTTAAACGCAACGCCCATGATCCGATTTTTTTTGGTTTGTATGCTCGCGGCTCTCGTTACTGAACTGAGTGCCCAGCTTCCTGACAACGAAATGTTTGCCCTTTCACGGATGAAAAAGGGTATCCGCTCCAAACGAGTAAGCAGCTATGATACTACAGGTGGTAACAATGACCGGTTCGAGAAAATCAACCCGGGTGAACGACGTGTCTTGTTCGATGTAAAGGGACCTGGAATTGTCAATCACATCTGGATCACCATAGCGCCCGATCCTAAAGAACTTCTCCGTGACGATATTGTGATCCGCATGTTCTGGGATGGCAATACATCGCCATCGGTTGAATCTCCGCTGGGGTCATTCTTCGGACAGGGCTGGAATGAATCCTACACTTACATGGCTCAGCCCCTGGCAGCAGCACCAGCAGATGCAAAAGCGCTGGTCAGCTATTTTGTAATGCCCTTTCAAAACGGTGGCCGCATAGAAATTGAAAATCAGTCGGACAGGGCCATCGATGCGTTTTACTATTACGTGGACTACTACGAAGTAGACAAACTCCCTGCTGATATGGGGCGCTTTCATGCGTGGTTCAACCGCGAGCTGACGGAAACCACTACCGCTGAAGGGGAAAATGAATGGGGAACCCTCGGCAAAGAAGGCAAAAACAAGTCTGGCTCGTCGAACTATTTGTTTGCTGATATTAAGGGCAAAGGACAGTTTGTCGGGGTGAACTATTACATTCAGTGTCCGTCGCCAATATGGTATGGCGAAGGCGATGACATGATTTTCATCGATGGCGACAAAACGCCCACCTTAAGCGGAACCGGTACTGAAGACTACTTCAACACATCATGGTGCCCAAAGGAACCATTCCATCATCCCACCTTCGGCTATCCAAGGGTTAACACGTCAGACAAGTCGTGGGAGACCGGATGGATTGGACGTACCCACGTGTATCGTTTCCATATATCCGATCCGATCTACTTTGACAAATCGTTTCGTTTTACGATAGAACACGGACACAACAATGTACTTACGCTTGACCTCCGAAGTGTAGCGTATTGGTATCTCGCTCAGGCTACAGGTGTACCGGAAATCAAGCCAAAATCCGAACGCGAGGTAATGCATCAGATAAATCCTGTAGACATCCATAAATGGCGCGATGCATGGAGAAAATCAAAGGGCAACGAAACAACACTTTGGGGTAATGAATAGTCTCGGAAAAGGAATTGCAATTTTCCTCCTGTTTGTGTCCATTAAGACGCTTGGGCAGGAGGCTCCAACGTTATCACTGGACGAAGGGTTCAGGAATCCACCACTGTCGGCGCGACCAAAAGCTCTCTGGCCCTGGCCCAATGCGAACGTCGACTTTACACAGCTCACTTATGAAATGGAGGAAGCGGTCAGAAAAAGTATGGGCGGATTTGGCATCTCGGACCTCGGCGTATTGGTCGACCCGTTATCCCTGCAGGACCTGCCTTTCTCAGCGACGAGTCGGTTCAGGCAATAGCGTTCACGTTGCGGGAGGCAGATCGGCCTGGCCTTGAAATCGGGTTGATGTTCTCCAGCAGCTGGAACGCGGGTGGAAGTTGGGTAAAGGTCGAAGATGGCGCAATGGGCCTTTTCAGCCGCCCTTTCATATAATGGAAAACCTGAGCCCCCTCAACGCGTCCTCCGAAGAGAGGATACGATTCTTTTCGGGAGCGGTAACGTATCGGAACACGTTCACAGTCGAAACCCTGGACACCAGTCATCGAATGATCCTTGATCGTGGTGAAGTCCGCGAGATTGCGGATGTATTCATCCACGGCGTTCTCCTGGGTACGGCGTGGAGCCGCCCCTTTCGGATAGACATCACCAAAGCGGTACATAGGGGAACAAACACGATTCAGATCGAAGTCGTTAACACAATTAACAATCGACTTGTCGGCGACACGAAACTGCCCCCGGAATACCGGCGCACAAGCAGTAACGTGAAGAAGCTTCCGAATGCATAGCGTGAACCGTTTGCCGACGCTCCACTGCTAAAGAGTGGTCTGATCGGCCCGGTCAGGATTCACGTGGTTGAAAGACTTGCACAATAACTCAAAGCGTTGCCATATCGATCACAAAGCGATATCTCACGTCGCCTTTCATCATGCGTTCGTAGGCTTCGTTGACATACGAAATGGGAATTACCTCGACGTCGGATACGATGTTGTGTTCGCCACAGTAGTCGAGCATTTCCTGGGTTTCAGGAATTCCGCCGATCATAGACCCTCCGATACTGTGTCGGTTTGCCAGGAGGCTGAATACGCTTATCTCAACCGGCTTGGGAGGTGCGCCGACGCAAATAAGGGTACCGTTGGTTTTCAGCATCTTCAGTGAATTGTTGTAATCGTGCGGAGCGGAAACAGTATCAATAATAAAATCGAAGTATCCGCGGAGACTTTTTACGTCTTCCTTTGACGTCGTAAGTTTGAAATGGTGTGCTCCGAGTTTGCGGGCATCCGCCTCTTTTGAAGGCGAGGTGCTTAACATGGTTACCTCGGCACCGAATGCGGCCGCAAACTTCACTGCCATATGCCCCAGCCCGCCTAGTCCGGCGACACCAACTTTGTGACCCTTGCTTACTTTCCAGTGACGCAACGGCGACCATGTTGTAATCCCTGCACAAAGCAAAGGAGCGACTCCGTCGAGAGGGAGGTTTTCAGGCACGTGTAAAACAAAATCCTCGTGAACTACGATCTCTTTTGAATATCCACCATAGGTAGGCGTTTTGCCGTCGCGTTCGTAACTATTATAAGTACCTACAGATCCATTTGAACAGTATTGTTCAAGTCCATGGCGACAGTTTTCACATTCGCGACAAGAATCCACCAGACAACCTACTGCAGCAAGATCGCCGGGCTTGAACTTTGTTACACGTGGACCCACTTCAATCACGCGGCCTACGATTTCATGACCTGGAACCATGGGATAAATAGAGCCGCCCCATTCGTTGCGCACCTGATGAATATCCGAGTGACAGACACCACAATAAAGGATCTCAAAACGAACATCAGACTCTTTTGGAGTTCTTCGTTGTATGGTGAACAGATCAAGGGGAGCGGTGGCGTTTTGCGCCGCATAAGATTTCACGTCAGTCATTTTCCTTTGATTTAGCGTTGTCTTTTAGAATTGCGAGAATTTCACCAGCACGTTCGCGACGTCTTCGGTACAGCACAATAACATCGAAAACAATAGCACAAAAAGTTACCCAGATCAGTCCGCCGATGTAGCCGGCAATCACATCTGATGGAAAGTGCACACCCAGATAAACACGGCTGAGCCCGATAAGGAAAATCAGGCTTGCGAACACGAGTATCAGGATCACTTTCAGCACGTAATTCAGTTTGTAGCGCGCGGTAAGAAAGATCAGAAACCCGTAAAACGCCATTGCACTCATGGCGTGACCGCTAGGATAGCTCAGCGAATGTACAACAACCAGATGATCAGCATCCGGGCGGGCACGATTAATTATTTGTTTCAGAACTACATTGGAGAGTGTTGCCAGCAGCAGCACAACACCGGTTTGAAAAATAAACTTCCAGCTTCTGCGGAGGACAATGAGCAACGCAATGAAGACTGCAATTACCACAAAGTAGCCTGTTGAATCGCCAACATGTGTAATGAAGGTGAGAAACTGCGTCAGCCCTTCTTCGCGCCAACCCACAACTTCGGCGGTAACGGCGGCGTCAAACCCGGTAAGTTCGTCCTCAACCAATTGCTCCGTCAATCCCACAAATGCACCTAGTCCCAACACGAACATGATAACCGCCGCAGCTATCGTGATGTAATAAGGAAGGTCTTCTGATTTATAATGTAATTTCTTACGGAGGAAGTCCCGGATGAAATTTATTACAGCTTTAACAATTCCAGTCATTGAATGAGTTTCAAAAAAACAGTATACCAAAACCGCTGGGTGCCTTTTACTGTGAGAGGGATTTCAGTAAATCGGCTATCCTTCCCGCGACATCGGCTTTGCGGTTGCCTTTACGCAGTGACGGTTCTGCGCCTTCCGTTATTGTATCGGATTCCGGATTCATCAACTCAGATCGATGGACATGCATGAACCGGAATGATGAAAGAGCCTTCTCATATCGCCTCAATGTACGACATATCAGATGCTCCGGCAATCAGCATCGCGTGTGCTGGCCAACTCTGATGGAAAAGTGTACCCTTTTCCTTACGCTCAAACTCACTCACCAGCTGCCATGTTCTAAGGCACAGGCTTAACGGTGTAGCATCCACCAATGAAAGGATGGTTGTGTCTGCTACTAATATTGCTCATATATCGCTTCGGCGGGCACGCCTCCGAATGCGGCAGACTGAGGTTCGGGTCGAGTACGAGAGGGAGGTCACAGCGGAGACCGAACTAGTCGTGTAAGTACTGAGAGGTCGGTATTATTTTCGTCAGGGATTCTGACCACGTCGCCGCCGGCGGATAAAAATATACAGCAACAGCATCAGCAGCGGGATGCCGATATAAAACCAGACGCTTCCTGCGTCAGTGAAATCAACAGGATCACTTTGATGCGGAATATCCTGAGGAATCTGAAGGAACAAACCGGGTACATGAGTCGTCAGGACTACCATCATGGGGGTGAGGATATCTATAAAAATCTTCATGGCGCGTTTTTTGGATAGACAAAACAAAAGGCTTCCGGTCACGTTTATCGACCGGTAGACAATAACACGAGGTATTATTTTGATGCCATCGTTTTATTAGGATTTTGCCTATATTCGAAAAAACGGCTCTAAGATTTTTATGAAGACGGGATTGTCTTTTCTACTGGCGTGTATCTCCACGCTTTCATACGCGCAGCAGGCTATTATTGAACCGGACAACCCGTCACCGAGAGTCGGCGACGTCATCAGCCTTAACATTATTCTTCTGAACAGTGCTTCTGAGGTTACGGTACCCGACCCGGAAAAGACAACCGCTATTGGATCACTCAAACTCACCAAAACACTTCTTGACACAGGAGCAGTAAATATCGGACCCTTCTCCTTTACTGTGAACAATCAGACGTATGAGGCACCAGTCATTTCGTTGCGGGTAAGGCCAGCACTTCCCGAGAAGGAGGCCCGCGGCCTTTGGGCCAGCATTGTGGAATATCAGGACTATATCTACGTTGTTATAGAGCAGCGTATCCCAAGTTCCATCAAAAGAGACCCGGCTAACCCCAACACACTTGTTCTTGCTACGGATGAACCCGAATTCGCGGAACTACTGACGGAGCGTTTGACAAATTTCGGCCTGGAATTCATCTCAAGCAGCGTGAACATGGAGAATCAGGTTATTGAACGGAAAGGAACTGCCGTGAACGTTTCGTACCGCCTTGCCTCCTACAAGTTTCGCCGCACGGGGGCTCATCCTCCGAGAATCCTCATCAACAAGGCGCTCTTTTCCAACTTCCCGAAGGGCGTGAGTTTTGAGGATCAGGTACCGGAGTAGTCGGCAAACTGATATCTAGGGATTGACTCTTTCATCAAATGAAAAAAAACGAAATTCTGCCAGTCTTTTTGGCGATGATCATTATCCCGGTTTTCCTTGCAGCTACGCGGAGCACGGATACGGTCCGGAAGCCAAAGTCGCTGTTCAATGGAAAAGACCTGT
Source organism: Bacteroidota bacterium (assembly GCA_023417065.1). Lineage (GTDB taxonomy): Bacteria > Bacteroidota > Bacteroidia > Cytophagales > Cyclobacteriaceae > Ohtaekwangia. Next base: position 78,177 of record JAEZGH010000013.1, read on the forward strand.
CGGGATGGCATGTTGATGTCCCCGACATGGATAATAATCCATCGGTGAAGAGCCCCTTTCTGGTTCGCGATAACATGCTGGTAAGCCTTGGCACCCCCAATGGGCATCTCATTACTGATTCCATCTATGAAAACTACCGACTGGAAGTGGAATACAGGTTTGCAGGAACCCCTGGAAATTGCGGGATTCTGGTTCATGCGTCCACGCCACGTGTATTGTACCGAATGTTTCCGAAGTCACTGGAGGTTCAAATGATGCACGAAAACGCAGGCGACTTCTGGTGCATCCACGAAGACATTGAAGTGCCCGATATGGAAAAACGTCGCGGACCGAAGTCCGAATGGGGCACTGTTGAAGGAAAGCAACGCAGAATCGAGAATCTCACCAATGGCTCTGAAAAGGCTGTTGGGGAATGGAATACCATGGTCATCGTCTGCCTGCGCGACGAAATCAAGGTATGGGTGAACGGCGACCTCGTTAACCACGGTATCAACTGCACCGCCCGCCGCGGCCAGATTGCTGTTCAGGCAGAAGGCTCGCACGTCGAATTCCGGAAACTCGACCTCACGCCTGTTACAAAGATGCCGTAGTTCCAGGCGGAAAACGTCATATCTTCATCCAACCCGCAATAGCAGAAGGCGTCATCCGTTATCAGAAATAATGAACTCCAGCCCATGCTAAAGCGACAGTCATTGCCGCATTTCGCCGGCATCAACTATATTTCCGTGTATGAGTAAACCAGTACTTTCAGCCTTCGCCCTAATCGCAACTTTCCTCCTGGTATCGTGCGATGACAGCAACGATCCCCAAACCGGCCGGATTGAATTTACTTTTCACCACGAAGTCGATGGCGAACCAGTAATCTTTAATGAAATGCGGTATGTCAACGCCGCGGGGAACCGGTATGAAATCACGGAAGTACAGTGGTTCATTTCCGACGTGGCGCTTGTTACAAAAAACGGGGCTGAAGTATCTCTTTATAAGGATGGCTTCGCCCACTACATAGACACCAATATTCCTGAAACGGCAATGTGGAAACCATCGGACCGGTTACCTGCAGGAAATTACCCGGCGATCAAGTTCACGTTTGGTCTCAAAGGCGAAAAGAATCAACCCGGCACCTTTCCCGACCTTCCTGAAAGCAACATGATCTGGCCTTACCCTATGGGCGGGGATAATGGTGGCTATCATTATATGAAACTGAACGGGTTCTGGATGAACACATCGGAACAACGCATGCCTTTTAATTTCCACCTCGGTGTCGGACAGGTCTATGATGCTGAAGACAAGGTTGTGGAATTCGTTCAAAACTGGTTTGAAGTGACCCTGCCTGCAGATATCAATATTCAGGACGATAAAACTACCGGCGTTCATCTCTTTATGAATATTGAAAGCTGGTTCGATACACCTGTGGTTTATGATCATAACAACTTCGGCGGTATGGTTATGAAAAATCAGGAAGCTATGGGCATCATTGCGCAAAACGGCAAGGACGCTTTTGAAGCCAGGGTTCAAATTATTTCCAACTGATGACGGGTAAATTACGCCTTACCGTATTCCTCCTGAGCTTGTTTGCCTTTGTGGCATCGTGCATCCTCATATCATGCGAAGGGGATAACGACAAGATTGACTACAAGCCCACACCTTTTACATTCCCGACCCTGCCTGATTTCCCGTCGAAGATGAACATCCCGAAGGATAATCCGATGACCGTGGAAGGTGTTGAACTTGGCAGACATCTTTTTTATGACGGGCGGTTATCAGGGCGCACGCATCCGGATTCACTTATGTCATGCGCCACCTGCCACATTCAGTCGAAGGCGTTTGAAGTCGGCATTGACCACCCGCGATTTAGCGGCGGCCATCCACGGGGTATTCCAAGTATCGAATATCCTGAAGGCAAACCCACTCCGCACATGATGCTCCCGGTAGTGAATGTGGTTTTCAACAACTCGGGGTATATGTGGAACGGATTCCTTGAAAGCTCCAACAATGCTACCAGCATGCCGGGATACGACTTCACAGGAGTGGAAGATCTCAACTTCAGGAATCTCGAAGCCTTCACCTACATGGCGATTGTCGCGCAGCATGAGATGAGAGGTTCGATTGCAAAAACGGTGGCTGCGGTTGCGAGCGATCCGATGTACCGTGAAATGTTTCGGAAGGCTTTCGGCACGGAAGAGATCACCGCGGACAAAATCAGCAAAGCGATATCACAGTTTGTCCGTTCTATCATCAGCTATCGCTCCCGATATCACAAATGGCTGCGGAATGAAGCTGAACTTACAGAGTCAGAGTTGCGCGGCCACGACTTATTTTTCTCCGAAGATGCGGACTGCTTTCACTGCCATGGAGGAACTGCCCTCCTTACGAGCTTCGAATACTTCAACAATGCCAAGGACGCAGCGTTTAACGACTCGCGCGACCGGCATTCGATCACAAAAAACCTTTGGGATATCGGCGCTTACCGGGCGCCATCGCTGATCAACATCGAGCTTACAGGGCCGTACATGCACGACGGCCGTTTCAAAACTCTTGATGAAGTTATCGACTTCTACTCTGAGGGGCTGGTTTATTCCCCATATGTTCACCCGTTGATGAAATTCGTTCATGATGGTGGTGTCCGGCTTACCGACGATGAGAAGGCGGATTTGAAAGCATTCCTGCTCACCCTTACGGACCATGAGCTGCTGACGGACCCCAAATACGCGGCGCCGGAAGCCATTCGTCAGTGGCTCGCCCACTAGGATTATACTTTTGCCGGCTCAGGTATTCTTTTTTAATCTTCGGAGATTATTTTGCCTGTCTTGAAACGCAACAAGTTTACCAAACTACGAAAACGCTTTGCCGTCCCCGAGACTGACGTCAGCGGCGGTACAAATGCCGCACTGGTCGACAAGATTTCGGCGTTCCCGGCTTTTCGCAATCCAAACTACCGACTCTTCTTTTTTGGCCAGTTTGTTTCCGTTATAGGCACCTGGATGCAGATCGTTGCCCAGGGCTGGCTCGTCTTGGAATTGAGTGACTCGGCGTTCTACCTCGGCCTCATCGCCGCCCTTGCTACCACGCCATCGTTGCTGTTCTCACTGTTCGGCGGAGTGGTCGTTGACCGTTTTAGCAAGAAGAAGGTGCTCTTTTGCACCCAGTCGGCCAACATGGTGCTCGCATTGACATTAGGATTTTTAACACTGAATGGCCTGATCACTATTCCTTTGATTGGTGTGCTCGCCTTCCTTATGGGAACAGTTAACGCCGTCGATGCCCCCGCACGACAAGCCTTTGTTTCAACTATTGTGACTAAAAAAGAGCTCCCTTCTGCAATAGCGATGAACAGCGGTATATTCAACGCAGCACGCGCCGTCGGGCCTGCAGTATCGGGGATGCTCATTGCTTCAGTTGGTTCCGGGATGGCGTTTGTGATAAACGGCGTGAGCTATATCGCCCTTATGTTCGCGCTCTACTTTATACGCTATCGCGAGAAAGTAAAACCCGTTAGCGGGAAACCTGTGCGCGCCATTCAGGCCGGTATCAAATACGCAGCTACACATCCCCTTATCCGTGTACTGCTCGTTTTTACAGGAGTCCTGTCGGTCTTCGGATGGTCGTACTCAACGCTGATGCCGTTTATCGCAAGGAGTATCTATGAACTCGAAGCTCAGGGCCTGGGTTACATGTACACCGCCACCGGCCTGGGTTCGGTAATCGCCACTTTGCTCGTAGGAGCATACGGCACACGCGTTTCGAGGATATGGTTCCTCGTGGGCGGCAACGTCCTCTTCGCCATATCTCTTTTGCTCTTCAGCTTTGCTCCTCCGTTACCCGCCGCACTCACACTTCTGTTCTTTATGGGTATGGGACTGCTTTCACAGGCAGCTACCATGAATACCGTTATTCAGACGGTGGTACGAAACGAGTTTCGCGGTCGCGTCATGAGTATCTATGTACTTATGTTCCTTGGACTGGCACCGTTGGGAAATTTTGAGGTGGGATTTCTTACCGACCACTTCTCAGTCTCTGTTGCTCTTGCCCTCAACGCTGTCCTCGTTCTGTTTGCAGGACTGAGTGTCTACTACTATCGGAACCAGATTATTCAGGCTTACCGCATGTATAACAAACACAACGAAAATATTAACGCCGAACCATAAAAGCCGGCATCCGTTATGCTGTAATTTCGTATCTTATTTTACCATGGCTTGTTCGGTATGGCATCTTCATTAACCCAGTCTATAAGGAAGCGCGTTGTCTCAATGTTTTCTTATGAGAACAAGTGGTTTCCGCGCCTCGTCCGCCTCATCTGGTTTAGTGTGATTTCAGTAGTCGTAATCATCTGGGTGTATATCACCCTCGTTATCCGTAACCCGTACAACTGGTTTGGAGGCATGCCTTCGCTGGCACAAGTCGAAAACCCGGAGAACGATCTTTCGTCGGAGGTGATTTCTGCAGATGGTGTCCCTCTTGGGAGGTACTTCCGCTACAACCGAAGCCAGGTAACATTCGATCAGCTGCCTCCTCACCTTGTCAAAACACTTCTTATTTCCGAAGACCACCGGTTTTATGATCACTCGGGGATGGATTTCATTTCCTACATCCGCGTGTTCTACGGAATGGTGACATTTAACCTTCGAGGCGGCGGAAGTACGCTTTCACAACAAACTGCGAAAAATCTCTTCGATACACGAGGCAAGGAATTGCAGGGAACGCTTGGTGAACTGGGGTCGCCAGTGAATCTGTTCATCAGCAAAACAAAAGAGTGGATCCTTGCCGTAAGACTCGAAAAGAACCTCACCAAAGAAGAAATTATTGCCCTTTACCTCAACACAGTCCCTTTCAACCATAATGCCTACGGAATAAAGATCGCCGCGGAAACCTATTTCAACAAAATGGTCCGCGATCTGACCATTGAAGAGTCTGCCCTTCTCGTTGGCATGCTGCAAAGTCCATATGTGTTCAACCCTGTGCGGCATCCGGAACGTGCGATGCGCAAACGAAACGAAGTCATGCGCAAATTATTTCGGCACGGCTACGTGTCGGAAAGGGCGTATGACTCATTATGCAATATTCCCCTGAAACTCGACTTCCATGTCCAAAGTCACAATCAGGGACTCGCTACCCATTTTCGTTCGTTGATTCAAAGGGATTTACTGAAATGGTGTGAGGAAAACGGATATGACTTATATGAATCAGGCCTGAAGATCCATGTCACACTTGACAGTCGATTGCAGCGCATGGCGGAGGAGGCTATGCAGACCCATATGCAGAGATTGCAGGGAGATTTCGACAACGCCTGGGGTGAACGCGATCCCTGGGTAGATAATCAGGGTAACACACTCAATGGATTCCTCGACCGCAAAATCCGGCAATCGGAACAATACCGCGCACTGTCCAAAAAATATGGAACCGATCCTGATTCTATTGAAATTGAACTCAACCGGAAACGACCAATGCGCGTCTTCTCCTGGCAGGGGGAAAAAGATACGTTGATGAGCGTGGTGGATTCTGTGAGATATTATAACAGGTTCCTCAACACGGGGCTAATGGCTATGAATCCAAACACGGGAGAAATCAAGGCATGGGTTGGTGGAATAAACCACAAGTATTTCAAATACGACCACGTGCTACAGGCGCGTCGTCAGCCGGGATCAACGTTCAAGGTTTTTGTTTACGGCAAGGCCATCGAGGATGGAATTTCACCATGTGAGGTCATGTACGACGTGTCGCCAGCGATTAACATCAACGGCAAAATATACCAACCCGCGAATTCGAACGGCACCTTTGGGAATGGCAAACCGCATACGCTCAGGTCGGCCCTCGCAAAGTCTCTTAACTCAGTCACTGTTCAGCTCACAGACAAACTCACTCCTGCAAGTGTCGCCGACTTCGCAAGGCGGGTGGGGGTTACAAGCGAAATCCGCCCCGTGTACTCCATTGGCCTCGGGACGCAGGATGTGTCGCTCTTCGAAATGGTTGGCGCATACTCTGCCTTTGTGAACCTCGGCATTTACACACAACCCTATTACATTACGCGTATTGAAGATAAACACGGAAACACCCTCGAAACCTTTACTCCCAAACGGCGTCAGGTGACGGACGAAATCACCGCTTACAAGATGGTGTATATGCTTCGCGGCGTTGCCGAGGAAGAAGGAGGCTCAGCCACCTCGTTGAGCGATATCGTCCTTGAAGACAATGAAGTTGGTGGTAAAACCGGCACAACCAACAACGCGTCCGATGGATGGTTCATTGGGATAACACGCGACCTGGTGACTGGCGTATGGGTGGGTGCCGACGAGCGAAGTATTCATTTTCCCTCCTGGTCAATGGGCGCGGGCGGAAGGTCGGCTATGCCTATGTGGGACCTGTTTATGCAAAATGTGTATCAATCGCACGAAGCTTACCATAAAGGTCCGTTTAAGAAGCCCGGAAAAGAACTTGACCCCCAACATTTCAACTGCGTGATTCCCGAAACACCCGATGCAGTGGACCAACCCTATCGAAATTAGCAGGCATTGCTTTTTCACAGGAAATATGAAAAAGTCTTATGAATCAAAGAGAACTGCAGGACAGCGGGAATGTCATTTGGACGTGTATCCAGGCATTTTCAGGAACCAACGGCGAGGCCGCGAAAGAGGCTGCTGAAAAGGCAACCTCAGATGGGCGGGTCACGGTGGTATGCACGCCCTCCGGAGGTGAACAAACGGTTCGCCTGCAACTTCCCCAAAACTGGATGGACGACATGTCCGACGAAGCCTTATTGGAAGCCCTTATGAAAGAAAGAAACGGGAGATAACAGCGTACGTCAGCGACTGATGACCTGATAGGCTTTTTCGCCGTTGAGGGTAGTCTCCCTGATGACACGGGTTTGCTGAAGTTCGGTAAGCATCTGGTCGATTACAGAAGCATTTTCGGCACCAAGGTGAGCCAGTAGCTCATTATAAGTTTTCACATCGTTGGGTGCCTTGCGGAAGTTGGTAATGAAGTTAAGTATATCAATCTTTTTCATAGGCGATATTTACGATACCTGCGCGAAAATGGTTTTCAAAAAAACCGTAATCGCGCAGGGAATCCAAGTGCGAGAACCAGGTCCGGATCTGAAGTGGTTAGTCAGCCTGATCATTCATACTTCAACACCGCGGCAGGGTTTTGACCTGCCGTACGAAGCACCTGAAAAATCACGGTGGCACCGGCGATGACAATGCTTATCACGATGGCAACAATGAACACCCAGGACGAGATCTCCGTGCGGAACGCATATTTTGATAAGAGGTCGTTTGAATAGTACCACGCAACCGGAATAGCAATCGCATTGGCGATCAGAATCCATATTACAAAATCCTTCATCATCAATGCAGAAAGCCCCGCAGTACTCGCGCCAAGAGCTTTGCGGATGCCCATCTCCTTGCGACGTTGTTCGGCGATGTAGGAAGCTAGTCCATACAGCCCTAGGCATGAAATCAAGATTGCGAGCAAGGTGAAGTATCCAAAGATTCGGGCGTTCTGTGTTTCTGTACCAAAGTAATTGTCATGGTGATCGCTATAGGATCTAAAGTCAGGAGGCAGCTGAGGGAACATTCTCGCATACGTATTCTCCACCTCGCGTTTCACCTTTTCCACATCACCATCGATCCGGACAAAACCAAAAGTGGCCCCATCAGGACTGTAATAAATCATCAGCGGCCCGACATCACTGCGCATGCGAAGAAAATTGAAGTCGCTCACGACTCCGATAATTTCAAGCCTCCAGTCACCGCGCTGGATCATTTTGCCAACAGGCTCAGCGAAGCCGATGATATCCGCCATCCTCTTATTGATTACGACCTTTTCGATATTGTTAATGGTATCGGTCGTAACTTCTCCAACCGAATAGTATCTTCCGTCAAGCAGTTTGATTCCGAAGGTATTCAGATAACCATCATCGCCCCACGTTGACGAAATCAGCACATCCTGTTCGGGATCCTTTCCCTCCCAGTTGTACCCTCCACCATTCGAGAACACCTCCGAAGGAAGATGGCCCGCAAAAGCCACATCGCTCACGCCCTGCAATTGCTTGAGTGACGCACGAAGTCCTTCAATATTCCGGCGCGGCTCTTCTTCAACTTTGAAAAAGATCACCCGTTCAATGGCGAGACCGGTCGGAAGAGTTTTGAGGTAGACGAGTTGTTTATAAAGGAATATAGATGTAATGATCAATGCGATCGATACGGAAAACTGGATGATGACCAGCGCACTCTTGAATGTTCCCCGTCCGGATGCCGACGATCCTTTCAAAACCGCTGACGGCGTAAACCGCGACAGGTAGAACGATGGATACAATCCTGCAAGCAAGCCTGTCGCAATGGCTATACCAATCAGGGTGAGGATCATCACGGGGTTTGTATATTCAATAGTGAGTTCTTTTCCGATGACAGGATTTATCAGAGGAAGCAGGAGTTCCACAGCCAGGACTGCGAAGTTCAGGGCTACCAGTGCCAGCAGGACAGATTCAGAAAGAAATTGAGCGATCACCTGCGACTTGCTCGCACCCACTGTTTTACGAATTCCAATTTCCTTCGCACGTCTTACACTTCTCGCCGTCACAAGGTTCACGTAGTTGATGCCTGCGAGGGCCAGAATCACAACGCCGATGATCGAGAACAGATACACGAACTGTATTGCGCCGCCTTTATAGTGGAAGTTATGAAGGTGGATATCCTTGAACGGGTGCAGAAACAATTTGTCGGGTTTGTCACTCGGCTGATGCTGCGCCAGCTTGGGTTCCAGTTTCTTTTGAAAGGCCGAAACATCAGTCCCTTCATGAAGAAGCATTAGTATGTTAACTGCGTTTGAATTCCAGGCGGAAAGATCACGTCCAAGCTTTCGGTAATAGTCCAACGGAAGTATAATATCGAAGCGCAGTGACACGTTTGGCGGAAGATTGTCATAAACGCAGGTAACTGTAAAGTCATCGTTTCCATTGACGTGAACTACCTTGCCAAGGGCGCGATCATCGCCAAAATACTTGATGGCAGTTTTGCGCGAGATGGCGACAGAATTATCGTTAGGCAGGGGATTGTTCGCGTCTCCTTCAAGAATCTGGAATGTGAATATGTCAAAGATTTCCTTGTCGGTCATGGTCACCGCCTCGTCAAAGGTTTTTTCTTCATATTGAAAAAGAAACCGGCTCCACGCATCCAGCCTTGCTGCTTTTTCTATTTCAGGGAACTCGTTGACAACCTCATCGCGGAAGGGGTATGGCACCGGCGTAAAGTTGTAAACGTTGTTGTCCAGATGAACATCGCGGAAAACCATGTGTATGCGATCAACCTTTTTATGGTGCTGATCAAAGGTCAGTTCATATCGAACGTACAGGAAGATTACGATAAACCCGATCAGTCCGATGGTGAGACCGAATACATTAATAAAGGCAAAGGCCTTTTGCCGTGTGAGGTTTCTGAGGATGACCTTGAAGTAGTTGGAAATCATAAAATTTCTGTTTGCCTTTCCTTTCCAAGTGAGGTGCCAGAATGAAAAATGGGCCCTGGTTACGCGAAATCCAACTTTTCCCGGGCCCTAATGGGAAGCACTGTAAAAAAATTTTACATTGTCGTGTCCATAAATTTTACAAATGCCCCCGAAATCCATCCTGATCATCGACGACGACAATGACGTGCTTGACGCCCTTACTATCCTGCTGGAGGATGAATTTGGCCGTATAGTCACGGAGGGCAATCCCAACAGAATTCCGACTTTGCTCAATGAACAATGGAGCGTGATCCTGCTGGATATGAATTTTTCGGCGGGGATTAATACGGGCAACGAAGGCTTATACTGGCTGGGAGAAATTCTGTGCCGGCGACCCGAGACATCGGTTGTTCTGATGACGGCCTACGGAAAGATTGACCTGGCGGTGGAAGCGATAAAACGGGGTGCTAAGGACTTCATTTTAAAGCCGTGGGACAATGACAAGCTCATGGCTACATTGAAGGCCTGTCTCAGGAAGCGCGTGGCGGATGAACATGTGGGAACACCCTCAGCCCCTGCGTTGTCTGAGTTTGTAATAGGCAGCTCCCCGGCGATGCAGGAATTGCAAACCAACATTCAGCGGGTGGCGGCTACTGACGCCAGTGTACTTATTCTTGGTGAAAATGGAACGGGAAAAGAAGTGGTCGCACGAGAAATCCATCGCATGTCGCGGCGGTCAGGGAAGATCTTCCAGATGGTAGACATGACCACGCTTACTGACACGCTGTTTGAAAGCGAGCTGTTTGGTCATAAAAAAGGCGCCTTCACCGACGCAAAGACTGACAGAAAGGGTCGCTTTGAAAGCGCTGACGGGGGAACGCTTTTCCTCGATGAAATTGGAAACCTTCCGCCGCATCTGCAGGCGAAGCTCCTGACTGCGCTTCAACGGCGCAGTGTCGTGCCCGTGGGATCGAACGCCGAGATCAATTTCGACGTAAGGCTCATTACCGCCACCAACGCGCCCCTTCCTGAGATGGCGGAACAAGGCAAGTTTCGTCAGGACCTCCTTTACCGTATCAACACAATTACGCTGTATGTTCCGCCGCTTCGCGAACGCGGCGATGATACCATCACACTGGCCGAACACTTCCTTTCGCGCTACGCCAGCAAATACGATCGACCAACGCCTTCGCTACCGGCCGAAACACGTGATGCCTTAAAAAGCTATCGGTGGCCGGGGAACGTAAGGGAACTACAGCACACGATGGAGAAGGCTGTTATACTGGGTTCCGGCGACAGCCTGAAAATCTCCGAACTCAATTTGTCGACGTCCTCCAAACCTCTTGCAATGAATCAGACGCGCACGCTTGAGGAAATCGAACGCGATGCGCTGATCTCGGCCTTGCAGGCCAACCAGGGCAACATCCTTCAGGCAGCCAAATCACTCGGCATCACACGGCAGACCCTTTATAACAAAATGAAAAAGTATGGGATTTAAGAGCTACCGGATACAACTCCTGGTAAGACTTGCGCTGCTGGTGGTGAATAGCGTTCTTTTCTCGGCTACCCTGTTTCTCGAAGGATACTGGCTCCTCAAAGCCAACCTGCTGATAGCCCTTATGGCTCAGATATACATCCACTTCAGATTCCTTTCGCGGTGGCAGCGCGACCTTGGACTGTTTGCAACTTCTGTCAAGTACAACGATTACTCCATCGTCTTCCGCAAAGGCAAAGAGGGTGACTCTTTTCCGGAAGTTTATGATCTTCTAAACGGTGTCACCGAATATGTCCGGAAGATTAAGTCAGAATCGGTTCAGCAATACGAGTATTTCCGGCATGTGGTGGAAAACGCCCAGGTCGGGATTCTTGCCTACGACCAAAACGGCAAAGTTGTACTCAGTAATAAAGCTGCCTTGGAATACGCCGGAGTTTCGGAGTTGAAACAGCTCCTGCAATTGAAAGATCTGAACCGTCAGCTTTACGATCAAATCACGACGCTCCGCCCCGGCATGCCGCGACTCCTAACCCTCAAAGGTGGTCAGGTCCAGAAGATATCGGCACGTCTGTCGCAGATTGCTATCGAAGGCGAAAACCTTTTTTTGCTCTCACTCCTGAATATTAATCCTGAAATTGAAGAAAATGAACTTCAATCGTGGCAGGATCTGATTAATGTTCTCACCCATGAGATCATGAACAGCGTAACTCCAATACATTCGCTTTCAGGAAACATGACAAAATACCTCGATCGGATTGAAGGGAATGAGGAAGCCGTCGCGAAAGCGCGAACCAGTCTTGATGTGATTGGCCGAAGATCGAGTTTGTTGATGGATTTTGTCAATCGTTATCGCGAGGTCAGCAATGTGCCCATTCCGAATCTGCAGACTACTTCGGTAAGCGATCTGATTCTGTCTGTGCTTCAGTTGTTTGAAGAAGACCTCAAAGGCGTCAAGGTATTTGTAACGCCAAACGCTGGCGTGATCGAAATTGACACCGGCCAGATTGAACAGGTGTTGATCAATTTGATTCGGAACGCGCTTCAATCGATGAAGGAAAGTAGCCGCAAAGAACTGACAATATTCGCTGTTGAGGAGGAACAAACCACGCGCATTTCCGTTACAGATACCGGAATTGGAATTCCTCACGACGTAATGGACAAGATTTTCATCCCTTTTTTCACCACCCGAAAAGACGGCTCGGGAATCGGGTTGACGTTGTCGAAACAGGTTATGCACCGCCATGGTGGGCAGATACTGGTTTCCTCCACCCCAGGAAAGGGTACATCCTTCACGCTTGTGTTCAACCACCCTGATTCAAAAATCAAAAAACATATCCGATGAAGGTGATCCTGTTCGGCGCCTCGGGCCATTTGGGCCTGCATATTGCCAAAGAAGTGTTACGCCGAAACTACGAGCTTACTGTTGTAGTCCGAAATCCTTCCAAACTCGCTGATGAAGTAACGTCCGCAGCCACGGTTGTAAAGACTTCATTTGCAGATGATGCCGCCTTTTCTGCCATCGTGAATGGCAACGATGTGGTCATCTCGGCGTTAGGCAAGAGTGTATCTCCATCCGACCGGAGCAAGCCTGGGTTTGAAGAGGTTGACCTGAAGATTAATCGGCTAATACTGAAACACAGCCTGAGTAATGACATAAAGAAATTTGTGTACATCTCAGCATATCACGCCGAACGATATCCGGAGCTGGAGTACTTCAGAGTTCATGAGCAATTCGCAACCGAGTTGAAAGCATCAGGTCTGGATTATTCAATCATTAAGCCCCCGTCGCTGTTCAGCGCTTACCTGGAGATGATTCCCATGGCCAGGCGGGGCATGCTCTTTAATTTTGGTAAAGCGGAATGTCGGACGAACCCGATTTACGATGGCGACCTCGCGGAGATTGCAGTGACATCGATACACCAGTCATTTGCGACAATCGAAGCTGGAGGAAAAAAGGTATATACCCGAGGCCAGCTCACGGACATCATTCAGCGCAGTGTGGCGCCGCAGAAGAAAGTCCGGAGCATACCCCTGGGCATTCTCAAGGTCGCGTTACCATTGGTGCGCCCCTTCGACCGAAATACTTATGACAAGCTCGCATTCTTTGCTGCAGTCATGCAGGTCGACACCATAGCACCTCCGGCCGGCGCAACATCCTTCCAGGAATTCATCGAGCGTCAGACTAAACACGTTCCTCAGGCATCCTGAAAACGACGGCTTCCGCTTTTCAGATCAAGATAGTCAACAACCGAACGGCGGCTTGGTCCATGCTCACGAATTACCTTTTTGATTTCATCTAATGAAAACCACGGATACTGCTGCCTGACGTAGGCAAGCTCACTCGGATCGTTGAGATCGATCTTGCTGCGATCGCGACCATCTCTTATGTCTTTGTTATCACTCATATCAATATAGTTTACTATAGAATTATCATTCTTAGCCTGTCATATCTAAAAAGTAATACCCGCCAGACAAAAAAACTCTGCCCAACGTCGCCAACTGGCGCGATAAAGTTTTCCGCCAGACATAAAATATGTCAGATCGTACCGTGATAAATGTCATCCCGGCTGCAAGTCACAAAATATACCTTTGGTTCATCCGCGTAAGATTATGACGAGCTCCCCGGAAATACTTAAAGGACTTTACAAAAGCATGATGGAAGGCACCATGCTGGGGCTTTTCATCAAATCCGACACGAAACAGTCGTTCATCATCACACGCATCAAACGGATAAGCGACGATCCGGCAGATCCCGAGAACAAGTATGTGTCGTTCTCCGACACTGACATTCATGGAAACCCCATCCAAAACAATCCGGTGATGATGAAGAATATTTTGGACATCCGCGATTTCAACGTCCTCCGCGGCGTGTAAAATTATCAACTGAAAAATTTATCAAGAACTCATAACGCCGACGGCAAACGCAGCCCTCCGAATGCTGCGCTCACGAAACGCATGCTCTCTTAAAAATTCTTCAAAGACATCGTCGACGACATCGCGAAGCAGGTTTGGTTCAGGAAGATCGGCGCCAAGAAATTCAACAGGATTGACAATGACTCGGTCGTGAATCCTCGCGAGGTTTGTAAGCCATTGCTCATACGTCATCGTGGCGCACCTTGCATTCATCATTACAAAATACGGCTTAAGAGCAAACCTGAACCTGGCCTTATATTTCCTGAACAGAACACCCATAGCCCTGACGTTACCTGATCAAAGATATGTCTTTAACCAGTGTCCTGGCAGCCGAACAGATTAAGTTTCAGTTAACCGGCTTTAACAATCCGGTAATGCAAACATTTCGAATTAACCGAAGAGAACGAAGGCCACAATCAGTGTGACGATAATGTTGAATAATTGTGCCGTGAGAAAACCTATGAGAGGTTTCTTACTTTCAGCATTAAAGATTTCAGAGAACCTGGTCTCCAGACCAATGCTGGTGAACGCAAGTACAAACCAAAGGTTTTGAATACTCTTTATGCTGTCTTTAACATTAGCAACAGTTGCCGGCGACAACAGAAATGAAAACACCAGCGACGTAATGATAAAGCCAAGTACAAATTTCGGGAACCGGTCCCAGATTACTTTGAGGGTCGGCTTGCCAATCACGTTTTCGTCCTCGGGTTTGTTTGTGTAGGTCCAGTACACGCTGATTGCAAATGCAGCCAGCCCCAACAAAACGTTTTGAGAGAATTTAACAATCGTGCTGATCTTTAATGCCGTATCTCCCACCAGGGTACCCGAGGCAACAACGGCTCCCGTAGTATCGATACTTCCGCCCAGCCAGGCGCCGGTTACTTCTTCGGGGAATTCAAATACATTGGCGATGTAAGGCATTACAATCATCATCGGAATCGCGGTGATGAGCACCAGCGAGATGACGTACGAAAGTTTTTTGGTGTCGCCTTTGATTGCACCTGCTGTAGCTATCGCGGCCGATACACCACAAATCGAAACGGCACTCGATATCATGATCGACAATTCTTCGTCGATGCGAAGTTTCCGGCAGAACCAGAATGCAAAGTACCACACCGACACGACCACGACCAGCGCTTGTATTAAACCCAGACCACCCGCCTTCAAAATATCACCAAAGATGACTGACGCGCCCAGCAGCACAAGACCAATCTTGACGAACAATTCGGCTGTCAGTGCTTCTCTGATGCGCTGGGGCAGTGTAAATACGTTGCTGACCACCAGCCCGAGTGTAAGGCTGAAGATGACGGCCTCAAGGTTCAGGCCTTTGATCGTGGAGTTTCCGGCAAGGATCAGTGCAAGTAATGTCAGCACCGCGACAAGCGGAAAAACAACAATAGCATTCCTCACAGATTTTCCTGTAAGCCATGAAGCCGCTATAGCAAACACGTAAAGGAACAGAAACTGCAACCCGATCTTCGCAAGGTTCGAAGGAGCCAACACAACGTTAGTCAGGTCCGAGGCATTCTCCCACGAGAACGACGGGACCGGAACTACCATACCGGAAATAGCGAGAATGATAATAAGAAAGCCGAGGAAGACAATAACCCAGTCCTCCTCGATCGAAAATCGTTTCGTTGATGACGTCATGGAACAAGCAGTACACGGCTAATGTAACCACAAATATCCAAAGTGGAATGACTCCGACGTCTTGAACCTTAATCTTCAGGATTATTTTTGAGCATTCCGAGGAGGTGCCGCGCCCCTGAAATTACGACCTTTGAATTCTTATCGACCCCATCGGGAACTTTCACTTCGATGAGGGAACCATTCACCGGACCCGTGGCAACCTCCTGCAACCTAAACCGGTTATCCCCTTCGCGAAGAAATATTCCGTGATGAGTTCCCCAGCTGACAACCGACTCTACCGGCAATGCATCAACTTCACTTGCATCCAGTATTACGTTGGCTGTAACAAACATACCCGGGACAAAACGATTACTCTTTTGGTTGAGGTTGCATTGTACACGAATCGTCCGTTCTGGCGTAAGCTCCTTTCCGATCAGTGAGACTTTAGCTGTATATCGCGTGGTATCATCTGGCAGCCTGAATTCGACCGGCTGCCCTTCAGCAATTGATGCAAGGTCTTTCTCAAAGATCTGAAGGATCAGCTGGACTTCATTGGTATTGACAATGCGAAGCAATGTTTCCGTCGTCTGAACGAAATGACCCGTACCTTCGACTACGCCGGAAACATAACCATCCGTCGGTGCATAAACAGCAATGCGCGACGTAATATCGCCACCAGAAATCCTGTCAACCGATATTCCCAACATTTTGAGTCTGGCTTCGAGCCCCCGAGTGGCGCTCAACGTGGCTTCGTAGTTCGACTTTGCCTGCTGGAGCGCTTTTCCGGAATTTATATTCTCATTGGCAAGCACCTTCTGACGTTCATATTCTGCGGAAAGGAATTCCAGCTTGCTTTTGTTTTCGAGATAGTCCTGCTGCATTTGAATGAATGCCATATTCTCGAGACTAAGCAGCAAGTCACCGCGACGGACCTTCATCCCATCCCGGACGCGTATATCGCGAACGAATCCCTCCGCGGGCGGAGAAATCGTGATGAGACTCTGAGGTGGAACTTCCATCACACCATTCAGCGCAAGCCCGCGATTAATGGTGGCACGGCCAATGCTCCCGGTGCGAATTGCGGCCGCATTCATTTGCTGCTCCGACAACGTAATTTCATTCCCTGTTACTTCATCGGGCTCCCCTCCTGCCAACTGTTCCTGCTCATTCCTGCATCCCAGTAACGCCAAAGCCAGGATGGCCATTATACCAAATCTTGTTATCATCTATCTTCTGTTATTTGCAATAATGAAATCATATTATCATTCAATGCGAAGAGGGTATTGAGATACTCTTCGCGTATGGCCAGTGCCTGCCGCAGGTTCATGAGCAGGGTGTTGTATTCTATCTCACCTTCCTGGAATGATCTTCGCGCCTGAGCAACAATCAGGTCTGCATTTCTCAATCCGGTACCTTCATAATAGTCGACACTCATGATGTTCTTACGGATACTTTCCTTCACTGCCAGCAGCTCCTGTTCGACTGCAATAGATACGTCCGCAAGATTCTTTTCGGCAACTTCTGCTGCGTACCGGCTTGACTTTACACGCGCATTCGCAGAATTAAAAAACAGCGGTATACTTACGCCCACCTGTACCCCGTTGAATCGGTCGTCCTGGCCAAAATACCGTTCCGCACCATCTATTGTCTGTGTTCCGATAAGCGTTTGAGAAAAGAAGCCAATGCTGAATGACGGCAGGGCACGGGCCAGTTCGAACTGTCTTTCCAGCTGCGCGACCGCCACTCTTTCTGCCTGAAGACTGACCTGCGGACTTCTGTCGGCTTCCACGGCATCCGAGACGACAGTGGGAATAAGGTTCCGCAGCGAACCTTCAACATCGATTTCATCGACCACACACAGCATTGCCAGCTGACGCAGCGTTACGACCAAATCAATCCGATTTCGCTCCAACGAATTTGATACCTCCATGAGCTGTGCTTCTGCTGTCGTACGTTCGATCTGCGTTCCGTCTCCTGTTTCATATCGTACTCTCGCAACGCGCGCCATTTCACGAAAGAGTGAATCCTGCAAGTGCAGAAGCTTCTGGCGTTCTTTCAGGAACACCACCCCGTTAAATTTTCTGCGTACGCGCGCAACAAGCTGCGCCTCCCCCCATCGGGCCTCCTGTTCCGCCTGTGCAATGCGCGACTTCACCAGCTTGCCTCCTGAAGAGAACACGAACGGAAAAGGGATCGTCTGTGATACGGTGATGTTGTTATCATTACGGTGTATGCTGTTGTACTGACCGTAGAGGAGCGTTACATCGGTTGGCGGCAGATCCACGACAGCGCCTTTCAATGCTTTCTGCTGGCGGATTCCAAGCTGACCGGCCTGGACCACCGGATTGCGCTCCAGGGCAAGCGAGACCGCCTCGTCCAGCGATACAACGGATTGGCTGGAGGCCACCAGTGGTACCAGCAACATTCCCAATGAAAATAATGTTATTCCGACTCTCATGATCAATGGCTTCCTTTTACAGTTTTTCTCTCAAACAAGTAATACAATACGGGTAGTACAACCAGCGTAAGTGCTGTCGCGGTTATGAGCCCGCCAATCACAACAGTAGCCAGTGGTTTCTGAACTTCTGCACCGCTGCCGCGGGACAACGCCATAGGCAGAAAACCCAGGGATGCGACAAGGGCTGTGGTCAGCACAGGACGAAGGCGTGTACTGGCCCCGGTGACTACGACTTTGTAAATATCATTCTGACCCGATTTCCTAAGACGGTTGAACTCTGAAATGAGAACGATACCATTCAGTACAGCGACACCGAAAAGAGCAATGAATCCTACACCGGCGGAGATACTGAAGGGCATGTCGCGGATCCACAGGGCAAACACTCCCCCGATAGCAGAAAGCGGAATTGCCGTATAGATAAGCAACCCATGACGGGCAGAATGAAACGCGAAATACAGGAGCGCGAAAATCAGCAGCAGTGCAATAGGTACAGCTATCAGCAAGCGATCCTTGGCTTTCTGCAGGTTCTCAAATGATCCACCATAAGTGACCAGATATCCCGGCTCGAAAATGATTTCATTTCCTATGCGGTTCTGAAGTTCTTCCACAATACTTTCAACATCGCGGCCGCGCGTGTTAAAACCTACGATAATCCGACGCTTCGCATCATCACGCTGAATTTGATTCGGACCCACTTCAAGGTTCACGTCCGCTACCGATGTCAGCGGTATCAGATTCCCGTGAACATCCTTGACGTAAATCTTTCGCACATCTTCGATAGACCGACGATTCTCTTCACCGAATCTTACCACGATATCAAAGCGGCGTTCAGCTTCGTAGAGAAGACCCGCTGATTGCCCGGCCATGCCCGCATTAATGGCATGGTTCACATCCTGCACACTGATTCCGTATCTGGCAAGAGCTGCGCGGTTAATACGAATAATGATCTGCGGGAGACCGGTGACATTTTCAATAAAAAGACTCTCCGTTCCCTCAATACCGTCGACAATCTTGCCAATGGCTTCGGCGTAGCCGGTAAGTTTATCGAGATCCTCGCCGTAGACTTTTACCACTACATCCTGCCGCGCTCCTGTCATCAGCTCATTGAAGCGCATTTGAATAGGATGCTGGAATCCAAACCAGGCTCCGGGTACATTCTCACGAAGAACAGCTTCCATTTTAGCAATCATATCTTCTTTTGTCTCCGCCGACACCCACTCCGACTTGTGCTTCATGACCACCATCATATCGGCCGCCTCAATCGGCATCGGGTCAGTAGGTATTTCCGCAGAACCTATCTTTGCAACAACTTTGATCACTTCAGGGAAATTTTCCAGCAGCGCCTTCTCTCCTTTCAGGGTAGTCTCTACGGTAGCTTCAAGACTGCTTCCCGTAAGCAACCTTGTGTCGACAGCAAAATCTCCCTCGTCGAGTTCAGGAATGAATTCACCACCCATAGTCGAAAACACGTACAGTGCGAGTATTGCGAAAACCGTTGTTACGGAAAGTACTATTGCTTTCTTTTTAAGCGCCCATGTCAGCACAGGTTCATACAGGCTGTGCAACTTTTCCATAAACCGATCGGAAAGGTTCTTTTTGTGAATAGGGTTTTTGTCGAGGAACAACGAACATGCCATCGGCACGTACGTCACTGAAAGGATGGCAGCACCCATAATCGCGAACATTACCGTCTGTGCCATCGGCCTGAACATCTTACCTTCAATTCCGACAAGTGTGAGGATCGGCACATAAACGATCAGGATGATCAACTGCCCGAACGCGGCGGCATTCATCATCTTCTTCGCCGATTGAGACACTTCATGATCCATCTCCGGTTGTGTCAGCCTCTTTTTGAAGCCAACGCTGTGGATATGGTGAAGTGTTGCTTCCACCACGATAACAGCCCCATCGACGATCAAACCAAAATCGAGCGCCCCGAGACTCATCAGGTTTCCCGATACGCCAAACAAATTCATCATGCCGAATGCGAAAAGCATTGCGAGAGGAATTACGGATGCCACCACTACTCCGGCGCGCAGATTCCCCAGCAGGAGGACCAATACCAGAATGACGATGATGGCCCCCTCCGTAAGGTTGGTAAACACCGTTTCGATGGCGTCGTTGACTAACTTCGTGCGATCGAGGAATGGCTCGATAGCAACGCCTTCGGGAAGGATATCTTCAATCTCTGCAATCCTGGTCTTAACATGTTCGATTACCTCTGATGAATTGGCGTCTTTCAGCATCATTACAACGCCACCGGCGACTTCTGATTGACCGTTGTATGTCATCGCCCCATACCGGATAGCATGGCCGATCTTTACTTCACCGATATGCCGAACCAGGAGCGGCACGCCTGCAGGTGACGACCGCACAACGATATTTCTGATGTCTTCTTCAGATTCTATGAGACCTTCACTTCTGATGAAGTAAGCATTGTCAAGGCGTTCAATATAAGCACCGCCGGTATTCTGATTGTTCGCTTCGACGGCAGAGAACACCTCGTCAAGTGAAAGGTTGAAGCTTCTCAGTTTCTCCGGCGCGATAGCGATTTCGTATTGCTTCAACCTTCCTCCAAAAGAACTTACGTCGGCAACACCCTTTGTTCCCAGCAGATGACGTCGCACGATCCAATCCTGAATGGATCTCAGTTCAAGCGCATTATACTTGTGTTCAAAGCCGGGTTTGGGTCGCACGACATATTGATATATCTCACCCAGCCCTGTAGTTACGGGAGCAAGTTCAGGTTCGCCGACGCCGGGAGGAATCTGTTTCCGAGCTTCGACGAGGCGTTCGCTAACCTGCTGCCGTGCCCAGTACACATCGGTTTCCTCCGAGAACACAATGGTTACAACCGAAAGTCCAAAGCGCGAAAAAGATCGGATTTCTTCGATGCCAGGAATGGTGGCCATGGTTTGCTCAACCGGGAACGTCACCTGCCGCTCAATATCAAGTGCAGATTGCGACGGTGCGACAGTGAGAATTTGTACCTGATTATTCGTGATATCCGGCACTGCGTCGATGGGCAGATGCGAAAACGAATAAACGCCCCAGCCTATGAGAATGAGCGTAAAAAGTCCGACAATGAGTTTGTTTCGGATCGAAAACCGAATTAATGAATTAAGCATGATTTACCTGACAATCGTAATTGAACAAACGGCGTATAGCCGATAGCAAAAAAGAATGAATGGTCAGGCTTTGGGCGGTTGCCAGATCGTCAGATAATATTCGCTGTTGATGCGCGAGCGGGGCTCCTGAGATTTGTGTGAAAGGGCTTCTGAAGGCCGTCTGAACTGCGTCTGAAACGGCTCGGTCAGGCTCACGGGTGCCGGATGACCGGAATGTGCTCCACCGTGAACAGGGTCGAAAGGCAGATTCTGGTGATCGTGGTCGCCATTATGCGCCGCCCCACCATAATGCGCAAGCAAAAAATCGACAAAGCCGACCTCGGAGCTCTGCGTGATATGTTCCTGATAATGTCGAAATAAGTTGGGCAGCCGGACCAGCTCATGCATCTCGGTGAACGAGAATAAGTAAATCGCGGTGAATAATATGGCTGCCGAAAATCGCATGTGAATTCGGGTACAAGTTTACCGAAAAAACTCAACGGAAGAAAACCAAACTGTCCTATTTAGACGATGACTGAACACGTCATCCGTCAGGATCTTTACAATCGAAAGCGGATATTTCAGGATTTTGATGTTAGCTGCCTTAATAACAAATGGCTGATAGCTTAGGCGATGTGATGTTATTAACCATCCGTCGTTTGTTAACCCCATTCCTTAACCAGCAAGTACCATTCATCAAATCTACCCGACTGCCGCTCCGTGATAGGCAGCTCAAGCATCTGCTCAGGGCTATGATCCTGACTTTGTCGGTTCGTCAGAAACTCCGCAAGAGTGACAGTAAACCCTGACAGTTTTGATGTTCAGAAAGAGCGATTTGGCGACGGCACACATTTTGAAAAATACGTGGTGCGATCGCAAATTAACTTGACGTATTCTGAACAAAACTAATTCTGAAAGGAGGATTGAGCTATGAAACCTTTAGTAAGAACAAACGGAACCCTTTTCCCGGCTCTGCCTTCATTGATTGAAGACTTCTTCACCCGGGATTGGATGGATTCATCACTTCCAGGCTGGCGCTTCGGCAACGCTACAATGCCCTCGGTGAATATTGCTGAAACTAATGAAGAATATCTCATCGACGTAGCTGCTCCTGGAATGAAGCGCGAAGACTTCAAAGTTGAACTCGACAATGACGTTCTGACGATCTCTTCTGAAGTACAGTCAGAAAATGAAGAAAAGGACAGCAAAACCAACTTCACGCGCAGAGAGTTCAACTATCAGTCGTTCCAACGCAGCTTCACTTTGCCCGAAGACAAGGTTAAAGGCGAAGATATCACGGCACGCTATTCTGATGGAATTCTGCACATCACCATTCCTAAAAAAGAGGAAGCTAAGGTAAAACCGGCACGGCAAATCGCCATTTCATAAAAATCATAACAACAGAGGCGGACCTTCCGCCTCTGTTTTTTTTACCTCTGCAGAGCCCATACCTCGCTTCATCAATCCTGTAGCATTTCCAACAACGCTCACAGTCCACCCACCGCACACCCTCTGGCACCTGGTTTTTTAGTCGTTCATGAATTGATTAAAAAAAACTAAAAACAGAAGGCAATGAAGAAAGTGAAAAGAATGTTAGTGGCGGTCGGGTTATCTATGGTATGCCTGACTGTTGGGTTTGGTCAGGGAGTGACGACAGATACGACGAACGTTCCCGGTCAACCGAATACGGGTACAACGACGCGTGACCAGTACAACAATCAGCAAACAAACGATCAGGGAATCGGCGAGAATCCATCTGAAAACAGACTGGACAATTCGGACGATCACCAACTCGATAATTCCGGAACAGGAACAACGATCACTGATCCGGCAACGACGATTGATGATACAGGAACGGATATTAATGAATCGGGAACTCAGGCTCCCGGAACGGCAGATCCTTCTACTCCGGGAACAGTATCACCGCAAACGACAACACCAGGCACTACGACTCCGGGAACAACGTCTCCGGGAACTACGACTCCGGGAACAACGATAAATCCGGGAACAGTGTCACCGGATACAGGTTCACCTGCGTCGGGAACAACCAATACTAATTCCGGTTCTTCAACCGACTTTGGTTCCACACAAAACCCTGGAACCGGAGCCACAGGAACTACCGGGACGCCTACACGCTAAACGGATAGTGATCTAGCGGCGAAAGGCTGTCGCAGATGTGATAGCCTTTTTTTCTTGCCGCCATCTATTCCTTTTCGTAGACAACATTACCCCCAACGATCGTCATGGCCACCTCGGTTGAAAGGAGTTCACTTTCAGGGGCAGTCAGCAGGTCACGTGTGAAGATCGTAAAGTCCGCCAGCTTACCCTTCTCGATTGATCCCTTGATGTGTTCTTCGAAGGCACCGTACGCGGCATCTATCGTATACGAACGCAGGGCTTCTTCGCGTGACATACGCTGTGCCGGCTCATAGCCGCCCTCGGGTTCGCCGCGCAGGGTCTTCCGTGTTATCGAGGCATAGAAACAGGGAATCGGATTAAGCGGTTCTACTGGTGCATCGGTGCCATTTACAATTCGCGCACCCGAGTTCAGGAGCGCCTTCCACATGTAAGCGCCGTGCTCAATGCGCTTTTGTCCGAGACGCCCAAATGCCCATGGCCTGTCAGACGACATGTGAATCGCCTGCATCGACGGAATGACGCCCAGTTTGGAGAAGCGACCTATATCATCGGGATGAAGGTGTTGCGCGTGTTCAACACGGAAGCGGTGATCGTTGGCAGTTGCCGAAGCTTCGTTCAGTGCCTGCTCATATCTGTCGAGAATTTCGCGGTTGGCCCGATCGCCAATGGCGTGACTGCAAACCTGAAAGCCTCCTTTAATTGCGACACGCGCCGTCTTCAGGACCGTATCCATGGGCAGCGTAGCCATACCGTAGGTATCCGGTCTGTCGGTATAAGGTTCAAGGAGCCATGCCCCGCGTGAGCCCAACGCGCCATCACAATTCAACTTGATGGAACGTATCGTAAGTGTACCGCCGTCGTCAATCTCAGGACCGGAGCGAATGAACTCATACACGAGATCGCGGTCGTAACCTGTGATCATCACATACAACCGCGTAGAGAGCTTTCCTTCCTTTTTGAACTTGCGGAATAACTCAATGCTTTCGCGTGTAGCGCCAGCATCATGGAGACTGGTTATGCCGTTAGCGGCGCATTCCTCCAGTGCAAGCGTAAGTGCCCGTTCAGGATTCTCATCACGTGGAATGTGTTTTGAAATAAGGTTCATCGCCGGATCCTCGTTGAATAAACCCGTTGGATTTCCATTGGCATCACGAAGAATTTCGCCGCCCTCGAGACTGGCTGCTACCGTGGATTCTTTAGAGAGTTGGTTGATTCCCGCAATCTGCATAGCCCTACCGTTAACAAAAGCGGCGTGTCCGCTGGCATGTTCAAGATAGACAGGGTTATCGGGCGACACGGCACTTAAGGCATCGTGAACCGGAAATCCTTTAACTATCGTCGCGGGCTTTTCACGCCACTTGTCCTGATGCCACCCTTCGCCGATAATCCACTCGCCGGGTTTGGCTTCGGCAACCGCTGCCTTCACCTGCGCAACGATCTCGTCGAAGCTTTCAGCATTGGCAAGATTCAGCCGCATTTTGTTGAAGCCGATACCCATGATATGCGCATGACCCTCGATGAATCCAGGCGTCATCGTTTTTCCATTCAAGTCAATTATCCGGGTGCTCTTGCCCACATATGCTTCTGCATCCCTCCGGCTTCCGACAAATTCAATCATCCCGTCGCGAACTGCCACCGCTTCTGCTGTCGGGCTTGCGTCATTTACGGTGTAGATCGTCCCACCCCAGATGACCACGTCGGCGGATTGGCGTGAGCCACAGGCGGAGAACAACATAAGTATCAGGAAAGCAGGTAAACCTGAAAGAAATGATTTTCGCATACAGCGCATACAGAATGATTACTTGATGAAATTACTGAGATAAAAACCGCCTCATATTTTCTGGAGCGTTGTTCGGGTAAGTTCGCCGACGACGTCTCCTGTGTTCAGGGTTGATACGGGTTCAAATAACATTACGAGAACTTCCTCCTCCGCTTCCGGTTTGTGTTCTACGCCACGTGGCACTACGATAAATTCATTCTCCCGTATTGTTTCTGCACGATCGCGGAAATGCATCAGGAGGGTACCTTTTACCACGTAGAACATTTCATCCTCGAGATCGTGCTTGTGCCATACAAATTCACCTTTGAGTTTTGCAAGCTTAACGTGCTGACCATTCAACTCGGCAACAATACGAGGATGCCAGTGATCTGAAAACAGGGCAAATTTTTCTTCTACGTTTACCTTTTCGGTCATGTTTTTCGGGGTGTTATAGCTTATGCATCCGTTATGCGTTCAATCATAACACCACCCCACCCTTAGCGCTTTATTTTGTGGGACAATGTCGTTGCGCGCTTGTCAATACTAACATAAACAAAATAAAATGGAAACAATGGAGCATACATTTTTGGATGTAACGGTTCTGGATCCCCGTGAAAAACATCCAACAATATTCAGAATGTTTGACCAGCTTAAGGATGGCCAGACGCTTACGATAAAGAATGATCACGATCCCAGGCCATTATACTATCAGCTTCTGAATGAGCGGGGGAACATCTTCGAATGGGAATACACGGAGTCAGGCCCCATTTGGTGGCATGTCAACATAACCATGCGAAGGGACCAGGCTGGTCAGGCTACCGTAGGCGAGATCGCTGCCAAAGATATCCGGAAGGCTCAGGTATTTCGCAAGTACGGCATCGACTTCTGCTGTGGTGGAAAGAAGACTCTTAAGCAGGTATGCGATGAAAAAGGTCTTGACGAAGTTGTTGTGGCGCGCGAACTGCAATCCCAGGAAAATGCGCGGGGACCGCGGGCCGTGGCGTATGCAGACTGGTCGCCGGATTTCCTCGCCGACTATATCGTTAACACCCATCATACATACGTACAAAAAACACTGCCGGAGCTGCTGGCCTATGGCGCAAAAGTCGCTACCGTACATGGACCGTATCATCCGGAACTTGTACGCATCCTGAATCTGATTCAGGAGTTGTCCGCCGAGCTGACTTCCCATTTGATGAAAGAAGAACAAATTCTGTTTCCTTACATTCAGAGCCTGGTAGTCGCAAACAGAGAGGGCAAGTCACCTGCCCTGCCGCACTTCGGAACCATTGAGAATCCAATTCACATGATGGAAGACGAACATGAGGCCGCTGGCGAAATTCTGGAGGAGATACGCAGACTGAGCAACGGCTATGCTCTTCCGCCAGAAGCTTGCGCGAGCTACACGCTGCTTTTCAATATGCTCCAGGAGTTTGAAGAGGATCTTCACATTCACATTCATCTTGAAAACAACATACTCTTTCCCAAATCGAAGGAGCTTGAAGCCAGCCTTAGAAAAAAAGCCGGATAATAGATTCGTCTGGATTGACCCTACCTTATTGATTTCAGCCTCCAGGTGGCAACGCCTGGAGCGCCGAAATCCTGCCAGCCCAAATCCTGCGCCCTTTCGGCATTTACATCATTCACTCAAAAAACCAGCCGTATAGCAGTCGGCAATAAAGAACTCCACAGGAAGTAGCACCCTGCTCGTGAGGGTGCATCGATGGTTTAGCCCAGGCTGATCGGACTCCCGGGAGAGCTGCATGGTCGGTCTGGACTAAGGCTGATTAAAAGCGGATTTGAAGCGCAAATAAGGCAGAGATAAGGCGGTTCTATATAGGACTGCTTTATCACCGCCTTATCACCGCTTTATCACCGCTTTATCTCCGACTCCCTGTACAAGAACTTCACAACATACGCAGGCGATTTTTGAGCCCGGATCCCCGGGAACGTTGATTAGAGGACCTAAAGCCGTCGGCTTTAAGTTTGGCCGGTGAATACTGACTTAACCTTCCTTCCTGCGGCTTTGATTGCTCTGGAAAACTTGCCTTCACCCTTCTGTTCAGGGCCACCTATGAGTTCACCGAAAGGCTTGAGGGGCTCGATGTGATCACAAACGATCTTCACAATTCCGGTGACCGGGATTGCGAGAACCATTCCGGGCAAACCCCAGATCATTTCCCCCGCCACAAGACACAGCACCGTAAACAAAGGATTGATGTCGACCTTGGCACCGACCACCAGCGGCTCGAGAAGGTAAGTTTGGACAAATTGGATAACGCCATATGTAACCAGTATTCCGATTACAATACTGGTCCCGCCGCCCTGCATCACCGACACCAGGAGGGTGAGCGTCGTCCCGATGACGTTTCCGATGAAGGGGATGATCTCCAGCACACCGCACAGGATCGCGAAGAAAATCGGATTCTCCACGCCCACCACCGAGAATCCAATTCCATACATCACCCAAAGGGCTCCGATCATCAGTGCAAGACCGGTGAGATACTGTTGAGAAACTTTAGCCGAATCCTGGATGATTTGCAGCGCGACCTCCTTCTTATCCGCCGGAGCCAGCCTGATCACAAACCGCTTCAGGTGATCTTTGTAATACATGAACAGGAAAATGTACACCAGCGTGAGGATGATATCCGTTACTAATCCGCCGATACCTCCGAGAAAACCTGCAAGTACCCCACCTGCATCGGCCGAGCCTGACTTCTTTTGTTCGTCGATTACCTCCTGCTGCTTTTTAGGGGATATGTTAAAAGTTTCGTGAATGTATTGCTGTATCTCCTCGTACTGCTCTGTAAGTTGCTTTTCGATTTGGGGTGCATCCTGTGCCAGGTCAGCGATCTGCCAGCCCAGCAGCGCGATCAGTCCGGAAAAAAATCCTACAAGAAGAATCATCGATAAGAGGATAGCAATCGCGCGGTTGATTCCCTTCCGTCGAAGCCATCTGCTCGCGGGATTCAGCAACGTAGCAAGCAATGCCGCAAAAGACACAGGCACGAAAAAGGCCTTGCCGAAGTAAAGGATAACAACAAGTAGAACTGGAACAAGAAGTATTAATGCCGTCTTCTTGAGATTCTGATAAGGCATGAGCATCGTTTTCCCAACAGACGAAAAATTAATGCCGGCCTACAATATCGAAGGGTTACATGGCGGGACGATACCCACAAGGGAATTCAAAAGAGTTCCGTTCCTGCTCTGCATAGAAAAAGAAAAGGTCCTGCGCGACGTCTTTATTCCAGAAGTCTGCAGGACCTGTCTAACCAAACTAAACACACCAACTCAACTCGTAAACCGCTGCTTTTTCCCATCCACACTCACCTTCACAGAAAAAGCAGATCGGATAATCACCCTCTATCTCTCTGGTTGATCGTATTTTAATAAAAACAGATACCGTTACCGTTGTATCCGTCAATGCTTTGCAATTTTCTCAATGCGTTCCCTTTTATCCCTATTTTTGTTCCTGCTCCCCATTTTCAGTAATGCACAGTTTGATGAAAATCAGCGGAATGTTTCTCTGGTGTGCGTACGCAGATCGCCAGACATTCGAATGCGAACCCTATTCTCCACGTGTCTGATGCCGCGTACGGAGTTTACAATATCATCCAGCCTGCGCTTGTCGAGTCGCGACTGAACGACGCCTTGCAGAATAACTTCGGCTTCTGAAACGAATACTTCAACATCAGACGCATCGATTGCCGGGTCATCGGTGATTTTACGGCAAACCTCATCCTGAATGCTGTCATCCAGTCTGCGATAGGAACGTGATCCCTTGCCGGCGTGCGGTCCTGCCGGCAACGAGACAGAGTTCTGCGGGGATAACTCCGGATGGTCGCCATACTGTTCACGCGGGAGAAATGACATCCTGGTCTGCGGCGTACGAAGCTCTCTGATCTCATGGCGAGCCTGGTTACGGCGTTCGTTTTCTGCAATTGAATTTTTCATACCGAAGGATTAAGGTTCACACACTGCCTCTAATCAGATAACCGTAACCTGTAAGATTTGGTTCTGCTTTCAAGAACAAAGGTGCCCGTAAATGAAGTTTCAATCACCCGAAAAAAGAAAGACATCTATCTTCCGAAATGTCGTGTTAACACGGAATGAAGAAACTCATTCATTGATCCTCTTTACGATTCATTGTATAATTCTCCAAAGCGCGATTTGCTTTGCAGGCGTGGGTGAGTTTCACCTTCGTATATATGATCAAGCCTTTCGTGGCGCTCAACCTTTCCATATGTGGTAACCTCAAGCAGGTCTTCGGAAATCAGGCGCTGCTCATCATCATAAGTGCAGGCATTTCTGAAAGTAAGCTTACCGGAAGTACGCGCCTCCGTAAGAATTACATTTCCTGTTTCGTCGTAGGAACTCTCTTCAATCACTTTGCCCGCCGGTGACTGGATTTCCGTGCGCTTTGCAGTCGGTATGTTCTGGTCATTATAATTGGTAACTACGCTTTCGATCACCACACCAGCTCCATCCTTTTTGATCTGCGCAACGATACTCCCATACGCGTTATAGCTATACGTTGTACTTTCTTTCAAGGCACTGTTAACGAAGACGCGCTCGGCCTTCAGTAATCCTCCGGGCGCAAAGTCGCGTTCTATCCGAAGCAATTCGTTTCCGAAGGCATCTTTTTCAATTTCCTGGATAACGTTCTCGTCGTCATCAAACACGAATATTTCCTCGCCAACGACGTTACCGTCTGTATCATAAATTGTCGACCTGTCGGCTTTTCCCAGGTCGCTGAAACCGTATTCTTTCGTCTCGATTGATCCGTCATTATAAGTAATCACCACTTTGCAGATGTCGCCTTCCGGATTTTCGAAAAACTCTTTTCTTTCGACGAGACCGTTCAGAAAGTCGTATTCGGCGACTTCGAGCAGGAGTCCGGACACCTCAGAATATCGGAATACCTTTCTGTTCTCCGGACGTCCATTACTTCCAAATACCGTGTGGTCAAGCATGTTTCCGTGCGAATCAAAAGTCAATTCTTCGGAGATATATCTCCCTGTTTCTTCCCTGCCTATGTTGTACGTGGTGGTCCAGGTAATGCGTTTATGCATCGGTGGTGAGAATTGAATCGCAGATATCCAAGGGCTTGTGAAAGTCAATTATCCCCATACATTTTGATAACAGGCTCCTGAATCGCTTCATCTCCGGAGCACAGGGCACCCATGACCCTGGCAAACTCTTCGGGCGCCACCCAATCTGAAAAATCGGCATCGGGCATTGCTTCGCGGTTCGGCGGAGTATCAATGATGGCAGGTACAATCACCGAGGTAAAAACATTGTGAGCTTCGCCTTCAGCATTGAGCAACTCGGCTAATTGGAAAAGCATCTTTTTGCTGATAGCATACGCGAATGAAGACTTCCCCTCTTTCGGGTTAAGCGCTGCCCGCGCACCAAACAAGACTATTTTACCGCCGGAGTTTTGCTTTTGCATGCGAAGAAATGCTGGCCGCGCCACGTTGAAAGCCGTTTGAAAATTGAGCCGGATCATCTTATCAATGTCAGCCCAATGGATAGCATTTAAACCTCCGCCTGCCCAGCCCCCGGCGATAATGAGGGCAGCATCGATGGTACCAAAATCTGAAAAGCATTTTTGAACGGCCTTATCTGTTGCCTCCTCATCTCTGAGGTCTAGCTCCACAGTATGCAGATCGCCTGACGCATCCGGAAGTTTTTTACCGGGTGAAACGACAGCAATTACACGATAATTATTTGCGAGGAAGTGCTTAACCGCAGCCTGGCCGACGTTGCCGCGAGCACCTGTAATAAGAACTGTCTTTTTTTGGGTCATTCGCTAATATAGGATTTTGCGGATAAATGCTTCCTGCATGATCTGCAGAGGTGCCGGATTCCACATGACCGGATACTTTGACTTCAACCTTTATTGCGTCGTATATGGCGCCTCGAACTCGCCTTCGAGAAGAACCTCCTGGTCGTAGGAGGGCCCACTTTCAAGAGTTATTTTGCCTGAAAATGTACCGTGCATCCGACCATCGCGGGCTTTGTCAATGGTCAGGAGCATCGGTCCGTTTTTCAGCACATACAATCGCTGCATGCGATCAACATAGGTACTGACGCTCATCGATTCCAGGCCGGGACCGGGGGAATTTTCACCATTAAACCGATAGGTGTTCACAACTTTGCCCGAGCTTGCGGTGAAATCGACATTGGAATTTGTGGCTGTATTGTCGAATACAAAGTAGCACCTGAATCCGGGGTCAGTTTTCCGTACAACAATATCGAATCTGTCGAAACTGAACTTCTGACCATCTACGATTATTTCAGCAAAGTTAGTCCGAACAGGATCGTCATCTTTGGAACACCCCATGGTCCACAATAGTAAAAGAACAACGGCGACGGGATAGCGCATAGTAACAATTTTAGAACAGTACAGAAAGATAGTGTACTGCACTGGAAATCTAAGTCGAAATAGAATAATTGTTTGCGGTATTAAAAGCTCAAATCTGATTCGTTTCCCGATCGGAATCTCTCTTCGCCATCATACCCGCAACGAATGAGATGACAAAAATGTTTCCTCCTGCCAGGCGCAACCCTTGAAACTAAGGCCCAATCGCTCCTAACGAATCGTAGTAAGTTGATGATTATCATGGGGGGAAACATAACCACTTATCAACATAGAACATTAACTTTATACCTGTTATGATCCACTCTATAATCACAGCTACGGGCTGCTACATTCCCGAGGTCGAAATTGAAAACCAGTACTTTGCCGGGAACTCCTTCCTCGAAAAGAATGGTACTCCTGTGAAGAAGCCCGGAGACGTTCTTATTCGGAAACTTACAGAAATCAGCGGCATCGAACGGCGTCGCTATGCGCAGAAAGGACAACTAACTTCTGATATAGCAGCACTCGCTGCGGAAGCGGCACTTAGCGAAAACGGCACAGACCGCGAAACACTTGACTACATCATCGTTGCTCACAACTTCGGCGATGTATCGGATTCGTCGAGTACAGTAAACATCGTTCCCTCTGTCGCCTCGAAGGTGAAGAATTATCTTGGTATAAAGAACCCTGACTGTGTGGCGTATGATCTACCCTTCGGTTGCCCCGGTTGGGTCGAAGCCATGATACAGGCAAATTACTATATCCGCTCGGGGGATGCGAAACGTTGTCTTGTCATCGGAGCAGACATCATGTCGAGGGTACTCGATCCATACGACCGCGACTCCATGCTCTTCAGCGACGGAAGTGGTGCCGCTATCCTCGAAGCCAGTGAAGGCCCCGCAGGTATCATCGCTCACAAGACGAGAACCTTCGCCGACGAAAACAACCTGCTCATAGATATGGGTGCGAGTCTGAATCCTGATTACAAACCTGATGAACTTACCATAAAGATGAATGGGCGAAAGGTTTATGAATTTGCACTGAGCCACGTGCCGGCACTGATTCGGGACCTGCTCGACCAGCATCAGATTCCGCTGACGTCAATTTCAAAAGTATTGATCCATCAGGCAAACGAAAAAATGGATGCCGCCATTCTTGAGCGATTGTTCAAACTTTACAACATTACCGACATTCCCTCAGACATAATGCCAATGACCATCAGCTGGCTTGGTAACAGTTCAGTAGCAACAATACCAACCATGCTCGACCTGATTCGCAAAGGACAATTACCCGGTCACCAGATCAATGCCGGCGATCGTGTGATCTTTGCTTCCGTTGGTGCAGGTATGAGTATCAATGCCCTCGTATATCAGGCCTAGCTGAGGCCACCATTGTTGAATTTCATTCGCGGAACTGTTCCTTAAACCCACAAAGTCTAGGGATCCAACGTTTACGTTGTTGATGTTTTCACACGCCGTAAGCAGGTACCAATATTTTAGGTTCACTATAATCAAGGTGGAGATGAGCAAGCTGAAGCGAAAGGAACTGGAAGATCAGGTGATTATTGTCACAGGAGCATGTGACCCTGTGGGGAAGGCAACGGTACAAATGGCGACATTGTCGGGCGCGCGGGTAGTGATGGTAGGAGACGACGAGTCGGCCTTACAGAAACTTGCTGACGCCGTGAGCCGGAGCGGCGGTAACGCGATGTACGTCGTTGCTGATGTTACCAGGGAAGCCGACGTAGCCCGCACCTTGCGCGCGGCAGTACGAACGTATGGCACTTTCGACACGTGGATTAATACCGCGACGATCACCTTATCAGGCAACTGCCTTGACACCTCCGTTGACGTGATGCGCCGCTTTCTGGATACTAATTTCTGGAGCGTCGTCAATTGCTCGCGTGCAGCAGTGCAACACTTCAAACAATCGGGTGACCCGGGTGTAATGATCAATCTCAATCCGGTTTCCTCCGACCCAACGACCATACAGCCGTTTCTTACGATCCTCAACGATGCCGTGCACGCATGGTTCGACGCATTAAGGCTTGAAGCAGAGCAGCAGGAGGTGCGTATGGCGTTCACCTTGGTGTACCCGGGGCCGGAGAGTGCTTTCCGCGAAAGGCGACGTGGGTTGCTACGGCACGTAAAAGAAGCGTCGCTTCCTACACCGGAAGAGGTTGCGGCAATGATGTTAAGCTGTGCCACTTCGCCTAAAGAGGAAGTTTTCGTTCCGGCAGGGACGCGGATTCCATCGTCGCTGGTGACACGAACGGCAAAGCGTCCTGGTCTTGACGGCCTGTCGCGGGCAGTCGCTCCCGGACTTAATCGGAATTCGCTATCACCGGAGGCAACGAAGCGACTACCCGACCCTCAGTTGACTGAAGATTCCGCGACAAGGGCGCGTAGCCGGCCAGGATCACCACGCACGTTGTTTTCGTCAATCGTTCTTGCAAGCCTGGGGGCCGGCATGTGGTTTCTGAGTAAATCACGTCCCCGTCCCCGCAATGAGAAGAAGCAACAACCAGAATCAATGAAAAATGAATAAGCTGAAAATAATAACCTCCACAACCCGTCCGGAACGCCAGGGAATCGCATTAGCAACCTGGGTCGCGGATTATGTGTCAAATAAGTCGGACTTTGATTCGGAATTGCTCGACCTGGCAGAGATTGGGTTGCCCTTACTTGATGAACCCAAGCACCCGCGTTTAAAGGAGTATACGCATGACCATACGCGCAAATGGAGCGCGAAAATTGGGCAGGCCGATGCTTTTGTCATTGTGCTGGGTGAGTACAACCATGGTTATCCTGCGCCTATAAAAAATGCGATTGACTTTCTCTTTCACGAATGGCGTCATAAACCGGTGGGTTTTGTTAGTTACGGCGGCGTGTCGGGCGGTATGCGTTCCATGCAAATGTTGAAGCCGACTATTACTGCGCTGAGCATGATGCCCCTTGCCGAATCAGTTAGCATACCCAATTTTGCCAGGCACATCGATCAACACGGAGTGTTCCAGGGCTATGAGCTGCTGGAAAAATCCATGGATGTAATGTTGAAAGAACTGGCGCGCTGGAGCGAGGCACTGAAATCTATTCGGGTGA
>JAEZGH010000055.1 GCA_023417065.1 Bacteroidota bacterium
ACACTGCACCATCTGTCCTTGGACAGACAGGCGTCGGGGCTTTGCCGACGCCAACGCGGAGTATCGGCAATTATGACCACCCTTGCTCCCGTGGACATCAGATCGCGCCACTGGTCTACGAGCGCACCGCGAATGGAAGGGCGCTTAGCTCCCTCCTCGGCCCAAGCTTGTGCACTGTACATCTGCCCAAAGATCACTACGTCTGGACGCTCCTGCCGGATGGCGGTGCGGACGCGCTCTCCCCACTCCAGACATTCCCTGTATGGGCCGCCTGCGCGCTTCACCATGATCGGGATTACAGGACAGGACGATTTCGTAAAGCTGGTAGCGTTCCATCCTCGCTCTCTGGCCACTTTTTCCAATGCCGGGATCCAATTCACCGCATGCGAGTCCCCAACAAGGAATACCTTGGTTCCACCCTCCGGATCACCGTATCGACACGGCACGGGGACCACATCCTCGAACCCGAGGTGGCATCCATTTGTGTACGCTTCAGCGCGATCGGCCTTGAGTGCGCCGAGGGACGGAACATAGGCCTCGGATTCTTGGGGCACATTAGACATTCGCAGGACCTGAGCTCCAAGAAACGCACTCGCCCTACGCGACGCCTCCGCCTCTTCACTGCGCACGAACAGCAGTAGCGCAGATCCCAGCATGACGGGAATCAGCAGCACGACTCCCATCCGCCAGATCCCGCTGGAAGTCCCGAGCCGGTTGTGCTGCCGGAATCGATCCTCGATATGGACCTTGCTGAACCATGCTGCAGACAGGGTAGCCAGGATAAGGAGCGTGCCGGCCACCGGGCCGATTCTGCTGGTCTCGCTCTCAGCGAGATAGAAGACAACGATCGGCCAATGCCAGAGATAGATCGAGTAGGACGCGTCACCCAGCCACCGGAAAGGCTTGATGGAGAGCAACCAGCCGGCGCCTGCCGGAACGCCACCGATGCCGCCAGCTATCACCATCACGGCTCCGAGCGTCGGAAGTAGCGCTGCGTACCCGGGAAAGGCTGTCTCTGCCGAGAACATGACACAAGCAGCCACGATACAGGCCAGACCCACCACGCCCACGAGTACGTCAACCCGCGCAGGCAACCTCGACGGTAGCAATGCGAGTGCTGCGCCCAGCGCAAGGGCCCAGACCCGGGACTGCGTGACGAAGTAGGCTTTTGCCGGATCCGTTGCTGTCAGCGAGACTGAAAAGTACAGCGAGACGCCTACCGTGGCCATGACGACAAGACGCAACGTCCAGATCAGCGAGAGCCGGAACCTTCTCGCGACCCATGCCAAGCCCGCAATCAACGCAGGCCAGACAAGATAAAACTGCTCCTCGATCGACAAGCTCCAGAAGTGCTGCAGCGGACTCGCCGCTTCCTCGGCGCCCAGATAGTCGACGGCTATTCGAGCCAGCCACCAATTCTCCACGTACAGAGAACTGGCGATCGCCTCGATAGCCGTACCCTTCCACATGACAGCAGGTAAGAAGAAGGGAGTCAGAACAAGCACAGTCGCCAGCACCGCCACCGAAGCCGGCATCAGACGCCTCAGACGGCGCGAATAGAAGTCACGAAACGAGATCGCGCCGGCCTGCTCCAACTCCCTGACAAGTAGAGCTGTGATCAAGAACCCGGAGATCACGAAGAATACATCGACTCCGACGTATCCCCCAGGCAGGGCATGCGGCCAGACATGGAACAGCACGACTGCCATGACGGCGATAGCCCTGAGTCCTTGGATATCGGGCCTGAAGGGGGATTTTCCGGCTAGCCCGCTGGCTGGCGCCGCGGGCACCTCGTGCGATCTGCTCACGATCGCGCCGCTTCAGTACCGCTGCCGCGGGGGCTGAGGAATCTCCCAATTCTTGCGATATGCATCGCGTAGCCGAACCTCCGGTCGACGAACTCGTGAGCTATCCTCACCCGGCTACTATAGAACTCAGGGTCGGCCATTAGCCGATCCACAAGGGCAAGCGCATCATGCGGTTCACAGTAGAGCGCTGAGTCTTCGAACAGCGCTTCGTAGCTGTGGGGCAGAATCACGGGAACGCCGGCCGCCATGGCCTCAATGACTACGCGGCCGAAGGACTCCACCCAATCCTTGTGAGTAAAGTAGAGGAACACATCAAGTCCTTCGAGGTATTCGCGCACCGACAGTCCGTCAAACTCCACCACAGTCCAGTTCTTAGGCAATCCGCCCAGCATACGCTTGGGGATCTCCGCGCCCCCCATCACGTACACCTCATAGTTTTCCTTGTCGGGGTAGACGGACAACAACGTGTCCCGGTCTCCGGGCCATTTGACTTCGTGGTCACGAGCGTGTCGCCCGATCCTCGGGCGCCGGCTGCCGGTGAACCGTGGCCTCTCGGGCCTCGCATACTGCGC
This sequence comes from Bacteroidota bacterium, assembly GCA_023417065.1. Classification (GTDB taxonomy): domain Bacteria; phylum Bacteroidota; class Bacteroidia; order Cytophagales; family Cyclobacteriaceae; genus Ohtaekwangia. Next base: position 2,381 of record JAEZGH010000055.1, read on the forward strand.
GATATCGACGATGTTCTCCCAGTTCTCAGGCGACAGATCGATGGCTTGGAGATCATCCGCATGATGCTCGTGCAAAGCGTCTCGAACTGCCGGCCCGATGGGATGCCACGGCCCGCTGACTCCGAACGTACGTAGCAGATTCTTCTGGCACTCGGGTATACGATATCTCCGAACTGCGTTGGGACCGTAATCACTCATGGGCGGCTGGTTCACGATGACACGAACATGCTTAGCCTGCACGGCAGCCACGTAGCGCTGGTAATAGTCGAGGACTGGAGGATATCTCACAATCAACAGGTCGCAGGAAACCGTCTCTCCAAACACGATGAACTCCGCCCGACCGCTGTTGACCAGCTCTCGAACCTTCCTGCTCACGCGGCGCTGGGTAGGATCCATGTCGAAACGGGACATCTGGACGAGCCCCGTCCTGAGTCCGGCACCATACTGCGCTTTCGCCTCTTCGATCGAAGAGAGCGTCGAGCCACCAGCCAATCGGAAGTCCGACACGATGATGACGTCGAAGTGCTTGCCGCCTGTGCCCCCACGGTCGGGCAGCATTGGCGCGGGGACAACAAAGGGTCGGACGACCTGGGGAAAATCGTAACGCAGCTCGGCTCCAGACGTGTGGTACTGCATGCTCGCATCGAAATATTCTTTTCGGGCACCCATCATGTAGCCGTGATAGCCGAATTCACCATGCTCGGTCAGCGAGCTGTCCGATTTCCGCTGGAATGACGTAAGCGCGCTCTCGATCACTGACGTAGCTTCGGCGCCAAACGTGAGCTCGATACGCCTCAGCATCTCGCCATCCGCCATGAACCGGACGCTGTCCCAAAAGCCGAGCTTCTCGAACACGGGGATCCGCCTGAACATCAACGACGAGAGGTTAGCGAAGCAGTAGGCACCGAAATTCCCCCTTCGGCTGAACTGCAGTTCCGATGTCGCGCGTGCCTGCGCCCCCTGGTTCGCAACAAGCGCCGGATTCGACAGCATCTGCGCGACTTGCAGTTCGATCTTCCGAGGATGCGACCAGTCATCCGCGTCGTGACATGTGACGAATTCGCCCCTCGCC
>JAEZGH010000082.1 GCA_023417065.1 Bacteroidota bacterium
GAGCATCCACGGCAAACGACGCTGGAGAAACTTTCCACCCTGAAACCGGTGTTCAGGCAAAACGGCACCGTAACAGCCGGAAATTCGTCCGGCATCAATGATGGCGCGGCAGCATGTCTGCTTGCCAGCGAAGAGGTGGTGTCAAGTCATAACCTGCGGCCGATGGCAAGGGTCGCGGGTCACGCCGTTGCCGGAGTGGATCCTGCAATCATGGGTGTCGGGCCTGTTCCGGCGGTGAAGAAGTTGCTGCAGCGTACAGGGCTGAAACTTGCTGATGTGGGTTTATTTGAATTGAATGAAGCCTTTGCGTCGCAGTCCGTGGCTTGCATCCGGGAACTTGGTCTCGATGAAAACATCGTCAACGTCAACGGTGGGTCAATTGCGATCGGGCATCCCCTCGGTTGCAGCGGCGTGAGGATAAGTGCCACGCTGATCCATGAGATGAAGCGACGCAACGTTCGCTACGGCATTGCTACCATGTGTGTAGGTGTGGGTCAGGGTGTCGCTGTGCTGTATGAACTCTGTTAACCGAAATGCGTTACTTCTTCGAAATAAGTTATAACGGTGCGAACTATAGTGGATGGCAGTCACAACCTAATGCGACAGGTATCCAGACGGTTGTAGAGGATTGCCTTCGAAAGATGCTTCGCGAGGATATCGCGATAGTCGCGAGCGGAAGGACAGATGCGGGCGTTCATTGTTCACAGCAATTTTTCCATACCGATATTCAGCAGGATATCAAGGCAACGGATTTCCTGCACAACCTGAATTCATTTTTGCCGAAAGATATTGCCATACACGCGATACTCCCTGTGACCAATGAGGCCAATGCCCGCTACGATGCGTTTGAAAGATCGTATGTTTACAAGATCGTTCGGAAAAAGAATGTATTCACCCCCGGGTTTGCGTGGTATTTCTTCAAACCGCTCGATATTGCGAACATGAACGCTGCGGCTGCGTTATTAGTAGGTCGGCACGATTTCAGGTGCTTCAGCAAGGTTCACACCGATGTTTCGAACTTTGTCTGCACGATAAAAGAAGCCAAATGGACTACGGAGGGAGATTTTCTGATGTTCAACATCACGGCAAACCGGTTCCTTCGGGGCATGGTGCGTGCGATAGTCGGAACACTCGTCGATGTAGGTCTCGGCAGAACGGACTTGGACAAATTTGGGAAGATACTTGCAAGCGGAGACCGAAAGGAAGCCGGAGCCAACGTTCCGCCGGAGGGACTTTATCTTGCCGCTGTAAAGTATCCGGAACATATTTTTTTAACCAGTGACCATACGGTCTGATACACGTGGATAAAGAACAAGTAAGCAGTGGAAATATACTCGATTGGTCGGTGCTTCGCCGACTGATGCAGTTTGTAAAACCTTACAAGGGTCGTTTCATTTTCGTCATATTCCTCACGGTTTTACTGGGCGCATTCGCACCCTTGAGACCCGTACTTATTCAATATACTCTTGACAATCACGTCGCAGAGGGTGATTTCAACGGAATGGTGTTTGTTGTAATTCTGCTGATCATCCTGCTTATATTAAACTCCGTTGCGCAGTACGCTCATACCTATCTTTCCGGATGGCTTGGTCAGCAAGTCATCTGCGATCTTAGGAATAAACTCTACCGCCATATAGTAAATCTTCGCCTGCGCTTCTTCGACAGGACGCCTATTGGAAGGTTGGTTACGCGAACCATCTCGGATGTGGAGACGCTTTCCGACGTGTTCAGTGAAGGTCTGGCAGCAATGGTCGGCGATCTCCTTCAGATTGCATTTATCCTTGGCTTCATGTTCTGGCAGGACTGGCGTCTGGCATTGCTTAGCTTGTCGACGATCCCGCTGTTGCTCATCAGCACGTATGTCTTTAAGGAAAAGATCAAGGTTGCGTTCAACGACGTTCGCAATGCAGTAGCCAACCTGAATACGTTCGTGCAGGAACACCTCACGGGGATGAACGTTGTTCAAATCTTTGGAAGTGAGAGGCAGGAGTTTGCAAAATTCAGGAGCATCAACGAAGACCACAAGCAGGCTAACCTACGTTCAGTGCTTTATTATTCGATCTATTTTCCGGTAGCTGAAATCATCGCCGCTGCCGGGATTGGCTTGCTGGTATGGTATGGTGCGAGGGGCGTGATCAACGTGGAGACTACAGGCATAACCATCGGAAAGCTCATTGCTTTCATCATGTATATCCAGATGTTCTTCCGCCCGATCCGCATGATTGCCGATCGATACAATACGCTTCAGATGGGGATAGTAAGCTCGTCGCGTATACTTAATCTGCTTGAGAACACGGAACACGTTCAGACCAACGGTAAACACGTTCCAGCTACCATTCGGGGAGATGTTGCTTTTGAAAACGTATGGTTCGCGTACAATGAAGGCGAATATGTGCTTAAGGGCCTTAACATATCCATCAAGCCCGGTGAGACAATCGCGCTGGTAGGTGCCACAGGAGCGGGTAAGTCATCAGTAATCAACCTTCTCAACCGCTTTTATGAGATAGAGCGCGGCCATATTAAGGTTGACGGTGTCGACGTCAAAGAATACGAGTTAGGCTTCCTTCGCAGGAATATTGGGGTTGTTCTTCAGGACGTCTTCCTGTTTTCCGACACGATCAAAAATAATATTACACTGGGCAATCCCCAGGTCACCGAGGAAATGATCTGGCATGCCGCCGACCTGGTCGGGGCGAGGAAGTTCATTGAACGCCTTCCGGATAAACTTGAGTATAACGTCATGGAGCGGGGTGCTACGCTGTCAGTAGGGCAGCGGCAGCTGATATCATTTATCCGGGCTATGGTCTACGACCCGCGGATTTTGGTACTTGATGAGGCGACATCGTCGGTGGATAGCGAAACCGAGGAGATGATCCAGCAGGCAATCGGCGAGATGATGAAGGGCAGAACGTCTATTGTTATCGCTCACCGGCTTTCAACCATCCAGAAGGCTGACAAAATCATCGTTCTTGACCATGGCGAAATCAAAGAGGAAGGCACGCATGAACAGCTCATGGCAAAGGGTGGTTACTATTACCAGTTGCACAAAATGCAGTACAAAGAGTTCGTTTAATTTGTAGAAACGGCCAAAATCCCACATGGCGGCCGCCTTCTTGGGAAAACGTGGTATCTTTGTTATCCCATGAGTTTTAGATCATTAGCGCTTCTTATTTTTTGCGTGCTTGGGACTTTCGCCGCGGAGGCCCAACGGCCACGTGTTCACCACGGAGGCAAAAGTGTTTATACCAGGGAACGATTCAATGCCAATGCGACCCGGGTACGTGGCGCCAAAGCCAAGACAATTTGCCCGATCTTCGAAACCAGCAGGTATCCGTATCACGGGTTCGGATTCAAGCTCGGCGATCCGTTTGCGCTTACCTATAAATTCTATGCGACGAAAAAAATCGGGTTTGCCATTGATGCCGGACGTCCCGCGAGCAGTCTTTATAACCGCTACTATCGCGGTAAGTTCGATTCGTATGTAGAACGCGATACATTCTCCACCGCAGAGGCTGGAATCACCCCGATAACGCATAAGGTAAAATCAGATTTCGTCATCGATGCCAAAGTTCTCTTTCATGTTGATGTCACCAAGATCTCACCGGGTTTGCAATTATACCTCGGCGGAGGCTGGGAATGGAAAAGAACACATCTCGAGTACGACTACACGTATACCACAGGTGATTTCCGCAGCATTGATGAATTCGGAAGATTCGAACGTACGCGAATGACGATGGGACCGCAAGTGGTAATGGGTATTGAATACTCTTACTTCAGTATTCCGATATCGGCATTTATGGAACTGGAATACTTTTCCGACATCCAGCTTGATCCCGGTGTAACCCGTCTTGAGGGTGGTGTGGGACTTCGTTATATTTTCTGATCGTTTGTCAGCCCATTTTCCGGTCGGGCGTTTTCTTCCTTTGGCACTTCTTCTTCCTCCACCTTGCCCTGGCGTTCGTAAAGTTCGCAGTAGACGCCTCTTGACTGCAGCAGTGAATCGTGCGTTCCCTGTTCGACGATCTGACCGTCTTCGAGAACGATAATTTTGTTGGCAAGTTTGGCTGATGATACCCGGTGTGAGATGATTATGGAAGTCCTTCCCTCCATAATCCGCTTCATGCTGTTGAGGATATTGTGTTCCGTCTTTGTGTCTACAGCCGACAGCGCGTCATCGAGCATGAGAATTTTTGGCTGGCGTACAATGGCACGTGCAATCGAAACACGCTGCTTTTGTCCTCCTGAGAGCGTGATACCCCGTTCACCTACGCGTGTAGCAAATCCCTTCGGGAAATTTATAATGTTGTCATACACATCGGCGTCGCGCGCAGCCTGAAGAACTTTTTCATCTTCATCAAGAGAAGCCTTCATTCCAAAACTGATATTGTTAAAGATGCTGTCGCTGAACAGGAAGACATCCTGTGGAACGTAGCCTATCTGCCTCCGAAGGTTTGTCAGGTTATAATGAGCGATTGGAATGTCATCGATAAGGATTTCGCCTTCCTGGATATCGTAAAGGCGTGAAACAAGGTTTGATACGGTACTCTTGCCGGACCCGGTTGATCCGATAATCGCCATTGATTCGCCGGGATTTATGACAAACGACACATTGTGAAGTGCGCGTATGCCCGTATCGGGATACGTGAAGGAGACGTTCTTAAACTCGATCTTTCCCTGAATCGGTCGTTCGAGATTTTTTTCAGAGACGATATCGGTTTTGGTTTGCAGAAATTCGTTGATCCGTTTTTGTGAGGCCTCGGCGCGCTGCACCAGACTGGTTGTCCAGCCCAGGGATGTTACCGGCCATGTCAGGAGGTTCACATAGATGATGAACTCCGCAATGTTTCCGAAGGTAAGGTCGCCGCGAATAACGCCAACGCTACCCGCATATACGGTGAGGATTGTGCTCAGTCCGATGAGCCCCATTATCAACGGGTAGAAAAGCGCCTGTACGCGGGTGAGCTTGAGGGAATGCTGGCGGTACGATTCACTCTCTTCACCGAACTTTTCAATACTTTCATTTTCGCGGTTGAATGATTTCAGCACGCGGATTCCGCTGAAAGCTTCCTGAACGAAAGTGGAGAGCCGGGATTGGCGCGCCTGAATTTCTTCGGAACGCTTCTCGATCTTGTTGTTAACAAAAAAGATACTCAGCGATAACAGCGGAAGGGGACTGAGTGCATACCATGTCAGTTCCGTGTTGATGCGGAACATGATGGGGATAACCATCACAAACAGTGTAACCAGCGTTATCCCGTACATGATGGCGGGGCCCAGGTACATGCGCACGCGGCCGACATCTTCGGAAATCCGGTTCATCAGGTCGCCGGTATTATTCCGACGGTAGAAGCTTAGCGGGAGGCTTTGATAATGCGCGAAGATTTCGTTCTTCAGATCGTATTCGACCAGCCTTGACATAACAATCAGCGTCTGGCGGACGAAGTACAGAAACAGTCCTCGCAGAAACGCCATGATGAGGATAAGTCCTGCGAAGATGAGTATCCCATGAGCGAACGCCGAGAAGAATTTCTCCTGAACGGACGTGTGATCCATGGTTTTGTATATCCGATAGTTGTCGGCTACAAGGTCGAGGGCATGGCGGACAAGCTGCGCGGGGACGATCTGAAATATGTTGGAAATGATAATAAACAGCGTCCCGAACGCAAGATGCCACTTGTATTTCAGCAAATATTTATTCAGGTACTTTAACTCCTTCATGGATGATATTTGGTCGGCCTACCAATTAGCAAAATATCGTTTTAAAGCACGGTGCAAACGTTTGTAATAGGCTAACTTTGTACAAAAATTCAACGGGCGCAGTATGCAAAACGGCGTCAAAACTACACAATCAAACGTAAACAAATCATTTATGAAGGTGAAAGAGGTGGAAAAAGTGGCTTCCAGCGGTCTTTTCGCAACGTTAGCGGACCTGGGACACGAACAAGTGGTTTTCTGCAATGACCCTGTTACCGGATTGAAAGCGATAATCGCGATACATAACACAGTTCTGGGGCCAGCCCTGGGCGGCACCCGTATGTGGAATTACGCGACCGAAGAAGAAGCGCTAACGGATGTGCTTCGCCTTTCCCGGGGAATGACATTCAAGTCGGCCATCAGCGGAATCAACCTTGGAGGTGGAAAGGCGGTGATAATCGGTGATGCCAAAACCCAGAAGACGGAGGCGTTCCTTCGCCGCTTCGGCAAATTCGTAAACAGCCTTAATGGCAAATACATCACGGCAGAAGACGTGAACATGAAGACCGCTGACATGGAGTACATCCGCATGGAGACGCGCCATGTGACGGGCCTGCCTGAGTCGATGGGCGGTGGTGGCGACCCCTCGCCAGTGACGGCATACGGCGTGTACGTTGGGATGAAGGCGGCTGCGAAAAGAGCATTCGGAACAGATAGCCTCAACGGTAAAAAAGTCGCCGTTCAGGGTGTAGGCCAGGTGGGAACGCATCTCGTGGAATACCTGATCAAGGAGAATGCAAACGTCGTTATCACCGATTTGTCGAATGAAAAGGTAGCCGCAGTAAGCGCGAAGTACGGCGTGGAAACCGTCACCATGGATCAGATATTCAACGTCGACATGGACATTTTTGCACCTTGCGCACTCGGAGGCGTACTGAATGGCGATACGATCCCCAAGCTGAACTGTGCTGTAATTGCAGGGGCTGCCAACAATCAGCTTAAAGACGAAACCCATCACGGATATATGCTCAAAGACAGGGGAATCGTTTACGCTCCTGATTTTCTCATCAATGCGGGAGGTGTTATCAACGTCTTCAACGAGTATGAGGGCAACTACAATCGCAAGCGGGTGCTGGAGCAGGTAGAGAAGATCTATCAAACGTGTGAAAGCATTTTGCAGCTGGCAGACGCGGAGAAACTGTCGAGCCAGGAAGCCGCAATTCAACTCGCAGAACGCCGGATCGCCGACATCGGTCGCATTCGAATGAGTCGGTAACGCATATTAAAAATTTGTAAACTATTGAACATCCCGTTGGGCAAACCCCAGCGGGATGTTTATTTTTGTGCGTTCTCATTCTACATATCGTTCTTTATCATGCTTAACAGAAGAAGCCTCCGCATCAAAGTCATGCAAAGCCTGTTTGCTCTCGAGCAATGCCGGGATGCCAATTACGAACTATGCCTTGACAAAATAAACGAGACTTTTGCACCCGACCTCAATTCGATGGAGGTTCAGGACAAGGCTTTCCTCAATTCCCAGAAAAAAACCGCGGCAAAGCTTTTTGAAAAGGCCTTCGCAAGTGGTGAACACGCTGTTGAGCATGAAGACCCGAAAATTCAGAAAGCCGTTAACGACTGCTTTCACTTCTATACAACGCAGTCGAAAAAGGATGCTTCTTTTTTCCTCAAAAATCTGATCAGCGAAGTAGAACGCATTTACGACCATTACATCGCTGTCCTGTCATTACCCGTCGCTTTCGCGGAAGTTGCCGCCGTCGATAAGAAGGTTAGTCACAAAAACTTTCTCAGTAATGCATGGATAAAAGCGCTTCAGGATCACGAAGAACTTCGGAAGCAGGCCCTGAAGCTCGGCAAGCACTGGAACGACAAGCAGGACAAAGTGAAAAGCTGGTTCCGGGATGTCGTCCGCCAGGACAGCGAATACCTTGTGTACCTTGACCGAAAAACCATTTCACTCGAGGACCAGAAGAAATTTGTGAATCACCTCTTCAAAAAGGTGATTCTGGGAAAGACGATTATCAACGAGCATTTTGAGGAGGAGGTGCTGCGCTGGGCCGAAGACAAGGAGATTGTGAAAGGCATGGTGGAAAAAAGTGTGAAGTCCTATGACCCGGCCGGTGAGGGTAAGCTTACACTTTTCACGCTTTCGGTTAATTGGGACGAGGACAAGGAATTCATTGAAAAGCTCTACAATTCAGCAACTTCGCTGGATTCTTATTACAAGGATCTGATTGCCCAGAACACCCGGAACTGGGAGGTAGACCGTCTGCCGCTGACGGATCGCATGATTCTCGAAATGGCTATTGCGGAGCTGCTGGTTTTCCCGAATATTCCCGTTAAGGTTACGATTAACGAATACATCGAGCTGGCGAAGAACTACAGTACTCCTAACAGTCGTCAGTTCATCAACGGTATACTGGACGTAATTGCCAAGGATTTGAAGGAAAAAGGTACTTTAAAGAAAAGTGGTCGCGGTTTGATTGATAATAAATAATTTGTCGATGCATTTTTGTTGAGGGCATATTTTTTCCGTCTGTGGGAGCCGTCTTGAATTCCCGTCCGGCGTTTGTTAAAATTTGTTAAAATTTTGAATTTGCACTCGAACCGACACTAATTGTAAAATAGTTTTATGGGCAAAAAAAGTGGAAATACGCTGTTAGCATTTCTTGCCGGGGCGGCTACTGGAGCACTGCTGGGAATTCTTTACGCGCCGGATACAGGTGTTAACACCAGGGAGAAGCTATCGTTTCAACTGGATAAATATCGCGATATGCTGCAGCAGCTTATCGACGATTTTGTTTCAGGCAAGGAAACCCCTCTGACATCTGAGGCCAAATCACAGGGACAACGTGTGGTTGACGAGGCGAAGACGAAAGCAGAAAGGTTGCTTGAAGACGTCGACGAGCTCCTTGAGCAGATTCGCGGGAAAAAGGCTTAAGCAGAAACTTTTTAAACCAAAACACATTTAACAAGACAGTGCTGCTGCGAGCAGTACGCAAAAAAACAATCATGAAGCAGTTTGCAGTAAAGTTGGTGGTGGTGATGGCAGTTATCGGCGGTCTCGCCACCGGATGTAAAGACAGGAATGCAGAGAAACGCATTGCTGCGCTTGAAAACGAGATCCGTGAATTGAAGGGAGCGAAAAGCTCCGGAGTGGAAAGCAACGCCAGCCCCATTGCGGTCGAGAGTGAACCTGCCGGCCCGACAGCCAGCATCACATTCGATAAGCTCGAACACGATTTTGGTACAATCAAAGAGGGCGAAGTCGTTGAGTACAACTTCACTTTTACGAATACAGGAGAAATTCCCCTGGTGATTCAGGATGCGCGTCCTTCCTGCGGATGTACAGCTCCTGACTGGACTAAAACACCGGTTCCGGTTGGAGGCAAGGGATTCGTGAAGGCCAGCTTCAACAGTAAGAATCAAACCAACTTGCAGAACAAGACCATCACTGTAGTGGCTAACACAAAGCCGGAACAAACAGTGTTGCGTTTCAGGGCTATGGTCCAGTCTAAACCACAGCAGCCTGACGAAGGGCCGCTGAGACAATAAGGAATTTTTGGAAGCTTATTGATCCCAATCCGGCGCGGTCGGATTGGGATTTTCTTTTTAATTAAGATACCTTTGAACGCTTTAAAAAAACATTAAAACCTATGTACTCAATTCTTGCCCAGGCTCAATCAGGTCAAAGTGCACTTCCTACCTGGATTATGTTTGGAGCGATGGCGCTGATTTTCTATTTCTTCATGATCCGTCCGCAACAGAAGAAAGCAAAGGATCAGAAAAAGTTTATCGAAGACATCAAGAAAGGTGATTACGTTGTCACCATCGGTGGCGCCCATGGACACGTTGCTGACCTCGAAGGAGAAACTTTCGTTCTCGAAGTAGAAAAGGGTGGTCGCATTCGTTTCAATAAATCAGCAATAAGCCTCGAAGCAACGAAAGCGGCTAACAAAAAGTAAGTCGCCATGAACGGGCTTTCGGCGATACTTCGGAACTTCAGACTAAGCCGCAGGAACTGGAAAGCCGTAGCTCTTTGCTTTATTGCGGCTACCATTTTCTGGTTATTCAATGCCCTGAATAAAAACTACTCCACCAACATCAACTTCCCGATCGAGTTCGAATACGACCGGGAAAGCTTTATCGCTGTTGAGCCCTTGCCCACCTCTGTCAGGATCAATGTCAGCGGTATTGGCTGGGATCTCTTTCGCCGAAGTGTCGGCCTGAAAGTGCCGCCCCTGGTGGTTCCGCTGGAGAAACCCGCTGAGGTGAAAAAAATCGTAGCCGTCCCAGCGTTGTTTGCCCATCAGCTGGAACGGTTCGATATCAATTTTATGCTGACCGATACGCTGCGGGTCGCGATCGAACCGATCGAAAAGCGATGGCTTACGCTTAGACTTGACGTTAAGGCCATCAACCTGCAGCCAAATCATGTCAGGACGAGCGAGCCAAAGCTAACTCCTGACTCCATTGAGGTGAGTGGCCCCGCTCCCCTCGTCCGCGCATTCATCGAACCGGTTTATCTTAAACTGGCAGATGCCGACATCGACCGCGATTATGACGAAGATGTTGATGTCGAACTTCTGAACAATGACTTTATTCAGCGGAACCCACCCAGGGTGCATGTTTCCTTCAAGGTAGATCGCCTGATTGAAATGGAGGATTCCATTCCGCTGCGCATTATCAACTACCCAAAAGAAGCCAATCCCTACCTCGGCATCAAGGCGTTGCCGTGCAGGTTCTCTATTCCGGAAAGTAAGATGAACCAATATTCGCCAGACTCAGTTTTCGCTGTTGTTGACCTCAGGAATTTTGTTGGCGGCACCCAACAGATTAAGCCTGTTGTCTCGGGTCTTCCGCCTTATTCCGAAGTCCATCGAATCGATTCTGTTTACGTCAAATTCTAATGTCGGCTACCCTTCAAATTGGTATTACAGGAGGCATCGGGTCCGGCAAAAGTCTGGTGTGCCAGGTATTCAAAACGCTGGGAATTCCCGTGTACGATTCCGATCACCGGGCGAAAGCTTTAATGACCACAGATGGAATACTTATATCACAGATAAAGAAAGAATTCGGTGATTTGTCATATGACGATCATGGCCTAAACCGTCGATACCTGGCTGAGACGGTTTTCAGTGACAAGACTAAACTGGAAAAGCTGAATCAGCTTGTTCATCCGAGAGTGGGGGTTGATTACGCGAACTGGATGTCGCGGCACAAGGGTTTCCCGTACGTATTGAAGGAAGCTGCATTGTTGTACGAAAGTGGGTCTTATCGGATGCTGGACAAGGTTATCATGGTGTATGCTGATGAGCATACACGTATCAGACGCGTGCTGGCGCGGGACGCGCATCGGACGTATCAGCAGGTGAGGGACATAATTAAACAACAATGGCCTGACGAAGAAAAGACGGCGCGGGCAGATTATGTTCTCTTGAATGATGAAAGCGTGTTGCTCATTCCCCAGATCCTTGATCTTCATAATGAATTTTTAAACTTCGCTCGTTGAACGACGAGTCTTTTCAACGTGTTATATCTTTTCTCTCAAACGAATATGCTTATTGACAGAACGCTGGTTGCCTTGATTTTTTGCGGACTTGTATTCGCTTCCTGTAAAAAAGAAAAGACAACGGCCGGGGGACCGCGGCAACAAGGTGTGATGAACGCCGACGGATTTATTGTTCAAAAGAAAACGATCAGTGACCGGGTGGAAGTACCTGGTACGCTACTGCCGGCAGAGGTCACGGAAATCAGGGCTGAAGTCAGCGGAAGGGTCGTCGCATTAAATATTCAGGAGGGAAAGACGGTACAGAAGGGAACCCTGTTGGTGAAGTTATTCGATGGCGACCTTCAGGCACAACTGAAGAAACTTGAGGTGCAGTTGGAAATTGCTGCCAAGACGGAAGAACGGCAGCGCGACTTGCTCGCGATCAGTGGTATCAGTCAACAGGACTATGACCTCAGTGCCCTCCAGGTGGAAAACCTTCGCGCGGATATTGAAGCTGTCAGGATTGCGATTTCAAAAACGGAAATCCGCGCACCCTATACAGGACGCCTTGGTTTGCGCCAGGTGAGTTTGGGCGCACTGCTTTCACCCAATGATATTGTTACTTCAATAAGCCAGGTGGATTATCTCAAGCTTGAGTTTTCTATCCCTGAGAAATACGCCAACGAGGCCCGTCCGGGTTCGACGGTGATCTTCCGCGTCGACGGAGGAAAGAGCAATCACTATGCATCGGTGATTGCAACTGAGAACACGGTTGAGGCAGCGACTCGTACGCTGCGCGTTCGTGCGCGTGTGAATGAGCAGCACTCCGAACTGGTGCCCGGAACATTCGCCAGGGTCAGTCTGCAGCTCGGCCAGGATTCAAACGCCTTACTCGTTCCCTCGCAGGCAGTAATCCCGCAGGCTCGTGGCAAACAGATGATCCTGCTGCGCAAAGACAGTGTGCATTTCGTGAACGTGGAAACAGGTCTTCGTGACTCCGCGTTTGTTCAAATCCTGACAGGTGTTAAAGAAGGGGATACCGTCCTTACCACCGGGCTGATGGCCATTCGCCCGGAGAGCAGGGTTCGCGTGGCCAATGTTAAACGTTACGGTGAGTGAGGACTGGACTATGAACATATCTGAATTAAGCTTAAGACGTCCTGTACTGGCATTTGTAATGAACATCGTGCTGGTACTTTTTGGTGTGATCGGCTTCACGTCCCTTGGTGTGAGGGACTACCCCGCTATCGACCCGCCAATCATTAACGTAAGCACGACCTATCCCGGAGCGAATGCTGACATCATTGAATCACAGATTACCGAACCGCTTGAAAAATCTGTCAATGGCATCCCTGGAATCCGAAATATAACCTCCGGCTCAAGTGTGAGCCGTAGCAGTATCTCCATTGAGTTTGAACTTGGTGTGGACCTGGAAGCTGCTGCCAACGATGTTCGGGATAAAGTATCGCAGGCGCTGCGGTCGCTGCCCGATGATTTGCCCAGCCCTCCCGTTGTATCGAAGGCGGATGCTAACTCGAGCCCCATCATTACTATGACGGTTCAGAGCAACACGCGAAATAATCTTGAGCTTACCGAGTATTGTAACAACGTTCTGGTAGAGCGCCTTCAGACAATCCCTGGTGTGAGTGGGATACAGGTATGGGGCGAGAAGCGGTGGGCGATGCGGATTTGGATTGATCCTGCAAAACTCAGCGCCTACGGGCTTACAGCGGTTGATATTCAGCAAGCCCTGAACCGCGAAAATGTTGAGCTACCTTCGGGAAAGATCGCCGGTAACAGCACGGAACTTACCGTACGCACTTTTGGACGGCTATTCACCGAGGAAGAATTTTCGAATGTCGTCGTGCGCTCGTCGCCAGATGGAAACGTGCGCCTTCGCGACGTCGCTCAGGTAGTCCTCGGTCCGGAAAATGAGGAATCCATCCTTCGGGAAAGTAATATTCCCATGGTAGGTCTTGCTATCGTACCGCTACCGGGATCGAACTATGTGTCGATCTCTGACGAATTTTATCGACGTCTTGAACAAATAAGACGCGATGTTCCGGAAGACATCAGTCTGAACATCGCCCTCGATCAAACCGTTTTTATCAAGCGTTCCATTACCGAAGTTGTTGAGACGCTGATCATCGCATTCTGTCTGGTGGTCATCGTGATCTATCTGTTCTTCCGGGATTCACTGATTGCTCTTCGACCCTTGATCGATATTCCCGTGTCGCTGGTTGCGACATTCTTCATCATGTACCTGTGTGGATTTTCGATAAACGTCCTTACCATGCTGGGTATCGTTCTCGCCACGGGTCTTGTGGTGGACGACGGGATTGTTGTGACGGAAAATATCTACAAAAAGCTCGAAGGCGGTATGAACAAGTATCAGGCCGCCAAAGAAGGATCGAAGGAAATCTTCTTCGCTGTAATTTCGACTTCCGTGACGCTGGCGGTGGTGTTCCTGCCAATACTTTTCATGCAGGGATTTACCGGGAAATTGTTTACTGAATTTGGTGTCGTTGTGGGTGGCGCCGTATTGATCTCAGCTTTCGTATCGCTGACACTGACTCCGGTTCTCAGCGTGAAGCTTACGCGAAGCAATCACGAACACTCATGGTTTTACCGCGTGACCGAGCCTTTCTATACCGGAATGGAAACAGGTTACGCAAATGTGCTTTCCAAATTTCTGAAACACCGCTGGTTAGCGGTAGCGATAATTCTGGTCTGTTTGGGCGTTACGTACTTCATCGGGACAAACATTCAATCCGAACTCGCCCCCATGGAAGATCGCAATCAATTCAGGATTCAGCTTTCCGGACCTGAAGGCACGGCTTACGACTACATGGATGACTATGTGCGACGTGTCGTTGAGTTTGTTACCGATTCGGTGCCTGAATACAAAACTGCGTTGTCGGTGACGGCTCCGGGATTCTCCGGCTCCGGATCTGTAAACTCCGGCTTCGTTCGCGTTACCTTGTCTGATCCCAGTGAGCGCAACCGCTCACAGCAGGAGATCGTCGACATGGTAAACAGAAACCTTCGCAATTTCACGCAGGGACGCGCATTCACCATTCAGGAACAAACAATTTCTGTTGACCGTCGTGGTGGCTTGCCCGTGCAGTTCGTAATTCAGAACAACAACTTCGACAAGCTTCAGGAGGTGTTGCCAAAGTTCCTTGAGGCAGCGAACGATCACCCGACGCTTCAGCAGGTGGATTCCGATTTGAAGTTCAATAAGCCTGAATTGCGCGTTGAAATCAACCGTCTTAAGGCAACCCAACTCGGTGTTAGTGTTCAGGACATCTCACAAACACTTCAGCTCGCGTATAGTAACCTGCGCTTCGGCTACTTCACGAAAGAAGGCAAACAGTATCAGGTGATGGGCCAGGTTGACCGCAATAACCGCGATGACCCTGCCGATTTGAAAAGTCTTTTCGTTCGTACCAACTCAGGAGAACTCATCTCGATCGACAACCTGGTAACGATTACCGAATCGACCACGCCGCCGACATTGTATCACTTTAACCGTTTCAAATCTGCGACAATTTCCGCAGGACTTGCGCCTGGTAAAACGCTGGGTGATGGTATCAAAGCCATGGAAGAGATAAAGGCTCAATTACTTGACGATACGTTTGTTACTTCGCTTTCGGGAACGTCGCGTGACTACGCTGAGAGTTCGGGTAACACAGCTTTCGCCTTCGTGCTTGCGCTGGTGCTGATCTATCTGATCCTTGCGGCGCAGTTCGAAAGTTTTGTCGACCCTCTGACAATTATGTTTACCGTACCTCTGGCGATTGCCGGAGCCTTGATCTCGCTGTGGTTGTTTGATCAAACGCTGAACATCTTCTCGCAAATTGGTATGATCATGTTGATAGGTTTGGTTACGAAGAACGGTATCCTCATCGTTGAATTTGCCAATCAGAAGCGCCTTGAAGGATTGTCGCGGTTTGACGCAGTTCTTGAAGCTTCGCGTCTTCGCCTCCGCCCTATTTTGATGACAAGTCTCACGATGGCATTAGGGTCGCTGCCCATTGCCATGTCGCTGGGTGCTGCGGCCACGAGTCGTCAGCCACTGGGTATTGTTATCGTCGGAGGTATTATGTTTTCCTTGTTACTTACCCTGTTTGTAATCCCGGCCATGTATACGTTCCTGTCGAAAAAAACCAAACCAATCTCGTTTGAAGAGCGGCTTTCGGCGGCTAAACCTGAAGTAGTTTATGAGGCATAGGTTTGTTTTATTTTGGATGTTCCTGGTTGGAGCACAGACGCTCTATGGACAACGTCAACTTACACTTGAAGAAGTAATCGCGGTTGCACTCGAAAAAAACTTCGACGTGCGTATTGCCCGCAAGACATCAGAGTCTACTGAACTCGACGATAAATATGCATTCAACGCATTCCTCCCACGGGTAAATGCAAATGGTGGTATCTCCTGGACAGGGAATGATCAGGAGATCAGGTTGCAAAATCAGGATGGTGGACTCGTGGAGAGAACGGGACCTACAGCATCAAACAATCTCACGGGAGCTGTGCAGCTCGACTGGACCTTGTTCGACGGACTTCGAATGTTTGCCACGCGTGAACGTGTAGCAAAACTTGCAGAACAGGGTGAGTTGTTTGTCAAGGAGCAGATGGTGAATACGATCGCGTCAGTAACAACGAATTACTACGACATCGTAAGACAGAAGCAACAGCTCAAGGCGTTGATGGAACAGCTCGCCGTGAACGACGTTCGCGTGAAGCTCGCAGAGCGGAGGTTTGACGTTGGGTACGCGGCCAAGCCGGAGCTATTACAGGCACGCGTAGATTATAACGCCACGCGTACGCTCGCGCTTCAGCAGGAGACGCTCATTGAACAACTCAAAGCTCAGCTGAATGGTCAGCTTGGAATGGAGCTTCCCGAACAGTATGATGTCGCTGATACGATCATCGTGAACCTGGATCTCCGGCGTGAAGATTTGCTGCAGTCTGTTGAGAACACTAATTACAGCCTCCAGGCTTCCCGAAAGAATGTTGAGATTGCTACGCTTGCGGTCAGGGAGCGAAGGGCGGAATATCTCCCGACCCTCCAGTTCAATTCGGCCTACAGTTACACAAGGACCGAAAACACGAAACTGCTTAACCCATTCAGTCCATTTTTCATTCTCAACAATGGGTTTAATTATGGCTTTACGGTGAGCATCCCTGTCTTCAACGGGTTTAACCAGCGAAGATTGGTTCAACAGTCGCGGATCGTACAGAACCAGCAGGAAATTCTTTTCCAGCAGGAGCGTACACAAGTGAATGTTGCCTTGCAGAATGCGTTCTCCAATTATGAGAACTCGCGTAGAATTCTTCTCGTGGAGGAAGAGAATATCTCCCTGGCAAAGGAAAACGTGGCCATCGCCCTTGAGGTTTTCCGCCGCGGGGCTGGAACGGTGCTTGACCTTCGAACGGCGCAGCAGAGCTTGCTGGAAGCCTATACGCGGTTGATCAACGCGCGTTATCTTGCCAAAGTAGCCGAAACCGAATTGCTCCGTCTGAACGGGTCACTGCTCGGCGAA
>JAEZGH010000112.1 GCA_023417065.1 Bacteroidota bacterium
CCCCGGCGGCCGGTTGCAGCACCCGCTGCGGCGGACACGGTCCACGCCAAGGCCCCACCTGGGCCAGGAAGCGAGAACCCCATGAAGAACACCGACGCGGCCACGCAACCATGAGCGGCACCGAGAACCCCCTCGCGCGGGTCGCGAAGCCCTGCGACGACGACCTCGACCTCGACGTCGCCGGGGTCACCCTCGACCACGTCGTCGTGCTCGGCCACGAGATCATCGCGACGTTCACCGGCGGGTTCGGGTCCTTCGACGCCACCACCGGGGACCGGTTCGTCGTCGAACCCGGCGACACGACCGGCGCGACGCTGCAGCACCTCGAGCTCGCCGTCGGGTACACCGACCCGGACCCCGAGTGGTTCGCGAAGCTCGTCGACCGCCTCGAAGGGTGGCGTGCCCGCGCAGTGCCGCTGCGCATCTGCGCAGCGCAGGGACGCATGACCTCGGTCTTCGAGGACCGCACGACGTGGCTGCCGTTCCCGCGCAGCGCCCCACGCGGCAACTAGAGGACCCAACGAAACAGGCCCCGCACACATGAGTGTGCGGGGCCTGTCACGTCGCCAAGGGCGGGACTCTCAGGCGGGGCCGGAGAGCTCGACGATCGCCGAGAGCGCCTCGACCTGCGCTTCGAGCACCAGCTTCAGGTTCTCGTACGCGGCCTCCTGTGCGGGGTGCGCGCGGCGAGCGTCACGCAGCATCGGGAAGAACCACTGGAGGGTCTCTGCGATGTAGGAGTCGAGCTTGGCCGGGGTGAACACCCCCAAGGCGGTCAGCTGGTTGTTCACCCGGTCCGCCGGCTTCACCACCGACGCGCACGGATCCGCAGCGATCGCCGCGAACACCGCGGCAGGTTCACGACGGGCACCCATGAACTCCTTCGTCAACGCGTCCGTCGCGTCCGCGACGACCGGGCCGAACCGGTCGCGGATCGCCGCGTCCGGCACGTCGTAGTCCTCACGCACGTCATGGAGCAGCGCCGCGCACAGCGTCTCCTCCGGGTGCGCCAGGTGCGGGATGAGGGTGCGGACATGGGAGGCGATCGCGACCTGGTGGGCGAACTCGGGGGTCCTACCGTCCTTGCGACAGCCCCGGTGGTACGCCGCGGCGAACTCGAAGGCCTCCAACGCCGCGAAGTACCCGGCGCCCGCCAACCAGTACCTCAACGCGATCCGCTGCTTCGCGAATCGCTCCACCCGGTCATACCCCGCAGCGGTCACCACCTGGGCCCGTGGAGAGCCGCCCGGGGCGGTGTCGGAGCGGCCAGAGGTCTCGGGCGAGGTGTCCATGGCCATGACCGTTCCCCGGCGGGAGCCACACGCAGCAGTCGGGGCGACGCGGGGCGGTCCGACACTGGCATTCGGCAGACACGGTGAGGCGCCGGGGCCCCAGAGCGCAGGAGAACCTGAAATGTCGAACCCGTCCCCCCACTTCTCAGCGCCCCGCCCGCCCGGCGGCGGGGTGAAGGACCCTGCGATGGGCACGTCGAAGGTCCCGTCCCGCCAGCGCACCATCGTGCTGATCGCCGCCGGTGTCGTTCTCTCCCTGATCGCCGCGCTCCTGCTGCTCGTCGGCACCGCACCCGAGTCGAAGGACACCTACGTGCTGCGCGCCGAGCGGACCATCCCCGCGCTGTCGATGCTCGACCCTGACCTGTTCGAAGCGGTCCCCGTCACCGAGGACCAGGTCCCCGAGGGGGCGATCACCGGCTCCGACGCCGAGGACGTCCTCTCCGCCGCGAACCTCGACGGGAAGGTCACCCAGTACCCGATCGCGCGTGGCCGGTACCTGCTCGAGTCGGACCTGACCACCGAGAGCTTCAAGCTCGAAGGTCGCCTCGGACCCGACGAGCGCCTCGTGTCGGTCCCCGCGTCCTACGCGTACTCCGTCGCCGGCGGCATCCGCCCCGGTGACCGCGTCGACGTGTACGGCATCGGTGCGGTCAACGGCGGCGGCGTCGCCCAGCTGATGATCGCCGACGCCGAGGTCGCCGGAGTGTCCCTCGGCGAGGACCAGATCAACTCCATCGTGTCTCAGCAGGTCTCGGATGCTTCCGAGGGCAACGACACCTCCGCCGCCGAGGTGCTCCCCGGCGACCCGATCCCCGGCGTGTACACGCTGCGTGTGAACGCATCGGTGGCCGCGCGCCTCGCGATCGTCGCCGAGGAAGGCCGCCTGTTCCTCACCTACCGCGGTGCCGAGAGCGCCGACGCCGCCTCCCCCGGCGCCGACCTCATCGGTGCGCTGTGCGGCACCACCACCCGCGCCGACGACGAGCCGTTCATGGCCGAAGCGGCGCCGCAGTTCCCCGCCGCCTGCACCGCCGCCGGCGACGGCGGGTTCTGAGCCGGAGTCGACACAGAAGTTGATCGGAGACCACCCATGAGCAACACACCCACCATCGTCGTCGGAGGCTTCAGCGCCCTCGCTACCGAGCTCGCCGCCACCGGCCGCTTCGAGCGGGTCGTGCCCGTCGCGACCACCTCCGCGCTGCGCGCAGCGATCAAGGCCGACCTCGCCGGCAAGGGTCGCGACGACGTCGTGTTCTTCTTCTCCGACACCCTCGCAGTCGATACCACCCAGACCCTCGAGTTCCTCATCTCGAAGCTCGCCGCAGGCGGCTGGAAGGTCGTCGTGTGCGACGTCGCCGGCGCAGGCCGCGACATCGTCGCAGCGTCGCCGGGGGCCGGCATGATCTCGGCTCCGTTCCACCTCAACAAGGCGCTCGGCGCGATGGCCGGGCTCGGAGTCGACGCCGACCTGGAGCCGGTCGCTGGCGACAACGGGTTCGCCCCGCTCGACCCGACCGCAGCCTCGACCGCAGCCGCCCCTGCACCCGCAGCGGCAGCACCGGGAGGGTTCCGCCCCGTCGAAGCCACCGGCGGCGGCTGGTCGGAGCCCACAGCGCCCGCGGCGGCACCCGCGGCGGGCGGTTGGGGCACCCCTGAGG
>JAEZGH010000117.1 GCA_023417065.1 Bacteroidota bacterium
TTCCTCCTATTGACCATAAACCGAACGTTTCGGCGGTCTTACTAGTCATGA
This sequence comes from Bacteroidota bacterium, assembly GCA_023417065.1. GTDB lineage: Bacteria > Bacteroidota > Bacteroidia > Cytophagales > Cyclobacteriaceae > Ohtaekwangia. Next base: position 52 of record JAEZGH010000117.1, read on the forward strand.
ATTGAACATTCAGTGAAGTCAGGATGACGGATTCTTAGGGGAGGAGGGTAACGGAGCGTTCGTGCCTTCGAGCCCAGCGTGTGAGCTGAGGAGTGAGCGTGACGTGTGCCCTGTTCAGCGATTCACCGGTAACGTGGCTGCCTGTTCCAGGCAATACCCCGCAGGCAGAAAACGCGAACTGCCTTCCAGGTGTTACCACCTGGAAGCAGAAACGCAAAAATCCTGTGTGCCTTCGTCCCCGAAGATCGTTCCTCCTATTGACCATAAACCGAACGTTTCGGCGGTCTTACTAGTCATGAATTGAACATTCAGTGAAGTCAGGATGACGGATTTGGGATTGACCGGCAAACAGGCAACCAACAGCAGGCAACCAGCAACAAAGCACACACACTCACGAATCAGGAATCACGACATGGAACTCCGCGCCCTCGTTGGGTGCTGAGAGTGCAAAGATTTCGCCGCCGTGGTTGGCGACTACCTTGCGCGCGATGGCGAGGCCGATGCCCGTGCCTTCGTAGGCTGACCGCGCGTGCAGGCGCTGGAAGACCGTGAAGATCTGATCGGCATATTGCTGATCAAAACCAATTCCATTGTCCTTGACGACAATCTTCCAGTACTGTTCGGTGCTCATCGTCGAGCGCTGGCGGTTGGTAGGTGTGTTGGCGCGGGAGCCTGTGATCGACACGACAGGCGCTGCGTCGGGTTTGCGGAACTTGATGGCGTTGAAAAGCAGGTTGTAAAACAACTGCTTCAGCTGGGCCGGGCGCGCTTTGAGGGTAGGCAGCTCGCCCTTGATTTCTACCGTGGCGTTGGTTTGTGCGATTAACAGTTCGAGGTCATCGAGAACGGTATTGATCGTGTCGCGGAGCGAGACCTGCACGGCAGGCTCGGCCTGATTCACGCGCGTGTAGCTGAGCAGATCCTTGATCAGCCGCGTCATACGTTGCGCGGTGCTGACGATCTTGCCAACGTAGCGTCTGCCCGTCTCATTCAGTTCATGGCCACTCTCCTCCTCTACGATGCTCGCAAACGTCAGAATCTTCCGCAGCGGTTCCTGCAAGTCGTGACTCGATACATAGGCAAACTGCTCGAGCTCGTCGTTCATTTCCTCCAGAGCGTGGGTTCGCTCGCGCACCTTGCGTTCAAGTTCCTCCGTAAGGGTAACCTGTTCATGGATATCGAGAGAGGTTCCCACCCACATCACCAGCTGGTGACTGTGGTCAAGTACGGGAGCTGCCTTTACGAAGTGCCATCGATACACGCCATCATGGCGACGCAGCCGTGCAGTCTGCTGGAAGGACATCCTGCGCCGCACTGCCTCCGACCATTTGGCCATGAGCAGGCTGATGTCATCAGGATGGACTGACGAGACCCAACCCTGGCCGTAGCCCGACTTGGTATCTATGTTGGTGAACTGAAACCACGACTGCGTAAGAAACGTGATGTGGCCATCGGCATCGGCAGTCCATGCAATCTGGGGCAGTGATTCCAGGATGAGCTCGATGCGGCGGTTCTTTTCGATCCTGTCGGTGACATCGTTCATCAGTATCAGCGCTTCGCCATCGCGGCCCTGGCGGATGTTGGAGATGCTTATCTCGAAATGATTTCCGCGGATGCCTTCGGCGCCGAACTGAATCTGCTGATGATGGTCGAAGAACGTCTTGACGATCTGGATATCCTTTTCGGCGAGCAGGTCGCGCAGGTACGTCTTGCCGGCGCCGCACATTTCTGTGAGCAGTTTACGTCCTGCTTTGTTGGCGCCGTTTATCTCCAGGTCTTTGTTCACCACCAGCGCACTTATGGGAGCGTATTCCAGGATTTCGCCGGCATTCTCAAACCATCCGCCACCAGCGGTTAGTTGTGATAGTCGCGACTCCTGCGTTGCGCGCAGGCGCTGGAAGCTGCGCTTCTGGCGGGTGCGTGTGACCGCGCTTTGGAAGACTTCCGCGTAGTCGGTGTCTTCATTGAACTGCACGCACACGGCAGACTTTCCGACATACGGCGAGAACTGCAGGCTTTGTCTTACGCTGGAGTATTCTGCTTTCCCTGCAAGGATGACGATGGATAGCAGGCTGTCGCTTTTGACGATATCCTGCACGGCACGTACGGGTTTCTCCGCGGCGGGTCCGAGTACTACAAGTTCAAAACGCCGTGGACTGTCGAGCACCTCGGTAAGTTCGACGTTTTCAAACGTGTAAGGGAAGTCCTCGCTGATTGTTCGCGTAACTTCTCCTATTCCACCGTTGAATCCCAGACATCCAATCATAGGCTTTAGTCAGAAAGTATCGGTTGATCGAGTAATGACCTGCCAAGCCAGGTGTATAATAAGTCTGTTGTGGGTGACATGACGTGTGAAGCGCGAGCATCGCGAAGGAGGAGTCCGAGGATGCCATTGTCGGCATAGCCGATTCCGCCTGCGAGGGTCATGACTTCATTGACTGTGTCAACGCAGCACGATGCTACTTCGGCCTTGGCGGCAAGAAGTGCAGGTACGGCCTTTGATTCGCCGGCGTCGTACTGGAGTGCCGCGTTGTAGATCAGCTGGCGCGTCCGTTCCACGCGTGCCCAGATAACGCCAAGGCGGTGTTGCAGCAGCGACACCTGTGCGAGGTGCGTGCCATTATGCGCGTAAACTCTTTTCAGCAATATGTCTTTGCCCTCCTGTAGCGCTCGTTCAGCGATACCGAGATACGTTCCCGACATGGCGGTGAGGAAGTATGGCGCGACGACGTTGAAGACGTACCACAGCTGATCACCGGGGGCGCCGAGGATATGATCGGCGGAGATGGTCACGTTGTTGAGCTTGAGGCTGCGCGATGAATTGCCGCGCATGCCGAGGCCGTCCCACTCGCGGCCCCACTGGATGCCTTCCGCCTGGGCGTCGACGACGATGCAGGAGAACTGTTCCGGACTGGCGTCTTCGGCAGCTGCCATCGTCGACACGACATACGAGTCGGCATGGCCGCCATTGGTAACGAAGGTTTTGCCGCCGTTGACGAGGAATGTTTCGTCCGACATAGGCATCAGCGACGTCTGCGGGAAATAGAAATGTGCCCCTGTGCCGGGTTCGCTTACCGCAAGCGTTGTGATATGCTGGCCGCGCGCAATGCGCTCCAGGTATTTTTCCTTGTGCCATGCCGTGGCCTTTGCGGCGATCACCGCCGAGCCAACGCAATGCATGCCGTAGCACAATCCTACCGAGGCGTAGTGCATGCCCAACGTCTCGGATATACGCGCGAGGGAATACAAGCCGAGTCCATGCCCTCCGCATTCCTGTGGCACGACCAGTCCTGTGAGCTTTTCGCGCTTCAGTGCCTGCATGCTTTCGCTTACATAGGCCCCGCTGGCATCGGCATGAGGACGTTCACGCGCAACGATGGTTGCACCGATTTCGTCGGCCAGCTGGACCAGCTGGTTGAGCGACGCCGCAGATTCTGAAGATGGCGATGGAGGCATCAGTGGCAATGGGATAAAATTTTCTCTGCCGTTCTCACGAATTCCGACATGCTGGCAGGTTTAACCAAGTAGTCGATAGCTCCATTCAGGTAAGACATCTGTCGGGTGTCTTCGCTGTCGGAAGTCGTCAGCACAACTTTAGGCACCTGGCGAAACCGCGGTATCTCCTGCAGCGCAGCGAGGGTCTGGATGCCATTGAGAATGGGCATATTCAAGTCGAGGATGATTACACAAGGCAACGCAGGTTGGAGCCCGAGTGTTTCGAGTGCCTCTTTTCCATTCGTGACAACCTTAACGGTGAATTGGGGGTTGACTCGTTCGAACGCGAGTTTGATCAATTCCTGATCATCCTCGTCATCTTCAGCGAGCAGGATAAATGTTTGCGAACTGTCCAGCATTACAACATGTGTGAAAGTCCGCCAAAAATACGCTGCCTTATGATAGAATGAAAGGTAAACAGCTTCGGTGTGTACAAAGGGTCTCAGGAGCAGTTGATTGAAGCTTTCCTGCAGCCAGGTAATCAGGCATCCGTTTTCGGGAAGTAAATGTAAAACGACGCTCCCTCGTCGGGTTTGCCTTCAGTTGCAATAATTCCCTTATGGTTATCGACCACGCGCTTCACAATTGCGAGTCCGATACCAGCACCCTCAAATGAATCGCGCGAGTGCAGCCGGTAGAACACATCAAAAATCCTTGACGCCTGATCTTGCGAGAAGCCGATCCCATTGTCGGAAATGCGTATTCTGTGATAAGGCACCATCGGCAGCACGCCATGCCCAGGCACAGGCCCGCTGACAAGTTCGTATCCGATAGAGATGACCGGATTCCTTCCCTCCTTTGCGAACTTCAGGGAGTTTGAAAACAGGTTCAGGAAGAGCTGATGCAATTGGAACGCCGTTCCACTTATCGTGGGAAGTGGTTCGGCAAGGATGGTGGCATGTTTGTCTGAAATAGCGACTTCAAGGTCACTTTGAACGCCGGCGACTACGTTGTTGAGGTTTACTACCTCGCGCTCACCGGGCGCGCTGAGTTTGGAGAATGCCAGCAGGTCTTCGATGAGCGCCTGCATACGCCTGGCGCTTTGCACAATCTTGCCGACGTATTCATTGCTTTTCTCAGAAAGGTGCTCTGAATCGACGATCCGCGAAGTGAACACCTGAATCTTGCGAAGCGGTTCTTTCAGGTCGTGGCTGGCCACAAAGGCAAACGAAGACAACTGGGCATTGGCCTGCTCCAGCGCTTTGTTCTTCATATCCATGGCTTCTTCGGCCTGGCGTCGTTCTGTGAGATCACGCGTGACCTTTGAGAATCCGATGACGTGGTTATCCTGATCGTGCAGCGCAGTGATTACAACGCTTGCCCAGAACCTTGACCCGTCTTTGCGGAGGCGCCACCCTTCGTGAATTGACTTACCATGCTGGGCGGCTTCACTAAGCAATTGCTCGGGCAGCCCCATAGCGCGGTCTTCGGGAGTATAGAAGATGGAAAAACGCTTACCTATAACTTCGGTAGATGAATACCCTTTGATTTTCTGTGCGCCGGAATTCCAGTTCTGAATTTCTCCGTTAACGCTGAGGAAGATAATGGCATAATCCTGCACCTCTTCGATCATGCGATAATAGCGGTCTTCGCTTCTGCGGAGCTGTTCGTTCTTCTGGCGCAGTTCCTCAACATAGTTGCTGAGTTTTTCTTCTGCTGCCTTCCGTTCGGAGAAGTCGCGGGTGATCTTGGAAAACCCGAATACTTCGCCTTTTTCGTCGTGAAGCGCAGTGATGGACACATAGCCCCAGAAGCGCGTGCCGTTTTTTCTGACGCGCCAGCCTTCATGTGTTGTTGATCCGAGGGTACGTGCTTCATTGAGAAGCTTTTCGGGAAGTTTGCGTTCGCGGTCTTCGGGAGTGTACAGCAACCGAAAGCTTTTGCCGACGATCTCGCTGGACTCATACCCTTTGACGAGTTCAGCACCCTTGTTCCATTCGAGGATCTTCCCTTCGGCATCAAGCAAAATGATCGCGTAATCGCGAATCTCGGCTACCATTTTGTGGTACCGTTCTTCACTTCGGCGGAGTTCATCATTTTTGATTTTAATTTCTTCAGCATACTTACTGAGGCTGTCTTCGGCGATGCGGCGATCCGTGAGGTCGCGCGTCATCTTGAGGAAGCCTGTAACTTCTCCGTTAGTGTCACGGACAGGCGTAATGGTAACACTACCCCAGAAGCGTGTGCCATCCTTGCGAATGCGCCAGCCTTCGAGGTTTACTTTTCCCTGTTGCACGGCGGTCTCAAGAAGCGTTTCGGGAAAGTTTGCCTCTTTGTTTTCACGTGAATAGAATAAGCGAAAATGCTTGCCGATGATTTCATCGGGCGAATATCCTTTGATGCGTTCAGCACCTTTGTTCCACGTTCTGATAAAACCATCTTTGTCAAGCAGGATTATGGCATATTCATCCACATCTGAAACAACGTTCAGAAATCCTTCACTTGCCCCCCATCCTTGCTGCGACATAAATTCTGCTTTTTGGGCCTTCGATTCGGATACCACACGGGTCTTTTCCTTCTGCTTGCTTACATCATCCATTGTGACTCGCGTTTACTGGACTAACGATACCCGGCTTTGCTGTCAGGATTGGCATCAGCTGTTGTTCCCATTCAGACAAACTACTTGGTTTGGTGAGAAAATGCCATGCGCCTAATTGAAGAGCTTTGTCCTGACTGGGCAAATGTGAGCTGGTTGAAAGCACGACGATAGGCACGTTGCCGAACTTTTCTTTCTTCCGTATCTCGGTGAGAAACTGATGTCCGTTCATCAGGGGCATGTTGAGATCAAGAAAAATAATTTCCGGCAACGGGTCGATCTGGCTGAGGCGGTTTATCGCGTCGATGCCATTCCAGGCGGTTGTACAACGCAATTCGGGACAAAGCTTTTCGACTACCGTTAGAAAGATAAGCTGATCGTCCTCGTCGTCATCAACCAGAAATATATGTCCTTTCAATTGTGGACATTTGCGGCCGTTTTGAAAAAGATACTCTTCCATGGATTAGGTTCAGCACAAAGCATGGATATGTAAAAAACCATGCCAGCGGCTATTCGCTTGAAAATGCAATAAACGCCAAAATAATGCCGCGAGGCAGCCGCTTTAGGCAGAATTTGTTGAACGGTCTAAAAGTGGGGCGGCTAAAACACCAGCGTCAGTTCGTTATACCCTTCCGGCGTTCGTCCTACGGCCACCTTACCGCCAATTTTCTTTGCCGCTGTCTTGACGAAGTACAAATCCTGCTTCTCAGCCTCGGCCCCATCAGTCTCGAATTCCGAGCCCTGGAAGATGTTGTAGATATCCGATCCTGTGAAGTTGCGCACCACGTCGCGGTTATCCACTACCCTGACGTTAACGCGACCGTTATTTGCAGGCGCCACGTTGATCTCGATGAAGTGTTCCTTGTCAACAGACCGGTCGCAAAACTTGAGCGCGTTGTCTATTGTGTTTTCAAGCAGAAGACTCATAAGCTCCTTATCGGTATGAACAGGCGCATCGTGGATAATATTCTTGCGCACGACAAGGTTTTCTGGCAGACCTTTCTTCATCTGAATAGAGATAACCTGATCTACAAGCGAGTGCAGATCTATCTCCGACAGGCTCGGCTTGGAATGGTTTATCTTGTTCAGTACAATCAGCCGCTTCAGTATCGAATTAAGCAGCTCCGTTGTCTTGCTTATTTTCTGAAGATAGATTTGAGATGTGGGATCTTTCACATCCAGCAGTGCGACGTGACAGATACCTCTCAATGAGGCAAGCGGTGCGCGGATGTCTTCAGCACTCTTGAGAATGAACGTATCGAGTTCGTCGTTCATCTGTTTGAGCGTGAGGTTTACCAGCTTGAGCTCTTCGGTTTTTTTCTCCACCATGCGGTCGAGTTCTTCATTGCGGATACCGAGCTTTCTGTTTTGTTCGAAGATAACATCCTGCGCCGACGACAACTTTCTGTTAACGCCTTTGAGCGCGCGATAAGCGAGAAGGAGCACGACAACAAGCAGGGCCGACAACACGGCGATAATCAGTGCTGCGGTATAGAGGCGTTTCTGCTGAGCGATGGTCATCTCATTGGCTTTGATCGTCGCGAGGTTGACACGCTGCTCATACTCGGCGCGGCTTCGTGCGAGGCTTTGCATGACCTTTTCATTGTACACCTGATCTTTGAGCGCTACATACTTCTTGATGTATATGTTGAAGTTTGCATGGTCGTGGTTCTGATCGTATACTGACGCGAGTGCATCATAGATCTGAATGAGCAATTCGTTGAGCGATTCATCTGCAGCGATTCTTTCGGCAGCTTCGAAGTAAGTAACGGAATTGGTCCACTCCTCTTTCTTCGCCATGATCAATCCGATGAAGTAATTGCTTTCAGCGGCAAAGCGCGTGTTGCCATACTCATACGCGCGGGCAAGGGTTTCTTTGAAATAGTGCAAGGCTTTGTTGTAGTCCTTCGCGTAGAACCAGTTGATGCCGAGACCCAGGTTCCCGTCAAGTTCGAAGTAACTTTTGCAGTCGGTTAAACATGCCTGGCGACCACGCTCAAAATGTTCGCGCGCCTTCTCGTATTCCCCCAGGCCGTTATAGCAGTTACCAATGTTCACCCAAAGCTTGCCGATCTCAAACTGTTCCGATGAAGTCATCTGGATTTCAAGCGCCTGCTGATAGTAATTAATAGCTTCGCTGAAGTTCTTCATCTTGTAGTAGACGAGACCAATGTTGTTCAGGCTGTATCCAGCATTAACCTTGTCGTTGTCTTCATCGTTTAGTGCGAGTGCCTTGAAATGCAGATTGAGTGCTTCGGGATATTCGGCGCGGAATGTATATGCATTTGCGAGGTTGGAGAGAATAAGTTTGAGATCACTTCGTGATCCATTGCGTTCTGCAATGGGAAGCACGGTGCTCAATATTTCGATTGCTTCATTTCGTTTGTCAAGCCGGTTGAGGATCTGTCCTTGCATCCTTCCTGCCTGAACCATCTTAACGCTGTCGCCGTGAGTGGCAGCCACGCGATATGCTTCTTCGATAACAGGGAGCGCAAGAGAGAAATCAGTTTCTGCCAGTAATCGTACCTTATTTATCAGGGTACCAAACCTATCTATGCCTTGCTGCTTCGCAAGAATAGCATCTATTGAGTCAACTTCTGAACGGTTTTGTGCGTTGATAACATTGTTACACATCAGCACAGCGACACAGATTAGCAAAGCCCTTACCATGCTTAAAAAATTTAAAGTACTTGGGTAAGTAATGCAAGTTTTCACTTCTACCACCGGATAAAACCCGCCGTAATCTTGGCTCATAAATTTTACAACAACTCTTAAATCTTAACTAACACTATTATGAAAAAAGCATTTCTCATCATCCTGCTTGCAATGTCTGGTGCATTCTCTATGGTATCATGTACTGAAGAAGTAGTAGTTCCTCAGGAAACCGAACCAGGTCCTCCAAATAACGGTGGTGGTGACCAGGGCGGCAAACTATAGTCATTGTTTGTCCGTGCACATTCACGGTTGGCTAAACTATGTTTGCCAAAAAAACTGTCGTCTTCTGGCGGCAGTTTTTTTTTGTCGGGAGCAGTCGGTAAGACCACTGATTTATGAGCTTCAACTGCCGACGTTATACGACTAGTTCCGCGTGAGATAGTTTTCTGCAATTTACGTAATACAATGATCACTCCCGTTGTTGCCCGAACCGTTTCCCGCGAATTCTCGGTTTCAACATTACAATATCCGACACCCTTATTTTTCAGGGGGGTTATATCATGTTTTTAGATTAAATTGTAACCTGGAATGCGTCCAGGCCATTGATTCCGGGACACGCTAAACCCGATAGCAGTAGTGATCGTGATAATCCCGGCTTAAAACTTGCGCAGACCACCGTCCGGCGGTTTGCATCTATCGAAAGATGTTCGGAACATCATCTGGCGCTTCACCCTCAGTCCGCCAGTCAGCCCAACTCCCCTTCCCTGCAAGACCTCTGAAACGGGTCGTTATCTTGTTGCCGCGACCGTAAAAACCTTGATTTCGCGCGCTACCAGGGGGGTGTTTCTTTGTCGATTTTTCAGATTTGCCGTAATATTGGCAGCGATTTGGAGGTAAACGCAGCATAAATGCTTACGAACAAAACCCCTTAATGAAAGAGAAAGTATTGGTGACCGGCGCGGCTGGTTTTATAGGCATGCACACCGTGCTGCGACTGCTTCAGGATGGATATCAGGTGGTGGGTCTGGACAATCTAAACGATTATTATGCTGTAGAGCTCAAATGGGACCGGTTGAAGGAAACGGGTATTTCTTCCCCCATTTCGCCCGGTACCCTTGTACCCAGCATCAAGTCTCCCTCCTTTCGCTTCGTGCAGATGGACCTTGGTGACAAGGATGGCATTCTTAATCTCTTTGAATCTGAAAAATTCGACTATGTCATCAATCTCGCGGCTCAGGCCGGCGTGCGATATTCGCTGATCAACCCGTATGCATATACGGAGAGCAACGTGACGGGCTTTCTTCACATCCTTGAAGGCTGCCGGGCGAACCCCGTAAAGCATTTGGTGTACGCCAGCACGTCGAGTGTCTACGGACTGAATACAAACACGCCCTTCCCGGAAAGTTCGCCTACAGAGCATCCTATGTCGCTATACGCGGCGACAAAGAAGGCCAATGAGATGATGGCTCACAGTTACAGCCACCTTTTCCGAATCCCGACTACCGGCTTGCGCTTCTTTACCGTTTATGGTCCCTGGGGCCGCCCCGACATGGCGCTCTTCCTGTTCACCGACGCCATCATCCACAACAAGCCTATCAAGGTTTTCAATGGCGGCGACATGCTGCGGGACTTCACCTACATCGACGACATTGTCGAGGGCATTGTCCGATGTATGGAAAAACCTGCGACGCCGGATGCATCCTGGGATAGCAATAATCCCGCAATCCCAACCTCGTCGGCGCCGTATCGCATCTTCAACATCGGAAACTCAACTCCCGTGAAGCTCACGTCCTATATCGCTGAGATCGAACGCTGCCTCGGCAAGGAAGCTATCAAGGAGATGATGCCTATGCAACCTGGTGATGTGCCTGCGACGCATGCGGATGTTTCATCGCTGGGCGAATACATCGGCTACGAGCCAAAGGTGGGCATTGAAACGGGAGTGAAACGTTTCGTGGACTGGTACCTGGGGTATTATTCCTGATTTCGGATTGGGCGCGGCAGCCCACTTGCAGCAATTCGTGGAAAGAAGGTTCAGGTTTGAAACCAAGGCTGGCGATTACTGGTAATTGTGGCGTTTGCTGCGTCTTGGAAGACTCGCGTTCCTGTTGCCGGATGCTCGTTCCCGGTTGCCGTTCAATCCCAAGTCCTTCATCGCGACTTCACTGGGGGTTCAATTCATTGCTAGTAACGCCGGAGCACCGGAACGTTCCGTTTAGGTTCAATTACGAGGAGAGATCTTCGGGAACGAAGTAACACACGGTTCGCTTCAACCACACGCAGCGCGATGCGAGAACGCTCCGCATTCCCGTCCCATAGGGACGATATGTTTGTAGCGAACCGATACAATTAACGCGCACGCGTCCCGTAGGGACGACATGTTAACAGCAACCCGTTCGAAGGCAGTCGTATAGGTTTCGCACAAACGTCAACGCGATGCGAGAACACTCCGCGATGACTCGGACTCTGCTTGCTCCCACGCTCCTGAATGACCAACGATTCGCTGCTTCGTTCCCGCGATTCTTCGCTCTCTCTTGCCCTCGCACTCCCACCGCTCAGAATGACGGATCAAAAGAGGAACTGGCCACGCTCGACTACCTGGCCAAACCGACAACCGGCTACCCGGCAACATCAATCCCGCTCCGCCTTATACCACTCGTAAATCCGGCGGATGCCTTCTTTGAAGAGCACGCTGGGTTCGTAGCCCAGCAGCGTGCGGATCTTGGTGATGTCGGCGCGGGAGTGCTTTACATCACCGGGACGTTCAGGCTTATAATGAGGCTTAAGATCCTTGCCGGAAATCTGCTGCAGCATCTCAACCAGCTCATTGAGCGATGTCTGCTCGCCGCAGGCAACATTGTAAACCTGATTGAGCGCGTCGTCGCGATCGGTGATCAGGGCAAGCATGTTCGCCTGAACGGCATTGTCGACATAAGTGAAATCCCGGCTGGTGATGCCATCGCCGAAGATTACCGGCGCATTGCCCTCGAGAAATGCCTTGCAGAAAAGCGGAATAACCGCAGCATAGGGATTGTCAGGGCTTTGCTTCGGACCAAAGACATTGAAATAGCGGAGTCCGACATAATTCAACCCATAAGTCTTCCTGAATACATCGGCATAGAGTTCAATGGCGAACTTGGTGATCGCATAGGGGCTTAGCGGTTTCCCGATACGTGATTCCTGCTTGGGCAATTCCGCACTATCGCCATAAGTACTCGATGAGCATGCGAGCACGACACGATCAATTCCATTCGTCACCGCGGCGTGCAGAACATTGACGGTGCCGTCAATATTGACGCGCGTGGTGCGCATAGGGTTCTCGATAGAACGCGGCACGGAGCCGAGTGCGGCCTGATGCGAAATGGCATCAAAACCCTTTGTGAGTTCTACCATCGCGTCGTAATCGCAGATATCACTATTTACAAACTCAAAGCGCGGATTGCCGACAAAGGGCTCAATATTCTGGTAATAACCGTTAGATAAATCATCAATAACACGCACATGGGATACGTTCGGATCATTCAACAGCGCTTCCGTCAGATTTGAGCCTATGAACCCTGCTCCACCAGTAACAATTATTCGTTTTGCCATGAAAAAAAAAAGCAGGTGTGTCATTCGTTACCACACCTGACCGACGTCTATTCGTGATAATTATAAATTGTAAATCCGCCTTGCTTCAAATGGCTTTCACGGCGCATGAGAGAAAGGTCAGCGTCAACCATTTCGCGAAGAAGTTGATTGACATCGTAGCGCGGCTGCCAGCCCAGTATCTTCTTTGATTTTGTCGGATCGCCCAACAGGAGATCAACTTCAGTGGGCCGGAAATAACGTGGATCGATAGCAACGACCTCGTCGCCGGGGCGCAGCTTGCACTCCTCAACAACGGGCTCGACACTTTCCACGTAACCAATTTCGTCAACGCCTTTGCCCTTGAAGGCGATGTTTATCCCTACATGTTTGAATGAACGCGTGAGGAAGTCGCGAACCGATGTTGTCTCGCCGGTAGCGATCACGTAGTCGTCGGGCTTCTCCTGCTGAAGGATCAGGTACATCGCCTCAATATAGTCGCGGGCATGACCCCAGTCACGCTTGGCGTCGAGGTTACCCATATATAGCTTTTGCTGAAGCCCCAGTGCGAGACGTGCTACGGCGCGCGTGATCTTGCGGCTTACAAACGTCTCCCCTCTCAAAGGTGACTCGTGGTTGAACAATATTCCGTTGCAGGCATACATTCCGTATGCTTCGCGATAGTTTACCGTAATCCAGTATCCATAAAGCTTCGCCACCGCATAGGGAGACCGTGGATAGAACGGCGTCTTCTCCGACTGAGGTATCTCCTGCACTTTTCCATATAACTCAGAGGTAGAAGCCTGGTAGATCCGCGTCTTTTCCGTCAGGCCAAGTAGTCGCACCGCTTCAAGAATGCGCAGTGTGCCTATGGCATCTGTATTCGCAACGTATTCGGGCATGTCGAACGATACGCGCACGTGGCTCATCGCGCCCAGGTTGTATATTTCGTCAGGCTGGATCTCCTGGATTAACCGGATTAAGTTCGTGCTGTCAGTAAGATCGCCGAAGTGAAGTTTGAATCGCGCACCTTTGTCGTGTGGGTCCTGATAAATGTGATCGATACGATCTGTGTTGAATAGCGACGAACGCCGTTTCAGACCGTGAACTTCATATCCCTTCTTCAACAGGAATTCGGCCAGATAGGCCCCATCCTGACCGGTAATCCCGGTGATAAATGCTCTTTTCATTCTAGATACTATATGCGGGTACGTTATTGAGAAAATCCTGGTAAGTCAGCTCAAGGCCTTTTTTCAGCGATGTCTGATGGCGGAAGCCGAGTGCATGCAAACGCGAACTGTCCATCAGCTTGCGCGGCGTTCCGTCGGGTTTGGACGAGTCAAAGGCTATCTCGCCCTCAAAACCAACTACTTCTTTGATCAGGTTTGCAAGCTCCAGAATGGAAACTTCCTCACCCGTTCCGACATTGATCAGCTGAGGGTCTTCATAGTTTTCCATCAGGTACACGCATGCTTCTGCGAGGTCGTCGGAGAACATAAATTCCCGAAGTGGTTTTCCGGTGCCCCAGATCACTACTTCCGGTTTGTTCTCAACACGTGCTTCGTGGAATCTTCTGATCAGCGCCGGCAGCACATGACTGTTCTGGGGATGATAATTGTCGCCATAGCCATACATATTCGTCGGCATCGCTGAAATAAACCGGCTTCCATATTGCTTGTGGTAGGCCTGACAAAGCTTGATCCCGGCGATCTTGGCGATGGCATAAGCTTCGTTTGTGGGCTCGAGTAGTCCGGTCAGAAGGCTGTCTTCCGTTATCGGTTGCGGAGCGAATTTTGGATAGATGCATGATGACCCCAGGAACAGCAACTTCTTCACACCATACTGATGGGCAGCGTGAATGACATTTGCTTCGATCATCAGGTTGTCGTAGAGAAATTCCCCCGGATATGTGTCATTTGCCAGTATTCCACCCACCTTTGCTGCGGCGAGGAACACGTAATCCGGGCGGTGTGTGTCAAAGAACTCGTTTACCGCTCTTGTATCGCGAAGGTCAAGTTCTTTGCTGGTGGCAGCAATCAGATTGTTATACCCTTTTTTTGACAGATTTCTAACGATAGCGGATCCTACCATTCCTTTATGACCCGCGACATAGATTTTCTCCGATACTTCCATATTAAATTTCGAGGCGCAATATAAAAAATAATCCTCCGCCTGACGGACTTAAATTCTCATGCCGCCGGCTAGGGTTCTGATTTCTGATTTTTGATTTCTGGTTGGGTGCGGCATGGGCTCCGAATGAACCACTTCGTGAAAAGAGGTTCAAATTTCAAAGCTGACGATCGCTGATAATAGTAGCGTTTGCTGCTTCGTGGATGGCTTTCGTTCTCGTTGCCGGGTGCCGGTAAATCGCCGAACAGGGTACGCTCCACTCTCACCCTCACTCTCACTCCCCAACTCCCACTGCCGAGTTCGAAGGCACGAACGCTCCGTTACCCACCTTAACCGAACGTTCAATTCATGACTGGTAAGGCAAGAGCACGGGAACGTTCCATCTATGTTCAATACGAGGAAGGATCTTCGGGAACGAAGGCACACACGATTTGCTTCAACCACGCGCAGCGCGGTGCGAGAACCACTCCGCATTTCCGTCCCATAGGGACGATATGTTAGTAGCAGACGAACACAATAGAACCACGTGTCCCGTAGGGTCGTCCTGTTAACAGCGACCGCGGGCGAAGGCAGTCGTATGGATTTCGCACAAACGTCAACGCGATGCGAAAACACTCCGCGATGACTCGGTCTCTGCCTCTCCCCACGCTTCCCGAATGATCAACGATTCGCTGCTTCGTTTACGCGATTCTTCGCTCCCGCAGGCCAACGCACATCCACCGCTCAGAATGACGGAGTAAAGGGGGGGGGCGGTGTAAAAGGGAGCACCGGAGTGTTACGTCAACACTCCCCCCAATTCCGTCATCCTGACTCCACTGAACGTTCAATCCATGGCTAGTAAGGCCAGACCGCCGAAACGCTCCTTTTATGCTCAATACGAGGAAGGATCTCGGGAACGAAGGCACATGCGATTCGC
>JAEZGH010000124.1 GCA_023417065.1 Bacteroidota bacterium
CATCTGTGCTTCTTCTAATGAAGGCTTGAAACTAGGAATGCCTGCGGGATTCCCGGCCTATCAATGGGAGCGCAATGGTCAAATCATTAATGGCGAAAATAAAGCGACGTTTATTGCCAAGCAGGAAGGTGAGTACCGCGGTCGTTTCAGTCGCGTGCAGTCACCAAAAGAAGACGATTGGAACGACTGGTCGAACGTCGTTGAACTTTACTCTGATGCGCCGCCTACACCTGAACTGAGCCACGAAGGAACGACCTTCCTTCCCGATCTGAACAACAACAATGAAGCAGTCTTTTATGCGACTGACGGTTTCCCTTATTATTACTGGCATCGCGACGGTACGGTAATCTCATTACCAGACAGTAACCGAGTGGTGCTGAAGAATGACAATGGTATTTATACGGTTCGCGTTGCGGATTATAACAAATGCCCAAGTCCGCCTTCAAAAGCCTTTCCCGTCTTCTTCAGCAATCAGGCTCCGGTGGTTAACTCCATGCGCCCACAATCGCTCAATGCCGAACCCATCTCTCCCTCCAGCGTTTTCCTCCACTGGAGTGACGGAACACTTGAGACCGGATATGAAGTCTGGAGAAAGAACACATCCATCGATGGAAGTCGCTGGGAACTCGCCACGATCACGAATAAAGACGTCACATTTTATTATGACACGCTGTTGATACCGGGATCCGTTTATCACTATAAGATTCGTGGCATAAGCAGCACTGCGAGATCGGATTACTTCCCCTCCAATGATCTTAATGATAACATCGCCGTGGAACTTGAAGACGGGAATAGTATTCCGTTGCCTCCGCAAAACGTCACTGCGGAGCTGGTCGATGTGAATAAAGTCAAAGTCAGCTGGGAACCGGGAAAAGATGAATCGGGAATAAAAGAATACCTGATTAACGCTGGCAACAAATCATATCGGGCGAACTCCCTCAACACCGTTTTCTTCCTTACAGACCTTGAGGTAAACCGTAACTATCCAGTGACGGTGCAGACTGTCGACATCTCTGGAAACGTGTCACCCCACAGCAATCAGGTGATCGTATCCACCAGTATGACCGGATTTTTCTACCGTCATAGTACGGGAGCATGGAACTCACTTTCCGATACATCTATCAACGATACCTGGGCTGATCCGGAACACACGGGTAAGGTGGCAAACCTGACCCTGTCACCGCGGGTGCAGGATGAGTATTTCAACTTTGAATTTAACGGCTACCTGAAAATCGATGTTGCCGGTACGTACGTATTCTACCTCAACTCAGACGATGGAAGTCACCTCTTCCTGAACAATGAACTCGTCATCGACTACGACGGCTTCCACAGCACGTGTCAGGGCGACGCATTGAGTACAACCTGCCCTAACGGTTGGGGTAAGCCCAGTCAGCCAATGTTCTTGTCGCAGGGAATCCATCTGCTGAAAGTGCGTTTCTTCCAATATACTGGCGGAAGAAATCTCGTTCTGCGTTACGCGGGGCCGGATACTGGTTTTTCGACGATCACGGTGCCCGATGGCGCAATCACAAGTGGGTCGTCTCCGGCTCTGACCAACCCAACAACGCCATCGAACCTGACGGGACGTGCGGAAGGCATGCGATCCATCGCGTTGCAGTGGCAAGCAAGCACGCCATCGTCCGCGGAATATGAGGTCTACCGCGGAGAACAACGTGAAGGCACATTCCGAATCATAAACCGCGTGTCAACCACGTCATTTGTCGATGAAGGATTGATACCCGGGAAAAGGTATTACTACCGACTGCGGGCAGTGACCGCTACGGGAAATTCCGGGTTGTCAGGTACCATCGGCGTAACCACCGAAAGTGACAGCGAGGCACCTTCCACACCTTCGTCATTGCATGTGGATCGGGGAAATCTTTCCCGGACTATCCTGATGTGGAACGCTTCCTCCGATAACGTAGAGGTTGCAGGCTATGAAGTATGGGCAAATGGTCAACTGATCGGATTTTCACCGGTACCCGCCTTTGACGCCGAACTCGAATCAGGGGAGATCTATGAATTCTGGGTGGTGGCAGTTGATTTGAGTGGCAACAAATCAGAAGAGTCGGAAAGGGTAACGAATGAACCGTTCATCACAGACGCCGAAACGAATATTCCCGGCGGCGTGCGATTGAGTATTTATCCGAACCCCGGATCGTCTTCAGCGGTGCGGATTTCCTTCACCACTCCTACTTCCGGGACACTTGTTTACCGGTTGATGGATCTTCAAAGCAGGGAATTGATATCGCGGGAGACCCAGGTTACCGGTGGGCTTGAGACGGAAGTTGCAATCGACAAATATCTGCCGGACGGACTATACATACTTCTGCTCAACCACGCAGGGATGGATATCCGGACGAAGCTGATAATACAGAATGAGTAAGCGTGCATTTAAGACCGGAATGGTACCTACTGGAACAGCCGGTTCATATACAACAACAATCTGACAACCAGTAGAATAAGAATTCAACTGCCCTTTTTTATAGAAACTTTAATTTATTCTGGTTACAAAATCTTACACGCAGGATTAATAGGTATTTTTGGGGTTCGAACAGCGCATAAACAATGAAAATTATTGAGATAAAGACACTTGATCTGATTGGAAAATGTCTTGTCCCGCAACGGGGGGACTGGAATCGTGACTACAGAAGTTTAACAAGATCAGCCTGGGCTTGATAATCGTGGCCTTATGAAGAGAATTCTATCATTTGCTTTTTTCTTGATGATTGCGGCGGAGCTCATTGCGCAGCCGATGGACACCAGTAAGATTACCATTACAAATCACACCCTGCGCCCGGGAACGTTCAACTGGCGCGACGGCGATACCTGGTTTGACAAGACCAATTTTGATTCATCTCCCTACGAGGATG
The DNA here is from genome assembly GCA_023417065.1 of Bacteroidota bacterium. Taxonomy (GTDB): domain Bacteria; phylum Bacteroidota; class Bacteroidia; order Cytophagales; family Cyclobacteriaceae; genus Ohtaekwangia. The sequence goes on from JAEZGH010000124.1 coordinate 2,874, forward strand.
GCCACCTGGTGGATTTTTCAACCAATACCTTCAAGCAGAACTTCCGGCTCCTCATTCCGAAAGGTTACGACCCGAATTACAAACCCGGATACCCTATCATGATTGTGTGGCACGGCGCTGTGGAGCGGGGAAATTGTTATCAAAACCCGGCCAACAACGTTGACAACTGTTATTATGCTACACGCTCCTGGACCCCAAATACACCACCACCCCCCGGAGCTGAAGGAAACTTCAATGACCTCCTCAACAACGATCACCAACTACTTCACGGAGCAAATTATCCACACCTTGACGGCTGGAACAAAGCCGGTACGATGAAAATCGACGACCCCGCGCTGCCGACGCGTGCTTTCCCCGGATTTGTTGTGTTCCCTCAAAACCTTAATGGATGGAACTCAGGTGAAGTCCAAAATTCCCTGCGGATTTTAAGGCTGCTAATCAAGAAATACAATATTGACGAAGACCGGGTCTACACCCATGGGCTGTCAAACGGAGGCTGGGCCCTTCAGGAGGCCCTGCGTACCGCCCCCTGGATGTTTGCCGCCGGCGCCGCTATGTCGGCCATTGACCATGGTGGTTTCCGCAACGAAGTGGCGAAAGTCAGTCATATTCCCCTCTGGTACTTTCAGGGCGGTCGCGACAACCTCCCGACTCCGTTCCAAACCGAGAGGACAGTGCGTCTGCTGCGCGAGGCGGGTGGAAATGTCCGGTATACGCTATA
>JAEZGH010000127.1 GCA_023417065.1 Bacteroidota bacterium
GTTGAAACCGGATCATCTTGCAAAACTCCGATCGGAATTCCCACAGCCTGTTTCAAACTGGAGCGAAGGAAAATTGAAGGAGAATTCGCGCACCTTGTTGATCGATGAAATGGGCCTTCTCGCGCGGCTCTATCGCTACGGCGATGTCGCGTACGTCGGCGGTGGTTTCGCCGATGGGATCCACAACCTGCTCGAACCCGCCGCTTGGGGATTACCGGTGATCTTCGGACCGGAACACCACAAATTCGCGGAAGCCAAAGGCTTGATCGAAAGTGGGGCCGGTTTTTCGATCAGCAATGCGGAAGAACTGGCAGAAGTGTTACAGAAATTGCTGGACGATCCCGTTGCGCGCGAAAAAGCCGGAAGCGCCGCGGCCGCCTACGTACGCAGCAAAGCCGGTGTTTCCGATCGCACCGGAAGAGTGATCCTGCGTTCGATCGGGATCACGATCGAAAAGCGTTCCGGCAACTGATCGCGACCGGCTTCGTCCTGTGTAAGCGACGGCGCCGATCGAAGCGCTCCGTATGTTCGCATCGTGGCTGAAGTGCTCCATAGGATCGAAAGTGCGCGCAAGCGAGGCGAAAAACTGCTCGCCGTGCTCATCGATCCCGACTTCGGGACCGACGAAGCGCGGCTCGTGCGCACCGTGCAGAACGCCTGCATGGCCAAGGCCGATATGATCTTCGTCGGTGGAAGTCTCCTCACCACCGCGCTCTTCGATCGTTGTGTGGAAAAAGTGAAGTCACTTTCCGATCGGCCTGTCGTCCTCTTTCCGGGAAGCCCGTCACAACTCAGCAGCCACGCCGATGCCGTGCTCTTCTTGAGCCTGATCAGCGGTAGGAATCCCGAATTGTTGATCGGCCACCACGTCACCGCCGCGCCCACGGTGAAAGCACTCGGCCTTGAAGCGATCCCCACCGGCTACATGCTGATCGACGGTGGCAGACAGACCACGGTGAGCTACGTGAGCCAGACCGTACCGATCCCGCACGACAAGGCCGGCATCGCCGCAGCCACCGCGCTCGCAGGCGAACTGCTCGGCCTGCGCACGATCTACATGGACACCGGCAGCGGCGCCGATCGATCGGTCTCACCGGAAATGATCGCAGCGGTCCGCAAAGCGGTGGATCTTCCGATCATCGTCGGTGGCGGGATCCGCGATGCGGAAAAAGCGCGGGAATTATGCACCGCCGGAGCGGACGTTATTGTGATCGGGACCGCGTTCGAGGAAGATCCGGAGCGGATCTTTGAGCTGAGCGAGGCAGTGCATGGGTGAACGCTGCCAGACCTCTCATATAATTCGTAAGGTAATCCTAATGACGTGCAATGCCGATCCTGCCGGAGACATCCAGATTTGTCAAAGATTGATAACCTATATTGCAGCACCTTCCCTATAGAACATGGAAAGATATGCGCTTTTTTTCCTGGTTTTACTAGTTAACTCCGCAGGAGCACAATTCGGTCCACCCGCACCGATCGAATTAACGGATGCCCGGGATCCGAGCAGTGTGCAATTGCATGATCTGGACAATGATGGTGATCTGGATGTTCTATTCTCGACGTATTTGACCGAAGGGTTAGGGTGGTATGAGAATCTGGGATCATCCACATTCGCACCTGTCCGGCATTTTCCAACTACAGGTTGGCAGAAGAGCGCTACGGCGCTTGATGTTGATGGCGACGGCCTATTGGACGTGATCGGTAAGACGCAGGCTGGCCTTGTTTACTTCCGTAATTTGAACAATCGCCTTTTTTCTGAACCTGAATTAGTAGCGGGTCCTGGATGGGGTACGGAGCATATCATGTCGGCAGATGTGGATGGTGATGGGTTGGATGATCTATTGTCCATAGGTGGTGTAGGTGGCAATAGCAAGGTCTCTTGGTCGCGGCGCCTTCCTGAGGGTGGCATGGGGCCCCGGACAACCATCAGTACCGATCTGAACGGTCCCAAGAGAATGCATCTTGCCGATGTAAATGGAGATTCCAGTTTGGATCTGTTCGTTACAGCGACAGATAATGTATGGCTTTTCCTGAATCAAGGCGATGGGTATGGACCCCAAACTTCGGTATGGTGGACAGTTGAGGCTGACTATCATACGGTCACTACGATGGACGTGAACGATGATGGCCATCTGGACTTGGTATTCGGTGAAAATAGCTCGAATGCAGGTGTTGCCTGGAGACTGAACGATGGAAATGGATCTTTCAACGGTACTTCGAACGGCGGTATGCCAGGCGACCATATTGCTTCCACCGCAGTGATCGATGCCAATGGGGATGGGCTGGATGACCTGGTGGCAACCCCGAATGCGCAGGGTCGGGTAACGGTATACCATAACAATGGCAACAACACCTTCGCACCAGCAGTGGCTCTAGCGAATAACGTGGATGGTGCCAATGATCTGGCCATAGGCGATGTGGATGGCGATGCGGTCGAGGACATCGTGTACATCGGCCAGAACGATAATGATATTGGGTGGCTGCGAGGGATACCCGGGGGTGGGCATGAGCCACCCGTATTGATCAATCCGCAAAGTGTGAACCCCTTCACTATGGTCATGACCGATCTTACAGGTGATAACCTGGACGATCTTGTGGTCTTTTCACAGGATGACCGGATAGCCTATTATGCGGCAACAGGACCGGGAGTGTACAGTGAACAGATCCTCGTAACGCAGGATGTCAAAAGCCTGCAAAGTGGGATCGTGGAGGACATGGATGGAGATGGGGACCGGGATATCGTATATCGCACCTCTGGTTCGCCACCTCTGCGTCTAATGATCCACCGGAACAATGGAACTGGCGTCTCAGGAACGGTGCCCGAGGTGCTTTGGGAGTCCACCGGCATTCTTCCGCAGCGGTTCACCGCTGAGGACTGGGATGGGGATGGCGATATCGACCTGCTATTCCCTTGGACAGGTGGATTAGAGTTACTGGTCAACGATGGATCCGGAACAATGGTACAGATGAATTCGATCGTGGCACCCGCGTCGGATGATGTCTATCCGGTGGATCTGGACAATGATGGCCTGATGGATATCGTGACCCGTTCGGAGTTCTACGACAGGATATCCTGGCTCAGAGGACTCGGCGGTGGAACGTTCGCCGGTGATTCGGTCATCAGTGGGTCGGTCGATCTTCCGCTTGAGCTGGCATTCGGTGATATGGACGGGAACGGTCTGATGGACATCATCAGCATCTCGGGCGGGACCTCTTCCGTTCATTACATCCGGCAGACCGCCATGGGTACCTTCGATGAGCCGGTCTTGTTGATGGATGGTCTTCAGGCACCGCGCTCATTGATATGCGAAGATCTGGACGGTGATGGTGATCAGGATGTGCTCTTCAGCAATAGCACCGCCAATTCGGTACTGGCATTGTTGAATTCAGGGACCGGCACTTTCGGATCACCGATGATCGTGAACGAAGGGCATTATCGTCCATGGAAGTTGGTGGTGGCGGATGTTGATGGTGATGCGCGCAAGGATATTGTATCCGCTTCGGCAACGGGGATCTATTGGTTGAAAGGTTACTTCAACAGTCCTTACTCTATCTCAGGTGAAGTGTATCACGACGCAGATGGCGACGGAGTAAGGGATCCTGGTGAGGGTTCTTTGCCTTGGGTGCAGATCAATTCGGCCCCAGTAACCACATCGCCAATGACAAGCCCGTCCGGAGCATATTCGATACCGGTGGATCAGGGCAGTTATTCAATACAATGTCACCTTCCTGATTTCTGGACCGTAGTGGGTGGCGCTTCATCGCAGGATGTGGTGATCACCGAAAGCGGACCGTTGGCCGAAGACGTTGACTTTCCTGTGGTAGCCGAGGCGGATACTTCTTTGATCGTCCCAGCGATCACATGGGGGGCGGCGCCGTGTGGTGGGCAAAATAATCTTTGGATAAGTGTCGGGAACCAAGGGACGAGAATTGAACAGGGCACCATCACCCTGCAACTAGATACCCCGTTCACTTTCATCGCTAGTATACCGCCACCCGATCTGGTCCAAGGTCTTGAGTTCATTTGGAATTTCGATGATCTTGGCTTCTTTGATATCCGAAATATCGAGATGACCGTAACCATGCCTGGTATAGAAAGCATGACTGATACAGTCTCGAACATATTAACCGTTGCCACGTTAGATGCCGGAGGGAACAACTTGGAATCCTTCCAGTACACGGATATGTGGCGAGTGGATTGTGCTTATGACCCCAACGACAAACAGGTGTTCCCTGAGGGCCACGGTCCGCATGGTGCGGTTTCGATCGCAACGGAGCATCTCGACTATACCATACGCTTTCAAAATACCGGCACCGCCCCGGCCTTTGATGTGGTGTTGTACGATCAATTACCGGCTGAAGCCGTAGCGCACAGCCTTCAGGTCATTGGTCACTCCCACATGGCCCCAGAGGTGGAGGTAGAGCCGAATGGCCGCCTGAAGGTTTCCTTCATAGAGATCATGTTGCCTGATAGTAATGTGAGCTTTACAGGTAGTCAAGGCTTCGTCAGCTTCAGAGTTGCGTTGCAAGGATCTCTGCCCCATCTCACAACGATCGAGAATTGCGCAGGAATCCATTTTGATCTTAATCCCCCAATAATTACAAACACCACGCTGACCACATTGGTGGATTGTGGGCTGTGGTCTCCCGAACTGATCATGATGGACGGTTATCTTATAGCATCCACCGGAGACTCCTACGAATGGTATTTGGATGGAGAACTACTTATGGAGGATACTGTTGGCCCTTCCCTTATGATCGAAGCGAACGGTATTTATCAGGTCGCGGTCACGGATGTTTTCGGCTGCACTGCATTTACCGACCCATACCAAGTGATCACGACCGATGTTGCCATCTCCAAGCATCAGCATGCATATGCAGTGCCAAATCCATTCACCACCGTCACAAGACTAATGTTCCATGAACCTCTTACGAAAGAACACACGATCCTCATCACAGACCTCCAAGGCCGCCTGATCCGTACCATGGAGGAGCCTGGACAAAGGCAATTGGAGATCACGCGCCAAGGTCTAACTGCGGGTGTCTATGTCGTTCGCATAACCAATGAAGGGCAGAATGTTGGGTCATTGTTATTGGTAGTGGAGTGAGAATATTCCTCCGATGCTAAATGAGGTGTAGGAAGTGATTGAACTCGCGTAATGGGACCAAATCGTGAATCAATGCGGATGCCAGAGGAGGTAACACGACAGATCTTACTTCCAAACGTCTAACTTGCGCTATCCAAGGTGATCCAACAAGAACGCCAGACATCTTCACCTCGCGGACCAGATCAAACACCGTATTGCTGGATCAAAACCGCACCGCAACCCCACCCAGAAAATTGAACGGCGCCTGCGGATAAAGTCCGATCAATTCCTGGCGACGATCCTCGTAGAAATAGCTGTACACCCAGCCGTTGCTCTCGTACAGTTCGCTGAGCACATTGCGCATTGTCAGATTGAAGTCGATGCTGCGCAAACCGCCCAGACCGATCACCGAAAAGTTCAAGCGCACATCGTTCACAATGTAAGGTTCCAGCGATCGTTCCTCGCTCGCGGTGTTGTCCAGGAATTGCCGGCCGACATACTTCGTGATCAATGCGAGCTCGCCGATCGAACGCTCCGGACGATCAAGGAAACGTACGATCAACTCGCTGCTTCCGATCACCGAGGGTGAGAATGCGATCTCGGTCTCGCCGTGTTCGATCACGCGCTGCTCACCGGTGTCCCAATCGTCCACGAACTCTGTGAATTCGCCGATCACGTTACGGCTGAAAGTCGCATTTCCGCGCCAGACCAACGGTTTCGCGATCCGCGCGGCCCAGGTGAGTTCAACACCCGCGCGGTAGCTCTCCGGAACATTCGTGCGCAAGGCATAGCCCACATCGTTCAATTCGCCGGTGAGCACGAGCTGGTCCACATAGTCCATGTAATACAGGTTGATGCCGCCCGCGAAGCGCGTTCCGCGCCGCTCGTAACCAGCCTCGTAGTCGATCAAACGCTCCGGTCGCGGACGGCTGAGGATGCTGCTTTCCACCAGATCACGGCGGCTGGGTTCGCGATTGCCGATCGCCACGCTCGCGTACACTTTCCCGCCGTCATGCGGCGCCCAGGTGATCCCGCCTTTCGGATTGAAGAAGGTCCATTCCGCCTCCTGCGTCACGTTGAAAAGATCGTCGTTGATGCCGAGCAGATCATGCCGCACCTGGCGCACCTGTAGATCACCGAACAGATCAAGCCGCCCGTTCACCGAGTAGCTCAGCTTCGCGAACAGATTGCCGTCGGTCTTGCGCGCATCGTTGAAATAGTAGCGGTGACGGATGTCCGCATCGGCGAAACGGTGCCAGATCACCTCACCGAAATGATCGCCGCGGTAGTCGCTGAAGCTCCCGCCGAGGATCAAGCGGTGTGCCCCGAAGCGTTGATCGAAAGTGATGTTCGCGCCGTGCATCACATTGTCCAGCCAGCGGCGGCGGATCAGATCGGAACTCGCGATCGTGTCATCGTTGATCACGGAAAGGATCCCGTAGTCCGCCAGATCATCCTCCTCCCGATACTGCTCGAAGAAACCCGCGCCCTGGACCCGGAAGAGCGTCACGTTCAACGCCGCATCATCACCGATCCGCTGATCGAAAAGCAGCTGGTAATGCGTCTGCCGGTAATCATCCACCTGGTTGTCGTAATCGTACGGATTGTAGGTGCGGTTGGTGTCCAGGATCTCCGGCGCCACGCCTTCCCACGCCTGGTACGTCACCTCCTTCCCGCTCATGGTGATAAAGCGCAGCGATCGAGATTTACCCAGCCACGCACCTTGCAAAAAGTAGCTTTTCAGATCGGCGCTGGCGCGATCGACATAACCATCGCTGGTGATCGAACTCAGCCGCCCGTCCAGGCTGAAACCGCCCGCGCTCGTGTCCGTTCGCCCGATGATCCCGGTGCCGAAGCGCGCGCTGTAACGTTGCGTGTTGAAGCTTCCGCCAAAGGCGCTCACCTCACCGAACGGATCGCGATCCACCGCCGAACTGCGCATGTTGATGCTCGCGCCGAAAGCCCCCGGACCGTTGGTGCTGGTGCCAACGCCGCGCTGCAGTTGCACATCCTCCAGGCTCGTGGCCAGATCGGGCATGTTCACCCAGAAAACCGCCTGGCTTTCCGCATCGTTGATCGGCACGCCGTTCATCGTCACGTTTATGCGCGTTCCATCGCTGCCGCGAACACGGATCCCTGTGTAACCGATGCCCGTTCCCGCATCGGTGGTCGTCACCACGCTGGGTTGCAGATCGAGCAGGATCGGCAGGTCAACCGCGGTGTTCATGCGTTCGAGTTCCTCGCGCGTCACCGTGCTTTGCGCGAACGGCGCCTGATCGCTGGAGCGCACGCCGGAGACCTCGGCCTCGGGCATCATCACCACGTGCAGCCGCATTTGCA
>JAEZGH010000142.1 GCA_023417065.1 Bacteroidota bacterium
AACAGCCACCATTTGGCCAGCAGCTTGCGCAGGATGGCCTTCAGATCGATGGTCTCGTTCGTAGTGGTCTCGCTCATTCCTTATTACTGCTGGCTGATCACGAGCGTGGCCACCACCGCAGCGGTGCTCACGGCGGAGAGCAGGATCGCGACAAGATCGAGGTTGAGGCGGCTGGCCCGCGCTCCCACGGTAGGTACGTACACCACGTCGTTCGGCAGCAGATAGTAGTATTCAGAACTAAGAACGCCGGTCTTACCCAGATCGATATAAACGGCCTGCACCCCTTTGTCGCCCTGGCGGATGAGGGTGATCTTTTCCTTGTTCGCGACCTCGCCCGGGCCACCCGCCATGGCCAGCGCCTCCAGCACCGTTATCTGGTTGTGGTACACGAAGAAGGCACCGGGGCGCGCCACATCGCCCAGCACGCTCACACGGAAACTCACCATCTTCAGGATCACCGTGGCGTTGGTGAAATATTCGTTGATCTTGCGTTGCACCAGCTCCTGCGCCTCGCCGGAGGTAAGGCCCTGCACCTTGATCTTGCCCACCGTGGGGAGCTGCACGTGGCCGGTCTTGTCCACACTGAAGCCGTTCACGTACAACGTGGCATCGTTGAAGCCCTGGAAGTTGTTCTGGCCTTCCACATTGAAGAAGCGGTGTGTCTCCTCATCGAGGCCCATCACACGGATCGAAAGCACATCGTTCACCTGTATGCGGTAATCGAAACGCTGATTCTCGAACAACTTGCTCGCATCCTCGCTCAGCGAACGATCGTGCAGGTAGTTGATGCTCCGCTTGCCAACGCACGAGGTGAACACAATGGTAACGAGCAGGTATGGCCATGCCTTCCGAAGGAAACTCCCCATGCGATCTGCCGTTTGCGGTGTTTTGATGATACGTGAAAGCACCGTGGCGGGTTGCTCCAGGCGATCCCTTCCCCCAACGGCGCCGCGAAGATACTCAAGCACTTCGGAGCCACAGGGGTTGGCTGACCCTCGATCGGAAAAAGGGGCATTGAATTTCGATCGGCCCGCAGTCCCGCTAAGGCCGTGATTCAAGGCTCGGCCAGAACAAGCGCAGCCTTACGCGTATGTTTTGCGCTCTTGATCTGGAAGAAGCAGAAGCCGCCCACCGCGATCGACCCGATGCCCACCGCAAGCTTTTGGGTATCAGCCGCATGCATTTCATTCTGTGGATCATGTCCGCGGCCACAACCGTAAGCGCACCACCGTAAGGTCCCCTATCGAGATCGCATCATAGCCGGAATCATTTCCTATCATTCAGGCCATCAACGTGCTGTTCCATTAACCGCAAATAAGCCATAGTGAAGAACGTTGCGCATATGAAATCCGCCGCCAACTTCTTTGGGTCTTTCAGAAACTCCTTCTTCGCGCGACCTTCATGAGCAACTTCGTTCCGATTAGCATTCAGGTCCTTCAAAATAGTCGGGATCGGTTCTACCAACTTCGGGAACTTCACCAATTCTGCCGCCACTGGCATGATCACGCTGAACATCGTCGCGTTTGCGACAAGGTTATTGGTACCCTTGAACATGGTCCCGACCCCGTCACTTTCGGCGTACCTGTTGAAGACCTTCTTCATTACCGATTTCATCTTCGGTTCAATGACCACATTTGATGGAACTATAGTTTCAATGTAGCGCTTCATGGTGAATAGTTCCAGTGCTTGAACAAGATTCATCAATGCGAAGTTTTCCGTTGAAGTTTCCACCCATGTGATCACCAATCTGGCGCTTCCCGTTTCGCCCGTCGTCCGCAAGTCAGATGGCATATTGGGAACATCGCGTGTGAAGAAATAAAGTTCTTCAGGAGCAACATCATTAAACATTTGGGGGGCAAGGAACGGGTGGATGTCAAGATCCATGGGCCATAAGTCCACATGAAGGATTTTGGCTTTCGGGGGCAGCCCCAATTCCTTCAAATTCACTTTGTCGGCCATATTTCTGAAGACCGTCAAATCACTGACCCATGTTTGAGCTCCAACAATTCCGAAAACTTCGAATGGACCAATTTCATCGTCGAAGGACTTCCGCACTACATCCCATAAATTGATGGGCGCGGAACACCTTGAACATGGATGGATGATCTCTTTGAAAAAGTCCCCTACGACTTCATCGGTAAGGTCCACCATCCGTCCACAACGCACACATGATGGCCGCATACGAACCGACATTAGGTCCTTCTTTTCTTCTTCCATAGCTCTTCGATACGCCAAGGTAAGTGATGTCTTTCGGATGACCGTTCACCGATCGGCGACCATATATCGTTGATGATTGTTGAATTTAAAGAAGAAGAAGTTCAATCGAACTTTGAGATCACGGTCCCTATCGCCTATTCCCAAAACAACAAAAGTGTCTTGCATACCTGACCGCCCCCACCTTCGATCATATCTCTCAGGTCTGTTTTGCCAGATCCATCCGCCCAAACCAATGCCCACCAAAACGAAAACCGCCTGAAGTCCTTATCGATCAAAGACTTCAGGCGGTCGTTCGGTAGCCCGTAGGGGAATCGAACCCCTGTTTCATCCGTGAAAGGGACGCGTCCTAACCCCTAGACGAACGGGCCATGATGTAA
>JAEZGH010000161.1 GCA_023417065.1 Bacteroidota bacterium
TATAACTTTTCGTATTGTTTAACAATAAATTCTAAAACGCTATGGCAAAAACAGCGAAGAAGGCAGCTAAGAAGTCTGCTAAAAAGACAGCTAAGAAAGCTGCTAAGAAGAAGAAGTAATTAGGTAGTACCTAAAAACTTGCGAAGGGAAGTGATAACTCACTTCCCTTTCGTTTTTAAAAACCTCTCCAACATAGAAGATCTAGCTTCCACAAGCTAGCTTCCTTATCAGTCATTCTATATCCATCGGGAAAGATCTTGGACTCTCTGACTTACGCGAGTCCTGCGAAGTCTGAACTTCATCCCCAGCTCCATCGACCAACGCAAAGGTTGCCCTCTTTTAGTTGACTCGCGAAAGTTCATGCCTGACATCGGTCATGATTTTAGTAATGACCTTTCCGAAGTGCTCTTCCGGCCAGGTGAACATAAACTGTTAACACTACTACTTTCGGAAGGACAGCCGGCATCAATTTTTATAGAGTCTTCGTGATTTCGCTTCTGAAATGATTGAGGGAAGAAATTATCACGTTAGTTCATTCGGTTGCAGAAATATTGTAATGCAGGGGCTTGCCTACACGATTGAAGGCCCGTAACTTTCTTACTAAATATCGATAAAAAATAAAGACCATGGCAAAGACATCCAGTAAATCAACAACCTCAAAAGCAGAACCCAAAGCTGAAAGCAAAGCAAAACCGAAGGCTAAGGCAACGGTGCTATCACTGGAGGAAGCCAGCGAAGAAGCGCTCAAGAAACTGCAAGCTCTGGGTATTGAACCTGAACTCCAGTCGGAACTTGAGTGGTGCCTTGGAAGCTACCGTTTTGACAGAAACCCTTCAGGCCTTTACGAAAAAGCAGGTCAGGCATTGGCCGTCCTGAATCAGGAAAAATCAAAGAAGACAAAAGGAGTTACCGCGAAGTTTATCGCTGATCTTGAAAAAGCCGTTAAGCCTGCGTAACGAGTCAGATCATCTGCGTCACATTCGATAGCTGACCGGCATACCTGTCTACCCGCACTCCGAATCGCTGCAGGAAGTCGACACCTTCGTCGAGAGCAATCCCCTTATGTTCCGCGTAGGATTTCAGATATACCACTTTTGTAATTCCCATCGAATAAATTATCCGGGCGCAAGCCAGACACGGTGACAGGGTAACGTAAAGCGTTGCCCCTTCTACCGATGTTTTATTTTTGACCGCATACAGAATAGCATTTTGTTCCGCGTGAATTGCCAGGGAACATCCCCCTTTTGAGTCACGCGGGCACCCGGTTTCAGGCCATTCCTCATCGCAGTTGTGCGTACCCGGGGGCGGACCGTTGTATCCTATCGAGATAATTCGCGTATCCTTGGCAAGTACGGCTCCGACATGCCGCTTCAAACAGTGCGAACGCCTGGCGAGATTCACAGCCAACTCCATATAGATATCGTCAAATGCAGGACGTGTCATGCAGTAAAAATAAGAGTAGTTTCCCATTTTGCTTCGCGTCCTCCCGCCATATTTCACAAATTCCTTTGACCACCGGATAGCCCAAGTTATGTTTGAGTCCGTTTCACTATCTTTAAGGCTATGCGCGTATTCCGGCTGACCCTGCTAATTGCGTTTTCCCTTGCTCTTACCCTTGCCCTGGAATCTACCGCCCAGGATGCTGTGGTACCTCGCCCCAGTCCCGTCGCCATCGTCAATGCACGATATAAACAAACCTATTTCAAACTCACCTATTCACAACCTCACAAGCGTGGACGACAGGTGTTTGGAAGCCTCGTCCCGTATGGCGAAATCTGGCGAACCGGCGCTAACGAAGCCACAGAGTTCACAGTCACGCGTAATATCCAGATAAACGGAACGCTGCTTCTCGCAGGAACGTACTCCCTGTTTACTATACCTAATGAAAAGAAATGGACTGTTATCATTAATTCAGAGCCCGGACTCTGGGGATCTTACAACTATAACAAATCTCTCGACGTCTTGCGCTTCGAAGTGCCCGTTGAGACCATTCCCGGAGATCTGGTTTATGAAGCTTTTACCATACAATTGAATCAGAAAAACGAAGTGGCAAACCTTTTGTTAATGTGGGACAAATCCCGAATTTCCATCCCCATCAAATTTCTCGACTAGTGATGACCCGGCTTCTTCTGACACTGACTTTTACAATACTGTTTCTGCAAAGCAATTCCCAGGACCTGAGCGAACTTGAAAAACGCCATGGGTTCAAGGATATTCGTCTGGGTATGGTCGTCGACTCTGTGAGGGGTGTGAAATTCAAAAAAGACTTCAAAGAACAGAATCAGTATGCCGCCAGGCTGTATTCCGTGGATCATCCTGACTACAGCCGTATCGGCGAGGTAAAAGTGAAGGACATCGAACTGAAGGCATATAACGATCTCGTTTATGAAATTAACGTGATCGTCGACAAGGATACCCGCCTGATGAAAGCGCTTGAATCCATTTATGGAAAAGCAAACTACGACATGAAGAATGAAACTTACTTCTGGCGGGCAGAAAGTCTTATCCTCAAGTTTCGTTCGTCTGGAAAGCATAACCTTGAACTACAGTATACGTCGTTCCTGATCCATAAAATGATGCGGGAAGACAAAGAAAAAAAGGTCGATGATATCGCCAATGATTTTTAACCTAAATACAAGATGATGAAGAAAAGTTTCTTTAGCGTTCTGGCCGCTGCAACTTTGTTAAGTATCTCGGCCACCGCACAGGACAATAAGAAGACGCCCGAAACTACTGAGATCTGGGATCCTCAACCGCGTATTGTGACACCAGGCAAAAACGCCGGAGATGCCCCCAGCGACGCCATGATTCTCTTCGATGGGAAAAGCTGGGAGAATTGGCAAACGCTCGATGGCGGTGCCCCAAAATGGACATTGAAGGACGGCGCCATGACCGTAGTGGGTGGTGCAAAGGATATCCGCACCAAGAAAGAATTTGGTGACTTCCAACTGCACGTCGAATGGCGTTCGCCCGCCGAGGTAGATCCCAAGAAGACAAGTCAGGGGCGCGGCAACAGCGGCATCTTCCTTCAGGGACTTTACGAAGTTCAGGTACTCGATAACTACGAAAACAAGACTTACTCCAACGGACAGGCTAGTTCAATTTACAAGCAGCAGATTCCCCTTGTAAATGCCTGCCGCAAACCGGGTGAATGGCAAACGTACGATATCATCTTCACGGCACCGAGGTTCAACGCCGAAGGCAGGGTTGTTCATCCTGCGTATGTCACGGTAATCCACAACGGTATCATTACGCAAAATCACGTCGCGATTTGGGGACCTACCGAATACATCGGCCTACCAGTGTACAAGAGCCACGACAAAGGCCCCATCGTTCTGCAGGATCACGGAGATCCGGTGAGCTTCCGGAATATCTGGATTCGTGAGTTGTAATTCGGATTGAAGAAAGGAGCCCGGAGTATAGTCATCCTACTTCCCCGGGCTTCTTCATTTTGCAAAGGCCGTCATTCGGGAGCGGCGCAGATACAGGAAGGATACAACTATAAAAATCAGCACCGCTACAAGCTGCGATATTGACAGGTATTGATCGAAAACATAACCGCGCGAGTAATCTCCGCGAAAGTATTCTATTACAAATCGTCCTACGGCGTAAGCCAGCAAATAGAAAAAGAATAATTGCCCGTGAAACTTGCGCCGACTACGGAAAAACAGAAGCACACCCATCACTGCAAAGATGAAAAAGGCCTCGTACAACTGGGTAGGATGCAGCGGCGTGTGTAAGGGCTTGGCGAAACACACCTCACTCGTGAAGGTAACGCCCAGCGCAGACGACGTGGGTTCACCATAGCAGCACCCTGCCAGGAAACACCCTATTCTTCCGAACGCGTGTACCAGGCACGTGGTGATGGCCATAACGTCGAGCATTGTGTATACTGGAAGCTTTTGATACCGGAAGTACCACAACATTACAGGCACCGCGAAAAGAAATGAGCCGTAAAACACAAATCCACGCCCTACCAACAACTTCACGGGATTCTTGTAATAATATTCGGGGTCTTCAAAGAAGAGGAAGAACTTTCCCCCGGCGAACGCTGCCACAAAGATCAGCATGAACAGCATATTTGCCTGGTCAATCGTAAGGCCGACTACCTTCCTGCCCTGAACGGCCATGTAGGCAACACCTGCCAGCGCGCCAATTGCAATCAATAAGCCATAGCTGTACACTGCTATGCCGCCAACATCAAATAGAACGGGATACATCTGTATTATTCGCTGTGTGAAATCCTGTAAATAACGCCAGCGTAATCATCAGAAACAAGTAGTGCGCCGTCAGGCATCACCAAAACATCCACAGGGCGCCCCCACACTTCCTGGGATGCGTCGTCAAGCCATCCGCTCGCGAAGACTTTCTGCCTTGTAACCTTGCTATTACTTACATTCACCAGCACGACGTCATATCCTGACTTTTTAGAGCGATTCCAAGAACCATGTCTCGCTACAAATAATTGATTCCGGTACTGCTCAGGAAACATTTTCGCCGCATAAAATTTCAACCCCAGCGGAGCAACGTGCGGACCAAGCTTGGCAACAGGTGCCTCAAATTCAGAACAAGGTCTTTTGCCCCCAAATTCAGGATCTTTCACTGACCCTTCATGACAATACGGATATCCGAAATGCATTCCTGCGCGTGGCGCTACGTTCAGCTCACAATTCGGGATATCATCGCCCATCATATCCCGGCCATTGTCCGTAAACCACAACTCTTTTGTCTCGGGATGCCACGTGAACCCCACAGTGTTCCGAACACCGCGGGCATACACTTCGCGGCCCGTCCCATCAGGTTTAATGCGCGTGATCGAAGCGTAGATTTCATCTTTACTCTCACAAATATTGCAGGGTGCTCCTACAGGGACGTACAGGTAGCCGTCAGGGCCGAAGGCGATGTACTTCCAGCCGTGATGAGTTTCCCTGGGATAATCTTCAACGACTACTTCGGGCTTTGGCGGATTATCGAGCTTTGCTTCAATCCCCCGTAGTCGTGTTATGCGACTGACTTCAGCGATATACAAATCACCATTGTGGAATGCGACTCCATTCGGCATCCGTAAACCAGACGCTACAACCCACTTTTTATCAGCTTTCTTGTCTCCGTTAGTGTCTTTGATAGCGTAAACCTTATTTCCGTCGCGATTACCAACATAAACCACGCCGGACGGACTAAGGGCGAGTGAGCGCGCATTCTCAACTTCGGCGTATATTTCAATTTTGAAGCCTGGAGGTAGCTTTATTTTCTCCAGGGGAAGGCTCTTCTGACTGACCGGGGACGGTGTTTCTACAGGAGGGCCAGCTGCTGGCATTCCAAAAGCCACAATGAAGATAAGGATCCAAACGGCAAGGGTTGAACATTTCAGAATCGTCATAGTGCGTTGTTTGATGCTAATTTACGATCCCCCGTGCTTATAGCATCCCTTACCGTTATAAAAAACGACCCAATCCTGTTATTTTTGCAGATTGATTCCTTAAGTGCGGACTCGATTGATGTAAAATCATGGTTTCGATAACAAATCTCTCTTATTATATCGGTGGGCGACCGTTGTACGAAAATGCCAACATGTTCATTAAGCCGAAAGACAAAATCGGTCTTATCGGATTGAATGGCCGCGGCAAGTCCACTCTGCTGCGATTGATCGCTGGTGAATACAAATACGACGGGGGCTCTATAAGCAAAAGCAACGACTGTACAATAGGATTTCTCAATCAGGACCTCCTCTCCTATCAGACAGACGACGCTATTCTTACAGTGGCTATGGAGGCCTTTAAAGACGCTGTGGATACACAGCGTCAGATCGAAAAGGTGCTTCACGAACTTGAACACAACTATTCTGATGCGCTCGTCGAACGCCTTGCGAAACTTCAGGAGAAGTTTGAACACCTCGACGGATACTCTATGCAGGCCAAGGCCGAGGAAGTGCTGGAAGGTATTGGCTTCAGCACGAGCGATCTCCACCGGCCTCTTCGTGAATTCTCCGGAGGATGGCGCATGCGCGTAATGCTGGCAAAGCTCCTCCTGGAGAAACCTTCACTCCTGATGCTGGATGAGCCCACCAACCACCTTGACTTGCCCTCGATTGAATGGGTTGAAAATTACCTGCGCAGTTATGAAGGCGCGGTAATCGTGGTGTCGCACGACCGAACGTTTCTCGACAATGTGGCCACAAAAACAGTTGAGGTGACGCAGTCTCAACTCGTCACCTATGAAGGGAACTACTCCTTCTACCTCAAAGAAAAAGAACTTCGTCAGGAGATTCAGCAGAATGCATTTGAGAACCAGCAGCAAAAAATAAAGCAGACGGAAAGATTCATCGAACGCTTCAAGGCTAAGGCCACCAAGGCGCGTCAGGTGCAATCACGCGTGAAGGCACTCGAACGTATGGAACTCATCGAAGAAGTTGTCGACGACACCGCAGCAGTAAACTTCCGCTTCACATTCAATCAGCAGCCAGGCAGGTTTATCGTCACGCTCAACAACGTTTCAAAAGCGTATGGTTCTCTTGAGATCCTGAAAAATACTTCAGCTTCCATCGAACGCACGGATAAGATTGCCTTGATCGGTGCGAACGGACGGGGAAAGTCTACTTTATTGCGTATCCTCGCCGGTGAAGAACCCATCGAAGGCGAACGCGTCATGGGATATAATGTTATCAAAGCGTTCTACGCCCAGCATCAACTCGAATCACTTCGTGTTGACAATGAAATTCTCGAAGAAATGCTTCAGGCAGGATCGGGAAAAACGGAGCAGCAACTCCGGAACGTCCTGGGATGTTTCCTGTTTTCCGACGAAGATGTATACAAAAAGATAAAGGTGCTTTCCGGTGGCGAGAAGTCACGCGTGGCTCTGGCTAAGACGCTGATTTCAGAAGCGAACTTCCTCCTTCTCGACGAACCTACAAACCACCTGGACTTCATTTCGGAGAACATCCTCATTCAGGC
This sequence comes from Bacteroidota bacterium, assembly GCA_023417065.1. GTDB lineage: Bacteria > Bacteroidota > Bacteroidia > Cytophagales > Cyclobacteriaceae > Ohtaekwangia. Next base: position 6,951 of record JAEZGH010000161.1, read on the forward strand.
CCTTCAGCAATACAAAGGAAGTTTTGTTGTGGTATCTCACAACCGTCACTTCGTGAGTCAGGTGGCTAACAAGATCTGGTACATTGAAGACAAGCAGATCAAGGAGTATCCGGGGACCTATGAGGAGTACGAATACTGGCGGAAGAAAAATGAGGCCTCCGCAATAAAGGAGGAGGCTCCCAAACCGAAGAAGGCTGACAATCCTGCACCGGGAAAACCTCCGGTGGATCCCGTGTTTGAGAAGCGTAAATCGCTCGAAAAAGAAATTAAGCTCGTCGAGGAAAAAGTTATGCTCCTCGAGACGCAAAAAACAGCATTGGAGCAGGAAATGATTTCACCTGAAGCCTTGGCAGACTTTAACCAAATGAAGAAGCTTCAGTTTGACTTCGCCAAAGTGGAGAAGGAATTAACCCGCGTTACGGAACGCTGGGAATCACTGGTGTCGGAGCTGGAAAAGGCGGGTTAATTCCAGCCAAAACCGATCTTAACCTGAACGCGTTGCATGGTTTCTTTGACGTTCACCAGCCCGGATGGTGGGCCCCAAATCCACGGATACGTGTTATACCGATAGCGGTTCCGTTGCATCTTGTACCCGGCTTCAAAATAGATTTTATGCGTTCCAGAATTGATCCGATAACCAAGCGAGGGATTCAGCATCAGGCCGCCCTCGGAGTTTTCCACAATAACCATATCTGCGGGATTTGACTGTCGAATGATACTGTATCCGCCGTTCAGTTGTATATACAGATTATTCCCCTTTAGTTTTCCCCAGTCAGTAGAAAAGGAGAGAAACAGGGGTACTGACTTCCAGCGCATGTAGAAATCGCCACCGCCATTGACGATATTGGTGCGATTGAAATCATCGTATCCAATGCCCAATCCAATAGCGATCTTATTCAACCTTATCCCGTGTATGGTGGCTGCAGTCACTGTTGTACCGCGACCTTCAGCACCTATAAGTACTCCGGAGGAAAGAGACCCAAAATAGCGGACCCTTTTGTTCGCATGACGCGTGGAATCCCCCTGGGCCATTCCTACATTCATAGTAAGAACTGACCATACGACGAATAAGAAGATCCTCATTCAACAGCGAGTTTGCTGAGCAACGTTATGTTTGCAGGGTCGGAATAATCATATTGAAAAATGCCATCCTCCCCGATCATGATGAGTATGTCGTTGAAGGGAATGGCATCATATGCGTGAATATTCTTGTAGTGTTTGATGAGCTTGTTATCAATCTCTCGTACATCCTGGGCGTCGAATACTTTCAAACCATCAGCGCCATCGCAAATGAATAACAAGTCGCCGTCGACACCTAGGCCGTGCGGGTTCGTCATCGGATAAATTCTAACAAGACTGGGATTTGCAATATCGGCAATATCTATTACTTCAAGCTGGTTCGTGAAGCCCTGGCATTCCGTACCCGACCGAAGGGTTACGTAGGCATAATTATCCTGAACAACCACAGGATCGCAACTTGATATGTGTTGATAAGTACTAACCTTTTGGGGAGCGTCAGGCGTTGTCAGATCGAAAATATGCATTCCTGAGCTGCTTCCAAGAAAGAGGTAGTTGCCATATGGGAATATTGTTTCGATGTCCCATGCGACGTATTGAGAAGCGGTAGGAGCCGGATCGTTCTCACCTGTGATATCAAATGGTAGAATAGCACCGTCACTCAGGGTATAAAGAAAATTGCCTGCTATCGTAAAGCGTGCCATCGAGCCGCCCACTCCGGGGTCAGAGCCGTTCCCCGGAGCGATGGCAAGACTCGAATAGAATTTTGCCGCGCTTTCTGCGGCAATACCTCCGTTATAAGACACTAACGGAGCCGAATAATCAAAAGAGCAGTCGCTCTTGTTTACTTCAACCGTTTTTACTTCTCTCCATTCTGTAATTACGCCCCTGATTGCGTCGTAAGAAAAGTCTACGTCAGTATTGAAGTAATTGAATACATTCTCGCGGCGACTGACTTCACGTATATTCAAGACGTCAGTGATATCAAAAGTAACGAGGTCAACATAACTATCGGCATACAGGGAGTTCCCCTTTATAGCGAGATCAAAATTGCCCGGTATCTGCAGGAATTTTTTCAAAACCGGTTGAGAGGGATTCGCGTTATCAATAATGTGAATCCCTTTACCAGGGTCATTTACAAAAAGATAACTTCCCTTGATGTAAATCTTTCCCACTGAAGAAATCGGACACGGATCAACAAGGCGTGTTTCATCCTGTATCCCCTGGCGCGTCTGATAAACAGGTTCGAAGTAAGCATAGTGTACTTCTGCTTCGCAACGGTCAGTACATCCTTCCAGAAGAACACTCAGCCCTAAGAGACACGTCAGAAACAACAGGGCGTAGAGCGAGACATGCATCCTTCTTTGCAGTCTGGTTTCGAGAGGCTCCATAAACGGTTTCGGTTTTGCCTTTTAGACACAACCGAAACTCGTAAGGTTGGAATCACCGGAAAATATAGCGGAAGCGAAGGCCGACATCAAACGTCAATGGAGTTGATTCGATCCCGGTTTCTTCCTTGTAGATCGAATTAAGCGGATAGCGCAATCCGGGATTGACAGCAATCCTATATTTGTCGCCAAGTCGGTATGTGAATTCGGTGCCCATCAAACCACTGAAGTTGGTTGAACGGTAAGGCGAATCAGAACCTCGGTCTTGAGTGGCAGGCTTGACACCACTTGCCTTCGTATCAATTGTATTCTGAATAAAGAAATCTGTTGCCACGCCAGCGTTGAATTGCAAGCCGAACTTCCTGTCGATGACTATATATCCGGCCTGCACCGGAATACTGATGAATTCGATATTATTACTTACCGAATGTGGCGCCGTAGGGATCACCGTATTATTGTTAAACAGCGATGAACCCGCTGCACGAAGATCACTCATTGTCGCCGCTTTGAAATCCATATTCTCGGCGCGAACAACCTGGTTTGAAATGTAGGTGGTATTGTTGTTCAGATAGCTTAATCCGCCCTGAAGCACCAGACGATTCGTGATACGGGTTCCCATGCTGATATTCACCGAATAGGCAACGCCAGAAGCTTCCGCTTGATTCTCTACCGCACTGTTCAGGGCTACCAGCGAACTTGCCTGCGCCGGAGTGCTTGCCTGACCATTATATCCACCTGCAGCAAAGCCAACCGATGTCCAGACCTTTTCCTTTGAGCCTTCGCTTTCCTTTTTACCCCCCGCACCCTGTTCAGCGAGTTCTTTTTCCAGGTCACTCAATTTGGCCAGCAGTAGTTGTCCGGGATCTGGCTCTGAACTATTCTCATTCGTATTTGGCTTGCTGGCCCGGTCAGTTGCAGCATTAACCCCGTGTTCTGAATATCCGGTATCAAGACTACCACCTTCCCCATCAAGCGAATCATCTAACGCAAGAAGACCACCCGTTTGCATTGAAGTATCGCGAAGATACAAATCTGCGCCATCCGATTCACTTTCGTGGGAAGGAAGCTTGGTGCTCAGCGCATCATTTTTTGCTACCGGAAGTTCTGTGGTATTTGCAAAACGTTCGGCGGGCGCGCCGTCGCGATTTTCGTTATTATCATTGTTCTGTCGCGAAGTTTCCCGAACAAGTGTTGGATCTTTCCTTATGTCCCTACCACCTACTCCATCCGAGCCGCGTATATCCAGACCTGCCATGGCTCTGCCATCGGAAACTGCACCCTCTTCAGTAAGAATTGGTCTTTCCGAATGAGTGGCTGAAGGTTCCTGCCCTGCATTACTTTCTTCAATTTGCTGAAGTTTCTTGCTTTTGTCAACGTCCGTCTGGGTTTGAGGCCTCACTGATGTCCGTGTTTCTCCGGTCTCTCTTTCAACAGTAGCGGGTACGTTAGTCGCCAGCATGCCTGCAGTGTGTCCATCATTGTCACGAAGGAAAAGAATGCCGGCGCCAGTCAGGATCAACGCGAAAGTAATAGAAGCCGCAGCGAGCATTTGGTAGAAAAATACCCGCTTTTTCATCTTCTTGCTCTCCGCACGTTCCAGCTCCAGCTCAATGTTAACCCATACATTCTCGGAAGGGGATTGCTCCGCTCCTTTAAATGCATCGGCAAACTCCCTTTCAAATTTTTCCCGCTCCATATCGATCAAAATAAGTAGACTCCTTGGCTAATTTTTGTTGCAGCAGACTCTTGGCCCGCGCAAACTGCGATTTCGACGTCCCCTCCGAAATTCCGAGCTGTTCTGCAATTTCTTTGTGGCTGTATCCTTCAATCGCAAATAAGTTAAATACTATCTGGCATCCCTGAGGCAGCGATTGGATCATTTCCAGCAGCTGCTGGAAATTGATACCTGATATACTGATCTCATTTTCCGGCAGTTCAATTTCCTGCACGTCAACCATGGGATAGAGATAAAGTTTCTTGCGTTGTACGTTGAGGGCCGTATTGACCATTATGCGGGTTATCCACGTTTCCAGTTTCGACTCCTGGCGAAAATCTTTAATAGCGTTGAACACCTTGACGAAACCTTCCTGGAGAATGTCTTCCGCTTCCGCGGTAGTTTTCGAGTACCGAAGGCATAGAACCGTCATTTTTCGGCAAAAGCGGTCATATAGGGCCCGCTGAGCGGTCCTTTCTCCTTTCCGGCAACCTTCTATGAGCTCTTGTTCCGTGAGCATGTACCCGTTATAACGGCAAATCAATGGTTAGACACAGGGGAGATCCAAAAAGTTGGGATTGTATTTTCATTTCCAAACAAGAAGTGACATGTTTGATACGTTTAACCATCCGTCAATGTTTCCTTCCGTGTTTATGCGACGAACCCTGGCCTTTTTGACACTTGCACTACTGCTGATTCTGGTGGCGTGCACTCCCCTGCCACAAACTTCCACTAATTCCGGCGCTAATCCTAAGGCGTTGCGTCTTGAAGATACGACCTATGAAGTTGAGATTAAAACCGTTCGCCTCTACCCAAGGGGTAATGCCCTTGCGCCGGCAACGGCAAGTCTGCAAGGCCAGAATCTCGTACTCGAATTCGACGACCTGACGGATCAGCGCGATAACTACAATGCACGCATTATCCACTGCAACAAAGACTGGACCCAATCGGGGTTGCAGGACCTTGACTTCCTGGCCGACTTCAATGAGTTTCCCCTGAACAACAGTGAGTTCTCTGTCGATACCCACGTACCCTATGTGCACTATTGGTTCGAAATACCGCGCGTCAAACTTCCTGGTAATTATGTCCTCGCTATTTACCGCGGTACGGATAAAGCAGACGTAATACTAAGTCGTCGGTTTATGATTTTCGATAACCGCGTCAAGTTCGTCAATGAACGGAATCTCGTGGGCGCGGGTGCGATTGCGCGCGTCAATCAGCAGATCAACTTCACCATCAATCACTCCAACATCGAAATTCTGAATCCCATGCAGGACGTCTACGTAACTATTCGCCAGAACCAACGATGGGATAACGCGATCTTTGACGCCAAACCGAGTTTTGTACGCGACATCGAAAAGGAACTCGAATATCGGTTCTTTGATGAAGCTAAAATGTTCCGCGGAGGAAATGAATTTCGTTTCTTCGATATGCGATCGCTGAACAACCCGGGACGTAACGTCGCTTATGTCAACCGGAGTACAAAACCCCACGAAGTTTACCTCGGGAAAGACAAGGACCGGTCGCACGAGGCGTATTCGCAGTACGATGAGTTAAACGGCAACTACATCATACAGAACTACGACTTCCAGGATCCCACGTTCTCCAATTACGCATGGGTAAATTTCTCACTGGAAAGCAAGCCGGTACGAGGCGAGGTGTATGTAATCGGAGCGTTTAACAATTGGAACCTGAATAATCAAAACCGAATGCAGTACGATTCCGCCCAGGGGTTATACACATCGCGACTGTTGCTGAAGCAGGGTTGGTACGACTACCAGTACTATGTAAAATCCGGATCGTTGCCACCGCACTACTTTGAAGGCAGTCACTTCGAAACGGAAAACCGGTATGAGATCTTCGTCTATTATCGGCCTTTCCAACCACGTGCAGATCTGTTAATCGGATATTTGCAGATTGCCGAAAATCCGCGCTAAGCGTAAGTGGCGTCCTGGTGGGTCGCGCGCTGGATGGGATCGTTGTTGGCTATATCCAGCATCCCGAAACCTTTGTAGGTGAAGTATCCGAGGCCATTTTCATAGACGAACTGCTGCACTTCACGTGCTGCATAAAGGATGAAAGGGAATGTGTACCCTCTTACTTCAAACTTCACATCGTTGTCGAAGAGTGGATAGATGCGCGCAAATTTCTTATGAGATGCCTGGATGCGCTGGATATAATCCTTGTCGGGAACGAGCTGAAACTTATAAAACCCGGCAAGCTGCTCATGGGTGTATTTACCCGTAGCTTCCATCCGCGCAATCGTGCATTCGTAAAGCATATCTGAAAATTCATCGCTTTCAGGCGCAATGAATTTCTTTCCGGAGTCATCATTAAAGGCGGCGGGCATCACCACTACAGGCGAGATACAAAGAAAACGTGACTCATCAGTCACTTTTACGATCTCTTCGTCTTCTGCTGATTCAGGTATGAGATGGAGGTTTCCAACGATGATTTCCCGTTGCTCAAACACACGGGCAAGAAAGTACTCCTTGAAGTTTTTATCGCCGCATGAAAACACCAAGGTGACCTTGGACGAAAAATAATGCAGGCCTTTGCGACTTACTTTCGTCTGGCCTTTGAGTCCTGAAAAATTGTATTGATTATACTCAATATAATCCTTCCGCGGACCGAAAATCAGCAATCCCTTAATTACCTGAGCAAGTAAGTATTGATGATGAAAGGGAACGTAGGCTCCCCGGTTTTTTAGCGAAAAAATGATTCTGGTCCTCAAGTCCCTTAAGATTAAGTCGGGATAAAAAATTAACCAATTTGTAAAAATGAAATGGACCCGTTTTTGAAACGAGCAGTTTATAAAGCTAAGAAAAAATCGGGAAGCTGAAAATCATAAAAACGTGAAAAACTATACATTAAACCGGAAATGCATAATATCGCCGTCAGCTACCACATACTCCTTCCCCTCAACAGCCATTTTTCCGGCTTCCTTACACCCAGCTTCTGACTTATATTTTTGATAATCAGCCAGTTTTATCACTTCAGCCCGGATGAATCCCTTTTCAAAGTCCGAGTGTATTACACCCGCAGCCTGTGGCGCTTTCCACCCTTTTTTGATCGTCCAGGCCCTCACTTCCTTCTCTCCTGCCGTAAAATAGGTGATCAGATCCAGCAAGCTGTAGCTCGCGCGGATCAACTTGTTCAAGCCTGATTCGGTGAGGCCGTACTCCTCCAGGAAAACCTTCCGGTCTTCTTCAGATTCAAGTTCAGCGATTTGGGCTTCAATGGCGGCACTGATAACGACAACCTCTGCATTTTCGCCCTTCACATGCTCCTTCAAGGCATCCACAAACTTGTTTCCTGTATGGATTGAACCCTCATCTACGTTAGCAACATAAATGACGGGCTTGGCAGTTAATAACTGAAGGTCAGCAACAGCTTTTTTGTCATCGTCTTCTACCTGAACCGATCTTGCGTTTTTACCACCTGAAAGTGCCTCGCGGTACATGGTGAGAACAGCAAGTTCCTTCTTCAGTTTCGCATCACCGGCTTTCGCGGCCTTTTCAACCCGGCTGATTTTTTTCTCTAGCGATTCAAGATCCTTAAGCTGTAGTTCTGTGTCGATGATCTCCTTGTCAGACACCGGATCCACTTTCCCGTCGACGTGTACGATGTTATCATTCTCGAAACACCTTACTACGTGAACAATTGCGTCGACTTCCCGTATGTTGGCGAGGAACTGGTTTCCAAGCCCTTCACCCTTGCTGGCACCTTTCACCAACCCGGCGATATCCACGAACTCAATAGTTGCCGGAAGTACGCGTTGCGGATTTACAAGTTGTTCGAGGGCCTTGAGACGTTCGTCGGGAACGGTAATGATTCCCACATTCGGTTCTATCGTACAAAAAGGGAAATTGGCCGCCTCTGCCTTGTTATTGGAGATCGCGTTAAAAAGGGTGGACTTGCCCACATTCGGAAGCCCTACTATACCACACTGAAGTGCCATCGATTTGCTTTTGATTGAGGGCGCAAATATAGGGTTTGCTGACACAAATAGGTCCCGTTTTTTTGATTTTGGGACAGATCAGACGATAAAAAAAGCCTCTGTAGGTGCAGAGGCTTTTCCGGTATAGGTTCAGGTAAAATTCAGTCCCATTTGAGTTCCGTGTCGAGGCTTCCATCCTTCGACTCCGTTACTGCAGCCTCTTCGTTTTCATGAACATGATCGAACTGCGAAAAATCGACGTTCGGCATCAGCTCAGTCTTAACATGGTTCACCGTGTTGTTCAACGCATCGAGGAATTTATTGAAGTCCTCCTTATAAAGAAAGATTTTGTGTTTTTCGTAAGTGAACCCGTCCTCCTTGAAACGTTTTTTGCTCTCTGTAATGGTCAGGTAGTAATCGTTCGAACGTGTAGACTTCACATCAAAGAAGTAGGTCCTTTTCCCGGCTTTTACTTTCGCTGAGTAAATTTCATCCCTGCCGTTTGTCTTATTTTCTTCCACAATCCTTCAATTTTAGTGTTAGGTTTAAAGTTTGGTAACAACTAAGTTACTATTTTGACCATTTAATCCAAAAGAACCAATTATTATTTGCCGAATAAAGGCTTAAATGACCGTTTTCCATCGTAAAAACATTCTAATTAATCAGTATTATTTGATTTTTCCAAAAAAGTGAAGCTAGATCTTAAAAACATTAAGGACTCCGGAAGTCTGGAGCTTCTGGCACATCAGCTGGTGGAAGGGTTTATCACAGGTCTTCACAAGAGTCCGTATCACGGCTTTTCTGTTGAGTTTGCAGAGCACAAAGTTTATAATGAAGGCGAGAGCACCAGGCATATCGACTGGAAGGTTTATGCCCGGACCGACAGGTTGTTCACCAAGAGGTATGAAGAGGAAACAAACCTACGCTGCCTTATTGCTCTCGACACCTCGGCGTCTATGTACTATCCGCACGAGACAAAAGCCAAGATCCGCTTTGCAAAATACGCCGCCGCTGCCCTGGGATTTCTGTTGAACAAACAAAGAGATGCGGTGGGCCTCTGCCTCTTTTCTGATAAGATCGAGATGCTTACCCAGATGAAATCCACTCCTACGCATCTGGATAAACTCCTGCGAAACCTTAACGATCTGGAGTCACACACGCCGCCGGCAAAAGCAACGAATGTGGCTGCTATCCTGCATGAAATCGCCGAGAAAATTCACAAGCGTTCACTCGTCGTAATCTTCAGCGACATGTTTGATGCCGAGGAAGATACGGATGAATTGTTCAAGGCGCTGCAGCACCTTAAACATAACAAACACGAGGTGATCGTTTTTCATGTGATGGACAACGAGACGGAGCTTTTTTTCGAGTTTGAAGAAAGACCAATGGAGTTCGTGGATCTCGAGAGTGGGGAAAGGCTCGCACTAAATCCCGGGGAGGTTAAGGAGCACTACCGCGCCGAGGCCAGCCGGTTTCATAAGGCACTGAAGATGCGGTGCAACCAATACAAGATCGATTTCATAGAGGCTGACGTTAGCACCGATTTCGACGTTATCCTCCAGACGTACCTGATCAAACGCGCCAAAATGCGCTAATTAAAGTAGGAGGCAGTTCCAATGATTAAATTGGGCTGCCGTCCTCTCACACCACCGGACGTACTTGCGTATACGGCGGTTTCGTTTAGAGTAGTTTACGGTGCAAGGCCTTGTAATGATCAAGCAGACTATAGTAACCCTGTAATTCAAGCCATTGGTTAGACATGCCGATGCTAACCCCCGGACTGTTGGATATCCTCCACCAGCCTTTGCCTGTAAGGGCTGTGCGCCAACAAAGGCTTTCCTCAACTCCTAAGTTCCTCAGCAGTCGGACCATCCCTATCACCCGTTTACATTGTTTCAGCCGATAGCAACGAAGCTTTCGTCTGATCCAGCCATCAAGCCGAGTGAGCTTCCTACTCATCAGGGCATATTTAAAGTACATGAGCCATCCGGGTAAATAACTCCTTAGTTCCAGTAAGATGTGAGTTAAGCTCACTCCGCGTCTGCGTTTGGTGATTTGCTTCACCTTCTGCTTGATCCTTTGCTCGCTTTGCTCACTTAATCCTACCTGACCATAGGGTAAGATACTGTGACCCAGAAAGTTCAATTCGTACCCTTGGCATATCCGGCTTTTGGCGCTATTGACTTTAAGCAACAAAACATCCTCTATAAACTTACTGATGCGAGTTTTCACACGTTGCGCCGAGACTTCGCTCTTCACAAATATTTTGACATCATCAGCATACCGAACGTAGCTATGACCACGTCTTTCCAATTCTTTGTCCAATTCATCTAATATGATATTGGAGAGCAGTGGACTCAGTGGACCGCCTTGTGGGGTACCTTGCGTGCGTTGACTCATCAGCCCGTCTTGGAGGAGACCTGCTTTTAGGAAGCGATGGATCAGGCGTAACACGCGACCATCGCCTATCCTTCTACTCAACAGCCACATCAGCCGGTGATGGTTAACCTCGTCAAAGAACTTCTCTAAATCGAGATCAACAACATATTTGTTGCCGCTGGATACGTGACGACCGCATTGCGCCAAGGCTTGATGGGCGCTGCGCTGGGGACGAAAACCGTAACTGTGTTCCGAGAAGATTCGCTCGTAGCGTGCAGTCAAAACCTGGTGAACGGCCTGTTGAACTAACCGGTCTTTTACTGTGGGAATACCTAGTTGACGGTAGCCGCCTTGTGGCTTAGGGATTCGAACTCCTCGCACTGGGTCGGGCTGGTAACGGTCTTTCAGTAATTGATCTTGCAAGTCTTGAAAATTGTCTCTAATCCACTTGCCTAGCTCTTTCACTTCCATTCCATCAACACCACCTTCCCCTGCATTGGCTTTCACTCGCCTATAAGCCTTTTGAAGATTTGACGGATCGGCTACCTTATCCATCAATCCTACCGTCAGGTGTCGTTCTTGTTCGCATGCACAAAGCCAATTAGGACGCACCCTACCGTTCTTGTCGCGATGTACGATCGCCACGCCTTCGGTAGGGCCGAATAGACTGTTGCTCTTGGGCTCCCAGTTATTCATTTCTCCGTCCTCAAGTTTTTTTTTTTTTCTGACTTTTAGTACTCTAAACAATACTCACCCGCTCTAAAGATTCTGCCCTTCCCTCCATCATGTTTCCATGACTTCTTCGGTACTATGGCTTCTGCTGACTTCTGTCTCCCCGCTCTGCGTTACCGGTTCGCTTGGAATAGCCTCGGCTAAGTAGACAGATCTCCCATGGTAAGTTCATTGCTCCTCCCGTCTAATCTGCATGATTTACTACCTCCGCTTTACGTCTAACTATTGGGCTAGCAGTCTAATGCCCGCTTACCCACGGAGAAAGCCTTGTATCATGTTTCTGTTCGTCAGATCAAACTTTTGTCTCCAGCTTCCTTCAGATTCTTCCTCACGGAAGACACCCTTGCCTTCGACTAACAGTTCCCGTTAGCTGGTCTGTTGAGGACTTTAACTCTAAGAACAATGACATGCATGGCGCACAAAAAAAACTCATGGTATGTCGCATACCATGAGTTCATGATTCTTTACCCGTCGTGAAAATGGGCTGAACGATAATATGTCAGGCTTCGACTTCCTGATGAAGCCACGCCTTCTTCGCCAGAAGCTCTTCTTTCGTCTCCACGTAATCAGGATCCGGAACACAACAGTCTACCGGGCATACAGCCGCACACTGAGGCTCTTCATGGAAGCCGGTACATTCGGTACATTTTCCGGCCACTATATAATAGAATTCATTTGATACAGGGGGCTGAGCTTCTTTTGCGTCTACCGCAGTGCCATCCTCAAGTTCAACCGACTCAAGTTTAGTACCTCCGGCCCAATTCCAGTCGCGCCCGCCTTCATAGATCGCCGTGTTAGGGCATTCCGGTTCGCATGCACCGCAGTTGATGCACTCGTCCGTAATCATTATTGCCATGCTTTTTCTATTTTTGGTCCGCTTTAAAAAACAAAGTTAGCAGGAAACCCTGCATAGAACAAGGGAAACTCCGCGTAACGCCTTACATGTGCGATTCAGCAATCGTTTGTAATGCGAAAATTTACAATACTTATAATAACACCCGGGGTCTTTGAAAAGTTTATAATGAACATTCAGCAACGCATCCAGGCATTTGCCTCACTTGGAGATTATCTCCGCAATTTATCCTCCTCAGAACTCAAGGACATCACCAATTCTGCTGCCAACGATAACTCGTGGTTTACACCCGATTCCGTCGAACAAAGCCTTCAGGCCATTGCTTCGTGGCTTACCGAAGCATCCCTCGAAGCCTGGGTTTCACCTTACCCCACACCTCCGGCGAGTCGCAAGGTTGCCCTGGTCATGGCCGGAAATATCCCCCTCGTCGGATTTCACGATTTGCTGGCTGTTCTGACCTCAGGCCACCTGGGCATGGTAAAATTTTCCTCAAAAGATAAGTTCCTCCCCTCCTTTCTGATCAAAAAGCTCATCGACATTCAACCTGCATTTTCCGATAGGATAACCGTTGTCGAACAATTGAAATCATTTGATGCCGTCATCGCCACGGGCAGCGACAATTCCGGGCGTTATTTCGAATACTACTTCGGAAAATACCCCCATATCATTCGGAAAAACAGAACGTCCGTCGCCATCCTGTCTGGTAATGAAACGAAGGGAGAGCTCGGAAGTTTAGGAACAGATATCTTTTCGTACTATGGTCTCGGATGCAGAAACGTATCTAAATTATTTGTTCCGGCAGGCTACCAGTTCGATGGTATGTTCCAGGCAATTGAATCCTTCGCACCGGTGATCAATCAGCACAAATATGCTAACAACTACGACTATCAGAAATCCATACTTCTGATCAATAGCGAAAAGTTCTCGGATAACGGATTTCTCCTCTTGCAGGAATCGCAAAAGATCGTCTCTCCTATCTCTGTGTTATTCTATGAGTTCTTTTCCTCGGAAGATGACCTTTCAGGCAAATTGAAAGCAAATGCAGAGAAAATCCAGGTCGTGGTTGGAAAGCACAGACTTGCCGAAGTAGAATTCGGACAAGCCCAAATGCCAGCTTTAACTGATTATGCAGATAAGGTGGACACGATGAAATTCCTCTCTGAACTGAAATAAGAGGTTGGTGGAAGTTCGTCCATGCAATGGCTGAACTTCCACCAACCTCTCGTTAAGGTTTCGAACCTCGGGTGATCTCCACCCAACCGTTATAGGACTGGTCGCCTTCGACATCAAGACGGTAGAAGTAAATTCCTTCCGGAACTCCATCAGCTGCCCAGAATACCCCTTCAGAATAATTGTTCGAGCTGAATATCTCCTTACCCCAGCGGTTGGTAATCACGAGTTTGTGAGCCCCTGTTGTCGGAAGATTCACAATTTCAAATACATCGTTGACGCCGTCACCATTTGGCGTGAAGATGTTTGGAATCAACAGTCTCGAGTCAGCAGGTATCACCACCGTTGAGGTGTTGGTACATCCATAGGCATCAGTAATTCTCACTATGTAGTTGCCAATTGGCAGATTACGGAATTCATACTGGTAGTTGCCCTGTGAATTTCTGCGTACTGTCAGCGGTCCGACGATTTCAGCACTTGTCGCCGGATCGATCAGCGAAACGCTATAGTAGGTTCCGGTCTCATCTGTAAATGGTAAGCCACCGCTAATCGTCTTGAGCAGGAATCCACCTGTTGATCTTGGCTCAGGGAAAGACGACTTAATCTTGTCGACCACGTGCGACAAGCCAGTTGTGACGGTGTAGGTCTCCTGATGGAACGGAGTGCGAGGCGGTCTCTCACCAAGACAGTACACCTGGTTCAATTGATAAACCTTAATGACATATTGTTCAGGGACCGTCAGCCAGCTATGCTGTTCGACGCCTGGGGCATACGTTATTTCAATGCCGTCATTCACCTTCTGGGCGGTGAAATCGTCTACCTTATCGGTAATGTCGGCGACGCGATAAACTTCGACGTTATACGTGGGAACGGACGGATCGCCCTGCACGTTCACCAGGTTGATCGATATAGTGCCGTCATTGTCTCCGCATACACGTTGTATGTCAAAGTCGATCTGGTAAGGGCCATCGATAAATCCTGTAGGCTGAACTGAAGGACAGATTTCATCATCGTCAGGTCTTACCCATACAAAGTAGTTTCCTCTACCCAGTGTATCGACGAGTATATCGTTTGTAGAGCCTCCTGTATGAATATAGGTGATGTACGTGAACGGTTCAACTACCGGACTGGCACTTACGCCGACCTGATATCTGCCACTGACGACAGACGGATCAAAGCTTATTGCGATGACGCCATTCTTACCTGCATCAATACCGCAGTCGGCGTTGCCGAGAACGCTCACGGTGTACTGCACAGCACCAGGAGCACCGATAACCGCCGGTTCATTCTCGCTGCTCACGCTGCAGCCCAGCGCATCACGAACCTCAACGTAGTACGAGCCACTTGAAAGATCTGAGAACACGACCGGCGTTGCTTCGACAGCCACCCAGTTGTGTACAATTTCCGCACCTGCTGAAGTCTGACGGAACAATCTGATTTGTTTATCGCCCGAACCACCCGCAATTGTAGGAATGGATACCGTGCCATCGGATCCGCCGCATACGGTCACTGGCGTAGAACTCATCAGACCAATTGCGATCGGCGCGTTGGCATCTTCCATGTGGATGATCACCACAGCGTTACATGGGTCGTTTTCGTTACGACGGACGCTGATTACGCGCTCGAAGGTTGGCGCCGGACCAGCAGGGATCCCGGTGATCTGCGATCCACTCACAAATGTTGTCCAGGTGACCCCGTCAAGAGACCACTCAAGGACATTTCCAGTTTCTCCGGGGACATCGATGGTTACTCCACCTGTTGCACTGCCCGCACACATAGGACTTACAATAGCCGATGCGATTGGTGTACCCACTGTACCTGACTGATCGATCGTCACAAATCCGGTCTTGATACAAGTTGAGTCACCGTAGACAATGGTGTATTCGTATTGGCCGATAGGCAGAGCTGTGAAATTAGGATCGTTGTACGTCGTGCGTGAAATCGTCTGATTGGTATTCGAAATACCAACTATCTTGATGATCACACCTTCGTTATTCACGAGTGGCGTTGCGGGGTCTATATTGAAGAAGATACTTCCATTGGAAAGCGTACACGTTGCAGGAGACGGTACAGGAGTAATTACTACGGTAGCGCAATTTCCTCCGGGAACCCCACCCCCACCGCATCCGCCGGTGTTCGATACATTAACCTCGATAGTCGAGGCAGGACTTTCGCCACAACCATAGACTGCAGTTACTTCAAAGGTCACCGATCCTGCGACGCCCATGTCAAGTTCAGTCCCTGCAGTATAGGTTCCTGTCGGGGTGCTGGCGAGCAGCGCGCGTGATCCAGGATCTGCAGGATCCGCATAATAATACCAGTTGTAACCGGTGGCACCTGAAGCCGTCGCGGTCAGCGTTGGCCGCGCATTGTTTACACATACTGTAACAGGACTAGTAACGGCCGGAGACGCGGCGAAGTTGATAACAACGTCGTCGGTGCTCGGAGCACAGCTTCCGTTCGCGATAATCCATCTCAACGTGTACGACGTACCTGCCATACCAATGAATTGAGAGACCGGACTTGTCGGAGTGATAATAGCCCCTCCGTTACCGCTAACGATAGTCCACATGCCGGTACCTGTGGCCGGCGTATTGGCCGCCAGAGTAGCATTGATACCGGCACATATTATCTGATCTGCACCTGCATCCGCGGTAGTAGGTGCTCCTTCAAGTGTAATGGTTACGTCATCTGTGTTTATTCCGCAGGCGTTCTGCACCGTCCATTGGAGAACGTAAGTCTCACCCGCCGTTCCCGTGAACGTTGTTGAAGCTGCGTTCGCATCCGCGAATACTCCGCCAACACCACTGACTATGGTCCATTCACCTGTTCCTGAAGTTACCGGCGCTGCATTAAGTGATACTTCAGTCGCACATACAGTCTGATCGGCACCAGCATCTGCAATACCCGGAGCAACGTCGAACGCAATGACAACGTCATCTGTGCTCGGAGTGCAGCTACCTGCGCCTGACGTGATTGTCCAGCGAAGTGTATAAGAACTTCCCGCAGTTCCATCAAAGGCTGACTGCGGATCGGCAGGATCGGCAATAGTTCCACCTGTTCCATCTATAATTGCCCATTCACCGGTTCCAACGACAGGAGTATTCGCTGCAAGCGTTGTCGCAGTACCGCAAACCGCCTGGTCCGCACCTGCATCCGCAGTGGTAGGTGTATCGATATCGAAGGTGATTTCAACTTCATCAGACGCTGTCGCGCAGGTTCCGCTGGAAATAGTCCATCTCAAGGTATACGTTTCGCCGGCTACACCAGAGAATCCGGACGTCGGATTAGTAGCATCTGCAAGGACACCACCTGTTCCGCTTACAATAGTCCATACTCCGGTTCCGACCGCAGGCGTATTGCCTTCAAGGGAAGTCGGTCCGCAGACAGTACGGTCCGCTCCTGCAACGGGTGCTGTAGGCGCTTCATCAAATATTATCCGAACTTCATCGGAGCTGTCTCCGCAGCCGTTGGCTATTGTCCATGCAAGCACGTACGTTGTACCAGCAACCCCGCTGAAGGTCGTGGTTGGACCCGATGCGGACGCAAATGTTCCACCAGCGCCGCTAACCACGGACCAGCTACCTGTTCCAGAGAGCGGTACGTTGGCTGCAAGGGTAACAGTTGTTGCACACACCTGCTGGTCAGCCCCTGCATCCGCGAGGCTCGGTGCCTCATCAAAGGTGATTGTCACTTCATCTGACGTCTCTGAACATCCCATTACTCCCGACGTAATCGTCCAGCGAAGAACATAAGCAGTTCCCGCTACGCCGCTGAAGGCAGAGTTAGGATTACCAGTATCTGCGATTATTCCACCGACACCGGATACAATAGTCCATTCGCCAGTTCCAATGTCGGGTGAAGTCGCATTGAGGAAGGTTGTTACATCGCAAACATTCTGGTCTGCACCCGCATCGGCGAGGCTGGGCGAGTTCGCGTCAATAGTGATGGTAACATCGTCAAACGAAGGCACACATCCGCCGCTCGTAATGGTCCAACGGAGGGTATATGTGGTACCAGCTGTCCCGGAAAACACAGAGGTCGGGTTCGACGGGTCCGCAATAACGCCACCGGTTCCGGATTCAATAGTCCATACGCCTGTGCCTACCACTGGTGTGTTGGCCTCCAGTGCTTCAGGACCGCAAATGGTCTTGTCAACACCAGCATTTGCTATCGTTCCAGGTTCGTTGAATACAACGGTAACCTTGTCATCACTGCTTCCGCATCCGCTGACGATTTCCCATTGTAGTTCATATACCTCTCCTGCAACACCCGAGAACGTTGTCGTCGGTGATGAAGAATCATCAATCACGCCTCCTGTCCCGCTGACGATTGTCCAGATTCCTGTTCCAATAACCGGAACATTCGCCTCAAGGGCAGTCGAAAGGCCACAAACATCCTGATCTGCACCGGCCACCGCAGGTGTAGGGGTGTTAGGGTCAAACGTAATTTCAACTTCGTCGAAGCTAGGTGCACAGGTTCCATTCGATATGGTCCAGCGCAGCGTATAGGTTTCACCGGAAACACCCACAAAGCCAGATGCAGGGTCAGAAGCATCAGCGATAATTCCGCCGGTGCCGTTTTCAATTGTCCAGGTGCCTGTTCCGCTCGCAGGAGTATTTCCGTCCAGCGTAGTTGATCCGCAGACCATCTTATCAGGACCTGCATCAGCTGCCGGAGGATCAGCTTCGAATGTTATACTGACCTCATCGGTACTTGCCCCGCATGAATTTGAAATACTCCACTCCAGGACATAGGTAGTTCCTGCAACACCAGTGAATTCCGACGTCGAAAGGTTTGGATCTGAAAGCGCGCCACCTGCACCACTGAGGATGGTCCACAATCCTGCACCTCCCACCGGATCATTGGCAGCAAGTATTGCAGTAGTTCCGCACAGGGACTGGTTGCTTCCTGCATCGGCCAGTACCGGCGGCACATCAAAGGTAATAGTTACGTCATCAAAGGTAGGTGCGCATGAGCCGACACCACTTGTAATGGTCCAGCGCAGCGTATAGCTTTCACCTTCATTTCCTGTGAAGCCAGAATTCGGCTCATTTACATCGGCTATTAAACCACCCGTGCCCGAAATGATCGACCAGCTTCCAGTTCCTACAAGAGGAGAATTTCCCTGGAGGTAAGCTGTCGTTCCACATACTGCCTGATCCGGACCCGCATCCGCAACAGTAGGAGAATTTGTGTCTATTGTTATTTCGACATCATCACTCGACGCAGCACAAACGCCGTTTGATATTGTCCAGCGAAGAACGTAGACCGTTCCCGCGATACCGCTGAATGTTGTATTTGGATCATTGATGTCGGCAAAATTTGCTCCCGATCCTGAAACGACAGACCATACACCGGTTCCAATCGCAGGTGTGTTCGCTTCAAGTGCTCCTGTACCGCAGACAGTAGCGTCTGGACCTGCTGAGGCTACTGTGGGATTATCGTAAAGAGTTATCTCAACTTCATCCGAAGATGTTCCGCAAGGTGTTTCGATGGTCCATCTGAGGATGTATGACTCTCCGGGAGTTCCTGTGAAGCTTGATGATGGATCAGATGGATCGACAATCGTTCCGCCTGTCCCGGATACAACGGTCCAGGTACCCGTTCCGTGTACCGGAACATTTCCGGAAAGTGTTGCATTCGTGCCGCAGACTTCCTGATCCATTCCTGCAACTGCAGTGCTCGGAGCGTGTTGGAAGGTAATCCGAACGTTATCGTGTGTTGCAGGACAAATGCCATTGGAGATGGTCCAACGCAGTTCATAAGTCGTACCCGTTACGCCTGTGAACTGTGAAGCGGGATCAGAAGGAGTTGCAATTGAGCCCCCTGCACCGCTGATGATCGTCCACATACCTGTTCCAACAGCGGGAGTGTTTGCTGTGAGAAGTGTTGAAGTACCACACGCATCCTGATCCTGACCAGCATTCGCAGTAGTGGGGGCTTCGTTGAATGTTATTTGAACTTCGTCAAATGACGGCGCGCAAGAACCATTGGTGATCGTCCAACGGAGGGTATAAACAACGTTGGGTGCGCCAATGAATTCAGACACCGGATCTGTTGGCGATGTCAGCGATCCTCCCGCACCATTCTCAATAGTCCATATTCCGGAGCCAACAACAGGTGTATTTCCGGAAAGGTTAACAGTGCTTTCGCAAATGACCTGATCGGCACCTGCATCTGCTGCCGTAGGTGCCGCATCAAATACGATCTGAACCTCGTCAGAAGTTGCAGGACACGTTCCATTCGATATCGTCCATCTCAGAACATATGTTTCACCTGCCGTGCCGGTGAACCCGGAAGCAGGGTTAGTATCGTCTGCAAGAGCACCTCCTGTACCGCTTACTATTGTCCACACTCCAGTGCCTATTCCAGGAATATTTCCGACAAGCGTCGTAGTGGTATTACAAAGTGTTTGATCAGGTCCTGCATCTGCGACCGTTGGAGCCGCATCAAAAGAGACAACCACTTCGTCAAAGGATACAGGGCACGTTCCGTTAGAAATCGTCCACCGCAGTGTATAGTTGTTACCTTCTACACCGTTGAAACCAGAAGTCGGGCTCGCCGAATCTGTCAGCGTTCCGCCGGTACCATTTTCGATAGTCCACACACCTGTACCTGAAGTGGGAGTATTACCAGCCAGTACGGTGTTCACGCCACATACGGTTTGATCATCGCCTGCGAGCGCCGCTGCGGGCGCTGCGTCAAATGTAATCGTTACTTCGTCAGAGCTCGGTGTACAGACGCCGTTGCTGATCGTCCAGCGAAGAACGTAGGTGGTGCCTTGAACTCCTGTGAAGCCTGAGGTTGGATTCGTGTCGTCGGCGATAGTACCACCGTCACCGCTTACGATTGTCCAGGTTCCGTTTCCAGTTGCAGGTGTATTCGCACTTAAGGTCGTTGTTGTATTACAAAGCGTTTGATCAGGTCCTGCCGTAGCAATCGTAGGTGCCTCATCAAAAGTGATCTGAACGTCGTCGAAGGAGTCAGGGCAGGTTGTACCATTTGCAATAGTCCACCTTAGTGTATAGGAAGTTCCGGCATTACCGCTGAACGAAGAAGCAGGATTTGAGTTATCAGCGAGTGTGCCTCCCACTCCGCTTATGATTGTCCAGGATCCTGTTCCAATGGCAGGCGTATTGGCTGCAAGTGTTGTTGAGATTCCACAGATGGTTTGGTCATCCCCTGCTATTGCAGTAGACGGTGCTTGTTCAAAGGTAATTGATACAACATCTGAACTCGGCGCACACGCTCCATTACTTATGGTCCAGCGAAGTGAATACGTCGTTCCGGGTGTTCCCGAAAAACCGGAAGTTGGACTGTTACTATCGGCCAGTGATCCGCCGGCACCGCTTACGATTGCCCACTTTCCTTCACCAATAACGGGTGTGTTACCGGCCAGGGTAGTCGTCGGTCCGCAGATCACCTGATCTGGGCCGGCATTAGCTGGTGTCGAAGGCGCATCGAGACGGATTTGAACATCGTCGACACTGGCAGGGCATGAACCATTTGAAATCGTCCAACGCAACACGTAGGTTGTTCCCTGCGAGCCGGTGAAAGTAGTATGCGGTTCTTCGTCATCAGCGAAGCTACCACCATTTCCACTTACAATAGTCCATCGACCTGTGCCAACGGTCGGTGTGTTAGCTTCAAGCACATAGCTGTTGCCACAGGTACCGCGATCCGGTCCTGCAGCTGCTACCGTGGGAAGCCCATCAAAACGAATTTGTACTTCATCTGAACTTGGAGGACAAGAGCCGTTGGTGACGGTCCATCGAAGGACATAGGTCTCGCCTGCTGTACCTGAAAAACTCGACGTAGGACTTGCTGTATTTGCAATCGTCCCTCCGTTTCCACTTACTATTGTCCATTCTCCCGAACCGGTTACCGGCGCGTTGGCGGCAAGTGCCGTTGTCGTTGCGCAGACTACCTGGTCATCACCAGCGTCCGCAGGTGTGGGAGTAGCTTCGAAAAGAATTTGAACATCATCAGAACTCGGTGCGCATGACTCGTTAGAGATCGTCCAGCGCAGCACATAGGTCGTGCCTGGGTTACCGGTGAAGGATGTTGACGGATCAGATGTGGATGAAAAGCTTCCACCAGTTCCGGAAACAATGCTCCATTGTCCGATACCTACAACAGGCGTGTTGGCCGCCAGCGTTGTCGTTGTGTTACACAACACCTGATCTGGTCCCGCGTCCGCGGTCGTCGGTGCAGCGTCTACCTTGATGGTAACGTCATCGCTGTTTCCGGGGCAAAGTCCGCCGGCATCCGTAATAGTCCAGCGGAACGTGCTCGAAGTGCCAGAAGTCAGATCACTAACGGTGGTGTTAGGGGCATTTGGATTCGCGATGGTACCAGTTCCGCTTACGAGTGTCCATGTTCCTATTTCACCCGGCCCTGCCGCGTTTGCCTGTAAGGTTGTTGACGTGACGTTACATAATACCTGATCATCACCGGCCAATGGCTCAGTTGAAATGGGTACATCCAGAACGGTAGAAAAAACGCAGTTGTTGGCATCAACTATCGTGATCGTGTAGGCACCACCATCAAGATTTGAAACAGAAAGGTTGCCTGGATTTGAGTTAACCACGGAGTTAGGAACCGACGTAGCAGCGCTGGACCAGGATACACTATATGGTGCTACCCCGCCTGAAATGGTCAGTGAAAGTCCTCCATCTGCGTTACCTGCGCCGAAGGCCGGATTACAGTCGGGATCGATGTCTACATTAGATACCGCAATAGCATTTGCTGAGTTGATAGTTATCCCAAAACCGCCAATTACGATATAGTTATTGTTTAACGGTGCGCAGTTGTGTCCGGGAAGGTTGGCGCGCACAGAATATTCTCCATCGGGAACATTCGAGAACTCAACGCCAGCGACCGCACCCGGAGGCAAGCTTATACTGGTATTTACAAGTGCAGGTCCAAGCGGAGCACTTGCAATCTGGAAGTCAGGAAGAGTATAGAGAATGTAAGATGAGGGGGCATCTCCGTCCATAAAGTATACCCGGATCACTCCATTTCCACCAGCGTCATTACAGGTTTCGATCACTGTTGCACCTACAGTGGGACAGGTTTGTCCAAACGAACTTACCGAAATCAGGAGGAGCGAGCAGATTAAAAAAGTATAGATTCTCATTCTCGTCTCTTATTTTGATTCCACCTTGTATCCTTCAAGTCCGCCAATGGTCCTCGAGCAACTTCTGAAATACACCTGAATTATATAGGTAGTAGGTTTTAATCCTGAAAAGGTGACCCCCTCCTTCAAATCCTTCATTTGCACACTTTTTTCGGTGACAATGGGGAGGTCTTGTTCTGTAAGATCGTGTAAAGAGACCCTTATTGGCCCCTGCAAATCGTTCGTGATTTTAAGTTGGATTGAACCATTGGAGCCAGAAGACGCTGCTTTTACCACAACCTCTGACTTTACATCACACTGTGCGAAAGCGGTTAAGGAAATAAAAGTGCACCCAAGAAAGAGGATGACAAAAAATGCTTTCATCATTAAGAAGGTTAGGGATCTGAGTTAATTACGTCTAAAAAATTTACAGTAACCGAACTTAGTGAGTAAAGATGCGGGCTACTTTCCGCACTTCAAAAAATCGGCTGCTCTAAAAAAAGGACTACCCAAGCCGGGTAATATTTATATCAAAAAGTCAGAATTTTCTTTTCAATATCTCACTCATAACGAAGGCTTTCTTCAAACTCTCGGGATCTTTCAGGTCCGCTATATAGTCACCTACAACGGTGCGGTTTTGCTTTATTTCGAATGCCTTAAACTTGCCGTAACTCATATCCGTCTCGTCCAGACTCATTGTCTCTTCGAGGGATGGACGGAGAAAAGCTTCGCGCTTCGCTCCTTCATATTCGGAATAGATTGAATCGCGACGCTGATAATCGTAATTAACGTCTTCAAGGGTTTCGCGGGATCTCACCTCCTCCTTGGCCTCCTCATCATAGTTCTTAAAAACAGGTTTCTGGTAAACAGGTTCGGATTCCTGTTCCACCTCCGGTTCCGGCTCGGGCTGAGATTTACCCTCCATGATCTCCCGGAGCAATTCCTCAAAAGTGGGTTGTCTTTCCGTTTTTCCGGGTTGCGGTTCTGACGGCAGCTCCGGCTGATCCGAGAGTACATCGGTACCCTGCGGCTTCTTTCGCATGCGGCTGATAAAATAGATCAGCCCAATTATTACATACAGCCAGAATTGCAGATTGTCCATCGGACCAAAGGTAGGAAAATTCACTTCAATAACCAGCCCCGGCATAAAGCCGCCTGAACACGACGACAAGTCGGCCTCATAACGACCTGGCGGTAAGCCAATTTACCCGGATTAACTGCCCGCGCGACGCTGGATAAGATCCCCGCAACGGCAAAGTTATTCAGATATTATGCACCGGAAAAACCGAGTCATCAACCCGATTTGCGGCTTATCCACGAATTATCCACAAGGCTTCTTTTTCTTTTGAATTGGCCTGGAGGTAACGTTATCTTTGCCGACTTGCCATAATTGACCGGCGACGAAATGATTCCTTTTTGAAGATATCAAGAATGCTCATCTCCGCTGGCCAACTACTGAACTAGAACAATTTACAACCACCATAGAGCATGCAATTAGCGAAACTGGAGATTAAGGGCTTCAAGAGTTTTGCCGACAAAATCGTAATCAACTTCGATGAAGGAATTACCGGTATTGTCGGGCCGAACGGATGTGGAAAATCAAACGTTGTGGATTCCATTCGGTGGGTGCTGGGCGAACAGAAAACCAGCGCGCTGCGATCGGAAAAAATGGAAAACGTCATATTTAACGGTACCAGTCAACGCGGCCCTCAACAGATGGCTGAGGTGTCGCTTACCATCAATAACACCAAAAACATTCTCCCTACCGAATACTCGCAAATAACAATCACCCGTCGTTTATACCGAAGCGGTGAAAGTGAATACCTCCTCAACGGGGTAGCATGCCGTCTCAAGGACATCACGAACCTCTTCCTCGACACCGGAGTCGCATCCAACAGTTATGCCATCATCGAACTTGGGATGGTGGATGATCTTCTGAACGATAAAGACAATTCCCGTCGAATGTTGTTTGAAGAAGCTGCAGGTATTTCAAAATTCAAGAAACGCAAGAAGGAAACGCTTAAGAAACTGGAAGATACCGATGCCGATCTCGAACGCGTAGAAGACTTGCTGTTCGAAATCGAGAAGAACATGAAGAGCCTGGAGAAACAGGCCAAGCAAACAGAAACGTATTATCGGATCAAAGACGAATACAAAGAGAAGAGTATCTATTTGGCAAAGGTTGTTGTTAACAAGCAGAAAGAGAAATTTAATGCCATAAACAAACAGGTTGAAGGAGAAAACGATCGCAAGATCAGCCTGGCTTCTGAAATTGCTGAAAAGGAGGCAATAATCGAAAAAGCAAAAACCGACCTAGTACTGAAGGAAAAAACACTGAGTTCACGGCAAAAAGCAATCAATGAATTTGTCTCGAAGATCCGTCAGTATGAAAGTGAAAAGCAAATCAAGAACGAACGTCTGAAATACCTCAACGACCGCGGCAATGGTCTGAGGGAACAGATTGAACAGGATAAGAAAAGCAATGAGCGCGCGCGCTTCAGCATTCAAAGCCTCGAATCGGAAAGAAACAACGCGGCCGAGATCTTTGAAGAAATCACTCACAAACTGGAAGGACTTAAATCCGACTACGAAGAACAAAAGCGTATAACCAGTGAGTTACAGACGCAGGCTGATTCGATCCGTCGCATTCAACGCGAGAAACAGGAAGAAAGCTTCCAAATCAACAAGGCTGTCGAAATCCGTGAGATTCAGGTAACGTCTCTCAAACAAGAGCTCGAAAAGACAGCTTCTGATTCCAGTCAGCAAAGCGCAAGCCTTGTTGAATTCGAAAACAAACTAAAAATCCTCCAACAGGAACTGAATGACCGGAACACGGAACAGGATCAGCTGAAAAAGGAAGAGGAACAGATTCTTGAACGAATTGCTGCAGCTGAGAAGACCATTGAAATGATCCGGGAAGAGATGAACGTTACGGGACGTAAACTCGACGCACGCCAGAATGAGTACAACCTTACCAAATCTCTTGTTGAGAACCTCGAAGGTTTCCCCGAAGCCATCAAGTTTCTTAAGAAGAAGGTTGCCAAGAATGCACCCCTCCTCTCTGATATTCTAACGACCTCTGAAGAATATCGGGTTGCCATCGAGAACTATCTCGAGCCATACCTGAACTACTACATCGTAGAGCACGAATCAGAAGCATACGAAGCAATCAATATTCTCAGCGACGCCTCAAAAGGTAAAGCGCACTTCTTCATCCTCGACGCGTTTGACAAATTCGAATCAACGCCGGGAAGGATTTATGACAATGCATTCCCTGCTACTGAAATCATTGAGTACGATCCGAAGTATCGCAAGCTGATGTCTTACATCCTCGACAGGGTGTACATCTACGAAGGCGATCTTAAAAATATACCTCTCTCCGACGAAAACACGTTCATCACAAAGAACGGTAAGCTTACCAAACGGAAGTTCAGCATTTCCGGAGGCTCTGTTGGTTTGTTTGAAGGAAAGAAAATCGGGCGAGCAAAGAACCTTGAGAAACTTGAAAAAGAGATCAAGGAACTTACCACCAAACTCTCCGACATACGGAGTTCGCTACTGGAGAAACAGGCCGACCTGGAGAAACTCCGCAACAACAAGATTCGCCAACGCCTAGAAGAAGTCGGAAATCAGATACGTCAGGTTAACGAAGAGTTCGTCTCTGTTCGCACAAAACGTGAACAGTTCTCGGAGATGCTCAACAGTGCTGACCTGCGCCGTGAAGATATTCTTGAAAAAATAGATACACTCCTCACCGAGCTCGACGAACTGAAACCGAAGGCTCGCCAGGCGCAGCATGACCTGGAGGAACAGGAAGAAAGGCTCGCCAATCTTACTCAGAATCTTGCTTCGAACAACGATTTGCTGAGTCAGAAATCGGCTGCATATAACGAACAGAATATCTTCTTCCATCAGCAGGACAACCGCGTCAAGAGCATTGATCAGGAAATCCGCTTCAAGCAGGAATCAATGGAGCAAAGTAGTGCCCGCATTGAATCCAACATGGAGGAACTTCGCAAGAACGAAGAAGAAGTTAAACGCATTATCGAGACTACACAGAGCAACGACGATGAGCTCCTCGGTATGTATGAAGAGAAAGAGCAGATGGAGGCCGGTCTCAGCGAGGCGGAGAAAGACTACTATGAGACGCGCGGCCAGATAGACCAGGTTGAAAAGCAACTTCGCGAGGTGCAACATCAGCGCCAGCAGATAGACACGCTGCTGATGGAGTTGCAGAACCAGCTCAATGAAAGCCGCATGCAACTGAACTCTGTTAAAGAAAGATTGTCCGTGGAGTTCAATGTAGACCTCGACAATGTCATCAGCCAGGGCGCACCTGAAGAGTCTGAAGAACTTATGAAGGTGGATGAAGACAAAATCCGGGCTGAAGTTCAAAAAATCCGCGACCGCCTCGATAACATGGGGCCGATTAACCCCATGGCTATGGAGGCATACACGGAAATCAAACAACGGAATGACTTCATCCTTGCGCAGAAGGAAGACCTTCTCAAAGCGAAGGAATCACTGTTCAACACGATCAGCGAGATTGAAGGCGTGGCTAGCCAGACATTCATGGATTCCTTCAACAAGATCAAGGAACACTTCATACGCGTCTTCCGATCTCTGTTTACAGAAGGTGACGAATGCGACCTGCGACTTGTGGATCCCTCTAATCCTCTTGATTCAGACATCGATATTATTGCGAAGCCAAAAGGCAAGCGACCACTCACGATCAATCAGCTTTCAGGAGGGGAAAAAACGCTGACCGCTACGGCGCTGCTCTTTTCTATGTACCTGTTGAAGCCGGCACCGTTTTGTATCTTCGATGAGGTTGACGCGCCGCTAGACGACGCCAACATTGATAAGTTCAATAACATCATCCGGACGTTCAGCAAGGACTCTCAATTCGTGATTGTAACGCACAACAAACGTACAATGAGCTCAACAGATGTTATCTATGGTATCACCATGGTGGAAAAAGGTATCTCCCGTGTTGTGCCGGTAGATCTTCGCGAACTGGCATAAGTCAAGAAATGATTTCCTATTCAAAAGCCGGACACCCTCCGGCTTTTTTTTGTTTCCTTATTGTAACCTATTGACCGGAACGGCGTCACCACTCAGGCAACCACCTGTGTATGAAAATCATTTTCCTAGCTCTGAGTCTTTTCGTTTCTGTTTTGGTCCTGGAAGCTCAAACCGCTATCCCTGTTTCAATCAGTAAGAATGGACATATCCTCGTCAAGGCAAAGATCAACAATGTTGAAGGTAGCTTCATCCTTGATACTGGCGCCGGACTTCACGTCATGTCGAATCGGTTTTACCAGAAGGTCAAGCACCAGGTCCTTGATTCTAGCGGTTTTACTGCATTCAGACATACGGGTGAACGCCTTGATCTGAAAACATATCAGTTTGAGCAAGTATCACTGAACCCATTGTCTCAAAGTAACGCCTGGGTTGGTGTATATCCGGGATTTGACGAAATGGGTTTCGACGGTCTCATCAGCTGTAAACTATTTGAGAATGACCTCCTGACGATCGATGTAAAAAACAGCCAGTTGATCGTTGAAAGCCGGCAATCGCTGCCAAAAAAAATTCAACATACGCTTCCGTTGATTCTCCATGACAACCGCGGCCTTGCCCTTGACATCTTTATTGAAATGGTGGTAGACAGCACGCACCGGGCCGTGATGGAATTTGATACCGGCGCAGGATACAGTCCGGTGAATCTTCATACCAGGTACATAGCACTCGCGAACGCCGATACGACAGCCATGGAGATCCGCATGAGCCAGACGGGATTCGGCACTACAGTTAAGACGTATTTCGACAAAACAAAAAAGGTGCATACTCAGGTGCCGGGCGCAACCGAGGGCGGATATCCAAACATTATGTTCAAACCATCGTTGATTTATGATGGCGCCATCAGCCATGTGATCTTTGGTGATACACCCTGGACGCTGGACATTGCCAACCGGAAGCTGTACCTGCTTAAGTAGCGTTGATATGATTGTAGATGGTCCGTAGACCATCCAGCGTAAGGGTCGGAACTATTTTGTCAACGCGGGAGGCTATACCTGGAATGATAGAACTCAGCCCACCAGTGGCTACTGTAGATACTTCGGTGGCCAGCTCTTGCCTCACGCGCTCCAGGATACGTTCAACCATTCCCTCGTAACCATAAAGCACACCTGCCTGAATCGCGTGAACGGTATTTTTCCCAAGCACGGAATCCGGATAAATCAACGGTACGTCAAACAGCCTGGCGGTATTTTGCGACAATGCTTTCACGGCGGTTTTTAATCCTGGTGCAATGGCAACACCAGTTATCTCACCTGTGGAACTCAACACAGTAAACGTGAGCGCCGTGCCGAAGTCGACCACAACACAGGGTCCTTTGAAAAGCGTAAACGCAGCAACTGCATTGGCTACAAGGTCAGCGCCGATCTCATAGGGATTCATCACCTTAACCGGCAACTTATGATATATTGGAACAGCTACCAGTGCAGGCTCCACCTTAAACAACGCTCTTGTAACCTGCACCAGGATGTCGGTAAGGTCCGGCACCACACTGCTGATGATCACCCCATTAACTTCATCGGTTGCCAATCCGGCCTCCAGAAAAAGATCCTGAAGCCTTAATGCATAAAATACTTCGGTGAGATTGCCTGACGGAACCCGCCAGATGTGACGCCATTGTGATTGATCGCTCAGCCCAACCGTTATGTCTGTGTTTCCGATATCCAGTACGAGCAGCATCTGTCAGAGCTTAAGGAGTTCCTGTTTCACCTTTTCCAGACCAGTACTCGCCGTCTCCCGGAACGTCGTCGCTCCCTGTATGTGTGATAGTGAGGGTGCATTTGGATCTACAACGTACTTGATGGCGTCGTACGGGACGTAGTCGATCAGTCCGGCGGCGGGGTACACAACCATCGATGTGCCCACGACGAGAAATATATCGGCCTGGCTAGCGTGGTGGGCGCCGACTTCAATCAACGGTACCATTTCCCCAAACCAGACGATGTTGGGTCTGAGTTGTGAACCCTTTTCGCACGTATCACCGATGTTCAGCTCCCATCCGGAAATTGGATACACAAGTGTTTCATCCACAGTACTGCGTGCTTCAAACAAACTTCCATGTAAGTGGATTACATTCTTAGACCCAGCGCGCTCATGCAGATCGTCAACGTTTTGCGTGACGACGACTACGTCGAAGTACTGCTGCAATTCAGCAATGACCTCATGACCCCGATTGGGCTTTACCTCTCTTGCGCGCTTCCGCCGCTGATTATAGAAATCCAGCACGACGGCAGGATTCTTCTGCCATCCTTCAGGAGAGGCAACGTCTTCAACACGATACCCTTCCCACAAGCCGTTCGCGTCTCTGAACGTGGGAATGCCACTCTCCTGACTAATACCCGCACCTGAAAGCACGACAAGTTTCCGCATATCGACCCTTTATTTTTTAATAGGATGTGGTTGCCAGCCCATCTCGGTAGGAAATATCGGCCGATGTATTTTGGATTGTCGTCCGTCCTCTTACGGCAGACAATACATCATACCAGACCGTTGAAACGCAAAAAGCCTCCGGAATTTCATCTGGAAGCTTTTCCAATGGCCCGATTATTTTGCTTTCTTTTTCGAAGCTGTCTTCTTCGTTGTAGGCTTTGTTTTCTTGGCAGCTGTCTTCTTTGCTGCGGTCTTAACTTTTTTTGCAGCGGTCTTCGGAGCCGCTTTCACTTTCTTTGCAGCGGTTTTCTTTGCAGTCTTTTTCGCAGGTGCCTTCTTCGCTGCAGCCTTTTTAGGCGCCGCCTCTGCCTGCCCTGCAGTTGCTTCAGCGGGAGCAGCTGCCTTCCTTCCGAAACGGCCTTTCTTTTCAGGCGTTGCTTCAGCCAAAGCGAGACACTCTTCAATGGTCAGTGAAGCAGGCTCCTTCCCTTTGGGAATCTTCACATTCTTCTTACCTGCCTTTATGTAGGGGCCAAACCTTCCGTTCAACACCTGGACGTCTGGGTAACCGTCAAATGCTTTTATCAATTTGTTTGCATCGGAGACTCGTTTCGCTTCAATCAAGTCAATGGCACGTTCCAGTGGAATTTCATAGGGATCTTCTCCTTTCGGAATGGAGACGAATTTCTTGTCATGAAGAACATAGGGACCGAACCGGCCAATGTTCACCACCACGGGCTTCTCCTCAAATTCGCCGAGTTCGCGAGGCATCTTGAACAGTTCCATCGCATCCTCAAGGGTAATGCTCTCGATGAACTGGCCTGGCCGCAGCGAAGCGAACTTAGGCTTCTCACCACCGTTGTCATCGGGGTTCTCTCCGATTTGAACATAAGCACCAAAACGTCCCAGCTTAGCATATACGTTCTTGCCGGTTTTGGGATCAACACCAAGTTCGCGACTCTTGCCCACCGATGATCTCTCTACCTTTTCGGTTACAGAAACCTTCTTATGGAAAGGCCTGTAGAAGTTATGGATCATCTTCTTCCAGTCGAGCTTGCCGCTGGCGATTTCATCGAACTCCTGCTCTATTTCACTGGTAAATGAAAAGTCAGTTACATCAGGGAAGTGTTCTACCAGAAAGTCGGTCACAACCATCGCCGTGTTCGTAGGGAACAGTTTGTTCTTTTCAGCACCGGTGATTTCGGTGTCCTCGCGGCGTTCAATTCTATTGCCTTTAAGTGTGAGAACGGTGTACTTCCGCTCCACACCTTCGCGTGTTTCCTTTACAACATATCCGCGCTTCTGCACGGTGGTAATCGTCGGTGCATAGGTCGATGGCCGGCCAATACCCAACTCTTCCAGTTTCTTCACAAGACTCGCTTCCGTATAGCGGGGTGCATGCCTGGAGAACACTTGTTTACCTATTATCTCGTCCAGATCGAGCTTCTGCCCAACACTCAATGGCGGCAGCACTTTGCTGTTTTCTTCCTCCTCGTCGTCGTCGCCCGACTCCATGTATACTTTGAGGAAACCTTCGAACTTAACGACTTCACCTGTTGCCACAAAATTTCGCGGATTGGTAGATATGGAGATGGTTGCTGTCGTCTTTTCCAGTTCCGCGTCTGCCATCTGCGAGGCGATGGCGCGTTTCCAGATCAGTTCATACAACCTTCCGGCATTGCGGTCCATTCCGGGATCGGTCACCGAAAAATCCGTAGGACGGATGGCTTCGTGCGCTTCCTGCGCCGATGATGATTTTGTTTTGAATTGCCGGGGTTGCACAAACTCTTTTCCGAACGCCGACTGAATCTGCGCCATTGCGCCATTCCTGGCTTCATCGGAAAGGTTTACACTATCCGTACGCATGTAGCTGATCTTACCGGCTTCGTACAGCTTCTGAGCCACCATCATCGTCTGAATCACCGAGAATCCCAGTTTGCGGGCAGCTTCCTGTTGGAGCGTAGAGGTGGTGAATGGCGGTGCTGGTGAGCGTTTTGAAGGACGCGTCTGGAGATCTGAAATGGAGAACTTTGCTCCCCTGCACGACTCCAGGAAGTCCATCGCTTCCTGCTCAGTATCAAATCTTTCAGAAAGCTCGGCTACAAGCGTTTTGCCTTTATCAAGCAGGAAAATCGCGTTTACCTTGAATGATGACTTGGCTTTAAAATCGCTGATTTCGCGTTCGCGTTCAACGACCAGCCTTACAGCCACAGATTGCACCCTGCCGGCCGACAAACCCGTCTTGATTTTTTTCCAGAGAATTGGCGAAAGCTCGTACCCTACGAGCCTATCCAGAACCCGGCGCGCCTGCTGGGCATTGACCAGGTCGATATCGATGTTACGGGGGCTCTGAAGGGCGTTGAGAATTGCCTTCTTGGTGATTTCGGTGAAAACTATGCGACGGGTTTTCCTGTCGTTCAAGTCCAGAACCTCCTTAAGGTGCCATGAAATTGCCTCTCCCTCACGGTCCTCATCGCTCGCCAGATACACCATTTCGGCGTCCTCAGCGAGTTTTCTAAGTTTTTGGATTACCTCCTTCTTATCAGGGCTTATCTCATAGGTCGGTTCAAAGTCGTTCTCAATATCAATCGCGTCTCCCCCTTTGGGAAGGTCACGGACATGCCCCATGCTTGAGGCAACCTTAAATTCCTTACCCAAATACCCTTCTATCGTCTTCGCTTTCGCCGGGGACTCAACAATTACTAGATTTTTCGACATCACACAATTGGTTCAAAAAGCCAAATATCCGCAAATTTTTAAAAAATCAAATTTCGCTGCTTAATATTGGCCAACGCTTAAAAATTAAAGGAAAGGCTATAAATCACACAAATGCCACGCTATCTGTATTTGCTTCGACATGCACAAAGTGCTGACAAACAGCCCGGTCAAACGGATTTCCAGCGCGAATTGACCGCTTCCGGTATGCAGCAGGCGCTCCGCGTAGCCGGATTCTTTCGCGACCAAAAAACTTTTCCCGACGTCATCTATTCCAGCCCGGCGGAGCGGACGAAACTCACCGCCGAAATGATTGCCGACGCGAATCAATACGATCGGACGCTCATTAATTATCTGGACGAACTATACGAGGCGAGCACCAGAACGTTTTTTGAGCTGGTGACCCAGACGGACGACCATTACAGCAAGGTGCTGTTCGTGGGGCATAATCCGGCTATCTCCTATCTTGCTGAGTATCTGACAAAAGAAGAAATCGGAGAAATTGTACCCGCGGGCATGGCAATTATCCAATTCAATTCCGGCTTATGGCGAGAGATCAGCAGCGGGAGCGGCGAGTTCGTGCAGTATGTCTCCTACCAGATTTAATGCGCCCAGCAACTCCATGGAAAGAACAACTGCATCCAGGCTAAATCCCGATAAATTCGATCCCGACGGTCCGGGGATCCAGGGGCAGCTTTTCGGCCTGCCGTTTACGCCGGAAACCGCGCAACTTGTCGTCGTCCCTGTGCCTTGGGAAGTAACAGTATCGTACCACAGCGGCGCAGTCCGCGGACCCCGCGCTATTCTTGAGGCCTCAACACAGGTCGATCTATTCGTCAAAGACATTCCCGAAGCCTGGAAACTCGGCGTGAGCATGCTGCCGGTACCACAGTCTATGGAAGACGAAAGCGCACGCCTTCGTGGATTATCACGGCAATACCTCGCGCGACTCGAAGCTGACGGTGCCGTGAGCCCCGAAGAGCCTCTTCTACAGAAAATCAACGAAGCGTGCGAAAACCTGAACATCTACATCAAGAGCACTGTAACCAAATTACTGCGCGACGGAAAGATGGTCGCGCTCGTTGGTGGAGATCACAGTGTGCCCTTGGGCTACTTTCGATCGTTGCCAAACTTCTATGCGCGTTTTGGAATTCTTCAGATCGACGCACATGCCGATCTTCGGAAGGGCTATCAGGGCTTCGCTTATTCGCACGCATCCATCATGTACAACGCGCTGAAGATCCCCGCTGTGAACCGTCTGGTGCAGGTAGGCATTCGTGATTTCTGTGAAGAAGAAGCAGAAGTAATTAAACGATCCCGTGGGCGTGTTGTGACATTCTTTGACGAGGACATTAAATCAGCCATGTACGCAGGCCGGACGTGGGACAGCATCTGCGACAAAATAATTGAGGTGTTGCCTGAAAATGTCTACATCAGCTTTGACATCGATGGCCTTGATCCAAAACTTTGCCCGAATACAGGTACCCCGGTTCCGGGCGGTTTGGAATACTATCACGTTGTTCATCTGCTGAAAAGAATCGTCGTAGCCGGCAAACGGATCGTCGGCTTCGACCTGAATGAAGTAGCACCGGGCCCCGACAACGACTGGGACGCCAATGTCGGCGCGCGATTGCTGTACCAGCTGGCTAACTGGACCGCGGTTTCGCGCGGCCGATTGAAATCAACGATCTGAATGCATTCCATTCATGTAATTCACAGAACTACACACTGTAAGGCCCAATTAATTCCTATTTTGCAGGACTGACCCATAATGAGCGAAATCATTTCAAAACTGGCCAACGGCATCTGGACCCCCGTGTTGTTTCTGCTTATCCTGGGCGGCCTGTTCTTCTTCCTGTACTCCCGGTTCATCCCATATAAATATTTCAGGCACGCTATAGATATTTTACGCGGAAAATATAACAACCCAAACGATCCGGGGCAGATCAATGCCTATGAAGCATTGAGCACGGCACTTGCCTCAACCGTTGGCATGGGAAACATCGCAGGAGTTGCGGCTGCAATTACAATTGGCGGGCCCGGAGCGCTGTTCTGGATGTGGATCACCGCTTTCGTGGGTATGTCAACTAACTTTTTTACCAGTAGCCTTGCGGTTATGTTTCGCGGAAAGGATTCCGCCGGAACAATTCAGGGGGGACCGATGTACGTAATCCGCGAAGGATTATCACGCCGGTGGTATCCCCTTGCGGTTCTGTTTTGCCTTTGCGCGATGATTGGCTGCCTACCTATCTTTCAGGCAAACCAGCTTACCCAGGTAATTCATGACATTGGACTGGCATCTGTCGATATTAAACCCCGCACCTTCGTCGTCGGTGGATTCGAAATCAATACCTATAAATTTCTGATTGGCGTTACCCTTATGGTTGTCGCCGGTATCGTAATACTGGGAGGTATTCAGCGAATCGGCAAATGGGCAGGCAAGATGGTACCACTGATGATCATCCTTTATTTTGCATCTGTAGTAACTATCCTCCTTCTGAACATCAGCAAAGTACCTGAATATTTTTGGATGATCATCACCGATGCCTTCGCCGCCGAACACTACCGCGGCAGCCCTGCACTTGGCGGTATAACGGGAGGGCTAATCGTTGCGGGAGTACGCCGTGCTTCTTTTTCCAATGAGGCAGGAATTGGAACAGCTCCTATGGCACTAGGTGCGTCGAAAAGCGCACAACCAATTAGAGAGGGGTTGGTTTCGATGATGAGCCCCGCAATTGACACACTGATAGTATGCACACTCACTGCACTTGCCATACTAGTAACTGGTGTCTGGCAGACTTCCGAAGCAAATGGTGTAACTCTTACGACACGCGCATTTGAAGCTGCGCTCGGAACCCCGGGGCGATGGATACTTCTTGTCTGTGCCTTCTTCTTTGCCGTCACTTCCCTGTTTTCCTACAGCTATTACGGAAATAAAGCCATCTCCTTTCTCGCCGGCGTCGAAACGGGTGCCTATTACAACTACTTCTATCTGGTCACTATTGTAATGGGGGCGATCCTTTCTATGCAGGACGTAATGAATATCATCGACGTCGCCTATGCACTTATGGCGTTCCCGACCATGATCTCCGGCTTTCTGCTGGCTCCACGGGTGATGAAAGAGGCGAAGAGATACTTCCGCGAACTGGATGAGTTAAAGGAGGTTTAATGCCAGCGTCCCCTGCCGCGGCTCAGACTGTAACTCCCTGGACCAATGAAGAAAACGGACAAGGCAGTCATCAAAAAGAATACATTCAGTTCAATCATCCAGCCCCAGTAGTCATTCACTTTGAACGCAATGTCGCGGTGAGCGACAAGGATCGACATCAGCATATTGAAAGAAATGACCAATGCAGCAATACGCGTCTTCCATCCGATAATAAGAAGTACCGGCGCCAATATCTCCCCGACCAGCGTACCATATGCAAGGAACGCAGGAAGTCCGGCGGCAGACACCATCGCCTTTATCGAATCGATTTCCACAAAAACCTTGAACAATCCATGCGGAAGCAGCAGACCACCACATGCTAGCCTAAGAAGAAGCTTGCCAGTATCACTACCATTGGTTGTCATCCGTCGACGGCGACCTTAGGATCATTGAGCATTGGATAATCAAACAGACCATGTTTCTTGATCGCTTCCTGCACCTTATACGGCACGCACTTCTCCCATCCTGGTTCTCCCTTTCGGATCATCGCAAGCACATTATCAGAAATGATGTGAAGATGTTTGATGTTCGCATTCCTAACATCCTCCATTTTGTTGTTGTCCATCAGATACCGAAAAAGATGTTTCAGGTTGTCGGGAAGATCCATCTCAAATTCTTTCAGTGTACAGATTGATTTACCATCCTTGGCGAGTGCCGGATAGATGTACAGTTTTACGTTAGATCCAAACAGAGACGAGAAACACTCCAGAATACCTCCGCGGATGTTGGTGTACGTCTTCTCATCAAACACTTTCTGCAATGCATTGATACCCAGGATCAGCCCTATCTTCTTACCCTTCGTAATCTTCGACAGATAGTCGACTAAGCGATAGTACTCGTAATAGTTTGATATCAGCACGTTTTGTCCGAGTGAACAAATGATGTCGGCGCGATGGAGGAAATCCGTTTCGTCAATAGTACCATCTGCACTGAGGTCATTGAGTGTTAATTCAGTGATGAGTACAATTTTGTTCTTGTCAACGTCAGGTTCTTTTTTGAAGTAGCGACGCGATGCCAGCAACATATCGACGTTTACGTGCGTCGGCGGGCGAAAGCGGCCGCGAAGGACCAGCACATTCTTTTTATATAGTTCATCCGAAGGCTGTTTAACATCGCCATCCGGTCCAAACATGGCAGCCTTTGTGAATCCGTTCTTCACAAGTTTCAGGGCCATCAACCTGTTGTCAACGTGCTTAAAATCGGGGCCTGAGATCCGGAACATATCAATCTCCATCCGGCGGTAGGTGAGTCCGTCGAGTAAGGACATCAAGATTTCTTCTGCCTCCCTGAGGAAGAAACACGAATAAAGCATGTTCACGCCTACGATACCGAGGGCAAGCTGTTGCTGCACCGGATCGGTGTCGTGCATCTTTACGTGAATAATACAATCGTTGGGTTCACTTTTGGGGGTTAGCTGAAACCGAAGACCGATCCATCCATGCCCCTGGTTGGTCCTTTCAAAATTAAGGCTTTCAACGGTGTCGGCAAACGCAAAAAAGCGTGTCGTTTCTATACGGTGGGGAAGTCGTTCCGGAAGGAGGACATATTCGTGATCGAGCATGCGAATCAGCCTCTCTTCACACACATAACGATCAGTATGACCATAGATCGCGTCACTGAATTTCATATCATATGCAGACATCGTCTTGGCGACAGTTCCGGAGGCACCGCCTACTTTAAAAAAGTTAGCCGCAACTTCCTGGCCTGCACCGATTTCCGCAAAAGAACCGTAAATTGATCTCGACAAATTGATCCGCAGCGCCTTCTCCTGTGTCGATAGTTTTCTGAATTCATCCATAAAAGCCCTACAAACTAAATTAATTCTGCTTCGCGAACATTATAATTTATGCAGAAAACTCCATCTCTTTTTACCTAAAAGCCAAAAAAACAAAAAACGTTGCTCCGTTCATTGAAAAAATCGCAATCGGATCAAGTACAAACAGTTGTTTGATTATTTCAAGTTTCAGTCTATTTTGGCGACTTATTCTCGAAACTAAAAACGCAAACATGGCAAACAGAGGAAATTTTTCCGGTCGGGTTGGCTTCATCCTAGCCGCGGCGGGTTCCGCAGTCGGACTGGGAAACATTTGGAGATTCCCCTATCTGGCAGGACAAAACGGCGGTGCCATGTTCGTGATGATATACCTCGCGTGCATCTTCCTGCTATGCTACCCTGTTATGGTGGGTGAAGTTTCAATCGGTCGCGCAGCACAACGCGACGCTTTTGGTTCGTACGCAAAATTTGGAGGCGAGAAGTGGGGCTGGCTCGGATTTATGGGCATCTTCGCCGGTATACTCATCCTTTCATTTTACAACGTGGTGGCTGGCTGGGCGTTTGGATACTTCCTCAACATCACGTTCGGCGACCTCCTCAACCACACTGATTTCAGCGCCTTCTTCTCAGGTTTCGTAAACGATATTATTGATTTCTCAAGCTGGGAAGGTTTTTCATATTCCAATCTCGTTTTTTCCATGGTCTTTATGGGACTGACTGCTTTCATCGTGAGCCAGGGAATACAAAAGGGTATTGAGGCGGCAAACAAAATCATGATGCCATCGCTATATGTAATCCTCATCGGATTGATCATCTACGGCCTCACACTTCCCAATGCGATAGAGGGTATCAAGTTCTACCTCATCCCGGATTTTGACGAAATCAGTATGGGGACAATCTCGGCTGCGCTCAAGCAGGCTTTCTTCTCACTTTCGCTCGGGATGGGTGCCCTGATCACTTACGGCTCTTACCTGGGCAAGGACCAAAAAATCAGTGGCTCATCTGCAATCATCTCAGCTGCGGATTCCTTCGTAGCCTTCCTTGCCGGATTGATGATTTTTCCTTTAGTATTCTCCCAGTTCATCGACCCGACTACACGCGGACCGGAAC
Organism: Bacteroidota bacterium; assembly: GCA_023417065.1. Classification (GTDB taxonomy): domain Bacteria; phylum Bacteroidota; class Bacteroidia; order Cytophagales; family Cyclobacteriaceae; genus Ohtaekwangia. The sequence goes on from JAEZGH010000161.1 coordinate 45,518, forward strand.
TTGTTTTTATTGCACTTCCAAAAGTATTTGTCGACATGGGCCCGATCATCGGACGTCTCGTTGGAGGATCGTTCTTCCTGCTTCTGTGTTTTGCGGCCCTGACATCCACTGTCTCGCTGCTTGAAGTACCAGTAGCCTATTACGTCGATCAAAAGAAATATCCGCGTAAGCCTGTGGTCTGGGCGCTGGCGCTGTTCATCTTCGTCGCGGGATTACCAAGCATGATGAGCCAGGGAATGATCCCTTCACTAAACAAACTCGTTTTCTATGGCGGGAGGGACTTCCTCACCTTCATTTCCGATATGAGCGATCTCTTCCTCACTATCGGAGGCTGCCTTATGTGTCTCTTTATCCGGTACCGCTGGAAGCTGTTCAACATGCACGCGGAACTCGAGCAAGGTGATCCCGGCTTCAGAAGCCGCTTCGTACGCCGGTACCTCGATTTTACCATTACCTGGGTATGCCCTATCCTTCTCGGGTTGATGTCCATCATCATTATCCTGGAGAACTTCTTCGATGTCGTGTTCTTCTAGCTGCGGATGATTTCCTGAATAATCCGGCGACTAAATTGTCCGGATTCCAATGACCTGGTAACCACTCTTCAGTTCCTGCGCCTGCAGTTTATTAGCCGGCGGTTTTAGAACATAATAGACCAGGATTGGATTTTTATTGAGAAGCCATAAGTTCAGTTTTCCTTCATCGAGCAGATTCGCTGCCGGTTAACTGGTCCGCGACCACCTTCCCTTATATTATCTCCGAGATTATCTCCGAGCCCAAGGCCACCCGAAGTGGTCTCGGAGTAGGCGCGAAAGCATCGCGCTCACCTCGGCATGCCTTTAGGACTAGTTACGGATTATAGATGGGCTGAATTGCCCGGACTGACGCCTCCGACCAGAATCACGGAAGTCGACCGGGGCGGGCAAATGGATTAATTATCAGGACGTAGCGCTGGAACAAGCTTGCTGACAATAAAACGGAATTTGCCGGAGGGAATTATGTAATCCTGATCAAAGATACGTTATTCTGGAGAAACCGGAATCGCTTGGGCAAATCCGATCGGATTCGCATTTCACAGTAACTACTTCGCTCCAGCCCCGAACTTCTCCGCAGCTTCTATTTTGATATCTTCCCAGTCGTCAGGATGAGGTGGCGTGCCCTTTTCGAATACCTGAAGCAGCCACGCAACAAGGTCCTTGTGCATACCAAACTGAATGACCGCTTCCTCACAGAACTTCACTTCGTGATCATCCACAACTTCATCGGCATAAACCATCAGGATCAAATCATACAGGAGGTTCATCCGGTCGTTGTGATTGTCGGGAACATTCAGCGTGAACGCTTCATCAGAATCAATCAATTCCTGAACCTGACGATCCTTCAGTCCATAACGCTTCCCGATCTTGAAGAGGAGCTCGATTTCCTTTTCATGCATATGACCGTCAACTTTCGCCAGCGCCAGCAAATTGCGAATGTGATTCTTCTTGTACGACAGATACTGATGTTCGAAAAATCCTATCATGAAAACTGATTTAGATAAAGCGCGTTCAATTACGAGCCGGACTCCTCTTCTTTCAAGGCCCTGCGCAAAATTTTTCCTACGTTGGTTTTCGGTAACTCTTTCCTGAACTCAATGTATTTGGGAATTTTGTAAGCCGTCAGATTTTCATGGAAAAACTTCTTCAACTCCTCCTCCGTCAGCGATTCATCTTTCTTAACGATAAACACCTTGATAACCTCGCCTGATTTTTCATGAGAAACGCCTATTGCTGCGGCTTCAAGCACCTTCGGATGTTCTGCAATGACATTTTCGATTTCATTCGGAAAAACGTTGAAGCCCGAGACCTTGATCATGTCTTTCTTCCGGTCAACGATCTTAAAAAAACCATCCTCATCCATCAACCCGATATCACCGGTGCGAAACCATCCACCCGGAAAGAATACACCTTCATTGTCTTTCTCCCAATAGCCACTCATCACCTGTGGTCCACGCGCGCAGATTTCGCCGACTTCGCCCAGGCCTAACTGATTACCGTGATCGTCGAAAATTGCCACCTCCGTGTTCGGCATGGGCAATCCGATGGTCCCCATCTTGTGCGTGCCGTCGAGGGGATTGCAACAAAGAACAGGGGACGTCTCGCTGAGTCCGTACCCTTCCACCAGTGGTTTACCCGTTACCTGCTCCCACTTTCTTGCAACCGCGTCCTGCACTGCCATCCCCCCACCTACTGCGCCATGCAGCTGACTGAAGTCCAGGTTTTTAAAATCAGGATTATTAAGCAATCCATTGAACAGCGTATTTACTCCCGTGACAATGGTGAACTTGTGTTTCCGAAGTTCCTTGACAAAGCCCGGGATATCACGAGGATTCGTGATCAACACGTTCTTTACGCCCATTGAAAACATCAACAGTCCGTTTACCGAGAGCGCGAAAATGTGATACATCGGAATCGCGGTGATCATAATATCATCGCGTTTCTTGCTGATGTACGGCTTGAACCATTGGACGATCATCGAGTTGTGGGCAATGAGGTTTGCATGCGACAACTTCGCCCCCTTCGAAATGCCCGTAGTTCCTCCCGTGTATTGCAATACAGCGACATCGTTATGCGTAAGATCGGGCTGGCTGTATGGAAGCCGCGCGCCTTCGCGTAGTACTTTTTTGAAGGGAACTGCTTGCGGAAGATTGAATGGTGGCACCATTTTCTTAACCGTCCTCACCACAAAGTTGACCACCATTCCCTTCAGGTCCCCTAATTGATCTCCGAGTTCTGTCAGAATAACAAAACGGATAGACGTATTTTTGATAATCTTCTCGAGGTTCGCAGCAAAGTTTGCGACAATGACAATAGCTGAAACCCCTGCATCGCGAAATTGATGTTCCATTTCCCGAGGCGTGTAGAGTGGATTTGTGTTTACCACAATCAGCCCCGCCCGAAGGGCCCCGATGAAAGCAATCGGGAACTGGAGCAGGTTGGGCATCTGAATGGCAATGCGCTCGCCTTTTTTCAGTCCAAGATTCTGAAGGTATGCCGCAAAATTTCTTGATTGTTCATCGACTTGTTTGAAGGTGAGTATGGCGCCCATGTTTTCATAGGCGATTTTGTCACCATATTTCTTCATGCCCTGATCAAATAGGTCAAGCAGGGAAGAGTATTCATACAACGGGATCTTTTTATCCACGCCGGCAGGATATCTATCGAGCCACGGGAATTCATTCTTACGCACTTCACTGTGTTGCATCCCCAAAGCAAACGATTGTTATTGACCAAATCAATAGGGTAAGGGAAAAAAGGGACGCAAAAAAGCCCATCCTTCCCGGCCATCTACCAGGAAACGATGGGCAGCTCTGAATAACTCATTAACCTAAACTGAGCTAGCTGTAAGAGAAGGAATCGAACCTTCACCGGAGTCAGGAAAGGTTTGTGATAATCTGATCCGGGAGTGGATAATTATCAAACAACCTCGCTCACTCACCGTCACCGCACTTACACTTTGATTTCTGATTTCTGGTTTCAAACTCCTGATTGCCTTTTCAATCGGGAATTGGAAGCTGGAATCAGAAATTATTTCGCTGTAGGGGAAGGCTTCGAACCTTCACGGAGCAGTTAGGTCGCCCAAAAAGGCTGGACTTTATCCTGTAATCTCCACCCCCGAGACCGGAGGGCTTGTCTGCCAGTTTCAACACCCTACAAGTTGATTTCTTGTTCCTGATTTCTGATTGGTGTCAATCAGAAATTCATTGCTGTAGGGGAAGGCTTCGAACCTCCACGGAGCAGTTAGACACTGTCCTGATCCGGAATCTGGTTGTAGCCATTTTTCGGATCAGGTGTTAGTGTTTTATCCCGTTACCTCCACCCCCGAGACCGGAGGGCTTGTCTGCCAGTTTCAACACCCTACAAGTTGATTTCTTGTTCCTGATTTCTTATTTCCTGATTGGCGTCAATCAGAATTCGGAATCTGGAATCAGAAATTGCTTTCAATATGTAAAAGAACGCCGGAAGTGCTGTTTGCTGCCTTAGAAGACCGGTTATCAGTTGCTTCCGTTGTAAATTCTTTAACAAAGTAACACCAAACCCGAACCACAAAACAATAAAAGCTGGAATATTTGTATATTTTTTAATCAGATTTCATATTTTTGAATATTACTTAAAATACAAATTTTCGTATGGCTGAAAATTTCAAAATTGACAATGTGGACCTGAAGATTCTTGAGATTTTGATGCAGGACGCCAAAAAACCTTATACGGAAGTAGCCAAAAAGGCTTTCGTTTCAGGTGGGACGGTGCACGTGCGCATGAACAAATTAGAAGAAGCAGGGGTAGTAGAGAAAACGACCTTAAAGGTCAATTACGCCAAATTAGGCTACGACATCACGGCGTTTATCGGTATCTTTCTTGAAAAAAGTGCCCTATATGACCAGGTAATGGCTAAACTCAAGGCCATCCCCGAAATCACTAACATCCACTACACAACCGGCAACTACTCCATGTTCGTGAAAATTCACTGCAAAGACACGCAGCACCTTAAACTCGTCCTTCATGATAAAATCCAGCAGGTGGAAGGTATTGAGCGCACCGAAACGATGATAAGCCTTGAGGAAAGCCTCGACCGGAGCCTGAATCTCACCTGATTACCTTAGCCATCACCATTTTAGCAAAACTTCTTGGAGTAATTAAGGGCCAAAAGAACCTTATAATGCCATTTTTGTTATACTTTTGTATTGTTTAAAATCAGTCTAAATAGGCAAAAATGAGTAAAGACAACCAGGTACTGGAAGAATTAACCTCACGGGAGTATGAGCACGGCTGGACGACCAATATTGAAACGGAGTCCGCTCCAAAAGGGCTGAATGAAGACATCATCAAGTTTATTTCTGCCAAAAAAGCAGAACCGGAATGGCTCCTGGAGTACCGGTTGAAAGCTTATCGCCAGTGGACGAAGATGACGGAGCCCAGATGGCCGAACGTCTCCTACCCTCCTATTAATTATCAGGACATAATATATTATTCGGCACCTGTTCAAAAGGCAAAACCGAAGTCGCTTGACGATGTCGATCCTGAACTGATCAAAACATTCGAGAAACTTGGTATTTCACTTACCGAGCAAAAGCGCCTGACCGGCATCGCCGTCGACGCCGTGATTGACAGCGTATCAGTGGCCACTACCTTTAAGGAAACGCTCGGCGAACTAGGCATCATATTCTGCTCTTTCAGCGAAGCCGTTCGCGAACACCCCGATCTCGTGCGCAAGTATATGGGCTCGGTAGTTCCCGTCAGCGATAACTACTTCGCCGCCCTGAACAGTGCCGTATTTACTGACGGATCGTTCTGCTATATCCCTAAGGGCGTGCGTTGTCCCATGGAGCTGTCTACGTACTTCCGTATCAACGCCGCGAACACCGGCCAGTTCGAGCGTACACTCATCGTCGCCGATGAAGGGTCGTATGTCAGCTACCTCGAAGGATGTACCGCTCCAATGCGCGATGAAAATCAGCTGCACGCAGCGGTGGTAGAGATCTATGCCATGAAGGACGCACACGTGAAGTACTCGACAGTACAGAACTGGTATCCCGGTGACAAAGATGGCAAAGGAGGTATTTACAACTTCGTAACGAAACGCGGATTGTGCGCCGGAGAACGTTCGAAAATCTCCTGGACTCAGGTGGAAACCGGCTCGGCAATTACATGGAAATATCCGTCGTGTATTCTGAAGGGCGATTATTCCAGCGGCGAGTTCTACTCAGTAGCCGTAACAAATAATCATCAGCAGGCCGACACCGGTACGAAGATGATTCATATCGGCAAGCACACGAAATCGCGCATCGTTTCGAAAGGTATTTCCGCGGGATACTCACAGAACAGCTACCGCGGACAAGTTCATATTATGAAACGTGCCGAGGGTGCTAGAAACTTTTCACAATGTGATTCATTGTTGATGGGCGACAAATGCGGCGCCCATACGTTCCCATATATCGACGTTGAAAACAACACCGCCAAAATCGAACACGAGGCCACAACCTCGAAGATCGGCGAAGATCAAATCTTTTACTGTCTCCAGCGCGGCATCGACGAAGAATCTGCCGTTGCCCTGATCGTCAACGGCTACGCGAAGGAAGTTCTCAACCAGCTCCCGATGGAATTCGCTGTCGAAGCCCAGAAACTTCTCGCGCTGACACTCGAAGGGTCAGTCGGGTAAACCCGCAAGGTTCAAGTTTCAAGGCTCAAGTTTCAAGGAACTGCGCTGAAGCTGAAGGTTCAAGTTTCAGGTTTCATGGAATGGGGTCTGAGACATTAAGGGTTTGGGATGAATGAGTCGCTAATCGTCGAGGGAACAAGACAATGTCGCCGAGGAATATGAGCACGATGGTCGCCAGGAATTTGTTCACTTCCTGTCGTATTCGAAATCTTCGGCTGGTGAAGTCTGGTCGAAACTCTATCGGGCGTTTGACCGGGATCATATCACTGTCGGAGATATCGAAGCAAGGAAAAGCGACCTTGAAGAGATAAGGAGATAAGTAGAATGCTAAGTGGACTTATAACTTATTACAAAGGAACATCAGTACGCGGACTTAGATACAAGGCATCAGATCATCCACATCACGATGATGCTACGAAGCAGCCTTGAACCTTGAATTTGAAACTTGAAACTTGAAATAATGCTAAGCATACGAAATCTACAAGCGAAAATTGACGACAAACAGATTCTGAATGGAATCAATCTGGAAGTGAAAGCGGGCGAAGTGCATGCGATTATGGGACCCAATGGTTCGGGTAAGAGTACGCTGGCTTCGGTGCTTGCTGGCCGCGAAGAGTATGAAGTACTCGGTGGCGAGGTTGATTTTTTGGGCAAGAACCTTTTGGAAATGGCTCCGGAAGAACGCGCACGCGAAGGTGTCTTCCTGGCATTTCAGTATCCGGTGGAAATTCCAGGCGTCAGCACCATCAACTTCATGAAAACAGCGGTAAACCAGATTCGCGAAGCCCGTGGTCAGCAAACACTTGACGCGGTGTCGTTTCTCTCGCTGATGAAAGAAAAGATGAAGCTTGTGGAGATCGATCAATCCCTGCTCAACCGCGCGTTGAACGAAGGCTTCTCCGGCGGTGAGAAAAAACGCAATGAGATCTTTCAAATGGCCATGCTCGAACCCAAGCTGGCGATCCTCGATGAAACAGATTCCGGTCTGGACATTGATGCACTGAAAGTGGTTTCAAATGGTGTGAACAAGTTACGCAATAAGTCGAATGCCGTTATTGTAGTTACTCACTACCAACGCCTTCTTGACTATATCGTGCCTGACTACGTTCACGTCCTTTATAAAGGAAGAATTGTGAAATCCGGTACCAAGGAACTGGCACTGGAGCTTGAAGCAAAAGGTTATGATTGGGTGAAAGACCTCGCGGCCACGGTTTAATCAGGAGAAGAAATGAGTATTGCGATTTCAGAAAAAAATATAACACAGGAAGTTATTGCAGCCATCCGCAGAGATACAAAGCCCACAGGCAGCTTTGATACATTGCGTGCTGCTGCATTGGAGAATCTGGAACGTCAGGGACTGCCGGGTAACAAGTCAGAAGAGTATAAGCATACGCCCCTCACGCGGATCCTGGAAAAGAACTTCAACTTCGGCCAGACTAATCCAGTTTCCGTTTCAGCACTTAACCGCGAGGCGTTTCTCATTCCCGATATCGATGGCAACGTTGTTGTTTTCGTGAATGGAAAATGGTCTGAAGAATTGTCGACCATCCAATCCGAGGAAGGAGTTCAGATTATTCCCTTCTCGGCGGCGGGGACAGCCGAAGCAAATCTGATCGGCACGCATCTCGGCCACGTGGCAGATCATTCCAACGATGCCTTTGCCGCCTGGAATACCGCGGCGTTCAGCGACGGCGTCCTGATTTATGTAAAGAAAAACACGCAGGCCCAAAGACCTGTTCTGATTTACCATATCCACGACACAACGCAAGGCCAGGTAATCAGTGCAGTGCGGAATCTCGTCGTTACAGAAACAGGAAGCGAAATTACCCTTCTCGAGAAGTACGACACCTTTGGCACCGCCAACGGATTCTCAATGGTTGTTTCAGAAGGCGTTGTCGCCGAAAATGCTTTGGTTAACTGGTACTCTATCCAGAACGATTCCGGAAGGTTTCATCACGAGCACCGTCAAATCAATCAGGAACGTTCGAGTCACGTAAACACATACACGTTTACCCTGGATGGAAACGTCGTGCGAAACAACCTCCAGTTATCCCTTGACGGCGAAGGCATTGACTCGCATATGTACGGATTGTATCTGGTCAGCAAGAAGACACTTGCAGATAACCATACCGTAGTGGATCACCGTCAGCCGAACTCGTTCAGCAACGAATTTTATAAAGGCATCATCGACGACCAGGCCCGCGGTGTTTTCAACGGAAAGATATACGTAAGGCCGAATGCGCAAAAAACGAATGCGTTCCAGGCTAACCGTAATATTCTCCTTGGCGACCAGGCTACCGTGAACACAAAGCCACAGCTGGAAATCTGGGCCGATGATGTGAAGTGTTCGCACGGATGTACATCGGGCCAGCTCGATGAGGAAGCTCTGTTCTATCTTCGTGCCCGTGGAATCCACAAAGACACCGCGAGGGCAATAATGCTGTATGCCTTTGCGGCAGAGTTGTTGGAAACCATGAAAAATCCGGTTATCAAAGGCTACATCGATTCACTGATCAGTGAACGCCTTCATAAAAACTTTGAATCATGAACGCATTTCCCGCAGCGGTGAAACTGGATATTGGAAAAATCCGGCAGGAATTTCCCATACTGCATCAACAGGTTAACGGACGCGACCTTGTCTATTTCGACAACGCAGCCACGTCGCAAAAGCCTGAACGTGTAATCGATTCGTTGGTGGCGTACTATAAGGGCTACAATGCAAACATCCACCGTGGTATTCACACGCTGGCGGAGAAGGCAACCAAAGCGTACGAAGACACCCGGCGCACCGCAAGGGCATTTATCAACGCGGCATCTGAAGAAGAAATCATCTTTACACGCGGCGTCACCGAATGCATCAACCTGGTAGCATCATCATACGGCCGCGCATTCCTCAAACAGGGAGATGAGGTGATTATCTCGGGCCTGGAGCATCACTCCAATATTGTGCCCTGGCAACTCATCTGCGAACAAATGGGCGCGGTACTGAAGGTGATTCCGGTTTCAGAACAGGGTGAGCTTGATCTGAAGGCATTCGGAAAACTCTTAAGTGCCCGTACCAAAGTTGTTTCGGTGAACCATGCCTCAAACAGTCTTGGAACCATAAACCCGATCGGCGAAATCATCCGGATGGCACACGATGCCGGTGCAGTAGTACTAATTGACGGAGCTCAGGCGGGAGCCCACCTTCCTATTGATGTTCAGGCATTGGACTGCGATTTCTACTGCCTGTCATCACATAAGATGTACGGGCCGACCGGCACAGGCCTTCTGTACGGAAAGAAGGAGCTCCTTGAAAAGATGCCCCCCTACCATGGTGGCGGTGAAATGATCAAGGACGTGACCTTCGAGAAGACGACATACAACGACCTCCCCTATAAGTTTGAAGCCGGCACGCCGAACATCGGCGACGTCGTCGCTTATAAAGAGGCATTTGATTTCATATCTGAATTAGGCAAGGAAAACATTGCCGCGCACGAACATGAATTGCTGACGTATGCGACCGCCCAGGTTGGAGCCCTCAATGGGGTTCGTCTGGTGGGAACCGCGGCAAACAAAGTCGGCGTTCTCTCCTTTATTGTCGATGGCATTCATCATTTTGATATTGGTCAGATGCTTGATTCTCGGGGAATTGCCGTACGTACAGGGCACCACTGCACGCAGCCGTTGATGACCCAATACTGCATTGAAGGAACAGTGCGCGCGTCGTTCGCGATATATAATACAAAGGCGGAGATCGACCAACTCGTTGAGGGACTTGACCGGATTATCCGGTTTATGAAGAAATGACGTCAGTCGGTTGCGATATGCCGGTTCCGGTAATAGCGCCCTGGTAAATGGATAAAATGAGCATTGAATCAGCACAGGAAGAAATAGTAAACGAATTCTCATTGCTTGACGGCGACCGGGAGATGACTGTGTTCTATATAATGGAACTTGGTCAGAAGCTGCCGGACATGCCGGAGGCCGAAAAAACGGAGGATAACATCGTGAAAGGCTGCCAGTCCAAAGTCTGGTTAACGGCCACCCTCGGAAATGATAACACGATGCATTTTCAGGCAGACAGTAACACGGCCATTACCAAAGGGTTGGTCAGTCTTCTGTTGCGAATTTTCAATGGTCAGACGCCCGATGCAATTTTGAATGCGGAGCTTACTTTTATGAACCGGATCGGTATGGAACGGTTCATCGGCACCCAGCGTTCTAATGGTTTCGCCGCTATGATCAAACAGATGAAGCTTTATGCTTTGGCGTTTAAAACTAAATTGGAGACCAGATCATGAGTGAACAGACAGAACCCAATCTGCGGGATAAGGTAATTGATGCGATCAAGACCGTCTATGATCCGGAGATTCCCGTAGACGTATACGAGCTCGGATTGATTTATGAGGTGAGTACCTATCCGGTTAACAATATCTATATTCTCATGACCCTTACCTCGCCTTCGTGTCCGTCGGCAGAGGTAATTCCCGGTGAGATCGAACAGAAGGTCAAAGCCATTGAAGGTGTGAACGACGTCACGGTGGAACTCACCTTTGACCCGCCGTACTCGCAGGACATGATGAGCGAGGCCGCAAAACTTGAACTAGGCTTTTTATAACTAAAAATTAACGAACAAAATATATGTATCCTGAACAATTAGTTGCTCCGATGCGGACTGATCTGACCAGCGCTGGTTTCGTGGAACTCAAGAGCGCCGAAGAAGTCGATCAGCAGCTTCAGAACCAGCAAGGGACTACCCTTCTGGTGATCAATTCCGTTTGCGGATGTGCAGCAGGCGCAGCCAGACCCGGAGTTAAGTGGGCCCTGGAACACACCAACAAGAAACCCGATACTCTGGCAACGGTGTTTGCAGGAGTTGACAAAGAGGCTGTGGCCAAGGCGCGGGAGTATACCCTCCCTTACCCTCCATCATCGCCGTCTATTGCCCTTTTCAAGGATGGTGAGCTTGTTCACTTTGTCGAGCGCCACCACATTGAAGGCCGAAATGCGCAGATGATCGGTCAGCACCTTCTTGAAGTATTCGAAGAATACTGCTAGGCTTCGATCACATCACACAAAAGAGAGGCTGTCCTAAGGACAGCTTCTTTTTTTAGGATTAAGATCAACTTTCAACCATCGAGGATGACGACGCTTGCCTCCCCGCTTTGGATTCATAGAGGAGAACTTCTGTTTTTGATCTGCCTAACCTGTCCATAACATCTAAATCAACCGATCAGATAACCCGCGTGAGGAGTCTGATCAACACCAGCTTATTTCTCAATATTGACTAAAAACTAAACTTCGCAATAAATTCCTCCAGCTCATCCTTCAATGGCCTTGAGCGACTTATTCCCAGCACGTCATTTACCATGGGGTTCGGCTTGACGTGGAGTTCGTGCAGGCGCAAATGCTGATTGATGAATATGAATTCAAGTCCCGGAATCAGCTCCTTCAATACGTCGAGCAGGTCAATAATCTTGATATTCCGGTCTACCAGGTTATAAGTTCCGCTTGGAAGATCGCTGTGTATTAGGTTGGCCAGTGCTTTTGCCACCAACTCCACATGGATGAATGCGCGCGACTGTTTTCCATCGCCCTGGATGGTGACCATCTTACTGAAGTTGGCCTCAAAGACGAACCGGTTGATGACGGCATCGAAGCGCATACTTTTGTTGTATCCATAGACGTTGCCACAGCGCATTATGTAGGTGCTGATCTTGTTGGACAGGCGCCTGATATGCTCCTCCCCGCGAAGCTTCGACGTAGCATAAAGCGACTGAGGTTCCGGAATAGCCAACTCATCTACCGCTTCAACAGATGATCCATAAACTCCTGTGCTACTGGTAAATATCACCCGCTTAACATTACTCTCCTCGATCGCATAGACAAGTTCCGCGGTACCCCAGTGATTGATTTGCTCGTACACGTGGGCATCCGTGTTTGCGAAGGGTGTCGTGACTTTGGCGGCAAGGTGATAGACCACGTCAATGTCACGAAGCATCTTTCGGAGGGCGCGGGAGTCCAGCAACTCCCCCTTGGTAAAGCTTAGCTTGGCGTGGTTGCGCAACCGGAGGCCTAGAAAAAGGTTGTAATTCAGGCGGCTCAGGTTATCGTAGATAATAACTTTTTCAACTTCGGGATTTGCTACCAGGTGGGCGACGAGTTCCGTTCCAATGTAACCGGCGCCACCGGTGATCAGGACTTTCATGTTTAGACTTAAGGAAGGTTTATTACTGTATTTGTGATGCTACTTTGATACGAGGTCGGTGTTCAGTCCACATTCAACCTTGTTCAATCCGAACCATCTCGCCTCACGCTCCTGCATTTCCGGATCGAGTCGTCGCGTACAAGGTTCACAACCGATACTCATATAGCCCTTGTCTTCGAGAGGGTGTTTAGGCAGGTTATATTCTTTTTGGTACTGCCAGATCATTTTGGCGTTCCAGTCGAGCATCGGATGAAACCGCAGGCAACCATGCCGCGCGGGTTGTTCCACCTTCATTGCCGCGCGTACTGCACTCTGATCGGCGCGTACCCCGTTAATCCAGATATCCTTCGAACGCAGGATGGCATCCATGGGCTGGGTTTTGTTAAGGTAGCAGCAATGATCAGGATCCGATGTAAAGAGCAACTTGCCCTCATAGTCGCGCTGCATGAACTTTGGCACATCCGACTTCAGGTCGATGGTGTTGATGCCGAAGCGCTCTGTAATCTCATCGCGAAACCTTACCGTTTCGGGGAAATGAAAACCGGTATTGATGAAGTATATAGGAATGGTCCGGTCTATACGGCTCAGCATGTGAAGCAGCACCAGACTATGTGACTGAAATGACGATGTTGTGAATAGCGTCTTGCCTGCAGCCTTGTATTCTTCAATCTTTTCCTTGATTTCCTGGAACTTCATGTGAATTTTACCCAGAGGGATTTAAATATCTTTAACTCAAAAACTTATCAAAAATATTTAAAGTAAAACTCTAAATATTTATATTCGCTTGCCCAACTTTTTAAACTTATGAATCTACGCTTTCGGGTAATGGTAGTCCTGCTCCTTTCCCTGCTTGCTGTCTGTGGTCAGGTCATTTTCGCCTAACACAGTCAGAACCGAAATCATTCCTGAACTTGCACCATTAACAATTGCGCGCAGCAATTTTTATTGCGAACGCGTAGTTACAAAAAATCTCAAAAGGATTATCGGCGCGGGTTCGGAAATATCTGTTGCAGTCAAAATGAGGTGATTGAATTGCTCTTCTGAACCTTTTATACTAAATGCTGTTAGTTTATGCAGGGCTAACCGGAATTAGGTTACGAGAACAATCTTATTAACTTAGCGCCTTGCTGACCTTATAATGAAAGTAAAAGTAACCCGGAAGGAACATTTCAACGCCGCGCACAGACTTTTCCATCCTGAATGGTCGGATGAGAAGAATGCCGATATCTTTGGGAAGTGTAGTAATCCGAACTTTCACGGCCATAACTATGAGTTGCTGGTGAGTTTGACGGGGACGCCGGATCCGAAAACGGGATTTGTTTTTGACCTGAAGCATCTCAGCGACCTGATCCGGGAGCATGTAATCCTGAAGTTTGACCATCGGAACCTGAACCTGGATACACCATATTTCAAAGACCGGAATCCTACGGCTGAGAATATTGCCGTGGTGATCTGGGAAATCCTTCGGGAGAAAATCGATCTATCATTAGACTTGAAAATTACCTTGTATGAGACAGAAAGGAATTTCGTTGAATATCCAGCCGGTTAATCCGATCGACGACGATCTGGCAGATGACCATGCGTTCACATCGTTCGAAACACCCCTCCGCAAGGACGCATTCGACCTGGATGACGACGAAAAGATTGAGCGGATCGAAAAGCATTTTCGCGAAATCATGCATATTCTCGGGTTAGACCTCACAGACGACAGTCTGAACGGAACACCGCGGAGAGTGGCAAAAATGTTTGTCAAGGAAGTCTTCAGCGGTCTCAATCCCAAGAACCGGCCACATGCCCGGCTTTTCGAAAACAAATACAATTACGACCAGATGCTGGTCGAAAAGGATATCACCTTCTATTCCCACTGTGAACATCACTTTGTCCCCATCTATGGCAAAGTGCACGTAGCGTATTTTTCGAGCGGAAAGGTTATTGGTTTGTCGAAGATCAATCGTATTGTTCAGTATTTCGCCAAGCGCCCGCAGGTGCAGGAACGCCTAACGGTACAGATAGGCAAAGAAATAGAACGTGTTTTGCATACCGGAGATGTCGGGGTGGTGATCGATGCTAATCATATGTGTGTGGCTTCACGCGGTGTTGGCGACACCAACAGCAAGACAGGAACAGCATACTTCAGCGGCAAATTCAATGATGAAAATATCCGTCGTGAGTTCCTGAATTACATCAACAGCAAATAATAACGACCATTCGGTTGCTGACCTTTTTTGGTTCAATTGTTATTCAATTCCAGTGGAATTGATTTAACTTGGAGACAAAACCCTTTAATAGCCATTATTATGTCTCTCGAAAACGAACTCCAACAGAAGTTTCGGAACGAACCACAAAAAGCAATCCTGAATATTCTTTACACTTCCTATTTCATTCAGGATCGGATGAACACGTTATTTAAACAGTTCGACATTACCCGTCAACAGTACAACGTATTGCGTATCCTCCGCGGCCAACATCCGGGCCATGCTTCGGTAAATCTTATACGGGAAAGAATGCTTGATAAGATGTCAGACGCCTCGCGTATCGTGGAGCGTCTTCGCCTGAAGGGCATGGTAATCCGCAAGAATGCTGAGAAAGACAAGCGCGCCGTTGAGGTGACCATTACAGACGTCGGACTGGACCTTCTGCGGGAAATGGAGAGACCGGTGGAAGAATTTGATTCTTTGTTGCGAAATCTCAGTGAAGACGAAACCCGTCAGTTAAATACCTTGTTGGATAAGATACGGGAAGGGCAGCCGCGCACGGAGGATTTCGTCAAGAATATGGCGGCGCTTCATTAGGACCAAAAATTTATTACTTTAGCAGCGTTTTAATAAAAGCTTACTATGGTATTTGATCTAGACATGATTAAAGCGGTGTACCAGGCCATGCCTTCGCGCATAGCCCAGGCCCGGCAAGTTGTAAACAGGCCACTCACGCTTTCAGAAAAGATCTTGTTTGCCCATTTGCATCAGGATCAGAAAATAGAAAACTTCTCACGGGGTAAATCCTACGTAGATTTCGCCCCCGATCGCGTGGCCATGCAGGACGCCACCGCGCAGATGGCATTGCTCCAGTTCATGTCTGCCGGCAGACCCCGCGTTGCTGTGCCTTCTACTGTTCACTGCGATCACCTGATCACCGCTAAAACCGGTGCAGAAGAAGATCTTACCATAGCCACCAAGGAAAGCAAAGAGGTTTTTGATTTCCTTTCTTCGGTATCAAATAAATACGGAATAGGCTTCTGGAAACCAGGTGCGGGAATTATCCACCAGGTGGTACTTGAAAACTACGCATTCCCCGGTGGAATGATGATCGGTACGGACTCCCACACAGTAAATGCAGGCGGTCTGGGAATGGTTGCCATCGGTGTTGGTGGCGCCGACGCTGTTGACGTTATGTCGGGCATGGCGTGGGAACTGAAATTCCCCAAACTCATCGGTATAAAGCTAACCGGTAAACTCAGTGGCTGGGCATCAGCAAAGGACGTAATCCTCAAAGTCGCAGGTATCCTGACAGTTAAGGGAGGTACCGGGGCTATCATCGAATACTTTGGCGAAGGCGCCGAGGCGCTGAGCTGTACCGGCAAAGGTACAATATGTAACATGGGTGCTGAGGTTGGTGCCACCACATCAACCTTTGGGTATGACGACTCAATGGAGCGCTACCTGATTGCCACTGGCCGCGCCGAGGTTGCAAGCCTGGCAAACGAAATCCGCGAGCACCTCACAGGTGACCCAGAAGTTTACGCCAACCCGGAGCAATACTTCGACCAGGTCGTTGAGATCAACCTTTCTGAACTTGAACCTCACCTGAACGGACCGTTTACTCCGGACCTTGCAACACCGATCTCAAAACTGAAAGAGGAAGCCGAAAAGAACGGCTGGCCCCGCAAGGTAGAGGTTGGTCTCATTGGATCATGTACAAACTCTTCGTATGAAGATATCTCCCGAGCCGCAAGCCTCGCGCGCCAGGTGGCCGAGAAAGGCCTGAAGACGAAAGCCGAATTCACTATCACGCCGGGTTCAGAACAAGTTAGGTATACTATTGAGCGCGACGGATTTATCGAAACTTTCGACAAGATCGGCGCGAAGGTTTTCGCGAACGCCTGCGGACCTTGTATTGGTATGTGGAACCGTGTTGGCGCGGAGAAACGCGAGAAGAACACGATCGTCCATTCCTTCAACCGGAACTTCCAATCCCGTAACGATGGCAACCCGAATACTTATGCCTTCGTCGGTTCGCCGGAACTAGTGACGGCTTTGGCGATCGCCGGTGACCTTGGATTTAACCCTGAAGTGGATTACCTGATCAACGAACGTGGAGAACAGGTGAAGCTTGACCCTCCTACCGGCGACGAGCTGCCTGTAAAAGGATTCGACGTTGAGGATCCGGGATATATTGCTCCTGCGAAAGACGGCAGTGGCGTCATCGTGAGGGTTAATCCTGAATCCGACCGCCTGCAACTGCTCGATCCGTTCAAGCCATGGGAAGGTACTGACCTTACCGGGTTGCGTCTCCTCATCAAGGCAAAAGGAAAATGTACTACCGACCACATTTCAATGGCCGGAAAATGGCTGAAATATCGCGGCCATCTAGATAATATTTCAAACAACCTGCTGATCGGCGCAACGAACTACTTCAATACGCAGATCAACAGCGTGAAGAATACCTTAACGGGAACGTACGATGAAGTGCCCCGCGTGCAGCGCGCGTACAAGGCACAGGGTATCGGTACTATCGTAGTAGGTGACGAGAACTACGGTGAAGGATCATCACGTGAGCACGCAGCTATGGAGCCGCGTCACCTGGGCGTACGTGCCATACTGGTGAAATCATTTGCGCGTATCCACGAAACCAACCTGAAAAAACAGGGTATGCTTGCCCTTACGTTTGCCGACAAGGAAGATTACAACAAGATTGAGGAGGATGATGTAATCGATATTGTCGGTCTTACAAACTTCTCACCGGATCAACCGCTGACAGTTGTGCTGCACCATGCAGACGGAACGGAAGATCGTATCCAGGTAAATCATACCTACAACGAGAGCCAGATCGAGTGGTTCAAAGCCGGATCAGCGCTTAACCTGATGGCAAAGAAGTTTGCTGAGGAAATGCAGCAGCCCCTTCGGCCGACGACCAAGACTCCCGGAAAGACTGTAATTCAAAAGGCTATCAAACAGGAGAAGTCTAAGAAGAAGATCACCGCGAAGAAAGTAGAGAAGGCTGGTAAGAAGGCGGTAGCCAAAACCAAGGAAAAGCCCAGTTCCAAGAAGCAGGCGGTGAAGAAAGCGGTAACCAAAGCGTCGAAGCCTGTGGCTCCGAAAAAAGGCTCCGCGAAAAAAGCTGTGGCGGCCAAGCCTGCGTCAAAAAAGGCGGTTAAGGCAAAGCCAACCAAAAAAGCGGCGAAGGCTGCACCAAAGAAGAAGGTATCACTGAAAAAGGTGGTAAAAGTGCTCGCGGGTGATGCCGCAAAAGGCGCAAAGCGACTTGTTAAGAAAGTAGCAAAACGCCTTACTTCTAAAAAAGCAGCAAAGAAGAAAAAGAAATAATCTTCTCCATGCTATTAATAAAAAGGGCTACCGTTCTGGCAGCCCTTTTTTTGTTGCCAGGTACCGGTTCTGGTTGGATCTGGTATGTGTGTGACAGGGATGACGCCACTGAAGCAATTTGCGGAATAATGCAAGTAAACCCTGCCTCCTACATACTGAAGCAATAAATCTTTGGAGGAACAGAGACCCGAATCATAAATTAGGTATTTTACATTGGTTAAATCATCTGAAAAAATGGAAAGACAAAAGATTACTCCTAAACGCTCAATCACGGAGGAAACCGAGAAACTGTTGAACCAACAAATCATGATGGAAGGGAAGTCATCTGCGGCCTACCTTTCGATGGCGTCCTGGTGCGAGACGCATGGATTTGAAGTGTCCTCGGCTTTTCTATACAAACACGCGGACGAGGAACGTATGCATATGCTGAAGCTATTCCGTTATGTCAATGCAGCGGGAGGCCAGGCCCTTCAACCGGAAATATCAGGGCTGAAGCATTCGTTTGCCAGCCTGCGCGAAGTATTTGAAACAGTTCTGCATCACGAGCTAGAAGTTACCAAGTCGATCAACTCCATTGTAGACCACTGTTTTCAAATAAAGGACTTTGCGACATTCAACTTCCTGCAGTGGTATGTCATGGAGCAGCGTGAAGAAGAAACCCTTGCACGCCGCGCAGTAGAGTTGTTTGAACTGATCGGTGAAGAAGGTGTTGGTCTTTACATGATTGATCAGGAAATCGGTAAACTCGAAGCTTATGCAGCCAAAGTATCGACGGAATAACCCTCGCAACGGCACCGGTACTGACCGCCCTTCAAAATGAATCTATAACGATTGAAATGTGGTGTTTTCTGGGTAAATTTATTTGCTCACCCAAAAACATCACATTTTATGAAATCGCTCAAGTTATTCCTGCCCGCCCTTCTGCTGCTGGTTTCAATTACAGGTTCCGCACAAAAGAAAGATATCGAAGCCATTAAAGCTGTTATTGAACAAGAGACGAAAGCTTTCTTTCAAATCGACAAAACTACATGGAGTGATAGCTGGGTTCATGAACCTTATTCCTTCTGGTCATTTGCTGATACCACCGACGTAAACTCCTTTTCGGGCTGGGCCTCCATCGAAAAAGGTTTCGCCGATTATTTCAGAACTGCCAAGCCATCAAATGCTACGATCGACCGGACATGGCATGACATAAAGGTGTTTGGGAACGGGGCATACGCACGTTTCACACAAAAAGTCAACGACAACTCACACCGGCCTCTTCAGGAGGAAATCCGTGTTCTTGAAAAGGTAAAAGGTGCCTGGAAGATCGTGTGCGTTAGTGTAATCGCCATCGAGAAGGACAACATCCCCCGAAGGTAATTCTGATTTCTGGTTTCATATCTCTGATTGTCGGTCTGCGCACCCCATTAGAAATCAGTATTGGCCTGACCGGAGCATGACCAGCGTGCAGGCTTCGAAGGCTTCGATGCCGAGTGCTTCGGCCCGCTGCTCGAAGTCATCGTTTTCCGTTCCGGGATTGAAGATAATGCGTTTGGGCGACAGCGACAGAATGTAGTCGATCCATTCCGCCTGATTTCTGGTTCCAATGTACAGGGTCACCGTATCCACTCCATTGATCCGAGGCTTCTTCCGCAAGTCAAGTATCTCATGACCAAATACTTCCCCGGTTTTTATGCTCACCGGAACGATTTCATGCCGATATTCCAGGAGCATTCGTGCCGCCAGGTAAGCATACCTCGACGGATCTGTTGTAGCACCAATAATCACTGTCTTCTTTCCCATAGTGCGGTATTTAAACCGTTAAATTAAGATCCATCCTCAAGTACTGAGAAATACACTACCTTCGCCTATAAATTTAAGCCAAGGATGCGCCTTTCTATTATCTCGTTTGTTCTCTGTTTTACGATTTCAGTTTCGTTCAGCCAAAACAAGCAAAAGTCTTATGAATACACCGTCGACCTGACCAAAGTTCAGGACGACCGCCTTTTCGTTCAACTTTCTGTTCCCGTAGTGAGCGGCGATGAGATTACCTTCTATATGCCGAAGATTATCCCAGGTACATACGCCATTGCCGACTACGGCCGCTATGTGCAGGATTTTAAAGCTTTGGATAAAAAGGGCAAGCCCCTTCCGGTCGAAAAAGTGGACGAGAACACTTGGAAAATCCGAACTGCCGGCAAGCTTGCCAAAATCACCTATTGGGTGGACGATACGTTCGACACGGAAACCTCAGGTCCAGAGATCTTCTGGCCCGCAGGAACCAATATCGAAGACGCAACAAACTACGTCATCAATGCCAGCGGTTTTTTTGGATACTTTGACGACATGAAGAACATCCCGTTCAAAGTCAACGTTGTTCGCAGTGAAAACTTGTATGGTAGTACAGGGCTGATTCCACTCCAGACCGGTGCCCCGACAAAGATCCTGAAGCTTGAAAAGAGTTCATCGACTATGCCTCAGGTTGTTGACGTCTTTCGCACGGAGAACTACGACGAGTTGGTCGACTCACCCATTATGTACGCGCAGCCGGACACGGCTATCATACGTGTGGCAAATACAGAGGTCCTCATTGGGTCATATTCGCCCAACAAGAAAGTCACCGCCAAAGAGATTGCGGAAAGTATTCGCGAGGTACTGCAGGCTCAAACCGCCTATCTAGGAGGCAAATTACCTGTCGATAAATACGCATTTATCTTCTACTTCACGGATCAGCCCGTCATGAGCTATGGAGCACTCGAACACTCATACTCTTCATTCTACTACATGCCGGAAATGCCCATAAGCGAAATGAACCAGCAGCTTCGCGACTTTGCAGCACACGAATTCTTTCACATCGTAACTCCGCTGACGGTTCATTCCGAGCATATTGAAAACTTCGACTTTAACGATCCGAAAATGTCAAAACACCTTTGGATGTATGAAGGCGTTACAGAATACTTCGCTGCTAACGTGCAGGTTCAGCACGGCCTCATCTCACCGGACGAATATCTGAATGTTCTCTACGAAAAGATGCACACTGCAGACCAATTCCTTGATGACGTGCCCTTCACTGAAATCAGTCAGTTTACGCTCGACAAGTATCACGACCAGTATTACAATGTATATCAGAAGGGCGCCCTCATCGGAATGTGTATTGACATCAAACTGTTAAGCCTCTCTAAAGGCCAATACGACCTTCGTAAGCTTATGCTTGATCTTTCCAAAAAATTCGGCAAGACAAAAGCCTTCAAAGATGATGAGTTGTTTGACGTAATCACCGAAATGACCTACCCGGAAATCGGCGAGTTCTTCACCCGATACGTTGCCGGCAACGAGCCCCTTCCCTTGGAAGATGTTTTCAAAGATGTGGGGGTGATTTACAAGGATGGAGAAGTTTTCGAGGATTACAGCCTCGGTATTACCAATGCGGATGTCGGAATCACCGAAGTGGATTCGAAGCCACGTCTGCAGATTATCTCAACTGATCAGCAAAACGAAATGGGCAAGGCCATTGGCTTCTTTGAAGGCGACATTCTGATCGGCATCAACGACGAAGAGATGCCCGACCTCGGCCCGGAACTCGGTGTTTTTATTCAGAAACAGATACAGGCACTCCCTGAATCCGACACCCTGTCGTATACTGTTTTAAGGAAAGATGCATCCGGTGAAATTCAGAAGATACGCCTCGCTGCTCCTGTCAAAAAGATACAAATGACACGGCGCCACATGTTGATGCCTGACCCGGAGGTGACTGAGGAACAACTCAGAACCCGGAATGCCTGGCTTGGAATAGATTCCTGATTTCCAGTTTCTGATTTCTGATTCCAGGAAAAGGTCACAAGATTCACGTTTCACTCAAGGCCAAATTGATTTATCTATCCGAAAGTTGACCGCCGACAAGCAACCTGACCTTGCTAGTATGTCGTTTCGATAACGGTGAGATCGTAGGCATCAACGCCTTCCGTTGCTACCCCGCGGAAGTTAGTGAGCGTGATCCAGTACTCCTTATCTCCTTCCTTTAGGCGAAATGTTGCGCGGGGTTTGTTGCCACTGTTGCCATTATCCCAGAATAATTTTTCTCCGCCACGGGCCTTGATTGTTTTCTCATAATTCTTGATGAGGTAATAGCCATTTGGCAAATGGTCGGCGTGACCGTAGTACGAGATCGTGGAATACTTGCCTCTAACTTCTACTTGCTTCTTCTTCCCTGTTGCGACCAAAAGGGGCCGCTCCTCCTGAGAGCATCGCTCGATATGGTAACCCTGCACGCGGTCCAGCAAGACGTGATCCTCGCAGCCGGCTACATCCGACTGGGCATACAGGGGGTACGTTGATATTATCAGGACAATTGTGACAAAGAGGCGTAAACAAGTTCTTATCATATCGGTTCTTATAAAAAAACAAAAAGTTGACATGCTATGCATTGAAATGCTTGAACCGGAGTTCACAGACCGTTACTTCCGCGCACCTATAGCGACGGCGATGGCTTCAGCGCACCGTTCCCCGTCCATAGCAGCTGAAACAATTCCTCCGGCATATCCTGCTCCCTCTCCGCATGGATATAAGCCTTTCAGTTGAACATGCTCAAGCGTTTCCTTGTTTCTCGGAATCTTCACCGGTGAAGAGGTACGACTTTCCACCCCGACAAGCTGCGCGTCATTTGTGAGATACCCCTTCATCTTTGATCCGAAATTCCGAAACCCTTGCTTCAGGGCATCGATGATGAAAGGCGGCAACACCTCTTTCAGGTCAGCGGAAACCAGTCCGGGTTGATACGAAGTCTCGAGCAACGTCGATGAAACACGACCTTCAACAAAGTCAACCAGACGTTGCGCTGGAGCGGCTTGCGTTCCGCCGGCGACGACACATGCGCGTTGTTCGATGCCAGACTGAAAATACAATCCTGCAAGAGGACCATGCTGTGAATATTTGGCGAAATCCGGCAAGTCAACCGCGACAACAATCCCCGAATTCGCAAACTTGGAGTCGCGTCGCGATGGGCTCATTCCGTTAACTACGACCTCACCAGGTGCGGTTGCTGACGGCACGATAAATCCACCCGGGCACATACAAAATGAGAACACGCCTTTTTCGAGGCGCGCAATCTTAGCCTGATGCACGAGTGAATACGACGCTGCGGGAAGATATGGTCCACGGTCAACGGCACAATGATACTGAACCTTGTCGATGAGTTGCTGCTGATGTTCTACCCTGACGCCAAGCGCAAAGGGTTTCGACTCCACATAAATGCCCCGTCTGACCAGAAGCTGGAAGATGTCGCGTGCGCTGTGGCCGGTAGCAAGAATCACCGCGTCGCCATAGATCACGTCACCGCTATGCGTCACTACTCCGCAGAGAGTGTCGCCTTCGATTACAAAATCAGTAAGGCGTGTATTGAAAAGAATTTCACCGCCGGCCTGGATAATCGTTTCCCGAAGTGCGGCTATCAACACCGGAAGTTTGTTAGTACCGATGTGCGGGTGCGCGTCATACAGGATCTCTTCTTTTGCACCATGAGCTACCATGATTTCGAGAATGCGCCGAACGTCACCACGCTTCTTTGATCGTGTGTATAGTTTTCCGTCGGAATAAGTACCCGCACCACCTTCACCAAAGCAGTAGTTTGAATCCGGGTTGACGACATGATCCCTGTTGATTGCCGCTAGGTCTCTCCTGCGTTCGCGTACATCCTTTCCCCGCTCGACGATTACAGGCTTTATTCCGAGCTCTATCAAACGCATTGCCGCAAACAATCCCGCGGGGCCACTCCCAGCAATAATCACCTGCCTGGCGTTTTTTACATTGTTATACTCGCGATTGGCCAGGTTGTTCCGTGAGAAATCCTCACGGGAGAGCACGTCAACCTGCATGCGTACAAGGACATCGCGACCGCGCGCATCTATGGATCGCTTGACCGGCCGTATTATGACCTGTCCATCATTTGGAACGTCAAGCTTCTTATAGAGGATTTCGGGGAACAGATTGTCGTCAAATGCCTCTTCGGGCCGGAGTACAAGGTCGCGTAGCATTATGAGAAAGGTTTTTATCCTTTAAGATGACAAAGGTATGGAAGTTGAAATTAGTGTGGAAGGAAACATATCGAAATAGCCAGCATCAATAGGAGAAGACGTTACCTATATTGAGCCCGAAGTTGAAGGAATGGGCAAAAGTGCGTTGATCCAGACTCTCAAAGAAACTCGCGTATTTCGGATCGATATCCGTAGAGCGGAATCCAAAGTTGGCAGACACGAAACAGTCGATGGTAAAGCCTCTCGATTTATTGTCGCGCATGATCCGGTAGCCCAGCAGTGGCCCCCACTGCAAACGCTGCTCAACCGCGTTAAACGTGAAAATATTATCGGGGTTCTGATTGACAGGCTGGTTTACAAAATGTCCGAGGTTAGTGAACCTGATCTCATGACCAAAATACCACATGCCTGCCTTCAACGGGTTATAGAATTTCTGTTTGATCGCAACACTGTATCCCCGTTCAAACTTCTTTCCCGGTGCGACCTTGGGATCTTGCTTGAAGAACGGATCGCGGATTCCGATAAATTCGAATTCATGTCCAAGCCGTTCTTCCTGATAAAACTCAATATTGAGGGGCAGTCTTCCGGCTGCGAGCCAAAGAGGATTCGTCGCGCCGATCACGCCTTTGAACTCGTTGTGCCTCACGGCAAACCTTGACAGACGCACCTGCTTTTTGGGTTTTGAACTGGTTCGCGAGCGATCTGCAAGCGCGGTAATTTCTTCACTCACACCATTCGACTCATAAAAAGGCTTGTAGTAGCCTGACAGCGTTCCTTCGTTGTTAAAAATTTCCCATGTACCGGTTTTAACTTCGCCTTCAAGTGTACCCTTCGTATGTAGGCTGCCATCGGGATAGTAGCTGTAATAGGTACCTCTGTTCTTAGTATAGTCGCAACGTCCTTCCTCTTTTCCATCCTCAGAATAAAAGGTCCATCTCCCCTCGCGCATTCCATTTTCGACATAGCCCTTTACTTTCAGAGTTCCGTTCGGGTGAAACTCCCGGTATTCGCCGGAACCTGCTGCATAGGTAGCTTCGCTGGCAACGGACCCGTTGAGGCTGAAGCTTTTCCATATACCTTCCTTCTTCCCATTGACGAATACGCCACTGGAGCTGACTGAGCCATTCTCGAAGTAATACGTCCAGGGTCCAACGGGCTCGTCATTTTCATACGTTCCTTCCGAAGACACTTTTCCTGAGGGGTAGTAAGTAAACCACTTCCCATGTTTCCTGCCTTTCATAAAATCGCCTTCCGCCTGAAGCGATCCGTCTTCATCAAAGTAACGCCAATGTCCGGCGTTCGCAGTGCCT
Source organism: Bacteroidota bacterium (assembly GCA_023417065.1). GTDB lineage: Bacteria > Bacteroidota > Bacteroidia > Cytophagales > Cyclobacteriaceae > Ohtaekwangia. The sequence continues at coordinate 70,767 of JAEZGH010000161.1, forward strand.
GATTTGGGACCTGTGCCGTAGACTTTGCCTGAGTGATAATACTCGACGTGTTTTCCGAAGTCGTTCTCATACTCGCAGGTTCCTTTTAGGACGCCATCTTCGAAGTATGACTTCCAGAGGCCATGGCGTTGGTTGTTAACGTATTCGCCGGCCTCGCGGATCTGGCCATTTTCATAATACATCCTCCACTCCCCTTCGCGCTTGCGTCCATAGATGATCCCCTCCATGCTTTTCTTTCCGCTTTCGAAGAAGTATTCCCAGAGGCCATCGTTCGCGCCCTTGAAGAGAATACCGCGCATCTTCAATGTTCCTGTTTCATAATAGAATTCCCATACGCCACTGGTTTCGTCGTTGGTGAACTGCCCTTTGGATTCAATATTTCCGTTGAGAAAATAAGAGATGTAGTGACCGTGAAGTGTATTGCTGATGGTGTCCTTTACCTGGTAAACTTCTTTCAATTTTCGGCGTTCAGCGTCATGCCAGATTTGACGTGTAAAGCCCTGGCCTGCGGCGTTGAGGACCACAGAAGTGAAGACAAACAAAAGCAGTAAGAATTTCACAGGTGCAGATTAATGCACCTTAAAGTTAAGGTTTTTCACACAAACAGACTTTTACTTCAGGGCGTTGATGACGGCGGCTTTACCCCATTCGGCCTTTTCCTGGTCGCTCCATAACTCGGGAAAGAACATAATGCGCTGAAAGCGCGGCGGAAGGTACTTCTGCCAGTTGGTTCCGCCGGTCGCAGGTACATTCTCCGGATCACGTTTCAGGAAATGTGCCGACGACTTAAGGTGCGCCAGGCGCCACAAAACATTGGCAAGATGGTCGTAAGTACGCAACCGGTCCACAATTTCAGCCCTCCGGGGAGAGCCTTGGAATCTTTTCAGGTAAAGCTGCCGCAGGTTGGTTTCCCGGAACCGCATCGCTGTTTCGTAAAAGTCATCCATGTACTTTTCTTCGAACTGCTGTAGCGTAAGAGTCTTCTTTCCTGTGGCAAGTTCCGTGGCTCCGCTCTTCCAATAGATCTTATCAAGCATTACCGGGATATCGGCGCCGGAAACAGCCTCTCTTTCGGAGCTGTTGACCAGGTTAATCATGTCGGTAGAGCTGATCTCGATCAGGCGGTATTGGGCTGACTGGAACCCACTGGCGGGCAGGAGTGCCATTCGGAATTTCATGAACTGTTCCCGCTCCATCCCATGAATCATGATGTCGAAACTATTTTCAAGATTTCGGAAATACATGATCGCGCGGTCGAGCCGCTCAATGAAAAACTTCTCGTCAATGTCCGGCTTTGATGAAATCTGTTCCAGCTCGTTTAGAATCAGGCGGAAGTAAAGTTCCGTTATCTGATGATAGATGATGAATACATTTTCGTCCGGGAAGTGGGTTTTTGGGGCTTGCAGACTGAGCAGCGTATCCAGATGGATGTAGTCCCAGTAAGTGAGGTAGTCGGAATACAACAGACCGTCCAGATAACTCGACAGGTCTTGCCCCATCGCGTTGTACTTCGCCCGAAGTTTTTTCAATTGTTCAATAAGTTCCGGTTCAACCGATTGTTCTTCCATCTTTTTGAGATAAGATGTGTAAATTAGCCCCGAAGTTAAGAGAAATCGCACATGGCGCGAATCGCGCCTGCAAAAGTGTTCGATAATTCTTACGACTTTGCATTAACCTGAACACCGAGATTATGCTACATCATGGTCCTGACAGTATTGTGTCTAGAAAAACAATGAAAGCTGACACCTTCGAGCATCCTGACTTTTATGCGTTGGATGACCTGCTTACTGAAGAACAAAAGCTTGTGCGTTCAGCACTGCGGGACTTTGTAAAAAAAGAAATAACCCCCTACATCGAAGACTGGACAGAGCGTGCTCATTTCCCCTATGAGATCGTCAAAAAATTCGGAGACATCGGTGCGTTCGGGCCAATGATTCCTGCTGAGTACGGCGGTGGAGGTCTTGATTATATTTCCTATGGACTGATTATGCAGGAAATCGAACGCGGTGATTCCGGCATGCGCTCCACTGCTTCAGTTCAGGGTTCACTTGTGATGTATCCTATCTATCAGTTCGGATCCGAAGAACAAAGAAGAAAGTACCTTCCCAAACTTGGCGCCGGTGAATGGCTGGGATGCTTCGGCCTTACTGAACCGGATCATGGATCCAACCCGGGCGGCATGGTTACCAACTTCAAAGATGCAGGTGATTATTACTTGCTCAACGGCGCAAAGATGTGGATCTCAAATTCACCCAAAGCAGATATCGCTGTAGTTTGGGCGAAAGATGAACAGGGAAAGATTCATGGGCTCATTGTTGAGCGCGGAATGGAAGGCTTCAGCACACCGGAGACGAATGGCAAATGGTCTCTGCGCGCGAGCGCAACGGGGGAGCTGGTGTTCGACAATGTAAAGGTTCCCAAAGAGAATCTGCTTCCCGGCAAGACTGGTTTAGGTGCTCCGCTGATGTGTCTCGACAGTGCGCGTTATGGCATTGCCTGGGGCGCGATCGGAGCTGCCATGGATTGCTATGAGGCTGCGAGAAAATATGCAGCGGAACGAATTCAATTCGGAAAACCTATTGCATCGTTCCAGCTGGTACAGAAGAAGCTTGCTGAAATGCTTACCGAAATCACAAAAGCACAATTGCTCACATGGCGTCTTGGCGTGTTGAAGAATGAAGGCAAGGCAACAACAGCGCAAATCTCAATGGCCAAGCGGAACAATGTTGCGATGGCGTTGGACGTAGCGCGGGAAGCGCGCCAAATTCATGGAGCAATGGGCATTACCGGCGAGTACCCCATGATGCGCCACCTGATGAACCTCGAGTCGGTACTTACGTATGAAGGTACCCACGATATCCATCTGTTGATTCTGGGCAACGATATTACCGGCATCCCGGCATTCTCCTAACGATAAACGGACGTATTTGTCGACTGGCTGAAGCGCGCAGCTGGCATAACTTTTTAGCGCCTCACAGTCGACACCAGATCACTGAAATTCTACTGACTCCTTTCCGTCCTAACGTTAAATACTCAGGTGTTTTCCGACAGGAATTTACTGGTAGATCTGACCTCGGTTATGGCGCTTGCCATGGCTTGCACTTCGTTGTGTAAATCATTTTGATACCTGCATCAGCGTAAGCATACCGGGTCGTTGTTATTGTACTCTTAACCAATGGAAATCGAACCACATACCAAACCTGTATGAAGAAACTGTTAAAGCGAATGGTCCAGCGCGGAGGATTTGATATCGTACGTGCAACTCCCAAGGAAAAAGTTGGAGCCCTGATCCAGAAACTACACCCTCGTCCAATTGATAAGGAGTTGATCCGTATCGGACCCAATGCCGACGGCGGCTACCTCGTACCGGACGATCTGGACGGAATAACCACCTGTTTCTCGCCCGGCGTCGGCCGGGTCAGTCAATTTGAGCAGGATTGCCTCAATCGAGGAATGAAAGTGTTCATGGCTGACAAGTCGGTTGATAAACCAAACCTCGATGTGCCTGCGGACCAATATGACTTCATCAAGAAGCATATCGGTACCGTAAATAATTCAGAATTCACCACAATGGATCAGTGGGTAAGTACATTCTCCCTGAATGAAGACGAGGACATGTTACTTGAGATGGATATCGAGGGAGCCGAGTATTACTCGCTGCTGAACATGTCGGATTTCCTCGCCCGTCGATTCCGTATTATGATCATCGAGTTTCATACGATGCACCATCTCTGGAATCCTTACTTCTTCGAACTTGCAGAAGCTGCCTTCAACAAAGTTCTTCAGACTCACACATGTGTTCACATTCACCCCAACAATTGCTGCGGTATCAAGTACCAGAATGGCGTAGCAATTCCACGTGTGATTGAGATGACGCTACTGCGAAATGACCGCGTTAACATCGTGAATAAACGCCTGGAGTTCCCGCACAAACTTGATTACGACAACTATCCGAATAACCCGGAAAAGAAGCACATTGTGTTGCCTCCAAACTGGTACAGCGTTGGTCAACCCGTACGCGAACCAGTGGCTCAATAAAATGAATTGACTACTCTTCTACGTACGCTGTGAACGTAAACCGCTGAACAGGTTTCTGCGGATCGTTCGTATAGAACGTGATGGCTTTTTGCTGCGTGGATTTCCGTCCTTCAGAAAAGAAGGTAATCCGGATTTGAGCGCGGTCACCTGGTTTTAGCGTTTGCTTATCTGCTGAGACCGTTACACAGGAACAATTCGGCTGAACAGAGTTCAGCTTGAGTTCGCTCCTGCCGGTGTTAGTGACGTATATTTCGCGGGTAGCCTTGGAATTTTTGGCCACGCGGCCGAAGTCCATCGTCGACGAAGGGAGCGTTAACCTGGGTGCTTTTGCCATTTCTTCCGGCGTAACTTCACCAAAGAAATCTTCTACCGTTGCGTATACTGTAAAAGCCTTCACGGGCTCAGCCGCATCGTCGGTATGAATCTCAACGTTGTCGTTGTGGAAGCCGTATTGATCTTTCTTTTTGCCGTCGTAAATCAACTTCATATTTCCACGTTCCTTCGGGGCGATTACCGTGGGCGAAACTTCCACTGTCAGATAAGGTGGTGCGATGATGCCCATCACCTCTACAGTATCCGATCCCGCATTCATAAAGGGAAAATCCCGAACGGCAGGTTCTGTGTTCCGGTGCACTTTCCCCATGTTTAGTGAGGCTGATCTGAACTTCCAGTTTCCCTTCACTACTTTGAAGTCGCTATCTGAGCCTACCCCATCCGTTGAGACGATTCCCTTAATCTGAAGAAGAATCGGGTTGGCATCGTAATCGGTCGTGACGGTCAGCGATTTATTGAAGAAGCCCGGGCGTCCTTTGGGATCATAACTTGCCTGAATGAAACCAGTCTTACCCGGAGCCACGGGATCTTTGGTCCAGTCGGGTGTAGTACAACCGCAGGATGCCTGCACGTTCACGATCGTCACCGGCCGGTTAGTGGTGTTGGTAAAAAGAAACTCATGCATCACAGGGCCTCCGTTTTCTCTTATTGAGCCAAAGTCATGCGCTTCTTCACGAAACTGAATGTATTTGGCCTGCTGGGCAGTTACCGAAAGAGAAATCAGAAAGAGAATCAGAAAGGGTAATCGACGCATCAGCATTATTTTAATTCACAAATTTAAAACTAATTCACTTCAGCTTTATTTTATTTTATTTGCACTATGGCAAGAATTCTTACGGGCATACAAAGCAGTGGAAGACCTCATCTCGGGAATCTGCTCGGTGCCATAATTCCGGCGATTCGCCTTTCCCAGGAAGCTGGGAACGAATCCTTTTTCTTTATTGCGGATCTTCATTCGTTAACAACGATCAAAGATCCTCAAACACGGGTCAATAACGTACGTGCCGTGGCAGCCGCGTGGCTGGCCTTCGGCTTCGACACAGAGAAGAATTACCTGTATCGGCAGTCGCGTATTCCGGAGGTCTGCGAGCTTACCTGGTATCTGAACTGCCTGACGCCGTTCCCGATGCTCGCAAATGCGCATTCATTTAAAGACAAATCTGAAAAACTCTCCGACGTTAACGCCGGGCTGTTTACGTATCCGGTGCTGATGGCGGGAGATATTATCCTTTACGATGCGGAATTTGTTCCTGTGGGAAAGGACCAGCGCCAGCACCTTGAAATCGCACGCGACATTGCTACAACGTTTAACAACCAGTTCGGCGAAACATTCGTTGTTCCGGAGGCACGTATAGAGGAAACAGTGATGACCATCCCGGGTACAGATGGTCAGAAGATGAGCAAGTCATACGGCAACATCATCGATATTTTCCTCCCGGAAAAAGAATTGCTGAAACAGATCAAGACAATTGTTACGGATAGTACTCCGCTGGAATCACCAAAGAATCCGGACACGGACAATGTTTTCGCATTGTACAGTCTGATTGCGACTCCTGAGCAAACGGAAGCTTTGCGTCAGAAGTACCTTGCGGGTAACTACGGATACGGACACGCCAAAAAGGAACTTCACGAGCTTATCCTGACTAAATACAGCAAGGAGCGTGAAGCATTTGATTATTATATGGGCAATCCCGACGCCCTTGAGGCGAAACTCGAGCAAGGCGAAGCAAAAGCCCGCGTCATTGCGCGCGAGGTTCTAGGAAGGGTGCGGAAAAAACTAGGGTTCGCCTGATTGATTTCTGATTTCTGATTGGAGAACTCGTGAAATTTTGCGCGGGTTGTTTAGTATGTGCTCTTAATGCGTGAGGTGGTAACATGCTGTCCCTACGGAACGGGTGTCGCTCATTCTCTTCGGACTCGATAAACATATCATCCCGCTGGGACGATTTGCCTTGATCCCCTACTTTTGAAAGCACGCTTTGAAAGTTAGCGCATTTCAGCCATCATTTCTCCTTCACGGAGCAGAGAGCGTTACAATGACCGGAATCCTCCACTGAACCCTGAACCTGAAACTTAAACCTTCTCTCTACCAAGAAATCAATCGGCACGACGCATCTTCACGCTAATCAGAAATGTGAAATCAGGGATCAGGAGTCAGAAATCATTTCGCCGTCCAGACTACCTCTTCCGTTTTGCCGACGGTGAGGATAATGCGTGTGGGGTTGCTCACGAGTGAGAGCTTAGTGTCCTTGCCGGGATATTTGTCAACCTCCACGATAACGCCCTTCCCTACATACGCGATGGGAAGTAGCACATCGTTATCAGGGCATAGCTGGTCATGGACATCCTGCAAGGCACTCTCGAGGTAATCGCCATACTTATCCTGGAAGTCGTCCTCCATGTCATGGAGTTCTTCTTCGATATCGTCGTACTTGGGATTATTGTAATCCAGCTTGGCGAGTTCAGCCTGTTTTTTTTCGATAGCCTGTAAGTCGTTGTCTAGGGCTTTTATGTCCATGGGAGAAACGTTATTCAAATTTCGGGCTCCAAATTGGCAAAAAAGAATCAAATGGTCACCTTTTTGAAGCAAAGTTTATCCGAAACTGAAGGGCGAGTGAAACAATTCCGAAAACGTTTCCGCTGAATCATTGCAAGTTTCTATTTTTGGTCAATAACTCATTGACCTATGCAAACGGATTTTCTCCCTTTGAACGGGACGGACTTTATCGAATTTTGGGTTGGAAACGCCAAACAGTCCGCACTCTTCTATCAACATACCCTCGGATTCAGGCTCGTGGCTTATGCCGGGCCGGAAACCGGTCTTCGCGACCGGGCTTCCTATGTGCTCCAGCAGAACAAAATCCGGTTCGTGCTTACCTCACCCCTGACACCGGATTCTGATATCGCCCGGCACGTCGCCCTTCACGGCGACGGCGTGAAAGTCCTGGCCCTCTGGGTCGACGACGCCCGGAAATCATACCACGAAACGGTAAGCCGCGGCGCGGAAGGCGTGGTTGAACCTAGCGTATTCCAGGACGAACACGGTGAAGTAGTGGTGTCGTCCATCCGAACTTATGGCGAAACGATCCATACTTTTGTGGAACGCAAGAATTACCGCGGACCATTTTTGCCTGGCTATCAGGCGCGGTCTTCCACTGTCGACGTGCAGCCCATCGGCCTGAAATACATCGATCATTGCGTCGGAAATGTTGAGCTCGGCAAGATGAATACGTGGGTCGACTTCTACGAACGGGTGATGGGGTTCAAGTTGCTTATCACGTTCGACGACAAGGACATCTCTACGGAATACAGCGCGCTGATGTCGAAAGTTGTCTCCAATGGAAACGGGTATGTAAAATTCCCCATCAACGAACCGGCAGAAGGCAAAAAGAAATCGCAGGTGGAAGAGTACCTGGAGTTTTGGGATGGCGAAGGCGTGCAGCACGTGGCCCTGGCTACAGCTGATATTGTAAAGACCGTAACTGAGCTTAAAAGCCGCGGCGTAGAGTTTTTGCAGGTGCCTACCTCCTATTACGACGATTTAATTGACCGTGTGGGTAAAATTGATGAGGACCTGGAGCCGCTGAAAGAACTGGGCATACTGGTGGACCGCGACGATGAAGGTTATTTGTTACAATTGTTCAGCAAGCCGGTGCAGGAC